>JABIHA010000132.1 GCA_018649885.1 Bacteriovoracaceae bacterium
AAAATGAAACCCTGAACTCCAAATTCAGGGTTGAGCCTAGAGCACTGAAACGTCGAACAAGAGGGACATTTAGCCTTTTGCTAATTCCAAGAAATAGGTATAAATCCTCAAACCAAGTGGCTTAAAGCAGTAGCATTCGTGGGTGATACTTTTTACATCAAATAGGTACCAGCTTAACAAATTAGTCTTCTAAAACAGTAATATAACAATTTAGTTCGGGAGCTTCCCAATCAGCGTGGGCCACAGATCCTTTTAATTGATAGTCCCCCTCACCCATTTCAGAAAGCTGAGTTTTTACAGATAGTGTTAGCTCACTGGATTTCATTTCTATTTCAAATTTACCGCTCTCATTTTTTTTAAATGAGACACTGTTAAGTTCATAGGTGTCATGGGCCACAGGCTCTTTGTAGTAAATTTCTTTTACAACAAACTCAACGTATTCACTTCCCGACTCAAGCACATTACCTTTTTGGTAGACCACAACGTAATTTGAAATCATAGGGTTTGATGGGTTTTCACCACAAAAGACTGAATCAACTGATGCTTTCTTACCAGCATAAACAAAGGTGGGTAGTAGTAACAAAATTACAGCGAGTTTCATGGAAAGTCCTTAAGTTAAAGAAGTATCCCACAGGTATCTATCTGGTGATTATCTGTCAATATAGGTGGTAAATAGGATTTGATTGTTAATTTAAATTGAGAGAGAACGCCCATGGGCCCTCTCCCTCATATGAAAGATTATTCGTCTACAGCATTAAAAGGGTTAATGGTAAATTGAAGCTTTACCGTGCCTGAGATAGTTCCATCCATTTCGGGAAATACGCTACTATCTTCATAGAGATCATCGTCAGCTTGGTAGAATTCACCTTGGTACTCAAAGTAAAAATTATGATCTTCAAAATCGTAACCGGGTGCCAGAGTAAGAACTTCGTTATCAAGTATTCTAGTAAAGCGTCCATTGTCATTAGTACTGATGCCTTCTAAACACACACTGTCTGCCAGTGTAGGACCAAAACACAATTGACCAGTAGTTTCTAAGTCAGCTCCATGGCCTGCTATTCCGTATTCAACTTTTCCTGTAATGATAAGCTTTTTGATATTTACCTGACAGCCAGATAAAACAAGAAAAGCAAGAGTTGTAAGTAGTAGAAATTTCTTTGTCATGAAAGACTCCTTTTATATGTCTGGTGGGAATATAAAAGAAGTGGGCACTAGAATAAAGGAGATTGAAAAAACGATTGACACGATGCGCATCTTTTCGTTTCAATACTTTTGAAACACCTGATGTAAGTTTGCCTTTAGGCCCTAATATGGCCATCCCCTTCAACAAAGAACCTTGTAGTAGTGAGCTCACGCGCCCCCATTGGTCCATAGGCGTGAAACTTAGTAGTAGAGATCCCTATCTCTGCTCCTAGGCCTAGCTCTCCCCCGTCATTAAACCTGGTAGAGGCATTGACGGCGATAAATGAGGCATCCACTCTTTTTCTAAACTCAGAGGCCACCTGTTTGTCCTGGGTGAGAATACATTCGCTGTGATGAGAGCCGTATTTTTGAATATGCAAAATGGCCTCTTCTAGTGAATCCACCAGTTTTATAGAAAGGATTTTGTCTAAATACTCTGTGGCGAAGTCATTTTCGTCCAGTGCTTTGATCTGCGAGTAACGATCAACAAGCTCTTTTTCTGCTCTTAGTTCAACCCCATTTTCACTGTAATCAGAAAAAAGCTGGTCGGTGAACTCTCCTACTTTGTCTCGGTGGATGATCAGTGTCTCCATGGCATTGCAGACCCCAGGTCTTTGAACTTTGGCATTGAGGCAAATCTCTACGGCCTTTTGGTTGTCAGCATCACTGTGAACATAGGTGTGACAAAGTCCTTTAAAATGGGCAATGACAGCGACTGTGGCCGTTTTATATACGTAATCAATGAGCTTTTCTCCGCCTCTTGGGATAATTAAATCCACATATTCATTACAGGTGAGAAGGCCATCTACAAGTGCTCTTTCGTTTGAGCTTAGTACTTGGACACAGTTTTCTGGGACAAACTGGTCAAAGGACTCTTTAATGATTTCACCCAAGACTTCATTGGAGTAGTAAGCCTCTTTCCCGCCTTTTAAAATGATGGCGTTCCCTGACTTTAAGGAGAGGGCCGCACAGTCTGTAACGACATTGGGCCTACTTTCAAATATCATGGTGATAACACCGAGGGGGACTCTTTCTTTACTTATGGTCAATCCATCCGAGCGGGTATGGCTGCTTTCTATGACTCCAATAACTTCTTCGGATTTAGCAATATCTCTTACTGATTGTGCCATGGAGCTGATTCGTTTTTCATTTAAAAGTAAACGGTCGGTTAAGGCACCTGAGAGTTTATTGGTTTTGGCCGCATCTAAATCCTTCATATTAGCTAGGACAATTGTGGCATATTTAGCTTCAAGGTTATCGGCAAGTTTATTTAAAGCACTCACCCTTTGTTTGGTACTAGACTTAGATAGGGAGATAAAAGCGTGCTTGGCATTTTTAGCTAGTGTGATGGCATCCATTTTTTTTAACTCCTCACGACCAAATTATTTCGGTGGATAACGACTTTGGCCGGGCAAAACCCTAAGATAGAGATGATCTTATCAGAAGAGACACCTTTTATCTTCTCTATTTCTTTAGATGAATATTCGCAAATTCCGGTGGCGATCTTTTTTGAATGGTGTTTAATAGCAACGCTATCACCTCTTTTGAAGGTGCCGTAAATTCCCACTATGCCAGAGGGGAGAACAGAAGCCCCCTTTAATATGGCATTCTTAGCACCATCATCAACTCTTATGACCGCTTTAGATCTTTCAGTGGTGATTATCCAGCCCTTTCTTCTTTCTTTAGAGCTTCTTTTCATGGCCTCAAAGTATGTGCCCACACTTTTCGTTAAGGCCCGCATAATTGGGGATTTGTGCTTAAAACTAGCTATAATGCAAGGAATACCAAGAGGGGTCATTTTCCTTACAGCTTTAATTTTTCCGGGCATGCCACCTCTGCCTGCAAGAGATTTTTTACCAAAAGAAATTTGAGAAAACTTGTAATCGATACTAATAATGGGAACAGGTCCAAGGCCTTGTTTACTATAGTCGAGATAAACACCATCAGAGTCACTCAAAATCACAACCAGCTCAGCTCCCACCATTTCTGCTACCATGGCGGCCAGCTGGTCATTGTCTCCAAAGGCAATTTCTTCAAAACTTACTGAATCATTTTCATTGAGGATCGGGATGGTTTCATTTTTCAGTAATACTTCAATAGTGTTTCTGGCGTTGAAATATCTTGTTCTATTTTTTAAATCGTCGTGGGTTAAAAGTACTTGGCCGCAATGAATTTTCTTTTTACCGAAGGCGTGGACATAGGACTCTATGAGCTTAGGCTGGCCTATGGCCGAAAGTGCTTGAAGCTGCTCAATTCCTTTGCCCATTTTTTGCAAATAGGCGCGACCTACCTGGATTGCTCCTGAGGAGATCACAACTATTTCAAGGCCCATTTTTTGAAGCTTAATTAAATCCCCAGTAATTTGAGAAAATTTATAACGATCAAGGCCTCCGTCGTCTTTGGTCAGACAGCTTGATCCGATTTTAACCACAATTCTCTTTGGCGATTTAATTTCATCTCTAAACTTTTTGGCCACCTTCGATCTACCTTTTCTTTGAGTCGTATTTGACTCTTCTTTTTCCAGGCATTGGTCTTCTGGCCCTTCTTCGCCTTCTGAGAAACTCTGGGCGTTTTTTCTTTCTCCGAGGAAGAAAAGTAGCTTTCTTTGCTCTTTCCCCTGACCTCGAATCTTGGTGACTACGAAAAGTCTCTCTTCGTTTTTGCCTTTGCACATTGGCCCTGGAGGGTCTTTTAAGGCCTAGCTTTCTATCAAGCTTGGAGCCACTATCTCCGTCTGCTAGAGGATAGTGGGCGGTGCCAAAGCTAAGCAGTGAGGTAATCAGCAGTTGTATTATGAGAGTCATTAATAGCTCGCTTTTATCTCAAAAAATACAGCATTTTGAGAATAGTCGTAGTTATCTACATTATTTGTGAAATTAGAATTGTTGGCGGTGTGAGAGAGTTCTAAATCCAGTGATAAAAAGCTTGTGGCCTGAAAGAGCAAATTTGTTTTAAAAACATTGGTACCATCTCTTCTTAAAAAGCGAGTGGATGAGTCACGATTGTAAGTCTTTCTTTGGTGATCGAAATTAAAACCCCAGTTCCAATCAAAAGAAATTTCATATCTATAATCAAAATTAAGACCCAGACCTTTATAGCTGTTGATATCACTTGGGTCGTCTTGTAAATTTTCATCAATATACCTAATAGAAAGATTGACGTAGTGAGGATTAGAAAATGTTCCTCCAAATACTTTGTAGGTGTTGGTATTTCCTTTAAGGTAGAAGTACTTGCTTTGATCTGAAATTTGCCTGGTGTCATTGTAGCTGACCCCAAAATTTGCTTTTTCATAAATTCTGGTTAGCTTTAGGGTGCCACCATAACTATGGGTATAGTCATTGCCACCATTTTTTGAATCAGTGTAGCTTGGAGTGGCCGTCATTTCAAAAGAGTCTCCTCCGTAACCTAATTCCATACCGCCATATAAAGACAGCTCATCTGAGCCTGGATCACCCAAGATGCTATTAAAACTTACTTCAAACTGAGGATCGAGTATTAAGATAGTATCAGCTAGTGGGTGAAGATCCATGCTAAAGCTTGATTTGGACTCAGTCTTTGATTTTGAGCGTACGCTGTCATCACTGAGATAAGTATTATCCGAAGTTCCAATTGCTGTAGACAGTGAAAGGCCTAGATACTTCGCCAAGTTAAAACTGTCTGTAAGTTCCTCTTGTTCTTCTACCTCTTTAAGTAGCTCACTTTTGATTTTCTCACTTTGGATTTTATCGATTGTGCGGTAGAGTTTTTGCTCTTTGCCTTGGGCCAGCAGGCAAAGGCCCAGTAAAAACAAGATGTCATCATCATCCCCCTCACTTAAGAGTGAATCAAAGTGAGTCTCTGCTACCTCGTATTCAGCGCGGTCAAAGGCCTTTAAGGCCAATTCCATTGTGTCGTCAAGACTACCGATATTGAGTTGGGCCTTTGCACGTTTTAAAAGGTTTGTGGGGGTGTTTGGATCCACTACCAACTCTTCAAAGAGCTCCATCGCCCTGCCGCTTTTGCCAAGACCTGTGAAGGCCATTCCCATATAGTACTTAGCAAATGGGGCCAGGTTTTTGGATCTTCCCGCCACAACTCTATAGTGTTTGATGGCAGGGCCATACTTTTCTAGCTGTAGATAGTTTTGTGCCAGATTAAAATGGTGAGAGAACACCTTAGGATTTCTTCTAACCACTTTCTGCCACAGTCTTAAGCTCTTCTCCCACGCACCACTCTGATATAGCTCTTTTGCCCTTAGGACATCGGAGTTGGGTTGGGCCAAAAGCCCAGTTGAATAAAAAAGCACAACAAACAAAAAAGATATTTTTCCCATCCTCTTATTAAAACATTTTTTGAATTACTTGTTTAGAGGGATTTATTAGAGATTTTGCATAAACTTAACAGGATCTGTTGCAAATTGGTCAACAAATTGAGGATAGCTGATAACTTTTTCTGGTGCTAAGGCCCACACAGGTCCCATGATACCTAAATAGATATCTTTTAAACTCTCCTCATCAGCACTGGCCTCGAAGCTCTCAATGGGCCTGTGACTGAATAGAGTCTTTATATAAGCACCCAAAAGTTTGGATTTTGAATCGTGAATAACCATTCTATCTTTGTGCTGCTCTTCCTCGTAAATCAGGTTAAAGCTGGCGGCCACGGTAGTAGAAATTTCTTTTGAAAATCCTCCCACATGGTGGAGCAAATAACTAAGGTATGCAGGAACATAAAAGTGATAGTAATACATATTCACTGGGTCTACCGAGTCAGGAAGAATATTGATTTTGTTTCCATAAACGGTGGTCAAAGTAGTGATCATTTGATCAGTGAAACCTCTTGGTGCATTTACGGCCAGATACTCTATAAATGATGGAGGTTTGGTGCCAAAGAAATCTTGAAATAAAACGGCCATGACTCTAAGGGTGTTATATTCATCAGCTGTATTCTCGCGAACAAAGGCAAGAACGTCAGTATTATTATTGCTAGTTATTTGTGAGTTTAGCTTTTCTAAAAAAGCGGTTGCCTCATCAGAGTTTGCATACTCATTAAGAGAGTCAAAAAAGCACGACGACTTAACACTTGATGTAGGATTTTTACACTGAAGTAATCTAACCATCACTCGCGCCGCTTTTTTACAATCTTTTCTTTTTTCTTTTTGATCTGAAAAATAGTTTTTGCATCTGGACCTAAGAAGAATTTTAAGTCCAAAGTTTATGGTCGAGGGATAGTTTCTCCCTAATTTGCTTTGGATGGGTGATTGAAAGGGACTGCTGGCAAGCGCAGTGCAGGCAATAAGAGAAATCAAAAATATTGTTAATAAGTTTGTCTTCTTCATTTATGACCCCTTCCTAAAACAAAAGGCCCCTTTTCAAAAGGGGCCTTTTGGTTTTACCAACCTGTATTATCTAAACATTTTTTATAAGTAGTACTGTAGTACTGTCCTCTTGGACAACGCTTTCCTTTCTTAATGATGATTACTTTTTTGTTTCTTACACATCTGTTGTTAATGTTTCTGTGGTAACCGGCACGACATGTTTTTCTAGCTGGTCTAACAACTACAACTTTTTTGTTTCTTACACATCTTCCTCTAGCATTTCTGTGCTTGTATTTTCCACACCCACCAGCTGCTTCACTTTCTAGTGAAATACCGGCAAACATAGTTAATGCTAGTAATAAAAATCCAAGACTTTTCATAATAATTCTCCTAAATGATATGCGTTTTGCATATTTCATGTTTTCATTGCTGCGCAGCATACCAATAGGGAGTGTTCCAAAGTAAATAATTGATGCACCTAGTAAATAATTCAAACGAGTTTTCATTTCTCAGGATTTGTAATCACCGTGAACTTATCTCACGGCCAGAAATCTCTGTGATATTTTCCTAGGTGTTGAAATAATAGACACTTAGGTAAATAGAGATACTCAATTTTGGCCAAAAATCGAGCAAATATTACTAGCTTTTAAAGGGAGAGTTGAAACCGGATGTGCTCCGTGTCATAAATAACATGCACGAAAAATTACAACATATTTAGGATAAAATCTAACTCTAACGAGGTCAAAAACATGAATTACATCGAAAATCGTCAGCTCGATTGTATGAGCACTCAAAATGAAAGCGTCAAAATGTTTGATAACCAGTTTTTAGAATCTTTTACCCACGTAACGCCTTATCACGTACTTGCGGTTTGGGTTCCTGTGATCTGCTACTTCATCTATAAGGCCCTATTTATTTCTCAAACATCAATTATGATGACTGGTAGTTTAATGATTGCAGGAATGGCAATTTGGACCCTACTTGAATACTGGCTTCACAGAATTTTTTTCCATTACGCTGATGAAAGTAAACCTTGGTCAATAAAAATGAACTTCTTTGTTCACGGGGTTCACCACAATTATCCAAATGATAAAACTAGACTTGTGATGCCTCCAGTTGCAGGCATTCTTATTTCTCAAGTTGTCTACTGGCCACTTCTTCTACTTGCCGGTGCTAATACGGCCGCGCTTTTTGCGGGAATTATTTTGGGATATATCGCTTACGATATGGTTCACTATGCAACTCATCACTCAACATCACAAAATAAGTTATTCAAAATTTTAAAACGCCATCACCTTAAGCACCACTTTAATAACCATGACCTAGATTTTGGTGTGACCAATACATTTTGGGATAAGGTCTTTGGAACTAAGAGCTAAATTGAAATTGTTGTTCACGGCGCTAGGAAGACTTGTGGTTTTTTCAAGTATTGAGAGCGCCTTCTATCAAGGCAGAGATCTTTAAAATTTAATTTTTTTTATTGATGCCTCTCTATTGCTGGATTTAGTTACCGTGGTAGCAAATGCCTCTACAAAAAAGTGATTATGATTGTCGGGTGGTTGCCTGGAATTTTGGTGATTAATCGCGAGTTTAATGGAACATGCATTTGGGCCTGGGAGCGGTTAGGGAGTAATAGAAAAATGAAGGTGCGGTTTTCTTTTTCTAGCTCTGGTTTATGAATAAATCCATCTTTTGCTGAGAAAATGCCACAATAGCAGCTCTCGTATTGCAATTTGAGCATAGCTGGCGCACGTTCCCAATCGCCGATTCTCCTCCTGTGCCGTAAGGAGTAATGTGGTCAAATTGTAGGTTGTATTTTGATCCACAGTTTTCACATTTGTTGCCAGATCTTGCTATCACCACCTTTTTGATAGTAGCAGGAATATATCTTGAGTTTGAGGTCACTTTTGATTTTCTGGACCCAATACCCATAATCCTTTTTCTGATTGATTCTGCTGTCGTTTTAATGGCGTGCCCGACAATTTCCTCCGGCCGATAAAGTCCTTTGTTTGATAGCTGCTCTTTAACAAACAAATAATCTTTTGCCGCTTCTCCCACCAAGGTGAGATGAATCCTACAGCTTCCATCAGAGTGTGAATGGCTTTTAGATCTGGTAGCACGCTTTTTCCCCGTTATTTTATCTACCATCTCTCTGGTCTGAATTTGAGTTTTACCTTTAATGCTCTCAAGAATTTCATTTTTTCTTTTGCTGCTTTTAATATTTCCAACCAAACCAGAAACTTCTGCTAGATTTGTAAGTGTCACTTGTTTTTTTGCCAGTGCTTTATCAGCATTTGGTACATGTCTTAGTGTCTTTGCCGCCAAAACCCTTCGACTCGTTTCGCTATCACTTTTATTAAAATTCTTACGAATATATTTAAATAGAGATCCTGTCTGATCATCACAGAAAAGTCTTCTTCTATTAACTTCATTAATATGTCTTAAGAATTGACGAGTACAATGCTCCTCTTTTTCATTCCACATTTTAGTGTCTGCAATTAACATTTCATCTGATAAATTTCGTAGCGACAAAGTGACCTCCCAGGCAGACGTAACATACCATTTTAGTCGTGTTAATTAAATAAAAAGAAAAAACTTTACCTCAAACGAAAAGTTTAATTCCCAATCTAGGAAGCGCTATACAGCTCCACCAAATTCACAAAAGATCACAAAATTCCAAACACCGCCTGCGACGGAACTACCCACTGGGTAGTTTTGAAGCTGAGTGGAACACACTAAGAGAAGCAAACCGTAAGGTGCGGCTTCGCGAATAGCACCCATAAAACACTAAACTCTCATCAAAGCCTATTAATACCACCAAAACCACATACGCCCCTTTCCCATAGAGGAATTTTCTAGCGCCGTGACCAGCCTCTTCCAAAGCAATTCCACCAAGCAACCATAACCACCTTTCTATAGAAACAGGCTCCACGGTAATCAAACCCAGCT
Organism: Bacteriovoracaceae bacterium; assembly: GCA_018649885.1. Lineage (GTDB taxonomy): Bacteria > Bdellovibrionota > Bacteriovoracia > Bacteriovoracales > Bacteriovoracaceae > JABIHA01. Next base: position 9,425 of record JABIHA010000132.1, read on the forward strand.
AGTGCTGGCCATCAATAAAAAACTAATTTGCTTAAAGATCTCACCTTGCTAAAAAGTAAAAAGCACTCTAAAGCACCGAGAACAATATTTCCCACAACTAAATTCCACTAAATTAATTAACACCGTGTACAGTATCCACCAAGCTCCTTAACATCATAAATAAGCCTCCTCAAAAACTTTCCTTTAAAATATAGATGGACTGATTTGTTTACTAAATAATTAAATACTTAAAAAGGGCCATTTGTTGAGCCATTTTTTATAGGGCAAAATGCCCACATTTCATGGCACTCCCACTCTTGATATGATTCCATATATTGGAGACTTAGCTTTTAAGTCAACTAATTCAGTGAATATCCGATAAAATAGTACAAATATTAAAATGGAAGATTGATGATGGCTAGGGGTCTACTTATAATATTTGTTTTGACTGTACTGGCGAGTTGTCAGTTCGGTGGAAGCGAAAGCACACTCGGTGATATTTTTGGTACTGACCAAAATGCCGAAGACGTTGCCGTTGAATCAACTCCAACTGCAGTCAATTTTTTAGTCACGAATACAAGTCTTGGAGCTGATTTAGAAAGCGTAGATACCACAACTAAAATAACTCTTTATTTTTCAGATAGCTTAGATGAAAGCAGTTTGACCCATAGCTCTTTAAGCCTTGTTGGCGATAGCTTTCAACAAATTATTCCGGTTACAACAACGCTTACAAATTCATCAAAAAATCTTGTCATTGAGCCGGCCATACCACTGGAAAAATCGACTGATTATACTCTGACTCTAAATGCGGGAGTTATGTCTCTTGCAGGAGCTGAGCTTGCAAGCGCCTTTACAGTAGAATTCACTACAAAAAGTTTTGGGGCCTCAAGCTATCATCTGTCTACACTGCAAAATGATCAGACCATAAGGGGTCTTTGTAGTGATGGGCTCGAGTCTTTTAATGCCACATTCAATACCACTGATTCGATCCTAGAAAATAATTGTAGTGAGGGGTATTTTGAACTTACCCCTGAAACTTTGAATGCTGGCGCTAACATTCTTACACTTACAGCTATTAAGGGCGGAAAGACTTCTCAGGCAGAATATAAAATCAATTATTGCTCAGAGCTTGAGGCCATCACCCCATCCACAAGCTTTGATGGCGGGATGGGAACATATGATAGTCCTTACCAAATTTCTTCTGCTGAGCAATTGGCAGGAATTGGATCGAGTGCAACCTTTCTATCAAAAAGTTATATTTTAAATAACGATATTGATTTAACTTGCAAAGATTTTTCTCCAATAGGATCTATATCAGGGCCATTCAAAGGAAATTTATTCGGCAACAATAAAGTCATTCGTGGCATGATCAATAGTGATGTTGGTGGTGATTATAGAGGTCTATTTGCCTATATTTACCCTTCTTCGGGAGGTTATAGTGGATTTATTCAAAACTTGGGTCTTATTGGAAGTATGGTAGAAGGCAATACTTACGTAGGCGCCCTCGCCGGAAAAATATATGGGGGCGTAAGTCTCGAGGGAGTTTACGCCACAGGCAAGGTCACAGGCTTTGGTGGCTCTGGTCACTCCAAAATTGGCGGGTTAATTGGTCACTGCTATAGTTCTAGTACTTTTAATCGCCTCATAAGCTATGTAGACGTAGAGGGTTACCAAACTGTAGGAGGCCTTGTTGGCCATTTACAAAGCTCAACAATGAGGTTTTCTTATTCGTTAGGCAATGTCACTTCTAGCTATCTCTACACCGGAGGGTTTGCAGGTTATACATCTTCGGCCACTCTTCAACATATATATTCTTCATCCCCTGTTATCTCTGATGGTAGGCATATCGGTGGTTTGATTGGAATAATGGCCTACGGGAAAATCAAAAATTCAATAAGTACAGGTAACGTGATATCGAATAATTTATCTTCTTCCACACAAGGTGGAGGCCTAGTGGGAAGATTATACGGGGCCTCAGCGGTGATCCAAAATAGTTACAGCTCAGGAACGGTAAAAGGGTACAAGTACCTTGGAGGACTCGTTGGATATGTTAGGCACTCTAATACAGTAATTGACAGTAGCTCGTCTAGTGATGTTCAAGGAACACAATATGTAGGTGGTCTTTTTGGTGGATTTTACAGTGATGCATCGGAGGCAACAGTAGAGAGATTGTCCTTTTTGGGAATGGCATCGGGAGATAGAGATACTCACGCTATTGTCGGCTACAACAAGTCAACTCCATCAATAGAAGATACGTTTTATCTCGATGATGCATGTGACACAGATGATAACTGCACGGCCGTTTACGGTACAAGTAAATCAGAGGCCCAATTAAAACTGCAAGAGACATATACAGGTTGGAATTTTAACGGTGGTGGGAGCTGGAAATTTTACGATGATGGAGAATTTCCGCATATGAGTCGATTAAAGTGTTTATTTGGAAGTGAAACCGTTGTGCCTGATACCGACTACTCTGGATCTGGCACTAGTGAGTCACCCTATTTGATTGATAGTGTTGAAAAATTAGCTGGCATAAGTCTAAACCTTACTGCTCATTATAAGCTTACTTCCGACATTGATAACTCTAACAGATGTATACGTTGGAGCGGACTTGGAAGTGAATCTTCACCTTTTTCAGGCACATTTGATGGTGGAGACTTTGAGATATCTTCATTACTGTTAGATGAAAAAGGTTCAGATTTAGGATTTTTTAAAGTGGTACACTCAGCTACAATCAAAAATCTAAAACTTAAAAACTTTATTGAGCAACAACATAGTGGATACTATTATGTAGGCTCCCTTGCTGGCAGAATCTACAATACTGATGTGAGTAATGTTCACAATAGCGGTCCTGTTAGTTCAAAATCATCATATACGGGCGGACTTGTTGGTAGAGTTCTCGATTACAGTGAAATATCTAATTCTAGCTCAAATAGTGATGTCAGTATTAGTAGTTGGGGTTCTCAAATTGCAGGACTTATTGGGAGATTAGAATACAGTGAAATCAATGACTCATATTCTGCGGGAACACTCACCGCCAAAGGCTCACTCGCCGGAGGTTTAGTAGGCTTTACAGTCGATGCAGAGATCCATAACAGTTACTCCACAATGGATATTGATCACAACAATGACCAAAGAGGATATATTGGAGGCCTTGTTGGCGCCATCTATCACGGAACAGAGGTCAGTAACTCATATGCCACAGGACTCGTAGAGACTAATGGATCATCAAGTGTTGGCGGTCTTATAGGAAATCATGGCTACAGAAATACAGCTCGTGACTCTGAAATAAATAATTGCTACGCCACTGGGTCTGTAAATGGTAGTACAAATGTAGGTGGGCTTGTGGGGTTGATTGTCTCTGCTGATGATGAAATAAATAATTCATACTCTACCGGAATTGTTTCAGGAAATCCCGAGTCTAATGTTGGAGGCCTAGTTGGGTCCAATACTGAAGAGGCCTCAGTTGACTCAAGTTACTACTTGGACACTAGCTGCCTGACTGAAAACAACTGCAACCCTATTGCCATTGAAGCCCCTGAAGATCTGGGAGAGGCCAAGTCAGACAGTGAGCTTAAGGCAGAATCGACTTTTATAGACTGGGACTTTTCCAGTGATTGGCTTATTGAAGAATCAGTTAGTTACCCAACTCTCAAAACAGATTAAATTTAACTACCTTAAGTTGCCTCGAAATAGTCTCATGTTAGGAAATCTATTTAATTCACAAGTCTGTTTTATTGAATGCTTGCAGCTCCAAAAAAAATCTATTGTTGTTATTTTGGAGGCCTTCTTTATGAGTGTTAAAATACTTATATATTAATGGGTTAAACCAGGAATAACTAAACTTGAAAATGCGTTGGAAATTTCAATTTCCGCTGATGATGATGATCTTTATTATCACTCAGGCGTGCATGCCTACTCTCAAAAATGACGATGAAAAAATTAAGTGTGCCTTGTCCCTTGGCGGAAGCTGTGGGGGGAGCGCCGCTGCAGCAGTTCCAACCGCTGATGCTGCTGCCACTGCCACGGCGATGGCCTTAGATTCATGGGAATACCTTCACGGATATAGGCTGCCCAATAACTCAACTGGCTACCCTTCACATCTTGCTCTCGGCGACGTTGATAATAACGGTGATCTAGAAATGATGTACTCAATTAGGAATTTGACCAAAATTCATAGAAGAGATCCCAATGGAAAAGGACATTATAGCCCAAGTTATAATGGCTACGATGTTGGTTCAGGTGGTTCATCTATCATCATGATTGATGTGGATAACAATGGAAATCTTGATACGGTAACATCTAATGCTGATTCAGATACTATTTCAGTAAATATTGGTGCAGGGGATGATACTTTTGGTGCACCAGTTAATTACGGCACTGGTCAAAAACCGGCATGGGTGAGATCAGCACTTCTAGATGGTGATGCCTTTTTAGATTTAGTCACCGCCAACGAAACAGTTGGTTCTATCTCAGTCTTTATTAACAATGGCAATGGTACATTTGCCGCTAAGGTCGATTATATTATGGGTGGAGGTAGTGTAAGCCTAGAGTTAGTGGATCTAAATGCAGATGGAGATATTGATGTTGTAACAGCCGATAGTACTGACAACAGCGTAAGTGTTAGATTTGGAAATGGGGCGGGTGCATTTGGGGGTCTGACAAGCTACCCCATGGGTACCTCACCAGTTCAAGTAGTGGCCAAAGACATAGATTCAGACGGCCTTGTAGATATCATCAACTCAAACCAGGTGAGTAACGATGTCACTGTCAGATATGGGACTGGAGGTGGAGCTTTTGGAGCCGTAGAAAGTATTACTGTTGGCAACAAGCCTATGGGGATGAGTGTTGTTGACTTGGATCAAGATGGCAAAATGGATTTTTTAGTGGCCTTGGAGATGGAAAGCGCTTTTGTCATTTATTTTGGGACAGGTGCAAGAGTATTTAGCTTTCCCGTTAAGAGAGAAACGGCCGTCCTCCCACAATTTATTTTGTTAAGTGATGTGGATGGTGACGCTGACCACGATGTGATGCTGACCCACAAAAATAGCTTCTATATTGATTTTCATTACAACAATGGAAGCGGAACTTTTAGCCAGGCCCCTACCGTCGGTGTGGGGACCTCTCCTTGGTCAGTAGCATCATCAGACCTTGACCAAGATGGTGATCTTGAATTATTAGTTGCCAATCAAGGAAGTGATAATGTTTCAGTAGTTCCTATGACAGCAAAAAATATGTTTGGTAACAAGACTGATTATGCCATGAACCTAGGTCCCAAAGATATTTGTGCTGCCAATTTTAATGCTGGTGGAGACCCTGATATGGCCGTGGCCGCTGCAACTTCTAACGATATTAGATTAAGGGCAGGTGCTGGTGCCATGACTTTCGGAGCTGATGTGGCCTATGCCATGAATACGGATCCCAATTCTATTTTTTGTGATTATATTGATGGTGACGCCAATATGGACGTAGTAACAGCAGACAATACCTCAAATGGCATCACAGTAAGGCTAGGCGATGGACTGGGAGGTTTTGCAGCGCCAGTTTTATACGCCATGGGAGTTGATCCCACAGACGTTGTCATGGTGGATCTCGACGGAGATGGCAATAAAGACGCAGTCACTACAAATCGAAGTGCAGACACCGTTTCCATTAGAAAGGGTGTTGGAGATGGAACCTTTTTAGCGCAGACAACAATCGCTACTAATTCTCAGCCTGGCGGTGTTGAGTTTGGAGACTTTAATGGCGATGGAAAGGTAGATCTAGTAATTGCAAATTGTGGGGCGAGCAATATCTCTTTATTTCCAGGAAATGGAGATCTCACTTTCGGCACAAAAACTGATTTTGTTGCAGGAGATTGTCCAATTGGTCCTAAGATGGGTGACCTAAATGGAGATGGAGTCATTGATATTGTAGTATCTGATTACAATGATGGTTCGCTTTCGATTTTCCTCTCAGATGGTAAAGGCACTTTTAGGCCGAGAAAGAAACTGCAGGTGGGAACAAAGCCAATGAATTTGAGTATTGGAGATTTTGATGGCAACGGAAAGCCTGATATTGCGGTTCCCAATCATGATGATGATGATGTTTCGGTTTTTTATGGAAGGTAGATTGGCATTAACTAGTCGGCCATCCTAACCAAATAATCCACGTCTGTTTGCTGTAAGGCCCAAATAGGCTTACCTGCTCTTTGTTCAATAGCTGTTGCGCTTTCTATAAACTCACGGCGTCTTTGTAGAAATTCGGCCAGCTCTGTTTCTCCTAGATGACCTCCCAATTTTCTTTTTAAAGAGTCCTCTGATGCGCTTGTAAATTTTTGATAAACTTCCGCGGAAGGAATCATACTTATAAAATCTTGCATCCCTTTTTTGGTAGAAATATTTGGCATGGGCCTTGCTCTTCCGGCCATAAAGGAGCGAGCATTGTCAATCGCCACAATGGTTCCATCGGGTCTGTACATATAATTTCGGATATGACGATCACGATTGCCGATGATTTGATCAAAAAATCGGAGGTTGGGGTCAACACTTCGTTTCACTAAGTCGGCCTCTTTAACAGGAAGGCCTTCAGTGTTTCCGGCCCGTATATAGTCTCGCCACTGTTTTGCAGTTCTTCCGTCTTCAACCCAAGTCTGCAATGAGTATGCACCCGCCCCTTCTTTTTTTAATACTGTGGGAGGCACTAACTCAAGCCCTACTATTTCGCTAAATTCATAGGCCGCCACTTCTCTTTGGGCCTCCCTGCTACCTAAGTCAGTTTTTTTAATGGCCTGAGTTCCATCGCTCATCACCACTCTATCTGTGCGAGAAACACCTGTGTTTAGTGGGCTTGCATCAGCGATTGTCCCCCTACTCAGTGCCCGTTCGGCCCTCCTGCCAGTTGATAATTGAACAGGAGCTGGTATTGAAGTAATAGGAATGTCGACCACATCATTTGAAGCGCGATCCCTTACAAGCACTACTGCAGCGCCAGAGTCGCTAGAGGAAGTATGATCACCACCACTAGCTTCATCTACTTCACGCCTAGTTATCCCTTCAGCCCCATCATTTACATCTGTTACTGTTACGGCGTCAGCCTCATCTCCCCCTCTTAAAGTCACTGCATCGGATTCATCTAGTTCTGTTGTAGCTGGTTCCTGGGCCGTCTCTATTTCTTCTGGATCTCTCCAGGTTTCATCTACGTCTGAGCTTCGCGGGGAGTCCCCTGAACTAGCTGCTGCACTTCTAGCACTTACCCGTGAATCAGCTGCTCTTTTAGCGGCGGCCAGTGTCGGTCTAGTAGCACCTTCCAACGTTTGCTCTGCCATCTCTCCTTCGTGGCGAACAAGAGCGCGAAAGTCTGATTTTGACAATTCAATGTGCCCTGAATCTCCAGGCAATGGTCTTTTTCTCAAGATTTCTCTTAATGATTTAAGTCCACGATGTCTGGCCTCCGGAGATACTCCCGTCAATGTATCGGCAACTGCCAAGGCCTCTTCTGATATGATCATCTGTTCCTCAGCAATAGATATTTTTTTCCTAATACCTGCTAAGGCCATCTCAGGCGAATGGGGAGCACCTGCAGGTAAAAGCTCTCTATATTGAATACTACTCCCATCGGGAAGTTTGAAATTGACTACATATGAGGGAAGTCCAGTTTGTGGGTCTATTTTATATCTAAACTTGGCCCCTTCCTCGATTGCCTTGAGAACAAGTTTTCCATTGTAGGCAACACTTGATGCAACTGATCTCTGGACATCTAGTTTTACCTTTATATCATTGGACCTACCAACAATAGATGGTGAGCCAGCAGTCAAATCCCCCCTTTTGATATCGCCTAATAGGTCTGTAATCATTAAGCGGGTCTGGAAGGTATGAGTTCGCACTTCATCCACTGAGACATAACTGTCGTAACCGTTACTCCCTATTAACTTGCCCTCACCTGATACCTTAAATTTCCCACCCCAGGGAGTATCTTTTCCTTGTCTCAATTCAAAAATTGATTGTGCATGGATGATTTCGTGAAGTTCTGTTGGCCCTGCTTTATCGATTTTTTTCATAAAACCGTGAGAAACTGCTATATAGTTGTCATTGTAAAAAAAGCCTTTGGCCCCTATTTTCTCGTTAACTTCTGGAAGGTAAATTAAGTCTAGGTCGTATTTTTCCTTGAGCCTTAAGGCCAATCTACCGGCAGGTGATCCTCGAATTGGGGTTATCACAACACCTACTGACTCATGTCCTCTATGATTTTCGATAACCACTTGGTGATCAACTCCTTTGGCCCGAAGATAATCACTGGTTGCATCTATTACCGAAAGATTTGAGTCTCGCACGGTGACGAGTTGCTCAGGACCTGTGTTTCCCCTGCGAACCTGTCTACTTGCTAGAAATAATTCGCTTTGAGCATCGGCCAAACTAGAGCTTGAACGAAGATCTGGGTCATACGATCCAGGCCTTGCACTAACACTCGTTAGAACTACTCTTTCTCCGCGAGAAGTCGTTTGGCCGCTGGACTGATATTGATCGTATTGTGTTGTGGCGGATCTTGTTTCTGGATAACTCCCGCCAGCTACTTGGCTCCGTACTGGAACATTCGTGACTACTGATCCCCCTGGGTCTGATAGAGGTGCAGCCGAATTCAAATCCAAATCATCACCGCCAGTAATAAGAGAACGACTTCCCGATGAAGCATCAGATGAACTAGGCGCCGTTTTCCATGGAGAGTGTCCATTTAGCTGGGTAAACCTTTCTACTTCTTCAACAATGAGTTTCCGTCTTTTTATGATTCCTTCAATTTGATCATCTGATAAGTGCTCACCTAAAAGAGAGCGCAATCTTTGTTCTTCAAGACCCACTATTTTATCGTAAAATGCTTTGTCGGGAATCAACTCATCCAGAGATGGAACATCCCTTTTGCGAGCAGCTTTTCCAAAAGCACCTCCGTGATCAATAGCGACGAGAGTGCCATCTGGATTTATTAAAAAGTTTTTTAAATTTCTATCAGAGTTTCCAATTAGAAAGTCAAAAAACCTAAGGTTAGGGTTGGCACTGCCACGTACTAGGCCTAAGCTTGCTGGGTCTACACCACTTACAATTGCATGCTCGTAGCGAGTTTTTGCCATATCGGCATCTTCTACCCAACGTTGTAAACTATAGGGCATACCGTCTTCAACTTTCATGATTGTTGCAGGAACCATTTCAAGACCAAGCTCGCGGTCAAGAATATATGCGGCGACCTCTTCTTGCGGATCATTCCATTTTCGAATGGCCCTGGTTCCATCATCAAAAGTTGCGATTTCAGGCATAGTCGTGCCTGTTGTTTCATCTACAACACTTACTATTCTACGATCAAGTGCAGTTTCATCTAATAAGCGAGCATCAGCTTCTACTTCTGTTCTGATGACAGTTTCAGGAACGCTGCTTTCAGTTACGCGAGTGTCAACATCTCTTCTAGCTGGTATGCTGGAGTCAGCTACTTGGGCCCCATCTTCAACTCTTCTTGCTCCAGTTGTCAGTGTTACATCAGTGGCAACTTCAGCACTTCCTGTTTCTGGATGTCCACCACCTCCGTCTCTGCCACTTGACCTTGAGCTGCCTCTACTTTCCAAAGCTTTTGCGTAGGCGCTTTCGAAATCGGCGTGAGTTCTAAGTGGGGCAGCGCTTGAGTCTGGCGCCGGAGTTCCATGGATCGATTCTTTGAGTGCCCGGATCATTTTTTGTTTTTTTACTGGGTCAGTTTCCGCCTTGATTAATTCTAGTTTTTCGAGCCCGAACTCTGAGACTGCTTTTTGTTGCTTAGCATATGCTAGCTTCCAACTAAGGCCTTCCATCACTTCTGCAGGGCCATGACTCTTACTAAGCATTGGCTCTTTAATTCTTACCACAGTACCATCGGGCATTGTGACATCGATCACTGCATACCTAATACCTGTTTTTTTGCTATCAAGGTAACTAAAGCCACCATTGGTTCTTACTGTTTCGATTGCTCTAGCGATCAGCTCTTCTGAAGTGCCTGACATATTTTTTTGCTGACCCATGACCTGTTCAAGAAATTCCAAATCTCCATCAAAGTCGAATCGACCCCGAGTGTATTTGCCTTTTCTGGCCCGGCTGCTCATTTGAGATAGCTGAACATCGAGGTTAAATCCATAACTTCGCATTTCATCGAAAGATAAATATTGAGAATAGGCCCCTCCACCTAGACCACCTCCGGAGCGAACCTGAGCGCTGCCGTACCAAGGTGCTGGCACACCGTCAGTTAACTCAGAAAAGGTTTTAGCATGAAGAGATTCATGTCCTTCGATATGGGCAGTATGCCTTAGAGCATCCATAGCGTCGTCAGAAAGGATAATGCTTTCGCCCGCAATGTGACCTCCTCCGGCTCCGCTTTCGGCCAAATGTCCAGGGCGGTAGACAGAGTCAATGCCATATCTTCTCTCATTTTTTTTGGCAAACTTTCCAAGAGGTGTTGAGTTGTCTGGGATAATTCGTATACCTAATTGTCCATCTGCCGGGGTCCCAATAAAAAAGATCTCATGGGCGACACCATTTTGTTCAAGATGAATACTTGTTTCATCTATTAAACTTAGCTCTGCGGCCCTTGTGGCAACTGGGTCACTACCATCTGCAGCCGTTGAAAGTCGTTCTCTAGAACTTGTAAGCTGTTCTCCGCTTATAGTTCGTCCACTTCTTGGGGCCGTCTCTCCTGGGATAACTCTCATAAAAACGGGAGTATCAATTCCAGAGCTTTGGACGTCAGCTAAGACATCTCCGACGGTATCGCCATGATGAACTTCAGCAAGACCGTCATCACCTCTTCTTCTTGTTCGTCTGGGGCTTCTATCAACAACTTGCTCTGGCCGGGCCACTGTCTCTACTTCAACTTTCCCTTCAGGGACAACTTCAGCAGAGACTTCAACTTGTCTTCTTCCCTGAACTGCATAGGAGGCGAGAAAATCATCAGGGTCGGAAATATTCACCATGCGTTCTATGTAAGGTGTAATATTGTCAGCATTGCTCAGATGAGCAGGATCTCTATTGTGTAGAAGGTGCTCATCATAGTTCTAAAGCTGGGACCCACTTTTTCGGCCATGTAAGCAATTTGAAGTAGCTCTTCTGGTGAGTAGCCGTTTAATTTATAAGTTAGTTCTGGCCCTAGGTTTCTCTCAAGCTTCAGTTGCATCATTTGCCTGAAATAAGGCTCTGGGATTTGTCCAGTGCTTTGAAGTGTGGCCAGTGCATTAGGATCTTTTGTTATCCAGTAGTCGAGGGCCTCATCGTAAAAGCGTTGGTGATATTTACCAAATTCTTCAACATCATCTAATGTTGAAAGCGCCATCTCAGCGGTTGCCCCGTATTTTTTATTGCCCGCTCGCAGATCTCTTTGAACGGCCACACCTTTATCATCTAAGCTAGTGGGTCTTGGTTTTCCGCCGTCGGCCTGGAGTGCTTCTCTTCTTCCCTCAAGGCCATCGCCGATGGCATCGGCATCGCGGATAAAGGCGTCTCTAAGAGGTCTGACATCAGGCTCGTAGGTGCGAAGTCTGACTCCGTCTGGGAGTTCTCCAGCAAGCAGTCGCAATTTATCATCAAAGCTTAAATTGGGAATGTCTTTAGGATTAATGTCAGGTCTTCTGAAAGCAATATTTTCATCAAGAAGTTGCATTGCCACTTGAGCTTCATCGGTTAGGCGCGAAGCCGTTGTGCCATCTGGTAGTTCAAAGGCCCCTTCTCTGGCGTGACGCTTAAATCCGTCAATCAACTCATCGAGCTGGCTTCCCGTTAAGTGTAGAGGTCCTGAGTTAAAGTGCTGTCTAGCTCCCGGTAATCGTCCACTACCCAGAACTCCAAAAACCATACCCTCGGCTGCCGCCGCAAGCCCTGCTTCCAGTTTGGGATTTCCCCAAAAGGTTTGTGCTTTTTTAGTTTTGGCATCAGCAGCTACCAGCTGCTCTGGGGTGACTCCATGGCCGAGTAAAAAACTAGTCCTTGTATAGTTGCCATCTCTAACAACGTCTTGCTCAGAGGGAGCTAAGGCCACCCCTATTCCTCCGCCAATACCTGCACCGATAAGGGCACTGGCAGCAACGGTGGCAAAACTTTTTGAAACTCCTGTTACATCGGGAACGGCGAAAAAGAGTACATCCATTCCAATTTGGAGTCCGATCATCGCGCCCGTTTTAAAATTTTCTGTATCAGTCAGGCCGTTTGATAAACGACATGCTAGAGGCGACATATCTCGTCTTTTTCCGCACTCTAAGGGTGTTGTTTTTTGTGGCATTTCATCGCGAGGAACTTCAAGGCCATCAAAGAGTTGACTCATGCTCTTTCGATCGCAATCATAGAAACTATCCATGACAGATTTATCTCGAATCGCTTTTCTGGCGTAGTCCCAAGGGCCTTCACACATATCTTTAATTTGGTCTTTAAAACCATCTAGTTTTTCTTGCAGCTGAGTTTCGTTCACTCGCTCCAACTCAACAATGGCCTCGCGTGGAGCTTTCTGTAGTTTTGAGTCCACATCATTAGGGTCTTTTCGTGCCTTGGACATGCAACTACTTAAAGGTGCACCAAACTCACCATTGTAAGCTGGGTCTTTTAATTCAGTTCTTGAATAACGGTTTTGATCGCGAGAATAATCGAGTATTCCCTGAGGAGTTTCTCCTTGTTCTGCGATTTTCTTCGTCGCCCTATCATCTCCCGATCCGCCCATACCCAGTGCTGGGTATTGACCGTAGATTTGACCAAGCTCGGATATAAGATCGCCGTACTCACGATGAAGCTCTCGGCAGTAATAAAATCTCTCTTTCTGCGTCTGTTCGCGCTGAAAAGTAATCCCGGTAGTTCCATAGGCCTCGGCAGCGCTGATCATGGGCTCGCCCGTTAAATTATTCATTTTGAAATATGAACACGGCCTTTGGGATTCATCTTTCCAGGCATCAGTGTCTGGTAAGATAGCATTTCTAAAAAGTGGAAGATTTCCCACCACATAATCAATAGGAACATTGGCCGCATGGTAAGCGGCCGAAAGATAGGACTCTTCTTCGTAGGCAGCTGAGGCATCTGTCATGTGCTTTCTGTGGTCGGCCAGCTTATCGTATAAGCTCACATCTTTTGAAAGCTGTCTGGCAATCTCTTTAACTCGAACAGCGATCACCTCAGCGCATTTTGCTCCCCACACAGCATTACTATTGTACTCATCAGAAAGCTCTTGCAATTTTTCAGGGTCATCACTGGGAATAGCAGCGCTCATTTCATCGAGGTAACCAGGCAAGCTAGAAAAGCAGTTATAATTTTCATCATCTGCTAAGAGGTCTCTAAATGCCTGCAGCTTTCCTGGCGCAGAAGCTGGGTCTACAAGGTGGGCCAGTTCAGTATATTTTTCAATGACAAGTTTTCCAACATGTTCACTGACTTTTCGATTAAAGCACTCTGGTAATGTATAGTAAGTACAAAGAGGTTCATTGTCTTCTGGAGTGATCATGTAACGATCGTAGATGCCATCCACTAACGCATGGTACTCGCTAAGTTTTTGAGCACCCAGGGTAATATCCGGAATATCAACTCGTTCAATTTGTGGGGTAATTAATTTGAGACCGCTTTCTGCCCGGAACAGACTCATAGCATCTGTGACTCGCATGCGACTAATATCAAAAGCTGTACTACTGCCACAATATTCTTTGTTGAGCCAGTAGGGACAGCCAATGCGCTCCCCTAGCCCTGGCAAATTGGCAGCAAAGCTATCGCTGAGATCGTAGAGGGCATCTTCCACGTTCCCCGAACCTTGCTCTCCATCTGGGCCACTTGCAAGTCCTGGCGCAATCAACCCTTCTGAATCTGATTGACCACCTTCACTGCCAATGCCAAATCTCACCGCTTTTCTGGCCGCTGATTCTGGGTTTGATCCTTGCTCATTCCAAGGGATTGTATTTTCACAACGTGAGGCCTCCCACATTTCCCCAAAATCTTTGGGTGGGTCGTTGGGAATTGCTTCAATAATTTTTTGGCAGCCATAGCGAAAAGCACCCTCTAGATTTGTTGCTGTATTCCACTCATCAAGAAAGCCTATGGCCTGTTCAGTATTTAAATCACTTCCTGAGTAAGACTCAATGGCCGATTTATAACAATCATAGAATCCTGATTGAAGTAGCTCATCTTTCATCAGTCCATCTCTATTGCAATTAGCTGCCACACTCTCATTGAGTGCTGGAGGAAGTGTCGCCCAAAGGCCGTACCACATTTCTCTTGAGTGACGACTGTAGCCAGATATAGATGTTGCTACTTTTTGTGCCAGCTCCACTGAAGGCCTTGCACAATTAAAATCTCCCTCCATGGTAAATTCTATGGTGTATCCTTCAGGATTTTGACAATAGGTATTGAATTGCTGAACAAGTCTTGTTGCAAGTTCTTTGGATGCATAAAACGAGGAAACACGAATGGTCGCTTTGACGCTAAAACTCAATAGTAAAATGAAAACACTCAGAAAACGTACCACTTAAAATCCTCGCACTCACTTTATCGACTTATTAGTTCTATTATTTGACTCATTTATATATAGGCCAAATTTTGCTCTAGGTGGTTGAATTTTGGGAGATGAAACTGGCCATAGTTATTGGCAAAATGGCCAAAATAAAACAAATATTATTTAAAAATAATTGAGCACATGAGGCGTGTAAAACTAGCTGGAAAAATGTTTAGAGGTTAGTTTATGCAGATTTCTTGGTGTCTTCACTGCTTTGCAATTTTTCCATGGCCTGGTTGATCTCGCTAGGAAGGTCGCTAAAGTAATCATTCTTTCTGAAGAATACTGGGTTAATATCCCCACCATTTTTTATAGCAATAAAATAAGTCACAAGCCTCTTTATTGGACCTGCCATTCTATGAGTTATTAAAAGAGTTGCAAGGATTGAAAGGCCCAACCCCAAAAACATTCCTATTAAAATAAACCCCATCAGATTGGCCTTTTCTAGAGCTAAAAAGTCAAAATAAGGATGATCAATTGGTAGATTTACCTTGCTTCCAAGTTGCGCCAGATTATTAAAGCTAGACCAAATCTGAAAATATATAAAACCGCATAAAGACGTTATTGTAACTGAAAAAATGGCCAGAACTGTTAGCTGAAATTTGGGGTAAATTAAAAAACTATGTCTACCCATAAAATGTCTATCACCGCTCATTTTGCTCTCCATTTTTACCATTCCTTCAGATTTTCGGGTTTTTGAGCAGACAAATTTAGCTTTTAAGAGGTTAAGTTTGGAGTAAATAAAGTTTATGGGGGCTTTGAAAGTAGGACATGCTGGGGAGGGGCAGCTGTAAGTGGTACCTGTTAAGGGTTTTCTTTAGGCACGTCTCTAGGGGATTTTGAGGGTCTGTATTTGTATTATTAATAAGTGATTACGGTAGTCTGTGTCAGTTTTGTTTTTTCGAGTTTTCATTGAGAGGTTTGACCCTTTGGTGAAGTGGAGTTGCACGCCCTAGGGCTTCTATCGGGGTCTCGCAGACAAGGCGGAGATTTTTAAAAGGTGTGATCTTTTATTGATGTCTCGCTCTAGCTGGAATGGTTTTTGGTGGTAGCAAAAGCTTTTATAAGCGTTCTGTGTTTGATTTTTTTTGAGAGGTTTGATTCATCAGCACAGTGGTTTTGCACGCCCACGGAAATTTTGTGAGCTTTAGTAAGTAAGGCGGTGGGGCTCCTATCAAAACGCAGATTTTTAAAAAGTGGGGCCTTTTATTGATGTATCACTTGGACTTAGGTTTATTTTTGGTGGTAGCAATTCTTTTATGGAGGAGAAAGTTTGATAGTCTGTGGATATTTATTTTTCTTTGAGTTTTGTTGAGAGGGTTGGTTATTTTTAGTTGGTTGAGATCGCCTCCTG
Source organism: Bacteriovoracaceae bacterium (assembly GCA_018649885.1). Taxonomy (GTDB): domain Bacteria; phylum Bdellovibrionota; class Bacteriovoracia; order Bacteriovoracales; family Bacteriovoracaceae; genus JABIHA01. Next base: position 25,257 of record JABIHA010000132.1, read on the forward strand.
TACTGACTTTGGAGATTTTCTAAAGGGATAAATTTAAATCTTTTTATTTTATAAACGTGATCAAAATGGTATGTTACTTTCACTTGGGAGGTAGCTTTGTCACTACAAAATTTATCAGATGAAAGACTTATAGCAGACACTAAAATGTGGAAT
>JABIHA010000001.1 GCA_018649885.1 Bacteriovoracaceae bacterium
CTACAACTTGGCCATCATCAGGATTGTTAGAGTCGCCGTCGTCGTCGTCTCCATCACCATTGTCTACAACTTGGCCATCATCAGGATTGTTAGAGTCGTCGCCGTCATCGTCACCATTATCAACAACCAGGCCACCATCATCAGTACCTCCGTTATCAATAACTTGTCCGTCGTCTGGATTGTCAGAGTCGTCAGCATCGTCAATTGCGAGACCTGCATCTGGGTCGTCTGATGCGAAATCAGATGGCCCGTCAATTGAGTCCTCTAAATCTGCAAGCTCATCACTGTCAAGTTCACTAAGCTGATCAACTCCAGGTTTTTCGTAGAATCCATCTTGATTACAAGATGTGAGTACTACTACCATGAAACTTAGTGCAAAAAGATTTGTTAGTACTTTTGTAAAGGTTCCCATGTATCGCCTCCCTAATGGCGACTACAAAGACCGAAAAAAATGGGTTCAGGTTAAGAAGGCCCCCGCCTTCAAAAAGTGCTCTTTTACTCTTACCTTGAAATGAGTTAGTCACCGCTACCTGAAGAGCTCCCACTTTACCCCCTGTGGTCTCTTGTTGTCCGGTTACCTTTGGTCTTGCTTTCAACTTACGTACACGAGATCTAAAACGTACAACTACAAAACCAAATCTTTCCTGCTTAAAAAATCTTACCCATCAAATAATTTTTCTATCTTAGTGATCACACTGATTACGATCAAGAAATTGTTTGAAAAAAATAGGTAAATGAATACAAATTCATGGTGTTAATTGGGTAGCTGATATTCGCTAACTATATGTACTTTAGGAAACCGCCTATTTGGATTGGCATTTAGACCTTAAATTACCAATAAATTTTATTGGACTGAACAGTTTAAGTAGTGGTCCCACATATTCGGTGATTTAGGTTTAGGGTCATTATAGAGAAATGTGATTTCACCATCATAGACCACTCTGTCATAGCTTTTTACGGTGAACCCAGTTTCTGCTAGGAGGGTCTCAATCTCAAATCTGCTAAAGTATTTTTGTATCATATCACTGGTATCATACTCACCAAGGCCAAAGTGAATCCTTTCAAACTCAATGTTTTTATTGGCGAGTGTAATGGCTTTGGCCCTCTTTCCACACAGCTTTAATTCTCTTTCATAAATCCATCTATAGGCCTGGGATATGGCCTCCATTGAGGGGACTACAAGAATAAATCTTCCTCCTTTTCTTAAGGAATTTTTAATTTGGAGCAGGGATTTTTTGATATTTTTATATTCGGGCATTAATAAAGAATTTATGGAGATGGCCAAATCAAAGCTATTTTCAAGGCCTTTTAGGTTCTCAAGCTTCTTTTTATAGATTTTGACTTTGCTTTTTTCGGCGCTTTTAAGCCTGCTTCTCTTTTCTTTCATGAGTTCCACCATTTTTGCCCCTGCATCGATGGCATAGATCTTTTTAAACTTGGGAAGCAGATAGGGCATCAGATTGCCAGTGCCGGCCCCTAGGTCTGCCACTGTCTTAGTCGCTTTCGCTTTGATTTTATTTATATCGCCCCACAGTGGATTATGGGTGGCGTGGAGTAGGGGGGAGATGATCTCACTGTCGTAATTTGTGGCAATGTTGTCCCAGGGGTTTGAAATTTTGGTAGCTTGACTCATCTAGACCTGCTTTTTTCAATGTTTACACCACTTAATTTTATCACAACTCTATGGACATTTTCCCTCTGGAGTGGGAGACTCTGGCCCTTAAAAAATAGCTGAGTTTATTGGAGAATCTATGAAGAAGTTAAAAAAATCACGTGCTGCTAAAAAGCCAAGTCGTAACAAAAAAAGCATGTTGAAATTAAAAAGAATGGCAAGAAAAAGAAAACTTTTAAAGAATCATAACCTTTAAACTAAGCTGTCACTCAGCTACCTAAGGTGCCAAGCAGCCCGCTTCACAGTTAACTATATATAGGGTCCTGGTCAAAAAAATGACCCCTAAAAAAACTAGATATTGTGTTGACTCTGAAGAAAAAAGGGCTTTTAATAAAAATGTAAACAAAATTTGTCACGGAAAAAAGCTGGCCACGGCTTCTTTTCACATCAAAGTTTAACACTAATTTATTAGGTGTATTGCTAAGGCTTTCAAGGTCTTATGCGGATTCGTACACCCAGCTTTTCAGGGATTAAGGAGAATTACTGTGAAGATTAAGAGACGATTTACCAAGAAAGGAAAGTCCGTTTTTGGCGAGCTAGAATTTGTAAAAAGAACGAGCATGGTGAGAAGTACTGACGGGCGCTCTAGTAACGCCATGGAAGTCACCGTACCACGCAGTTGGTCACAAGTTGCCACTGACATTATTGCTCAAAAGTATTTTAGAAAAACGGGAGTTCCTCAAACTGATGATAAGGGCAGGAATATTCTCGATGAAAATAATAAGGCTGTACTTGGGCCAGAAACTGACGCAAGGCAAGTTGTTCATCGCTTGGCAGGTTGCTGGGCTCATTGGGGACAAAAATTCGGCTATTTCAATAGTGAAGAGGATCATAAAGCCTATTACGACGAAATGCGCTATATGTTGGCCGATCAAATGGCAGCACCAAACTCCCCTCAGTGGTTTAATACTGGAATGTCTTTTGCTTATGGGATCCAAGGTTCGGCCCAGGGGCACTCATATGTTGACCCTCTAACAGGGAAGTTAAAAAAATCCACATCCGCTTATGAAAGACCTCAGCCCCACGCCTGTTTTATCCAAAATGTTAGTGACGACCTAGTCAATAACGGTGGAATTATGGACCTGTGGACTCGTGAGGCCAGGTTATTTAAATATGGATCTGGAACTGGCACTAATTTCTCTCAAATTAGAGGTGTTGGAGAATCATTATCAGGAGGCGGACTTTCTTCAGGTCTTATGAGCTTTCTCAAGATTGGTGACAGGGCAGCAGGGGCCATCAAATCAGGCGGCACTACAAGACGTGCTGCTAAAATGATTTGTCTCGACCTTGATCATCCTGATATTGAAGATTTCGTTTCTTGGAAAGTTAAAGAAGAGAGAAAGGTAGCAGCTCTTGTAACTGGTTCAAAAATCTGTAAAGAGCGTCTTGACGCTATTATGGATGCTATTAATGCTAGCAGTGATGAAGGTCGATTTGAGGCCAAGAAAAACCCTTTACTTAAGAAGGCCATATCTATGGCCTATAAAGATAAAGTTCCTACAAACTATATTGGTAGAGTTGTAGATCTTGCAAAGCAGGGAATCGATCATATTGAGTTTGAAGTTTACGATACTGACTGGAATTCAGAGGCCTACGCTACTGTTTCTGGCCAAAACTCCAATAATTCAGTTCGAGTTCCCAATCGTTTCTTTGATGCCCTCGATAAAGACGGGGATTGGCCACTAAAAGCTAGAACCAATGGGACAACACTAAAAACCATTAAGGCCAAAAAACTTTGGGGTGATATCACTGACTCGGCTTGGCAATGTGCTGATCCGGGAGTTCAGTTTGATGACACTATTAATGAGTGGCATACCTGTCCAGAAGACGGAAGAATCAATGCTTCAAATCCGTGCTCAGAATATATGTTCCTCGATAATACTGCTTGTAATCTCGCCTCACTAAATCTTGTTAAATTTTACGACAAAGAAAAGTGTGAGTTTAAGCTCGAAGAGTTCGAGCATGCTTGTCGCTTGTGGACAATGACTCTTGAAATTTCAGTTTTAATGGCCCAATTTCCATCTGAGGAAATTGCGGAGTTAAGCTACAAGTTTAGAACCTTGGGTATTGGTTATGCCAATATTGGTGCTCTTCTAATGATTATGGGGATCCCTTATGATTCAGATGAAGGTCGAAATATTTGTGCTGCCATTACATCAATTATGGGTGGCGTTGCCTACGAAACTTCAGCTGAAATGGCCGGTGAGTTAGGCGCATTTGATGGATACGAAAAAAATAAGGAGCACATGCTTAAAGTGATACGAAATCACAGAAGAGCAGCTCATGGTGCTGATGATTCTGAATACGAGGGCCTGACTGTAAGACCAGTTCCTTTGAATCAAAAGCTTGTTTCTAAAGAAATGGCCAAAAGAGCACTGGACAGTTGGGACCGTGCCTATGAGCTTGGAGAGAAAAATGGTTTTAGAAATGCTCAAGTAAGTGTTATTGCACCTACAGGCACCATCGGTCTTGTGATGGATTGTGATACTACTGGAATTGAGCCCGATTTTTCTCTTGTAAAGTTTAAAAAGCTTGCCGGTGGTGGATACTTTAAAATCATTAATCAAAGTGTACCTCTAGCTCTTAAGAATTTAGGCTATAAGAAAAAGCAAATTGATGAAATTATTCAATACGCAGTTGGAACTGGGACCCTCACTGGCACTCCAGCAATCAATAGAAAATCTCTTACTGAAAAAGGTCTGAGTGATTCCATGATCGAGAAGATTGAAAATTCTCTTGATCAGGCCTTTGATCTATCATTTGCTTTTGGGCGCTACACAGTTGGAGAAGATTTTTTAAGAGACAAATTAGGTCTAAGTGAAGAGCAAATCAACTCTCCTGAGTTGAGCGTTCTCGGTGAATTGGGATTCACAAAAGAGGAAATTGTCAAAGCAGGAGACACCGTTTGTGGGACTATGACTCTTGAAGGGGCTCCTCATCTAAAAGACTGTGATCTCGACGTATTTGATTGTGCTTCAAAATGTGGAAAATATGGGACCAGAGTTATTTCTCCCGGTGCCCACATTAAGATGATGGCAGCTGCCCAACCATATTTGTCGGGTGCTATCTCAAAAACAATAAATATGTCTGCATCAGCGACTATTTCAGATATTGATGAGGCTTACCGTCTTTCATGGAGCCTTGGCACGAAGGCCAATGCAATCTATAGAGATGGCTCAAAACTTTCACAACCTCTCAATGCTGCTGCTTTTGATGATTTGTGTTTATTTGATTTTGAGGAAATGTCTCAAAATGAAAAAATCATCACTGTCTCTGAGAAGATCGTTGAAAAAGTTGTTGAAAAAATTATTTATAAAGAAGTATCCAGAAGAGAGTCCCTGCCTAATCTTAGGAAAGGTTATACTCAAAAGGCTTCGGTCGGAGGGCATAAGCTTTATCTTAGAACAGGCGAATATGTTGATGGTAGAGTTGGTGAAATCTTTATTGATATGCATAAAGAAGGGGCCGCTTATCGTTCCTTAATGAACTGCTTCTCCATTGCTATTTCCATAGGCCTTCAGTATGGAGTACCACTAGAGGAATTCGTAGAGGCCTTTACATTTACTCGTTTTGAGCCCAATGGCATAGTCCTCGGACATGACAATATAAAAATGGCGACTTCAGTCATTGACTATATCTTCAGAGATTTGGCCTGCAACTACCTAGGTCGCTATGACCTGGTCCATGTTAAGCCGGAAGATCTCAAGCCAGATGCAGTTCAAGGTGAGACTGAGGAAGAGACTCCTCTTTTAAGTTTTAATGAGAGTAAAGAAGTCCAACATCCTGATGGACAAGTTAGCGTGGAAACACAAAAGGTTTTCTCCATGGAGAGAAATTCGGCCATGGTAATTGAGCAAAAAAAGCGTGAGGTAGCTCAACTCAAAGGATATGTGGGAGACCCATGCCCTGAGTGTGGATCTTTGACTCTTGTACGAAATGGTTCTTGTTTAAAATGTGACAGCTGTGGGGCCACTACAGGTTGTTCATAATAATACTGATACCAGTACTTCTTCGAAAACATTGATTTGATTTTATGGCAGAGTCTTTTGACTCTGCCTTTTTTATTTGGATCTATCTTTAAAAAATGGACGAATTGTCTCTAGATTTGATCTAAGCTCAATATTCATCATTTGCGCCAGAGTATTTAAAATAACAATGGCATTTTTATCAGCGTCTCCTTTGGCAAGAGATCTTATTCTTTCCAAAATACCTTCATTTACTTTTTCAACTTCTTCATAGAGCTCGAGCGAATCATTGTTTCTTCAAGAGTCGAAAAGGGGAGATGGAATCTGGCCATGGGTCTTAAAAAATCTAATGGAGGGCAACCACTGGTGGCCATAATTACGCCAAAAATTGAAAAAAGTCCGTCCTGGAGAGATGTGTTTTTATAATAAGTCCTCTCTGGAGTTTCAACGTAGACTTCAGCCTTTTCAAAGCTAGGAGCATTTTTAAAATATTCCACAGTGTTGAAGAGATTTTTGGCCACAGGACAAAATTCATTTTCTTCGACTTTTAAAGGGCAGTTTTGGCATTTATAATTTTCAAGCTTAGTCCATTCAGGCCCTGTTGGATCGTTATCAATAAGAGTGATTTCATCTTCATCGATATCGATTGTGTAGGTGAATGGTTTTTCACCACTTTCTGGAAGCTTGAAAGCGTACTTAAATTTAATCATCAATTTCCTCGCAAATTTCTTATCGGGTATTTTATTCGAAATTCTTAAGATTTCCTAATGACTAAATAAATTCATAAGGATTTGTTGGTATTTACTAGATTAGTGCAAAAAAAAAGGGTCAGCTTAGCGCTGACCCTGATTCTATAAAGTAAATAAATTTACTTCTTTTTAGCTGCTTTTTTCTTAGTAGCTTTTTTCTTTGCTACTTTTTTCTTAGCTTTCTTCTTAGTAGCTTTCTTCTTTGCTACTTTTTTCTTAGCCTTCTTTCTAGTGGCCTTTTTCTTTGCTACTTTCTTCTTTGTAGCTTTTTTCTTTGTAGCTTTTTTCTTTGTTGCTTTTTTCTTAGCTGCCATGAAATTCTCCTTGCGGGTTATTGGCTTAAAAGTTATATGCGTTAATTGTAACTCACTTTCGACAGAAATAAAAAATTGTTTAACTTTGCCTACTTTTTTTGATTAAGAAGAAAAAAAATCGATTACATTTTTCAAAAAATCTAAATTTGAAAAAAATATCCTGTTTTTTGAAATATTTTATTCTACAGAATAATAGTAATGATTGAATGCCCCTGTAGTAAGGGGGGATGCGCTTTTTTAAAAAGATAAGAACGATTTTAAAAAAACAAAATGGTGATTAAATTTTTTATAAAATTTGGAATACACTAAAAAAAATCAAAAAAAAAATCAATAATTGACCATAATTGATACAAAAAAACAAAAATGTAAAAAAAATAAACGCATTAAAGGGCAAATACACAAAGATTTGGAAGTTATTCCACAAAACTTTTACAAATTTTGCAGATGAGTTCATTTTAGCGATCAAATTTAGAGATGATTGTGAAGTAAATAGATAAAAAAACCAGAAAAAATATACCAAAAGAAGGAGTTTAAAAAACTTATGAAAAACCATATGAATCATAGGTATTTCATGTAGTTACACATGATATTTTTTGATAAAAAAAGAGTTTAAAATCTGAAATTGATTATGTTTTTTTCAAAAACTCCCCAATAAAGCAAATATTTTAGAAAAAATGATTTTTTTTTTACCTCGTGGCCGTTTATGAATTCATTATTTTCTTTTTCTTCAAAATTAATAGGGAAGACCTGGTACTTTTGTAGGTTTTCATAAGTAGCTATAGGACATTTCTTTGGTGGAATTAAAATTTAATTCAATTTATGGCCTCTACAGATTAATCGAACAAAATTGGGGACAGATTTTGACCTAGCTATTTGTCAGTATCATAAATGGTAACCTAACCTTTAAAATTATTAAGGGGTCCCCCTAGGTCAATAATAGGTACAAAATCCATTAGAGTAGGAAATAAGCGTCTCTAAGAAAGTGTTGAACCTATTTATAGTGAAAGTCAAAAGCAATTAGAAGACTAAAGTGACTGTAAAAAAAGAAATACCAGCTTTATTGTGCTGCTTTAATGAAGTTATTAATCACGTGGCCAAGACTTTTAAGTAATCTTTTGTCCAATTTGATGGCATCAACACATTCAAAACTTTGATTACTGGAGTATACCTTGCAAAAATTGGCGAAAATTTTCTAAAAATGGCGAATTATCCTAAGTTTCAAGCTAGTTTTTATTTGGAATAAGGCCAAAAGGTAAAAAAAGAAGAAATTGAGTTAAAGCAAGCGCAGGGGCCGGAGGCCATCCAAAGCTATTGGCAAAGAAAAGTCCTAATATTCCACTTAACACTGCAAAAATAACCGAGTATTTAAAGACAGAGGACATATTTTTAGAGAATTTATAGGCAAAGGTTCCTGGCAAAATTAATAGTGAGCTTACAAGAATTGTTCCGGAAATTTTGACGGCGCCCACAATTAGGCATGTCAGCAAAAAGAAGAGGCCGTAGTGGTAAAGTTTCGTTCGAACACCAGATAACTTGGCCCCTTGTGGGTCAAAAGAAAAGTAAATCCAACGATCAAGTGAGCGCACAACAAGTATTAGACACATTAAAAATAAGAAAAAGAGCACCAATAAATCAAAATTATCTAAAAGAAGAATATTTCCAAACAAAAGTGAGAACAGATCACTGGTTCCGCCAATGTATTTGTAGTGGATGATTAGACCTAGGGCCATAGTAGTAGATAAAAAGATTCCAATCAGTGAGTCTGAGGGAAGTGGTCCTTTGTGAGAAGCGCGCGCCAAAAAATAGACAAATATGCAAGTAAAGCCCAGAGTTCCTAAAAATAAACTGATAGTATGTGAAAACGGTAGGCACAAAAGGGTCAGGGCAACCCCCAGTATAGTAGAGTGGGAGATGGCAGGGGCCATAAAGGCATACTTCTTAGCAACGACAATGGGACTCAAAATACCGCAGACAATAGAGAGCATGACCACTCCTATCATGGCCCTAATCAGAAAATCATATTCAAAGAAGTCTAATACTAAACTCAACTGTCTTCCTCGTGTTGGTGATTTCCATCACAAAAGTGATGCTCTAAAAGAGCGCCATCGTTTTCGTGAATTAAAAGGTGCTCAAATTCGCAGTGATAGGCCTTAGTGAGTACTTCTTTAGATAGGTTTTTCTTGTAATCGTGCCAGTGAAAACTTTTATTTAGGCAAATGAGCTTGTCGGCCATTTTTATCACTTGCCCAAGATTGTGATCAACAATAATTAAAATGCCTTCAGACTCTTTTTGGAGATCTCTAACAATTCCTAGAAGCTGGTCTTGTCCGGTTGAATCAAGACCAGTGGCGGGTTCATCCAAGATTAAAATTTTAGGGTTTCGCACTAATGCTCTTGCTAGCAGCACTCTTTGCTTCTCTCCTCCGGAAAGAGTTCGGAGTGTTCGGTCTTTTATGTGATCAAGACCCAGTCGCTTCATAATGGGAGTAAAGTCACTGGCACCATTAAGTTTTCGCTCAAGTTCCAAAAATTCTAAAATACTAATAGGCATGGTTTGGTTGATGACACCTACTTGTGGGACAAATCCCACGAGATTTCTGAGTTCATGGTTTTTTTCTACAAGCTTCCCATTTAAGAAAATTTCACCCGAGTTGGGCCTCAGTAAACCTGCGATGATTTTTAAAAGAGTGCTTTTTCCTCCACCATTGGGTCCAACCACGCCTAGTGTTTGGCCACTTTGGATAGAAAAGCTAATATTTTGGATCGTTGGATTCTTTGGATCATATCCAAAACAAATATTTTTTAATTCAATAGAGTCTTTTATATGGCCTCCAAAAAATTGAGAAGTTGATCAACTACTGCACCAGGTTTTCCACCGAATTCACCTCGAATATTCAGTTTCAGAGTAAGATGATGCTGCTTTTTATAGTTTTTGACAATTTTAGGGGGGTGTCTAATTTCTTTTTCAATAATCCAAACCATTTTTTTACCACCTTTGCTATTTTTGTGGATTATTTTCAAAAGCTCAGGATTTAAGTGGTCGAAATGATGAGAGCTTTTAAGAGCAACATATTTAGCATCTAAAAATTCAAATAATGGTTCCAGCGCTGAGTGAGTGATAACAATAAGTGGGAATTTCTTAGATTTAAGCTTGAGTAACCTATCCATCTGAGAGCGAAAGGGGCAGCTAGCTTCATCCAATTCAAAATACTTGGCCATGGATTTTCTAATTTTGCAGTGAATATCGGGGTAGAGCCAATAGTGAGAGAGCGCATGAGTGTTAGCACTATTAAATTCACTTTTTAGGCCCTCAATACTGAGTTTAAGCGTCTTCTTTCCAGCTCTTTTTGTCCCCAACTCTTGATGCCAACTCTCTAGGCCCACAGGCCCAAGAACAATGGAGGAATAATCAATTATTCGTTTGCTGTCTTCAATGGTTGGCCGAAAATTGTGTGGGTCCCCTGTGTAATTAATTAAAAGCTCAGTGCCTTCTTTACTGGGGAGAAGATCTGCTAGCAAATTACATGTAGGAATATTGAGACAACCAGTTTTGGCCTGCGCCGGAGGCATTGCTTGAAACCCAAAAATCGTGGCCAGTAAAATCAATAATTTCATGGCCCACAAGTCTCATATTTCCATGTTTTAGTAAATAACTTTTGGATTTACCGAGCAGATGCGTTATCTGCTACATATTTGATAAACTCTATGGCGCACAATAAATGTGATGATTCCACCTAGCGCCACTACTAAACACCCCATACCCACGAGTCTCATCAGAGCCTGTAGGCGCTTGATAATCAAGCGGAGAGTCCACAATCGAATAACGCGGATTTTCTGTTATTTGGAAAGTACTTGAAGGAAAGGGCTCCCCATCATAACTTCCAAAGGCACCGCCCGTTTGAACAGTACCCGATTCACAGTATTCTTCACCAAGTGCAATCAGCTTGTTAAAGGCCTCATCTGTTCTGGTAACAATAGTTCCATCCGAGTCTGTATCTTTTTGTTCATAAATTTTAGGCTCGCCTGTCAGTGGATCAAAATCATCTTCTTCAAGTCCACCGCCCGGCTGCTCACTACCTTCTCCGTCTCCCGAAACATATCTATTAAAATAAACGCTAAGGTCGGTATAATTTGGAAGTTTACAAGTATAGACGCCGGTACCGTCATCTACTCCATGAGCTGAACAGCAATTATTAGGATCAGCTGTTGTCTCCCCTAAATTCATACAACATAAAAATTCATATTCAGAAAAGACGGTATCTGTAGCAATCATATCTTGCAAATTAACATATGCATCTGTTCCTGGGGCTCCTCCTGGCATAAAACTTGATGGATTAGCACTATCACTTGAGGCCACTGGAAATTTGTAGATATCGTCATTAGTAATTTGTTCCACAAAGGCATCGTTTTCGTAAACAGTTCTTGTGGTGATGGCAGAACCGCCAGGTGACTTAAATAACCCTGGAACCATCTGCTCTTTATCAGAGTTACAATAAAGTGGTTCATAAACAATTTGAGGTATTCCCTTTAATTCAAATTTTCCAAATTTAAGTAAGTAGTAGACAGGATAGCCTGGTGTCATCCCGATATTGATAGCAGGCAAATCAGTAGCAAGAGGGCCTGGTGAGTAATCATAGGGCCATGTGGTTGTTCCTGGTTTATCAAATGTGAATTCAGTGTAATATCTCTCTGTTCCTCCAACTGGGGAAGCCGTTCTTATCTTCATAATCATTTTGCCGTTTGTGCTGCCTGTATCAGTGCTTGTTTCAAAATCGTAGCAAACTGTGGCGCTATCATTTGAGCCCGGATCGGGACAATCCGCGGGGTCAGATATATCGGTGGCCCTTGCATCTGAATCATCAAAGCAAAAAATTCCAACCTGGTTTCCACCTCCCTCTGCCGTTCCCCAAACGCCAGCAGCTACCCATGTACCAATTGATGAATTATAGCTGTTTGAGTTGTCATAGACTTTTACTGAAATTCCTACCTCATCTATGGCATCGCATCCATTAACAAATGATGGAATCCACATTTTTAGAGCATGGCGATCAGTTCCGGTTGGTACAATATCTACTACGCCATCGAGGCTATCTACTTCAACAGAAAGATAGGTTGCATTGTCAGCTTCTGCTGATAGTAAATAGTGAGGAGCATTGTCAGTGATAAAATTAAACTCTCCAGAACTAGGGTTTACCCAATTGCTAATAGTAAGTGTTTCGGAGGCATTATCAGCAGGACCCATAATACTTGTGTCAGACACTCCCAGAAATTCAGGCTGAATACAACCAACCAGAGGGTCATAGCAAAGAGCGTCTCTAGAGCGGTCATATGCCTGAGAAGGAACTGCCGATGGTTTGGCAATGGCAATTGTATTATTGTAATTAAGACACTGAAAATCAGAAACACTATAGCGCACTCGATCAGTCTTGCTCCAATCATGTCCGCCATCAGAAAATTTTCTTACCCATCCGCCACCACAACATGTTCTCTTTGCCGTATCAGAAATAACTTTCCACTGGTTGAGAGATGTTTCAGTCACTGAACCGGCCGTTGTTTTTGGCCAGTTATAGTCAGCGTTACTCAAACTTGGAGTAGGGGAAGGGTAGGCTTTGGCCCCTAGGTAGGTGGTGTATCTTGAGTAGCGATTGTCTGCATTGGCATCTAAGTCACTGAGTTTATCAGTCTCAAGACTGGCAGAATCAGAGGCCCCTTCTGTGAAAAGAGTGATGGAATTTCCAACTTCTCTACAGCATTTATTTTTTGTAATGTCGTAATCAAAGTAGTCATCACTTGTGTAGTAGGGCGGAGTTTGTGCCTGTCCACATACAAGATATTCTTCAAAGAATTTTCTTTCGCCCTCATTGCCGCCAAAATAGTCTTGGTAGGATTTTGTCTCCGCAATTTCAGAGTGAAGTTTGTTGGGGTAGCAGTCTAGGTTCGTGTGACATACTGAACCGGCCCTTCTTAGACAAGCGTTTTTGACCATGGAAGGCTCAAATATTGATCCGCCCGAGCCAAGAATATTACTGAGAGTGTCGCCTTCAATAGAATCAAAGGCAGAGGTGCTCGTAGTTTTGTGTTGGGCCTGAGAGGCACATGTATTTCTTGCTCTCGATTGATTTTGGAGTGTTTCCCTAATAGAAGATGAGGCCATCATAGTATCGTAGTCATCGTCTTGGTAATAGTAATTGCCATCACTGTCAAGCAGTGGACAACTCGCCACCCTGGTTCTGGCCTTCCCAGTGTTTCCAGTGCCGACTATATTAGTTGCGATTGTACTGGCATCTATATCACACGAAGCGATTTGAGAAATGTAGTCAGCACGTCCACTAGAATCTGAAGACTGATGAGCGACTCTTTGGTCGGCGTCTGTTAAATCTTTTCCAGGACGGCACATCCCAAGGTTGGTGTCTGGAATCCCGGCAGGAGTGGCATTGGCCTTCATATTTGTCACAACTTCTGTGGGAAGTGAGTAGGCATCGGCCACATACATTGCAGGTCTTCCCAGTACTGGGGCCTGTTGTCCAAATAATATAGTATTGAGCGCATCTTTTTCTCTGTTGATGCTTCTATTGAAAGTTGAATTGTCTACATCTTCACAGTGAAAGTTAGGAGCACATGACCAGGCCTTTCTATCTCTTTCACTACCAGCATTAGCGGTTCCATTAGAATCAGTGGTGTAGTCAATCTTACAAGGAGCTCCTGATCCTCTGTAGACACACCTATAATTTGTACCACCCACAATCGATTGTTGCTTGAGAATTTGTCCGATAGAAAAAGTTTTTGAATCATTAACATCTTCATCAGCACTCGAATCATAATCAGGCCAAAGAGTTTTATATTTACTGACATCGGCGCAGAAATATTCCCAGCCAAGTTTAGTAATACAGTCTGAGTCCACATTACACATATGATACTGCTGACAAGTTCCCGCAGAGTTTTGCTCAGGATGATTATAGGTTAAATCTGGATCATAATCGTATTCCGACACAGTGTTGAGTGCATCGTCAGCAAGGACTTGTACTGTGATATCAGTAGGCTCTGCTAGATCAGAGTAGGGGGTGTTGATGGCAAGCCACAATTTACTTGAAGTCGCTCTAACTCTTCTTCCTTTTCCAATGGCAAACCAAGTAGAGCCATCAAAAGATCCCAGCAGTGCATTTTTATTAAATCCCCACCAATCTCTTTGGTAGCCATTTATCCAAAAAGCGGCCTGGGTTTGTTTTCTATCTTGTCTTTGGGTTTGAACACTTGTGGCGTGAGGGTTGTGACTAAAAGGAATCATTGTTGGAGGAAGCCAACATGCGCGGCCAAAAACTGTATCTTCATAGTTTCCGTAATTTATATTGTCTCCCCAACCATCTCTTTCAGTGGAATTTCCAACCGCTTGAAGACCTCCACCCATTTGAGATTCAGGATAGGCCGTGAAAGCTGAAAACCACGAGTCTCTTGCACAAGTAAGGCATGGAGTGGAATAGCCGTCGATGGCGGCGATGGTGTACATGGCATCGTAGTCAACATTGATTAGAATTGCTGGGAGCGCTTGAGTTAAGTTAACATCAAACTGGCCAGTAATAGAGTTCATATTAAAAGTTGTACCGTCAGGCAGAGTTTTATTATTTTCATCTAGGTACATAAAAGGAGTACCTTCTGCCACTACTGGAGTTTCGTAGTAGTCAGCAATATCCGCCACAGGTGTACCATCATCTAAAAACATTCTGGCCGGTGCGCGCCTATTATTAACCGCAAGCTCTAGGTTTTGAAAAGGAGTAGGATCGGCACCAGTATCTGGGACATAGCACTCAACAGTTGCAGCGTAAGCAATTTCTGAAGAGCTGAGAACTCTGTCCTTGATCACAGTTCCATCATTGAGAGTGACTTTCAATAAATAGTCAGGACATGCTGTCGCCGGGTCATCAGGGTAAGATGCCGTCGGAGTAGCGTCACAGCCACAAACATATTTTATATCAGTAACGGTTTCAGAATAACTTGGAGTGTAGGTAGCAATTCCGCAAAATGGAGTGGGAGCCGCTTGGGCCGATTCATTGAGACATTGGTATTGCTCAATAAGACCACTTTGGTAAGCAGCACTTGTGGCATCTACATCTGGCGGAGTAGTCGCTGTCGGTGTTGCATAGGTCCCGCTTCCACAAACATAGTAAATTTCAGGGTATAAAATGAAATTGGCAGCGTTTATAGCGATATCAGTTTGAGACTGGGTATAGTCTGTATGGGTTGTGCTTCCTGGCTTTTCATCGCCATCATTGACACACTGGCCATTAACACAGCAATTATAACCTTGCGCCTGACACTCAGAATTTGTACAAGTTCCGCCTGTGTTAGTTGAAGAGTTTAAAATATCAATTTTTAAAGTAAGCTCACTAAAATCAAGCGATGTAGTCTCAATTATCGATGAGTCGCTCATAGCATTTGATGTGGTGTTGTAAATAATCACACTGTCACTTGTGAGAATTCCCGAACAGTCAGTACATACATCTGAAGGCTTGAAAGCAACATCTGTGGCATCATCAATGGAGGTAACATTATCTAAAAGCGAAGTCGTATCGCCGGTACAGGCTGCACTATTAACCGTGTCATCGTGAACATCGAGTCGTAATGCATACTCTAAAATGCCAGTATCAATATTGTTAAATGCCACGGGCACAGCACGTATTCTGTACTGTTCTTTTTTAGAAGGGTCAGTCAAACTGTAGGTAGACACCACACAATAGGTTTTTAAATCATTGGAGTTTACCTTTAGGTAGTTGTGGATCCTTGTACCCTTTAGGTAAATCTCAGTTTTTATGTCTTGGTTAATAGTAATTTCGGCTTCACTGTAAGTGGCGTTTGAATACCAATAAAGCTCGTCTTGATCACTTGTGGTATCTGAAAAGTCGGTAGGGCTGGCCGCAGTAGATGCATCCTCTTCAATGATTTTTTTTCGTCCCTTAGAAGGTGACGATGGTAAGCAGGCCGTAAAAACCATTACCAAAATCATTATAATGTTAATTTTCATTACTATCTTAATCATCTTACCCCGCCAATTCATCGGCTGTTTGGGCCATTGTATTAAAAAAATCCTGTTTACTTGAGCGAAACGGACTTCAATAAAACCGAGCACCTAACTACACTTTAAGCTGGGTTGGGGGAAAGTCAGAAAACAAAATTTGTGAACCCACTAACAGTGCGAGATTAGACAAAAAAGTGTAAGTGATTTTTATTTAGCTGGTGCTCAGAAATTTGGCTGTGAGGGTAGCTTCGCTACAAGTGGTGTTCGCGGCACTAGGGAGTTTGGTATTTTTTTGAAGTGAGGAAAGCGCCTTCTATCAAGGCGGAGATTTTTAAGCAGATTGGCTTTGTATTGATGTTCAGTTCTAGCTGGGTTTAGTTTTTGTGGTAGCAAATTCTTTTATGGAAAAGGGGATATCTAGTCTGGTGGTTGTTTGAAAGTTTGTGATCTTTTGTGAATTTCAGGGAAGCAGGCTTAGTTTATGAACGATTCAAAGCGCTTTCTGTACCTGCTTTCAATCTTTTTAATTGAAAGTAAATCCTATCTTTTTATTTAATAAATGCGAACAAAATGGTATGTTACTTCTAATTGGGAGGTCGTTTTGTCACTACAAAATTTATCAGATGAAAAACTTATTGCAGATACTAAAATGTGGAATGAAAAAGAAGAGCATTGCACCTTACTATTACCCACATCTTAGATGTCGGTAATAGTAAGGGATAATGGTCTACTTCTTTTTTTCTTTTTATGGAGTCGACTCGGAAATATGACTTAAAATTATTTAAACTATGTAATTGGATTACTATCTACCTGGCCGTGTTAGAACACAAATTACCAAGAGTATATTGGGGTTGGTCCTCGCTGAAACCCAAGCTTTTGACATTTTTACATTTTAGGCCACTTGAGACATCGGGAGGAATTTGAGATCTAAATTCGTTGATTTTTGTGACTAGGAGTCTCGCCTTTTCACCTCCAGAGTCAGATTCTTTCTGATGGAGGCAGTAGAGCTGTTTTTCTATGCATAGTCCGTCAGCTCTAGTTTGAGTTTCTTTCCAGTTGAATGCTGGAGACTCAGTCCTATAGAGTGCGCTGTTGATTTTAACCCATTGATCATACCCTTCAAATAATTTGAGTGTCTTTTGTTGAGCTTTGTGAGCACATTCTAAGGCCTCTTTATTGGACGGATCTATTGTGGCCATTCCTCTACTTCTATCTTCAACAAAACAGAAATGAGTTTTTCTTAAAATCAGTCTTGGGCAGCTATTTATGCTTTGACCATTTTGAGGAATGTATTGAGACAAAGCGATCTCTGTTTGGTTGAAATCCTCAAAGTGGTGATGTGGTTGATCGCTTTCAAACATTTCGACACAAGATTTAAGCTGATTTATGTGGGCGCTTTCTCTTAGGGCCTGCTTGATCCAGATACCAATACCTGAAGAGTTTTCCCTTACCACAATTTCTGACATGGTTTTTACAATTGGAATGTAATCTTTTTCTCGGCAAGAAAATAACTGGTTGAATGCTTGCTGGTCTTCACCAGTTTGGTAGTAATATTCGATGGCGCGATAATCTTGAAGAGCAGTTCTACCAAGTCCTCCACTCAGGGTTGTTCCGCCACTGAGTTTTTTTTCACACTCATCAATATCCCTTGTAATAAATGAATAGCCTTGTATAAAATCGTATTGCTCCTGACTTGGGAACTTAAGGCACTGAGAAGGAATTTGCCCTGGTGTATACTCACTTGGATAAGATAGGCAGGTAGCGCAAATCTCTTGGGTGATGATGCCATCAAACTCTTCCCCGGATTCTGAATTTGATTTATGTTCGGCATCTTCAAAGCAAAGTGCCGTGCAATTGTAGACACGGTCACCTAAATGCCAACCATCTCCATGGTCGGCCATGCCATCGGGGGGAGTGGAGTCTTCTGCATAGGTAGTAGAATTATCTACAGACCGTTGTCCAAGTATTTCTGTTAAATGAATGAACTCGTGGGCATTGGTATCTCTATCATAGCCATTATCTGTAAAGAATCGTATTCTCGGCGGCTTGCAAGAATAGCAAGCATCAGCAACAGCATCTTCTCTGATTTTATTAGGGCAACTCAGATAAATCCCTCCATAGGACATCATTTCAATATAGCTATCATAGATTGCAGAGTAGAGCGCTTGATGGGGGAAATGATCAAGTTTGGCCTGAGTTGGTGAAGCGGCAGGATTAAAGCATTGTAGTAATCCATTAAGGCCTTCGTAGAAATTGTCCTCCATTTCAACAAAAGAGCGCTCTTTTTTTGGACATCTTTTATCGATGATTAGGCCTGTGCCTGTAAAGTAGAGACTTTCACTTTGGCAACTTAGGCCCATTAGGGAAGGAAACCTTGGGTCATCAGAAAATTTGTGGAGAAAACCATCCCTTTGTTGACTTGGAGGACTTGAGCAACGGAGTCTATCTGGATTTTGGTTTTTATAAATACAACTATTGTATAATTCTGTGTAGCTCTTATCTCCTGTAAACCAATTTTCATCATAGAGTCTTCTCTCATCATCACCCAAGTGAATGTCCTGATCCAAATCGAAAGCTCTAAATTCAAAGGATTTATTTAAAGGTTCATAGTGTGTTTTTTTCTCTCCATTACTAAAAAATTGAGTTACTTTAATCGCATTTTTTAACGTATTGTACTCAGATAATTTCACAGTATCCCAACCAGCTTTTTTAAGTTCTTCCATCACTTCTCTGTAGAAGGGGGCAACCTTTTGATGAGTAACTGTATATCTCTTGTTAAAGCTGCCATTGTAGTTTGAATCAATGATCCTAATTGTTTTGCCTGGGAATACAGAAAAAACTTCATCTACTTTTCCATCAAAATTTCTATCATATTTAATTTCTGAGACAGAATTTTTGGGGCCTTGGTAGCTAAGCCATGTATCGATTCTTCCATCGTGGTTTTGGTCTAACCTTTTTACTTGGAAATTAATTGTTGAAAAGAGGGTTTTTGCTGATCGATTGTCAGCTGCTATTAAATTGCAAACAGAAGTGATGACAAAAACTAGTAAAATTACTCTGAACATGAATCTCCCACAAAGAGAGTTTATCGGTCACTTGATGAACTTAAATAGTATAGTGGGCAGAAGTGGTTTTGTCGGGTATCTACTAAGAGAACTTTCATAGTTGCACCAAAAGTTTCCGATACATTGTTGTGGGAAAATATTTAATCTTGATATTCGTATTTCATCACCCAGCTGCGGTCGGTGCCTGCCGCCAAGGTAGTGCTGGTTATTCACTGGTTGATGAAGAGTATGTGTTTAAAGTCTGTGACGGTGATGGTACCTTTACAAAGAAAATTCCCTCTAAATACCTATACAACTTATTTTATACCTATAAAGATAATAAAAGATTTCAAAAAATAGTTGAAGAGATTTTTGGCAGTTCTGTAAGCTCTCTTTTGACAGTATATAAAAATGGGGGGCACTGGTTTTCTTACGATGTTGTGGGCGATGATGAACAAAAAGATGATATAAGAAAACTACTAGGGTTTTATAAGAGAATGCCAAGAAAACTTCGAACTATTCCAAGGCCTGTCCCAGGAGAAATGCTCAAGGGGGAGGATAAGCTTCAAAAATTAGTTAAAGGAAACAAAAAAATATATTGTAAGGCCACAAGAAAGGGAAATAAGGATTGTAATGTAGGCGTCAAGGCGATTCGTTTTTCATGGGCAGGGGATTACTATGAGAAAGTTATTCTTCCCATATCTATGAGACCTCTAGGTCCTACATCAAGTTGCTATAGCGTAATGTATATTGAATCAAATACTAATAATTACATTCCCCATGGTTCACCTGTTCACAGCGCTAAGATGTGCTACAACGATGTCTCTGATATCTCCTGGAGTCAGAGAGGGGCAACGAAAATGATACAATACTCTAGCTTTCAAGAGGTCATTGATTTTCCTACAATTGATTTCAAGCCTAGTCTTGGATATTGTGGGGAGGCCCAAAACGTTTTTGTAGCTGATACTAAAGAATTATGCAGAAGAACTAAAATATTCCACAAAAGTCGTATGATTATACAAGAGTAGGGTAGGCAGTAGGTTATGAAAAAAGAAGATCGCGCGCTCGCCTGGGAAATTATTGAAAAGAGAGTGGTAGAAAAAATTGAGGGACTGTCTGGCGCTGATTATAGGGGCCAAAAAATAAGTGATGGTCCGGCATTTTTTTTAAAAGATCTCTTTGAAAAAGAAATTCCTAGGTTAGAAAAATTAAAAAGACCACAGAAGGCCTATTTAGATACTCTTAAAGGACTTAGGCAATCTGATGATTTGAGTGCTGCTGTGTCAGTTATAACAAAAATATATTTAAAAGAGATTACGGGTAGGCTAAATCCTTTTTGGTTTAATTTAATTTCTTCTATTGGGCCCAAATTATTCTCACTGGTATTTGTCAGGAAAAATATTTGGAAGATTATGAGAAATGCCATTTTTCAAGTGAGCATAAAACCCTTTTTCCGACTCTCAGGAAACGATGAACTAATTCAAGAGCTGTCGAGGAAGGGGACCTTGATAGTCGCCCCCACGCATAGCTCTAACTTGGATTCACCTCTACTAGGGCTTGGTTTTCACAAAATGGGACTTCCTCCACTGATTTACGGTGCTGGGATAAACCTTTTTGAGTATAAATTCTTTGCTTTTTTTATGAATCAATTAGGTGCTTTTAAAGTTGATCGGCTTAAAACAAATGAGCTGTATAAACTGGTATTGAAAGAGTATTGCACCTATAGCTTAGAAATTGGATATCATAATCTTTTCTTTCCAGGAGGCACACGGGCCAGAAGTGGAGAGATCGAGTCGAAACTTAAAACAGGTCTTTTAAGCTGTGGTATTGAAGCCTATTGCAATAATGTAGCAAAAAAACAAAGTGATAAGAAAATATTTATTGTTCCTTGTACTATCAATTATCACTCAGTTCTTGAAGCTCCCACTCTAATTGAAGATCATCTCAAAAGAGAGGGGCAAAAGAGATTTATTATCAGTGATGATGAATCATCAAGACCCAATGACATTTTTTATTTTCTTAGATCGAGTTCCAAGTTTTATCTGCATATTGGTCAGCCTACAGATCCCTTTGGAAACCGTGTTAATGAGAATGGGGAAAGTATCGACAGCTCTGGCAATGTTATTGATATTGAGGCCGTCGCCAAATCTGTGACAAATGACAACGAAAACTATCAGTGGACTAAAAAATCAGCTAGGGAAATTGTGGCAAGTTACAAGAGAAACAATGTCATACTTAACACTCATGTTGTGGCCAGAGTTCTCTATCAGGAAGTAAGGCAGAGATATCCAGATCGTGATGTAACGGAGCTTACCTTTCTTGAAGAGAATAGGGAGAGTGTCGATTTATCTGTTTTATACGATAAAGTGGAAATCCTAGTGGACCAACTTCGTAAACTTCACCAAAGCGGAGAGATCATTTGCTCAGAGGATATACTGACAAGAAATATCACGGGTGTTCTACAAGAGGGCCTGGAAATTCTGACTCACTTTCACTGGCCATCGGCCATTAGAAAGCACGGCCACAATCTTATTATTTCAAATTTTAAACTACTACTTTTTTATCAGAATAAAATTAATGGACACGATATTTAGTCATAAGATATCGAGGATTTTTTTCGGATTAACAGTTACTCTTGTTGCCAGAGGGTATTCGTCGTTCAGAGTTCTGACTGGCACCTTTCTCCACGAGTTATCTTGGAGTTCGATATTAGGCCTTGGACGCTTTCCATGCTCGTCAACGATATAGACGGGCTTGGCCTTTTCTGGAAAGGTGTAAGTCCTATGAATAACGCTATTTAACTCGCGTAATGCCATATCAATCCTATTAGTTAAGGGGCAGGCAATATGTCGTTTCGGACTATTCTAGCAGAAGCTTGAGCAAAACAATCAAGTTATTTTCTCAATAAAATCTGTTTGGTCTCGCAGTAGGGGACTGGAATCAAAGCTCTTCTATTATTTTCATTTAAATTTCTCAAAATATTTTTTTGAATTTATTTGTACAATTGCCTAAATTCTTCAAGACGGTTATCTAGAAAATCAATCGCCTTTTGAGAATCCCGCTCCACGCCCCAGGCCGTACTTTCATCCCTTGGGTCGTGATGAGAAAGTGTATAGATGCGATCAAGCTCAGTTTGTAAGTAAAATGGAAGAGATCCATCTTCAACCATTGAGTTAACCTCAGCTAGTTTTTCTAAAAAAGATTCATGGCACTCATCTGAATCTAAGCAGTTGATAAATAATATACCTGGATCAGGCCTTTCACTTAAGGGATCATTTAAAAGAAGAGTTTCATCAAAGAGTTGATCCATGCCCCAGGGTATAAAAGTCCATTTTGCTGTAGAGGGTTCATAGTAGAGGAAGTAGTTATTGTGCCAAGTAAGGTATGAGTCTCGATTTCCTAAGTATGTGAGTAGGGCAAATGACATCATAAGCTCATCTGCGTAAAAGTTTTTCTCTATAAATCCCCAGTAGCTCTCAGTCGATGTTTTCTCTAATTCATCAACTAAGCTAGACAAATAGATCCGGTCAGGATCATCACCTTCTTGTAATTCAAAGTTTTGAACACCACGTTGGTTTAAGTCTAGTCCGCTACCTTCATAGAGTACGCCGGTAGGGTCATTAAACTGAGCTTCAACAAATTCTTCGTCTAAGGCCTCAACAATAGAGTAAAGCCCGTAGTCAACTCCGTTAACACTAACGCAGGTGTATCCTTGGCGCGGAGAAATGAGACCTTGGTCCTGGAAAACATGGTAGCCTATATTGTCTGAAACTTTGGCCTGGTCTTGAATCATCGAATTGAGATTAAACCTCTCCATTCCGTTTAAGGTTTGGTCACGATTGAATTCATGTAAGTCAATTTTAAAGCTGGCCTTTTGATCAATATCTCTAAAGGAGCCATGTCCTTTGAGCTTTAATCCCACATTGGAATAGATCTCTCCGTTAATATAAATATCTGCTGGTAGGTCATCCACACCTTGATCAGGCATAGTGGGTAATTTGGACATATTGGCGTCAGACATAACAATTTGAATATTTTGAATACTTTCGTGACTATAGACAAACTCTGCGGTTCCATCAGTTGGAAAATTAGCATAGTCCCCACAGCTTTGGGCCGTTTCAGGGGGGCTACACCCGAGCCATAACATCCATAGCAAAGCTGTCATAAATCCTCATTGATAAAATTACAGCTTAGTTTACAACGTGCTCCCGTGACCCGGTACAATGAACTACAAACCCTAGCACAATTACATACTCTGTTAGGATCCTGACACCTTTAATTAGAGTATCTGAGGGTTTTGATTTCTTGATAAAGGTCATGCTTTTTACCAAAAACAGATTTTCTTTGTAGGAATAATTTGAAGTGTAGAAAAGGAAGTGAGTATATTGATCATTTTTTTAGCTAAAACTACCGATCTAGAGTCACATTGTGATTTTTTATAACTGGATTTGAGTGAATGTAAAAGCACCTAGTCGCTTTAAGTTAAATGAATTACCATTACTCAGATACAAAAAAAGGTTTAGAAGATGTTCGAGATAAAGAAATCAGTTTTTCTTTCTGAAAATGTGAAATCGTTTGAAATTGTCGCCCCTAGAATCGCAAAGCATAGAAAGGCGGGACAGTTTGTCATACTAAGAGTCCACGATAAAGGGGAAAGAATTCCACTTACCATCGCAGATTCCAATGAGGAGCAAGGTACTATTACTCTTATTGTCCAAGGCATTGGTAAGACTACCATGGAGCTCAACGATCTTAATACAGGTGATAGCATCCTGGATGTGGTCGGCCCCCTTGGCCAGGCTTCTCATATTGAAAATTTTGGAACTTCTATCTGTATTGGTGGCGGAGTCGGTACGGCCATCGCTTATCCCACTGCTGTCGCTCTGAAAGAGGCAGGCAATTATGTTATCACCATAAATGGTGCCAGAAACAAAGATCTCGTTATATTAGAAAAAGAAATGAAAGAGTTTAGTGATGAGGCCTATATTACAACTGATGACGGAAGTTGTGGGCACAATGGTTTTGTCACAGATATTTTAAAAAATCTTATTGGGGAAAATAGAAAAATTGATTTTGTACTAGCAATTGGACCCATACCCATGATGCGAGCTGTTGCCGAGGTAACAAGGGAGCATGGAATTTCTACTTTTGTTAGCTTGAACCCTATCATGATTGATGGCACTGGAATGTGCGGGGGATGCCGGGTGATTGTCGATGGAGAGTCGAAATTTGGATGCGTTGATGGTCCAGAATTTGATGCTCATAAGGTCGATTTTGATAACTTAGTTAATAGAAACCGCACATATAGTAAACTTGAAAAAGAGTCCATCGAAAGGTCAGCAAGCTGTCCGAAAGTAAAGGCCTCTAACGAAATAGATAACAAATAAAAGGATAGGCTTTTATGGCTAGCTTCCCAGAAAAAAAAGATAGAATGAAAATACCCAGGAATAAGATGCCTGAAATGAACCCAATCAAGCGTGCAGCTTGTTTTGAAGAGGTAAGTCTTGGTTACAGTAAAGAAGATGCAATCACGGAGGCCCAAAGATGTCTTCAGTGTAAAATACCCACCTGCATAGACGGCTGTCCAGTAAGTATTAAAATTGATCAATTTATTACACTATTGGTAAAAGAAGATTTTTCAGGTGCTCTAGATAAAATTAAAGAGGATAACTTCCTTCCTGCCATCTGTGGACGAGTTTGTCCTCAAGAAAAACAGTGTGAACAAACCTGTGTGGTGGGAAAGAGAAATGAGCCCGTTGCTATTGGTAGACTCGAGCGATTTGTGGCGGATTACAATAGAGATAATGAAAAACCCAAGGACGTTAAAAGAGCTGCACCTACCGGAAAGAAAGTGGCTATTGTGGGGAGTGGTCCTGCTGGACTGGCCTGCGCTGCTGACCTTGCTTCTTTTGGTCATCAAGTGACAGTATTTGAAGCGCTACACGAATTTGGAGGAGTGCTGATCTATGGTATTCCAGAATTCAGGCTGCCAAAAGAAATTGTAAAATACGAAATTGATAACTTGAAAAAATTGGGTGTGGAGTTTGTTGCAAACTCCATTGTGGGAAAAACCATTACACTTAGTGAGCTTATGGAAGAAGAAGGCTTTGAAGCAATCTTTTTAGGACTTGGAGCAGGACTTCCTACTTTTATGAAAATTCCAGGTGAGGAGTTTGCTGGAGTTTATTCTGCCAACGAATTTTTGACTCGCGTGAATTTGATGAAGGCCAATCAATTTCCGAACTTTGATTCACCTATATTAGACTGCAAAGATAAAACAGTAGTAGTCGTGGGTGGAGGAAATACGGCCATGGACGCTGTTAGAGTGGCCAAGCGTCTTGGTGCTAAGAGTGCCAAGATCATCTACAGAAGATCACTGGAAGAAATGCCTGCTAGAAATGAAGAAATTCATCACGCTCAAGAAGAGGGAATTGAATTTTTAAATTTAACCAATCCCATCCAGTATATAGGTGATGACAAACAAGTTGTGAATGCCATTAAGTGCCACAAGATGGAGCTTGGTGAACCAGATGATTCAGGACGTAGAAGACCAGTTGTCATTGAAGGAAGTGAATATGAAATAGATGTGGACGTTGTGGTTGTGGCCATTGGCAATAGCTCAAACCCACTTATAAATAAAAGTAATCCAGAGATTGAGGTCAATAAATGGGGCAACCTAGTTGTTGATGAAGAAACTATGGAAACCTCGGAAAAAGGGGTCTTTGCTGGTGGAGATATTGTCACTGGTGGTGCCACTGTCATTTTGGCCATGGGTGCTGGAAGAAAAGCCGCGCTGGGAATTCACCATAGCTTAATAGCAAAAGCAGGAAAAAAAGATATGAAATTAGATGAAATATTAGATGTTGTTATAAATGTAGAAGTAGAATCTCAAAAATTTTATCGTATGGGACTTGATATATGTAGTGAGGGTGAAACCCATAAATTTATAAAACACCTTTACGAAGATGAAATTAAGCACGAAAGAATGATCAGAAACCTAAAAGATTCAAATCTATATGATGGAAGTCAGCTGATTGAAAATGTTGAACATCTCAATCTCGAAGACTCTCACAAAACCGAAAATTTTGAGTGGTCTAATAACACCACCATCGAAGAGGCCTTAACCGTGGCCATAAAAAGGGAAAATCACGCCTTCCAATTATTTACCAAATTAGTGGAGCTCAAATTACCTCAGGAAATTAAAGATCTTTTTACAAACCTGGCTGAAGAAGAAAGACAGCACCTAGCTGAGGTTGAAAAAGAGTATGGACTCGCCACTGGCAATATGGGGGATGAAGGGTAACCTCCCATTAAACACCCTTTCTTGTTAAGAAGAGTCTTCTTGAATATGAAAACCAAATTGAGAGACAATATCTTCTGCGGTGATGATGCCCAGAAGAAAATTGTGATTGATTCTGCTGACCACAAAAATTCTACCCACATTGTGTTTTTTGAGTTTGTGGAATGCGACCAGGAGTGATTGGTCAGGAAAAACTGTGATTAAATCTTTTTGGCAGATATCTTTTAGATGAATTTTCTTCTCATCTTTTGCTATGGCAATTCTAATCTCGTTGACAGTCGTTACGCCAAATATGCGATCCCCTCTCATTACAGGATAACCGCTAAACCCAAATTTCCCAGCTTCGACAAGTGCTTCAGCTAAAGGCATCTTCTCACTTAAGCTGGCCACATCCTTTTTCATAGCGTCTTCAACGTGGAGTTGATCAAGAAGCTCATCATCTTCTCTTGAGGGAAGGTGAAGCCCATCTTGTTCACTCAGCGCCTCGTAGATACCACCTTTGTTAAATTTAAGCTGGGAGGATATCAAATAGCTTGAAATATTTGCGAGCATTAGTGGCAGGATAATATTGTAATCGTGGGTGAGTTCAAAAATAATTAAAATAGAGGTAAAGGGTGCACGGATAACTGATACAAAGTAGGCACCCATTCCCACGAGCGCATAGGGGCCGATTTCACCAACCCACTCGGGAGAAATTAATTGGAAAACACTGGCAACGAGTGCACCTACCATTGCGCCTATGAAAAGGGTTGGCATAAAAAGTCCACCGCTGGCACCGCAGGCATAGCTAATACCAGTAGCTAAAAACTTTAATACAAAGAGTAAGGCGATGATGTGGATGCCTTCAATATTTCCTAACAGGGCCTCACGTATACCAATGTGGCCACCTCCAAGAATTAGTGGAGCAATCATGCCTGCTAGTGCCACTAATACAAAGCTTGTCATGATGATACTAAGGCGATGGCCTTTGAATAACTTCATATTCTGCTTTCTTAAAAATAAAACAAATCGAACCCATGCCGGACCAAGAAAAGCAGAGACTATTCCTATGGCCAGATAGATTATGAGTTGAGAGGTTTCGGTAAGGGAATATTCAAATTCTGGAAACAGATGATAGTTGCCCAGAAAAAGGTAACTAGTATAGCTGGCAAGAAGTGCGGAGATTACTATTGGACCAATAGATTTGGCATTAAGGTCTCCTACAACTTCTTCTAATGTAAAAAATATGGCCGCAATTGGGGTGTTAAAAGCAGCGGCAATGGCCCCTGCACTGGCTTGGGCCACAAGAGATTTGGTTCTTTTCTTAGAAAGAGAAAAAGTCTGCGCTAGTGTTGAGCCAAGGCCAGCACTGACTGCTACTGTGGGACCTTCTCTTCCTAAGCTTAATCCTGAGATTAGGGTTAATATAGTGGTTATCAACTTTGCGGGCCAAAAGCGGCTGTTGAAAATGCCATTTTTTGCTACTAGCAAGACTTTTACAGCAGGAATGCCTGAGCCAGATGTTTCAGGGAAAAATCTGGTGGTTAAATATCCTGAAAGAAAAATGGCAACGGCTCCCGAAATCCAGGCAATGAGATTAAAGGAGTTATTTGTTCCCATTAAATGTGAAAGGAAATGAACAGCCTTATTGATGAAAACTGCAGTAATTCCACTCAAGACACCAACTACAATGGTGAGAAGAAAATAAATTTGCTCATCACTAAGATTGTAATGGGCCAATTTTTTTCTAATTTTTAATTTATAGAGATCTTGGATTTTCACCAGCTACCTTATAGCTATATTTTTAAATACTCTTTTATCATACTTTCCATATCAAATGGCGAAGAATTTGGCGCAAATCGATTGGTGCAATTTCCAGCGGGATCAATAAGAAATTTTGTAAAGTTCCATTTGATTTTTTGACTGCCGAGAAGTCCAGGCTGCGCTTTTTTTAGAAATTGAAAAACTGGATGTGTTTGGGCGCCGTTGACATCAATTTTTTCAAACATGGGAAATGTGACTCCGTAATTGAGAGTACAAAATTCACTGATTTCTGAATTAGCTGCTGGATCTTGCGCTAAGAACTGGTTGCAGGGAAAACCCAATATTTCTAATCCATTATTTTGGTATTTTTTGTAGAGCTCTTCAAGCTCTGCGAACTGAGGAGTAAAACCACACTTGCTCGCTGTGTTAACAATGATAACTACCTTGCCTTGCAGCGAGTCGAAATTAAAGTCTTCTCCACTAATCTTTTTTGCTACTAAATTGTAAAAAGGAATTTCACTCAAAATATTTTCCTCTGCTGCCTATGTGTGTGGTCACATGTTTGTATTACAGAACATCGAAACCTCCTATAATTCATATTATAGGAGGAAAAATATACATAACGTATAGAAAATACGTCAGGCTGCTCAGTTTGGCCCAGGATGATTTAAGGTATGTTCGGATAAGGGTGCGAAAATATTAATGAAATTCTGTGTACTTCTTTGCGTTGTCTTTGGACAACTCAACTGGATATTTAACAGCATTCTTCTTCAACTTAATTAGGGCCTGGTAGTCCAGGTCTACGTCTAGTTTGTCGGCGAGACGCATTAGGTAGAGGTAGACATCAGCCATTTCGTCTTTTATCTCTGAGGCCTTCTCGGGGTCATTCATGATTATTTGAGATTCGTTTTCAGTAAGCCACTGGAAATGCTCCATAAGCTCACTGGTTTCAATTGATAGTGCCATGCATAAGTTTTTAGGGCTGTGATAGACGTCCCAATTTCTGTCCGCTGCAAATTTTCTCAATTTCTCTTTGATCATTTCCGAGTTCATTGGGAAGAGTTATCAAAATCTCTACTTTCCGGCAAATCGCTTGTGTAAATTTGACCTAAAAATAAAGATGGGCCCCACTTCGCAGAAAGTGGGGCCCGAGAAACTACTCGAAAATGAAGGGGGAAAAGTCCAGACCACCAAGATCTGGCCCTCTCTCAGGGAACCATCAAATATTTTTATTTTTTATGTTTCTTGTATGGGGAACATCCAAAATCCATAAAGTGTACCTATACAAAATGAGACACCACGGCGCGGCATTAACGTAAATTGAATTAACATCACAGGGTAATATTTTCTAGTATTTTCACAGTTTTAGGTGCTCTTTTTGGAATTTGCTGTTCCAAAAAACAATAGATTAAGAATGCTTAAATTTTATGAAGTTTTGGGGTGGGAACTTGAAAGTGGGCCTCCATAAAAATGGAGGCCCACGGATATTTTTTAGTGTTCGGCCATGTGACTCAGGTTTTCTTTGTAGGTTTCAATCTTGTCTAGTAATCCACCTTTGGTTTGGTCTGCCAGGCCATTGTCACGGGCCTCAACTTCCACTGTAAGGATGTCGAGAGTGATAGTGAATAGATCTATGCCCTCTTCATCTTTTTTGAGATTAACCACTGTTTCGTAGTCTGAAAGCGCTTTTTCGTAAGCAGCTTTTTCTTCCTCAGTGGGAGTGTCTCCTAGAGGCATAGGCTTAATGGAATCAACCTTTCCAACTAACTCCATTTTCTCAAGAAGAAGTGGTAATCCCTTTACTCCTAGACGAACAATTGCTTTAAGGCCTGGATCGGCAACATCATCAGGTCCTGGAGCATTGTCACCCATGGAAATAAGCTGCTTTAACAAAGATTCAATTTGTGCTTTTTTAAAATTCTTAAATACAAGGGTCTCATCTGCGCTTGCGCCTTCTGGAAGCTCTACTCTTGCTTTCATAACTTTCTTTAAAAGCTCAGTAGAAAGTGGCTTGATCAGTTTTCCTTTATTAATAGTTTCAATCATTTTAGCGGCAATTGTGTGCTTGTTTTTCTCAGGGTTAGAAGGCAATTCCGCAAGATAGATAGTCATCTTTGATTGGTCTTCCCAGCTCATATATCCTCTAGGGATACTGTCATGGTTTGAGCTGTGAATTCTATCAACAGTCATGTGGCCTTCAAAATTATCAGCGTCTTTGTCATGAAGTGGATCGCGAGTATCATTTTGATATAAGGCCGTATCAAATAAGAGGTAATTAATGGGGTACTTTTCATTGGAGCGAAGGTCAAAACGTCTTCTAACGCTACTCCACCACGGAAGTTGTGGGATAGAGGTTTTCATGTCAGATATCATTTTAGCGCCTGCAACGAGAGTTGTATTTTTTTCTACATATTCTTTTCCATCTTTATCTTGAAATACTTTTTGAGCTGGAGTCACTGAATCTGTTAAAATTGAATCAAGGATTCCAACCCCTCTTGCTTTTACTGCAGTGACATCCATCAAAGAAAAACGGCTTTTTTCTGTACTGGTGAGCCCATTTTTTCTGGTGGTGAGATATTTCATGGCCATTAATTTGTCGGCCCATATCCCCCTAACGCTGATATCATTTACGTATTCAGCATATTTAGGATTATTTTCATCGAGGTCTAATAGGTAGCGACCTTTTTCTCCTTTAACGACCAGATCTTTTGCAAGGAGAGACTCTACAACCTCGCTGTCAAAGCAACTTGATGCTCGAGTGGTTCCTGGGATACTGATATCACGAAGGGGTTTCAATTCACTGGTTTCTGTTGTTCCTTTTTTAGCAAGAGCACAAAGGTGATCTGGACTTTCTATAACATCCATAAAGAAATTGGCGATTATACCTGCTGCCTTTATGGTTTCATCTACCTCATTACAAACTTTTGGGTAGGCCTTTCTGTCTCCAGCACCGCATCCACCTTGCTCCATAAATCCCATGGAAATCATTCTGGCGAAGTCTTCGTATCTCTCAAAGAGAAAACGCATTCTTCTAAATCTCCACGCTACGTAACCGACATAGTTTTCGATTCCAAAAGTGTTAAATTTATTTCTTTCGTCTCTCCAGTTGAGTCTTTTGTAGAGAGCATTGTAGCTATCAATATAATGCTGAGCAATTTCAGAGTAACTTGTGCCTTCATCAAATCTTGAGCATCCAATATTGATAGAAGCATTTTCATCTGTACAGTATCCAAATGATTTCATGGCAAGGGTTGGTTTTTCTTCTTTTAACTCTTTAAGAGTTGACTCTATAGAGGCCATACTTCCATCAGCAAGCTCAACTTCTCTAGCATATCCAAATCTGAGAGCAGCGATGTCATATTTCCCGTAAATTGAAAGCTCGTTTAGATCACTATACCCATAATCCATTATTGAGCTATAGGCCGGAATGATACCCAGGTTCTGCTCTTTAGCTTCTTTATCTGTATAGAAATTGTCCTTATCAAATGATCCTTTGAAGTTGTGACGAAGACCTAAGTTATGGCCTATTTCGTGAAGAAGAGTGGCGGAGTATGTGTGAGTCATAACAATAGTGCTGATAATTTCTCTTTGCTCAGCATTTAGATCTGACCATGGCTTTAGAGTTCCATCTTTTTCTAAAACTCCAGGAACCTGTGAAACCCCTTTAATTTCCACTTTTGCAAGCCCAGCAAAATGAAAGAGATCTATGTGGTAAGCATTGTTAATAGCATGTTCTTGAATAAAGTTTTCATACTCAATGGCCTTATCATATGGATTAGGTGCGTTGTCGCCAGTGAAGTTTTCATCTTGAGCAAGCTCGAGCGCTACACTTTTAAAATCACGAGTCTTAGATTTTGATCTCTCAATTTGCATTAACTGTTGAAAAGTCAGTCTTAAATTATTCTTTTTAATCTCACCTAGATTATTTGAAAAACGATGGAAAGTTCCAGATCCTTTTAATCTCTGTCTAGAGAACTCTTTGGCCATAGAAACAATGCTACTTGCTTCTGCAGAAGGATGTGTATTTTTAGCTACAACGTCTGCATCACCAGAATCTAGCTTTTCAGATTCTTCTTTTTTCTTTTTGGCCTCTTCCTTGCTTAGATCATACATGTGCTTGTAGGCTCTTCGAATACCCGTTTTTAGAACGCCAGAGTACATATTCGTGTGTGCTTGAACAATTTCTCCTGTTCTTGGGTTTTTAACAGATGGACCGTAACCTAGAAGGCCATTTGCTAGAGGATCATCAATTAAGACAATCATGCTGTTTCTGATATCACCTGGATTTTTTCCCGAGGGCTCATGAAGCTGAATCTGAAGTCCTGAATCGGCCCTAGAAAGTGCGTCGTTAACTTTTTCAACAACCTGGTAAGTGGCCTTTTTTAAGTATAGATTTTCAGGCTTATTGTAAGTATCACTGAGGTGATAAACTATATTACGTCCTTTTTCTCCTTCAGAATTTAAATTATTCCATCTGTTCATAAGAAAAGAAATATTTTCTCTACCTGGCTCAAAATTTCCGTTTAAGACAGAAGTTTTATTCTTAAAAAAACCAAACGTTCTGTAATCAGCTTTTGGATAACTCACAGGCTTGTAGTTAGCTGATTTTATCTTGTCTAGTTTAATAAGAGAATAGAAGAATTTCACAGTAAAGGCAGTATTTTCTAAGTCATCATTAAAGTATGACATTAAAACGCATAGGTAATTTGAAGAGAGAGTAAAGGTTTTTTGCAACTCAAAATTGATGACTCCATCAGAGATTTCTGAACTTACAAGCTTTTGAGACACTTCTTTAGAACAAAAAGAGGTTTTTCCAACGCTAAATAGGTCAAGTCCATTCGTTTCGTTAAACTTTACTGAAGAAAAATCTGGAATAAAGTGATCTTTATCTTGCCACTCAATTTCAGTATTTTCTTCTTCTTCATTTTTACATTTCCCATCTGTATTCTCGCTACAGCGGTAGGCCTTATAGGTAACAGGAATGGTCAGAACGATACTTCTATTTTGTTCATTGTCTTGGAATCTTTTATCGGGATCCTCTTGATAAACAACAAGACCATTTTCTTCGAATTTTAATTTAACGATTTTCTCATCACCTTGGTAGTACGGCTTAGCACTTGTAACATTTCTTGGTGTACCAAGAGTTGATGGTAGATAGAGATATTCGGAAGAGCTATCAGCAAAAATAGACTTCTTTAGCTCTTTGGTTTCATGAAAGAGAGAGTCATACTCTCTTTTCTTAGCACAACTGACGAGGACAAGACTACATAGCCCCAACATCGCCAACTTCTCTACAACTTTACTCATTTTGTTCTCTCTCATGTCTCTTTCCTTTCCAGTTCTCTCTCAAATCTATTACTTATATCGAAAAAGTAATGCTTGAATAAATCTCACTATTTTCAAAATCAAAAAAATCTATTTCACTTTTTGAACCTGTTTCATCGTAACGATCTCCCTGATTGGAATATCCAATAGTGAGCCCTGCACTTTTAAAAAGTTGTACTGATAAGCTTTGGTCCACCACATATGTTTGTGAAACCTCGCCTAGGTAATCCCAGGTATCGCTAACAATAAATTGAGTTGAAAGGCCTAGGTTTTCCATTGGGGAAACCCTCAGCTGAAAAATATTACTTAGGTTGTACCTGGGATTGATCCCCCCGGTCACATTGGTGTCATATTTGTGAATAAAAGTGCTTCCGGCCAATTTATAAGTAAGGGCCAGGCCAGTTAGACCAAACTTAGTAAAGTCAGAGGTTATTTGAGGTCTGAGCATGAATCTTGTGATCATGCTCTTGTCCTTACGCGCCTTTGTTGAAAGGGGAATATATGTTCTACCTTGAGCGCTAACTTTGAATATATCCCTAGGTCCAAAAGTCTTTATCTTTTGAACTAGGCCTATAAAGTTAGTACCACTAAATCTTTCTTCTCTGAGGCCATTGAGATCTTTGGAATAATTGAAAACTCCAATAAGGGTACCTTTAGAGCTTATTTTATAGGCCGGTGAAAAAGTGAAGCTACTTCCTGGTGCAAATTCATGTGACTCTTGCTCAACCAAGTTCATGCTGGCAGAAATATCAAAGCTAAGAGATAAATTCTTAGGAAGAAAGCTACTGGTAACTGCTTTGGTACTAGAGGCCTTGGATTCCACCTGAGGAACAAAGCTTGCGATGGCCTGAGTAGTGATAATTTCATCTGATATGAATTGTTCAGTGGCCACAACCGCTGGTTTTGAGCTCTTTTTTTTCTGTGCTTTCTTTTTTATGAATTGCTGCTCATTTGCAGGCTGAGTAGTTTCTATCTCTATGGTTTCGGTGGTTATCTGCTGTGACTGTTCTTGCTGAATTTCAATTTTCTTTGTGGGAAGGACTGTTTGACTCAGCTGAGACTCAGCCTGTTTCACAGTTTCTATAGCGGTGTCTTTTGAACACGAGGCCGAAATTGAGACCATAAAAATGATTATGACAAAAGTTTTGAATAGTTGTTTCGGCTGACGCATTTAAGACCCTTGATTTATAAAGTCATCTAAATCAACGCCGTCGTCCATGTCTGAGTTGATGTTTCGACTATTTATAAGCAAGTGCTATGCCAAGGTATTTGAAAAATGGAATCATTGTGGAACAAGAACTTAGAGCGTTGAATGTAAGTGCGCGCCGCACTCCTTACATTTCAAGGAGTGTCTTAATGCCCTGCCAGAGGCACTTTGGAAGCTTTTTATTTGTGCTTCACCAAGTAAATGGCCAAAAAGTACTTATCCTTTTTGAGACGATTACGGTTTTTGATGCACCTGGTTGTAACCGGGGCCAGAAATGTATAGACTCCAGACTTAATACTCATATTAGGCCGTAGGCTAAACCTAAGTGGTGCAGAATCCTTGCACTGAAAGTAATCGATGCTAACAGATTTATGTGAAAATTTAGATTTTCGGGTTAACCCTATGTAGACATTGTTAGAGATATTACTGAGCTCAATTGTAAGTGGAAGAGGCTTCTTTTCAGAGTCTAAGACTTGCTCCATTAAACTATGAGAAGAGACAGGCGACAGTAGAGTCGCATAGTCCTTGAGCTCCTCTACGCCATCAGGGCCTATAATACTTGAAAGTGTTGGCAAATTTTTATGAGTGTTGTGATCAGCTATGGCCGACACAAGTCCCAAGGATTCATCGTAGGGTAAGATTTCCTTGATCCAATTAATAAGGCTTACGTGATAGTAGCGAGCATTTTTTAAATGTCTGAGCTTTTCTGCTCTAATCAAAGATAGCTTTGCGCTGAAACGCTTGTATTTTTGGGTCCTCATTTTTTTCATCAGCAGGTGAGCATGATCACTTTCATAGTCACCTTCAATTTTGGCCTTTGCCTCTTCTTCTCTTTGCTCTATTTTTTGAAGAAAGCCTTTAAACTCGATTTCAGCAGAAATGACTGACTTGTATAGCCGAGTGCTCTTGCCTTTTTGACAGGTATTTTTATCAGGTCTTACCACCCAAAGGGCCTCATGAAAGAGAATTGCTCCTTGAGAGATCTCGCTCAATTGAAAAAAACTGGGGTAGAGGAATGTTTCACTCCCTATAGTTGAAGCGAATACAATGATTTCATCTTCAGAATTTTTGAGTCCAGAAATAGCTAGTGCTTCTTTGTAGATATCTTTGTAGCAATCACCAATATTGGCAGGTGGGATATCACTGGATACCCGGTAGTACTTTCTTTTTGGAGAGTTTGCAAAGAGGGCGGTCGTTAAGCGGGTTTTGATATGATGGGGGAGTCCAAGCTTTTTAACTCCTTTGAGTGCTATTCTTAGACCTGGTAATTTAGCTGGCCTAATTTCGGAAGTGTGCTGATTAAAGTACTCAGAGCTAAAGGTGGTCACCCCATTTTTTATTCTAAGGCCCCCGCCTCCATTGCCGACCATATCTCCACCTGATTTGGCATAGGAGATTTGTTGGGAAAATAAAATGCAAACGAGTAGAAAGTGGCCATATATTTTCATTTAAGACTCCAATGCGCTGGTAAGAGGAAAAAAGGCCAATGATAGCTCGTAAACCTTTTGGGGGTTTTCGGTACTCATAAGCTTTGACATCTCGGCCATAAAGTTAAGCATAAGCTTTTTGGCCTTGGGTAGATTTTCCTCGTCAATGGCCATAGTCATTGATCTTATATCTCTTTGGTCAACTGGGTCTTTTTCAAGGGACTCACTAGCTAACTGGAAAACCTCTTTGTGGAAATTTCTAATGCTCTGTGAAGGGATCTCTTCTGAGCTTCTCAAGCTTTTACCTGTCCTTACAAATCGTTGGTCTATTTTTTTTACAAGACCTAGGAGCAAAAGATTTTCTAGGGCCTTCTCTATTTTTTCATAGTCAACGCCAATGGCCTTTGCCATTTTAGGTATATCTTCTTGGTAGGATTCAAGTTGAAGTAGGCTAAGTAGTGCCCAGACATATGGGTGAGAGATTAATTCAAAATCTTCTGGAGCCAGTTCAACATATCTGGCTGCGCTAAAGTAATTTTTTGTACCTCTAACGGGGACTGAATGAATAAAGGCGGCACTTTGCTCGGGGCATAGACTTAATTTCTCGGCAATTCGAGTGGCCCTATTTTTAGATATTCCTCTTTTTCCTGAAAGAATTTCGGAAAGAGAAGATGGTGAAATTTCCAGAAATTTGGCAAAGGCCCTAAGTGAATAGTGAGAGTTTTTCTCACATCGCCTAGACAACTCGCCTTGTAAGACCGTTTGATAGCTCACACGCACACACATAACCCCCGCTAACAATTTACTTCTTTATGCACAACCTAGGAGGCGAATATAGCAATAAAAGCCATTTGGCGCACCTCCAAAACCCTCAAAGCGGTTCCCTCAAGTATTGTTTTCACGGAACAGTCAAAAGTTCAGACATTCCGGGAAATAGCTGTGAAATATCTACATAGAATGATCCGTTATACCGAAGCCCTAGGAGCTATGAACTGGATACTACTACTACTACTACTACTGATTTCAGCCGTTTTTTCTTTTGGGGTTTGGGCGGGGCCACCCTTGGCGGGGCCACCCTTGGCGGGGCCACCCTTGGCGGGGCCACCCTTGGCGGGGCCACCTACTTTGCACATCTATGTTGGCAAAGGGCCCAGTATTGATTCTAAGGGCACAAAGCTTATCCCCATGCCGTCACTTGAAATGGCCATAAAAAAGGCAAATGACAGCAACAAAAGGACTGTCATCCATATTTCAGAGGGAGAGTTCTCGGTTGGTAATGGTCTCGCAATGGGGCCGGATATAGAGTTAGTCGGCGGTCATAAAATAGGGGATTATGATATTCGAGATCCTTCAAAATATATCACAAAAATAGTCCCTCTAAACCCTGGCGCAAAAGAGCATATGATTAAAGGCTTTGAAGGTCCCAATAGTTTTTCAGGGATTAGCTTTGAATCGGGGAAGAATAACCTTAGCTATTCACTATTTTTTGAAAGGGGTGGCTACGTTGTAAAAAACTGCAAATTTACAAGCTCAGGCGGCGGAGGAATAATCTCGCTTGCTGGGAGTGTGGAAGTTATTGATAGCCATTTTGTAATTTCAGGGCCGGCAAAGGCCTTCAAAGGTCACAACGGGAAGTTCTTTTTTAGAAATAATGAGGTAGAGGGAATGGTCTATGCGGATGGCGCCGCTGCTGATGGGGTTCCTTCACAAATCCATGGCAATAGAATTACCTGCGGCAACGATTTTTGTCCTGTGGCCTTGGAAATAAAAACTCCGGCCATTATCTACAAGAATCAAATTTTTGGAGGCAATACAAGTGGTGAGAGTATCGCCATGAGAATTCAACATAATAATGGGAAGATTAGTAATTCCCTTGTATTTAAAAATCTCATAAGTGGTGGGGCCGCGACTGATAGTACAGGTATATTAGTTGGAACGGATAATATCCAAATATTTTCAAACCAAATAATGGGAGGCGCGGGCAAGACTCGCTCGATTGCCGTGAAAGTGGAGAGAAGCTCAGCGGTCTTCTATAATAATCTCATTCATGGTGGAGAGTCCGAGTACCATTCCTATGCTATTCAGATTCAGAGCAAGGGCGTTCTTTCACGGCCTTCGTTTTTTAATAATACGATTAGTGGAGGCAAAGGAAAAAAGGAGACTATAAGTGTTCAACTTTTAAATTCAGCTGCTATTTTTGAAAATAATATTGTTTTTAATGATTCCAAGGCGAGAAGCTGCTTTTACGTACACTTCGATAAACAAAAGAAAAAAGTCGACTATATGACTCATTTAAATATTTCCAATAATAACCTATCCCAGTGTGATGCTGTCGTAGAATGGGCAGGGGAGCCGCCATTTAACTGCAGTTCTAATAACGATGGCGATAAGAATGATAGAACTTGTGGAGTTGGCGATTTAGAGGCCTCTAAAAGGTCAAAGCAATTTTCCAGAAACCACCAAACGAAAGTGAATTTTGTAAGTCTGAAAGGGCCAGATGGTAAGGTCAAAAGTTTATCTGATAATGATTGGAGGCTGCCAGCATCGGTGAACCCAAAAATTAGTGCAGGGGGAGTCAATGGTGCCAATCATGGTTGGCCCGTAAAAGAAGACTTCAGTGGCCACAGACGTACTGGAAAGGGAGCTCATGGCTGGAGCCTTGGGGCGTTTGAAGCAGACTAGTTTGCCTTTGTAACCATCTGCTCGCTGGTGCAACTATTTAAACCCTTTTTGTATTCTAAAAGCTTTCTACATTTGCGCTGGTCTTCATTGTAGAAGCTGCATTTTAAGTCCAGTGCAATTAAATCAACGATAGTGTCTCTTTTAGCATCTCCGCCATTGTAGGGATAATTGTGAAAAGTGGAGAGATGATGAGTTTTGAAGCATCCAATTAGCTCTCCCAGCTTCATGGTTTCAGTGGGGGCAATGCCATCACTGTGAAATCTTCCAGTACTCGCTTTATTTAGTGACTTATCTACAATTGAAGCAAGGTAGTAAAAAAGTTGATGGATTTTCTTATGGTGGAAGCTCATCTTTTTTTCTTCTTTTCCCATATAAAAAGCCACACTTTTGTATAAAACGTCATCTCTATCTTTAATCTCTTTGTTAAATTTTTTCATTTCGACAGTATTGGCCTGATTAAGGCCATTAACGAAATCAAGTTTGAGTTTCGCTACTTTTTTGCTGAAGCTTTTGGTGGAGAGTTTTCCAGCAATTGATTTCAATGTTTGATATCGAGCTATCGCCTTACTCTTTTCCACGTCACTCAAGCTAGATTCATTAATGAGCATATCAGCAATGGCCTGATCAAGATCGAGTTTTTTTTCTTTCATGATTTTGAGGATGATATCGGCAAGGGGGCTTCCTCCATGTGGTGAAGCGGTTGTGTATAGTGAGAGGCATTTTTTATTAAGTTGATACTGTTCAAGATATTTTGAAATCATATAGCGCGCGATAAGGCCGCCATAACTGTGCGCCACTATATGGCAATTTTGATTTGGCTTAAGGCGGTTTTTTATTTTTTGAATAGTGAACTTTGCTCTCTGATCAGTTGTCCCTCCAAACATTCCGGGGACAAAGTAGAAATCAAATCCCTTTTTTTTAAATAGGGGTTCTAAGGTTGAAAAGTCAGACCCTGCTATTCCCGAAATAAAAAAGATGATGGGTTTTTCACTACTTGCATAAAGTGTTGTGGAAAGTGTAAATACACTTAAGGCCACTAATAAAAGTGTTGATCTCATGGTTCTCTAATCCTTACTCTAGTCACAAAGTAATATATAGTAATTTAGCGAGGGACAACTTTATCAATATAGCAATCAGGATGCGGAATAATACTGGCCGGAACTAAATTGACAAGCACCTTCGCCAGTTCTAGTCTTCCTGGTCTTGGCCTTTTTCTTTTGATTTTTCTCTTTAAAAAGAGGTAGTAAGGAATCAGCGGCATCATCTTGACCTTCGGATCAGGTAGGGCCAAAAGCTCTGTTTCAGACATTGTCTCTAATGCCTCTTTCATATTAACTACTGCCTTTGTAGGTAATTCACCTTTTATTATAAGGTAGAAGAAAACAGTTCTTGCTAGTTTTTCTAATTTCTTTTCACGCTTTTCTGGATTTTTAATATGATCCATTCCCATATCGAGTGAAATTAGGATTTTATAAATAGCGGTCTTAAAGTGCTTAAAGACTCTATAGAGTTCATTAGATTTAAGAGACGCCTTAAATGGGTCATTGTGGTTAATATCAAGTCTTCCATTTCGATTAGTATCAAATCGAAGGAAGGCCTCTTCAATAGATATAAAGCCACCACCGATGAGAGTGAGGTCTTTAAATCTGATGGATATTTCCATATCAGGATTTTCGTCTGCATAGTCAAAAGGACAGTGTCTTGAGAACTTACTTACGGCCCTTATATACCTGGCCTTATCCTTAATGGTCCACTTATCCCTTTGGGCCGCTTCAAAAAAGGCCGGAAATCTCTTTTGGAAGGGAAGAAGTGCATCGTAGAAGTTTTCAAAAAAGTACTTAGTACCTATTCCAATTGGATATTCATTGGGATCGCATGACTTAAATTTAGAACATTTTTCCAAAATAATTTGTCTTTGTATTGAACACTGTTCATCGTCTTTGCAATTTTTCTCCATTCTGGGATAAATATCATCAGAGAAGTGAACACTACTCATATCCATTAGGACAACACCAATAATTTCTTCTAACTCTAGAAGGTCATTTCCGTTAGAGTGGTTTCTGAAATAATCTGCCATAAGCGATTGAGAATTTACCATTCTGATAACAGGGTTTCTCCAAAAACCCATCTCAGTGACAAAGTCTTGGTAATCATCGATAATTTTTTTAAAGCCAGAAGTGGTGAGACCTGAGGTTCCGCCCTTACTCGTTCCATATACTTTTATAAATTGCTCGATGACGTATTCCATGACACCTATTTCGATAACTCCTCTTTTACTTCTTTCTATTTCGTATCCAAAAGCTGAGAAACCTTTCTCAATAGGCATGTATTTATAGGTTTTAAGTATTCTTTTAAATATAGAATTAAGCCTATCTTTTGAAGGGTCGGCAAGCGTTAAGCTTTGAGGATCAACTTCTTCTGATCCTGCTAGGTAGTCCTCATTTGTATCGTAGAGTTTATGAAAATGTTGAATGCGATTTAATACTTCTCTGAAGTGAAAAATAACCTTTTTTATATCTTGATAAGAAAACCAGTCGCTATCTGTACCTAAAAATTTCTTTTTTGCCGTTTTGACTGAATCGTAGAGCTCGCTTAAATCAAAGAAATTCATTTCAAGCGACTCTGTAAAGCTCATCATTTCTTTTATTGTAAAATATGGGTAATCTTCACCTTCATAATACAGAAGTCCTTCGAAATCATCTAGCGCCTTTTTCAGGAACTTCATGTGAGAGTCCATACTATTAAATTTTATATGCGGTATTAGGAACAAATCTAGTATTGTTGGCCCAAGAGTAGGGAGGATATCAAGTAGTCTTTTTATTTCATCATATGTATAGAGATCTTGGTTTCCTCCAAGAAATACAACTTTAATGCTTCTCATTTTCTCAGCATCTTTTACTAACTTTTCATTGTCTTCCATTGAAATGAGTTTCAATATGGACTGGGTAGAGAGCTCTTCAT
Organism: Bacteriovoracaceae bacterium; assembly: GCA_018649885.1. GTDB lineage: Bacteria > Bdellovibrionota > Bacteriovoracia > Bacteriovoracales > Bacteriovoracaceae > JABIHA01. The sequence goes on from JABIHA010000001.1 coordinate 41,400, forward strand.
ATGTGTTGTTATGCTTTTTTATATTTCGATTGATAATACTCGATAACACTTTAAATCCTTCAACGGCTTTTTTTCTGTAAAAAAGAAATTCGCTCTCTTTTAGCGTATCTTGCTTACTTCTAATTTTGTAGGCCTGGAAAATGGGAATGAGTGCTTGGTTAACATCCACTAGAAAGTCGAATAGGTTGTTGAGGTTACTGACGCTAATATGGCCTTCAGATTCTCCGAAGATATGCTTATTGACAGTGAAGAGCATGGTGACACCATCAATTGTATCTCTATCACTTCCTAGAAATTTTTGTAGAAATCTTTGCAACTCTTTTCTATCAAGTAGTTCTGGATTAACTCTTTGATCAACCAGAGCATAGAAATTGAGTTTTCTTTGAACATATCTTAGTTCTGCAGAGATATCTTCTTCTAAGAATTTTCTAAGTTTACTTAGATCAACCACTGCATCAGATTCACTCATTCCAGCGCCGAGAGAATTAGAAGGCGGTGGCGGATCGTTAAAGAACTTACAAGATGAAGAAACAAGAATAATTAATAGGACAATGAATGTTCTTTTCACTAAGTGTACCCGATCGTCTAGTCAGTTAAATAATTTTTCCATCACCTTGTTACCATAGATGAAGGTTTCATGGGGAAAGTTGGAAAGATTTATATGTCTCAAATTTGTAAATTTTACAATTATGGAACTTGTCTTTTAAAAGAACCAAAAAGTGGGTCCTTCGTTTCTTTCATATGAGTTAAAAGTCTTCTTTTCATTGTTTCGATCTTAGATGAAAACTTGGATCTGTCGTAAAGATTGTTGAGTGCATCTGGGTCTTTGTCTAAATCGTAGAATTCGTGAGGAATCCGGTGCTGGAATATGCGCACCCTGTTTCTAATCTCTTCATTACTCTCTGAAGCAGCGACCATTGCTTTCCAAGTCATGCCACTTTGAGATTCATTTTTAAATATTTTAACATTGTCGGCCCAGTCATTATATATATAGGCATTTTCTTCATCGACAATCGCTCTCATAGGATAGGCCTTACCTCTTACCGTTTTATACATATAGGTAAAAACCACATCTCTACCATTTTGCTTTTGTCCTTTTAGTAGAGGTGCAAATGATCTTCCATCAAGCTTTAAATCGCCTTTAATGCCTACCAAATCCAAAAGGGTTGGCATCATATCTACTCCTGAGACGAAGTGCTCTCGATCGATTCCACCGGCTTCAGTCATGCCTGGAACCCTAATCAAAAGAGGAGTTTTAGTGCTATTTAAATAGACATTTGTTTTGGCATAGGGAAATGCCATACCGTTATCAGACAGTAGAACAATTATGGTTTTATTATAGAGTCCACTTTCTTTGAGTGCATCTATAGTTCGACCAATAACCTGATCTCCTCGGTGGACAGAGGTGTAATACTGGGCAACTTCTTTTCTTACTTTAGGTATGTCTGGCAAAAAACCTGGAACTTCTATTTCTGAGGGTTTGTAGACCTTGTCTACTGTTGGCACACTATGACCACGGGCCCGCGCTTTTTTCTTCTCAGAGTTTGAGGTGGCAAAAGGTCTATGGGGATCAGCAGAGTTAACCATAAGAAAAAATGGTTTTGATTGCTTTTTTGATTTGTTAATAAATCTTTTAACTGTCTGATAAAATTTTTCAGGATCTCGGGCCATTCCCAACTGATCGCTCCCCACTTTGAGGTCCCATGGAAATTTACTTGCTGGAGCTAAGTGTTTAACCTTGTGGAGAATTCCATTTCTGTATCCATTGTCACGTAAAACTTCTTGAAGTGTGGTGTGGGATGGATCAATTGGTTCAAAGCCAGTAGCACCCATATTGTGAGGAAATTTTCCTGTCATCATCACCTGTCTGCTTGGCTGGCAAACAGCAATGGTGACATGGGCCTTATCAAAGAAGAACGAGTCTTCTCTTAATTTATCTATATTAGGAGAGATATTTTTAACACTTGAGCCAGTTATTCCAAGGGAGTTGTAGTTAAGATCATCTAGTGTAATAAACAAGATGTTCATCTTCTCCCTTCGGACTTCCGCTGTGGCCTTCTTGGGAAATAAACGGCCTGAAAGCATCAAACTGCCTCCGGCCAAAAAACTATTAATTAAAAATTTCCTTCGATTACCGTCCATCTAAAAGAACCTTTATATTTTGAATTTCCTTATCATCACCATTTAAAAAATAAGTAATATCAGATATTGCTTCTTTTGAATCTTCAGTGAACTCGATGACATGTTTTTCATCATCACCACCTCGATAAATTTTGTAACTTGTGTTTGAGGGGTTAGTTCTCATATAGGTAAGAAGCTTAATATTATTCATTACACTGTCTCTGCCTACCAGGAGGTAGAATCTCTTTATCTTTAAGCTGTTCTTCGAGGCAATGAAGCGATTCATTTTATTTGTCTCTAGATAAAACTTTCTGGTCATCATCCTCAGTGAAAATGGATCATTTGTGATTTTTTGTTGCCACTTCTTTTTTGAGGTATAGAAGTTCGCCCCTCGGTCACCTTCAATATCTGTAACAGGTGAGGGAAAATAGCGTTTATTTCGACTGAAATACAGCTTTATACGCTTAAAGGGAAGAGGCAGCTCTTTTTTATTACGAAATGGTCCCGGGGTGATTAAAACGGCCGCTTCAAACTCATCACAATTTTGATATTGTTGAAGATAAGCAGTGACAATATTACCACCATAAGAGCTTCCCCATAGGCTGATTTTGTTATTGGGGTGCTCACTCCTTGCATGCTGAACCATTTTATCAAGGGTCAGTGTATAGGATTTCCAACTTTCAATATGCCCTTTAATTCCCGAAGACTTTCCCGAGCCAAGGCGATCAAAAGCGTAAACCGTATATCCAGATTTTGATAACTTTTCACCAAACTTATAAAACCACTCTTTGTGGCCTTGCAGTCCATGATTAAATATAATGGTGTGCCCTTGAGACTTAGTTGTATGAGCAGGAGTCCAAACAATAAAACTTATATGCTCAGAATCAGTGCACATATAAGACTCGATCCCATTTTTAAGATCATCTGAGAATCTGTTGACCTTAGTCGGTTTCTTTGTTTTTGTTAACATATTGTTTTTATAGGGTAAACACCTACATCCTTTGGAGTTATCATACTAAATTCCAGAATTCGGGGCAGTGAAAAATGAGGATTTGGAAAAGTTTCCAGAGCTATCAAAACTCTATACATGGAAAAAGTTCATGTTCTAATTTAAGCATTGATCAGCTTTTTGGATAATATTTAAAAAAATGGTTTTTTACAAAAAATGTTGGTGGTTTTCCCTATTAGATTTTTATGAGGAGGGGTTTATGTTGGTTTGTGCTTATTTGGTGCTTCGATGGGGTGAGATTGCACGCCCTAGAAAATCTCGCGAGCTTTAGTAAGTAAGGTTAAGGGGCTTCTATCGGGGTCGCCCAGACAAAGCACAGACTTTTAAAAGGCGTGATCGTTTATTGATGTATCGCTCGGGCTTAGGTTTAATTTCGGTGGTAGGAATTGCTTTTATGGAAAGGTGCGTATGTAGTTTTGATGGTATTAATAGGCCTTGATGAGAGTTCGGTGTTTTATGGGTGGTATTCGCGAAGCCGCGCCTTCCGGTAACCTCATTAATGTGCCGGAGGAACTGGAGAGTGCAATGTTCCTCTTTTTTATTCCACATTTTAGTGTCTGCTATAAGTCTTTCATCTGATAAATTTTGTAGTGACAAAG
>JABIHA010000091.1 GCA_018649885.1 Bacteriovoracaceae bacterium
AGTTTTGCTAAGTCTTGATAGTAGACCGTGGTGTTGCCGCCGTTTCCGCCGGAGCCTCCGTTTCCACCTCTGCCACCATTTCCACCACTTGCTCCGTAGAGATTGTGAGAAGGTCTTCTGTGCCAGCAGCTTGAGGCGTCTTGTCCTCGCTGTCCATCGTAGGCATCACTGCCATCACTTCCGTCTAGGTTGAGTCTTTCAGACCTGTCTGTGGCGTAGACTGTAGAGCGTGAGCCCGAGACACCTGAGCGTCCGTTTTGTCCGTTGTAACCATCGCGACCGGCGTATCCAAAGTAGTAGTAGGCGTAGAGATCTCCTCCAAAGGCAGAGCTTAGAAGTAGGATCAGTATTCCCTTCAGTGGGTATGACATAATTCCTCCGTGTAGTATTTTATGTCATAATTGTCCCTGCCAGAGGTCGTCTCTGTCAATTACTAGAGCGTTCTCTATAACGGAAAAGCATCAATTGTTAGAATTTCTTAACAACAGTGGTGCGAGGCGTCTTACTACTCGTTAAACATCCTAAGGCCCATTTGATAGTAGTTGGTTTATCTGAGTTAGCTGACTGGAGAGCATCTATTATTAGGTAGTCGATAGCATCAACGACTTTTTGAAGTAGAGGATGCGAAATTTTCAATGATATTTGGTTTATCACTGCCACAAGATGCGCACAGAAGTGCCATGGTGATTAATGAAAAAATCCGTTTTAACTTTGCCATTTCTGATCCTCAAAAAATTTAGATATTGTCTTAATTTTAGGACGTATTTGGGGCCAGGTATTGGGCCTTGTAAAAAGGAAAATGGGCGTATAAAAGTTGGTCAAAAATAGTCTGGCACGGTGGTCAGGTATTGTAAGAAAACCCTTTAATTTAAAGGATGTAAGAAGTTACCCTGCTGTGCAAGATGCGTTTTGATACCAACTTGATTGGTGCATGGTGTAATTGAGTCTCCTCGGACATTTTTGGCGCTAGCTAACTATTTATTAGATGGTTATAAGTGGTGGCATCACAATTGCTCTATGAAAAATCAAGGAAGAATAATATCGACTAACTTAGGGAGAGAAAAATGTTACGTATGTTATTAATCACAGTTTTTTCAGTTGCATCACTTAGCAGTTATGCAAGAACTTGCTTCAACGCTAACGCCGTTCAGAGGGATGCCAACAAGCTTGCCAGAAAGTCTGGGGCCTTAGTTCAAGAGCTCAAGTACACCTACGGCCAAGGTCAACTTGTTAGAGCGGCCAAAGGGCTTAAGCGGTCGGCCAAAGCAATGAGTGATCAAGCTTATTACGGACAGTCTTGCCGAAGACTACAAAGTCAGTTCTTTGCAGTTAGAAGTGCCATGGGACAGTTGAAGCTACAACTTCAAAGAGCACCCTATGCACGTCATAACTACGGTGTGCAAAGTGATTTTCAACAGGTGAAGGCGGCTTTTAGGAAATTGAAGAGGACTCTCGATCAAAGTGATTACAGGCCTCACAATCCAAGACCGAGACCCGGGTATGGTAATGGGCATGGCGGAAGTTACGAAACTTCAGGTCATGAAGATCAGTACGATGTTGATAATGACACCTTTTGGTGGGAGTAAGCATTATGAGGTGTCCTGGTGGGCACCTCACTTTTTAATATTAAAAAATGCTAGGGCAGTACTTATGAGAGTTTTCAACAACTGATTTTATATATTCCTCTTTTTGGAACCTGGCACTTGCCACGTCAAAGGAATCCAGAAGAATCTTCTTTTCAGCTCCCAGTAAATCCATCTCACTGATAACCAAACGAAGATCTACAAGTTTTCTTGTGAACTTTCTCCACTCAGGAAGAACCCTGTCCCAGGAGTAACAAAACCTTTTTATATAAGGCCCTGATCTAAACCTTTTATAAAAGGTCAAATCCGAGAAATCAAAGTCGTAAGGAATAACGTAGAGCTTAAGCTCTGGATATTTTTTAAAGAGTTTTACATTGTGTAGCAGATCCCAGGCAAAGGCGTAATCTTCATTGCCAATAAAGTGGTTGAAAAGGTGGGCGCGAAGGGCATTGTCATTTTCAACTTTTTTGGGATCAACTCGGTACATCCCTTTCTGGTATACCATCTTGCTTCGGTTTGAAAGATCGGTAGTTCTCTCAATAAAAAAGGAAAATTGTGGAGGGCCATCAAGGTATTTCACGCTTACGGCACGGACTCCGAAGCTAAGATCTGTTATCTGTTGGTAGAGCTTGTAGCTGAGATATTCTCTTTTATTAAACTCAGCTCTCTCACCACGGTTGCACTGAGTGACTAGTTTGAGACTAGACTGATTTTCAAAGTCGCCTCCCTTGGTTTGATCACTACTGGCAAATTTAATTTTGAGAGGAGGGAAGTCACAATTTTTGAGGCGCCAATTCCCTCGTTTTTTTATGACAACATCAATTGTATCACCTGAGCTGAGTTTTATTGTGGAGGCCGTCGGTTGATCAATTGCCAGGATATCTTCAGTTTTTAAATTGATCGTGATGTTTAAAAGAGCAACTGAATCAAAGAGCTTTGAGCCCCAAACTGGTGCACATAAGATCTGGCCACTAATGGCGAAAAAAAACAAAAGAGTCATTTTAAAATTCATGACAAACTTTTATGAAAAGATTGTTTTTTAGTCAACCACAGTTGGCCTTTATGAGATTTGGCCTAAGGGACTATGAACTTTTGGTAGGACAATTAAAAGCATCCGGAAAAAAAGTAGTTATCCATCATAAGCGGTGCCTCGTTTTATTTAAAATTTCCCCTATAGAAAAGCACAAGTGTTTGAAATTATAGGCCCAATCGCTTTTATTGTTTGCCTTATAAAATTTGCTTTTGGATATCATGTTTTTATTATTTAGCTCTAGATAAACTCTAATGCATGGAGGGCTTATGAGACTATCTGTGGCCAGCAATTTTGATGACAAGCTTATTACTGAGATTAAAGACTACCCTGTTAGTGAGCTCTACGGAAAACTCACTTCAGATATTGTAGGTGGGGGACGTTCTAGTTATATGATTGATCCCATTGGTAAAAAAAGAGTGGAAGAGCATGTCGCCTTTGCAGCAAAACATGGAATTGGTTTCAATTATCTATTAAATGCAGCTTGCCTCGACAATATAGAGACAACTAGGTCTTTTCAAAAACAAATTAGGAAATTACTAGACTGGATTTGTGAGATGGGAGTGAGATCCACAACTGTATCCAATCCACTTCTTCTTCGCTTGATCAAAAAAAAATATCCTGAGCTGCAAGCGCGTGTTTCGGTTTTTGCCTGCGTGGATCATCTGCAAAAGGCCATGTATTGGCAAGACCTAGGAGCTGATGTCATCTGCCTAGACTCTCTAACTGTTAATAGAGAATTTGAGTCTCTCAAATCTTTGAGATCAAAACTAAGTTGTGATTTACAACTTCTTGCCAATAACAATTGTCTGCAGTCTTGCTCTATTGCCCATACCCATATGTGTCTTCTTGCTCATAGTTCACAAAGTGGACATAAAAATAAAGGATTTGTCATAGATCACTGCATTTTAGAGTGCACAAAAATGAAAATGCAGGACCCTGTTAATTTCATTCGCTCAGATTGGATTAGACCTGAAGACCTTCACTATTATGAGGAAATTGGGATAGATAATTTTAAACTAGTGGAGAGAAACCTTCCCACTGAGCTGATGGTTCAAAGAGTTAAGGCCTATAGTGAAAGAAGCTTTGATGGCAATTTTATTGAACTGATTCAGCCCTACGGACATCAGAAAAAAGAGGGCGAGAGTAAAAAAATGAGTGGCAAGTTTTGGAGAACCTTCTCTTTTTTATTTCATCCCTTTAAAGTCAATCCTATTAAGCTTTTGCCACTCCAAAAGCTCAGTGAGAAAAAGGGAATGCTGAGAAGCTTAGAAGGACCTGCTCCTATTGTCATCGACAATAAAAAACTCGACGGTTTTCTTACTCGTTTCTTAAAAAATAGCTGCCGAAATATATCCTGTGAAGAATGCCAGTACTGTCATCAATTTGCAGAAAAGGCCATTACCATAAATAAAGAATATCAGAATGAATGCCTTGATCTTCACAAAACCATAGACAAGAATCTTGAGACTGGTGGCTTTTGGAATTACACCAGCTAGTGCCATAAAGAGGTGGCAGATTTCTCATTAAACAATCTTAATATTGCTCGATTTCAATGACTTACAGGCCTTGCAAATGGTCTTTTTTAAGTCCAGATACAATAGATAAGTAATTGTATTTGAAGGGAATGTGAGCAATGTTCAAGGCGAAATTTAAATTCACTCCTTTATATGTGTGCGCTCTCGTGTTCGTTTTTACTTTTGTCAGTGGTTGTAACTTCAGTGCTCTCAAAGTTAAAAAAGATGATGAAAAAAAAGAGTATTGCAAAATTTTTGCGGGCTCTCCTGGTTGTGAAGCCGAAGTAGTTCCCACTTCAATTCCTACAGGTGACGCCGAAATTCTTGCGGCTTCAAGCTATGTGAGGATTGAGGGCTCAGCAGGTGGCGCCGCTGAATACACCATTCATGCCATGACCACAGACGATACACTGACCCTATATGCAGCAGCCTATAATGCTACCAATGATTTTCTAGGAAATGTTTCGGTTAACTGGACCATTCAAAATGCTATGGGAGCGATTACTGCGGGTCCTTCTAGCTCTACTACTTTTACTGCCAACAGTGTTGGAGTTGAAATTGTTGACTTAAGCATCCTCGCCTTCAATGACAGCACCGGAAATATCACAGTTTCAATTGGCGCTCAGGCGATGGTCAAGGTTAACGATGCAGCTGGCCCTGGTGGAGTTGAACTCAACACAAATACATTAAATGCAGATCAAACAGA
>JABIHA010000059.1 GCA_018649885.1 Bacteriovoracaceae bacterium
ATCAAATGACATATTAAAATATTGGCAGAAAAGTTACGCTTGGCCAAATAATATGAATGACATAGAGCCGCACCGGCGAAAAAGCCTGGTGGGTTCAACAATTTATTGGGCAGTTACGTATTTATGGGGCGTAGATTAAAGTGGGGTAGGCGCCACTTGTAAAAGTCCATTGACCTGAGCTTCCCCAGTAGTCACTGGCAGCCCCATCTCCCCAAGGAATTGCTGTCGAAGAAGAAGCGGGTTGAAGAGAGGCGGTAGATACTCCTCCTTCTGTAGTGGTATCAGTACAGGTAGTGGCACTGCATGTGAGGTCTGAATTGTATTTGCAATTTCCGCACGTGGAGGGGCTTCCTGTGTAGATGTATTCTGGAACTGGGCTTGCGGAGCCGGTAACAGTGATGGAGCTATTGGCCGCAAAACTTTGATTAATGGCCATTGAGCCCGAAGAGGTAATGGTTTCGCCAATTAGCCCACCTACTTTATCGCCTAGTAAAGGTGCTACCAGAGCACTAGAGGAATAAGTTCTTTCAAGTGAGGTGACACCTGATCCAGAATTGGTGACAGAGCCAACGAGTCCACCAATATGTGAGGCACTGCCAGTTGTAGCACTATTTGTGACGGCCCCTGTAGAGTATGAGTCGAAGATTCTCATGCTGGTAGAAGTAGCGTTCTCATAGGTTTCCACCAATCCTCCAATTTTTGATAGGCCTGAGGTTGTGTCTCCACTCGTGACAGCTGAGCTAGAGTAGCAGCCATCAATATCAGAGTCAGTAACTATTCCAACTAGGCCTCCCAGTACAGCTGAATTTGCTGAGTCTACCGTACCCGAGGAACTAGAGCTGGTTATGGTAGTGCTGGTGGCGGCAGAGCCCACAAGACCTCCTCCGACGCCGTAGTCTACATCTACATCCACTCCAGCTGCGCTCATTGAAATGCTGGAACCAATTACCATGCCAATTAACCCTCCAGCATTTTGGTTGGCATTCATGACAATGCTAGAGGAGACGATGACAGAACCTACGGTGGTGCCATTTGCGTAGCCTGCTAGTGTTCCGTGGTATTGAGAACTAGAGGTGCCTACTACTGAGCCATTTGTAATATTGAGATTACTGATAGTGGAGCCCGATCCAAGGGAGCGAAATAAACCCACTTTATCAAAAGTGGTCAGGGCAAGGGTCATATTAGATATCGTTTTATTTGAACCATTAAAATCACCTGTAAAATCTCCAGGAACTGAAGCGTGATCGGTACCGCCAATAGGTATAAATGATGAACCCATTGTTATTAGATCAATATCTGCACCAAGCTGGAAGCTGAGTCCACAAGCAATGGAGGTTGCGTTGTTACAGCCAGAGGTTCCAATATCACTTAACTGGCTATCGTTACAAATAATATGAGGAGAGCCGGGAGTACCAGCGCCTATGTCATTGTAGTTAACTGGTGAGCCAACGTTACAAGGATTTGGGGTCCATGGAAAAATTTGTCCCACACAGTTATCTATATTCTGGGCCGTGGACACACTGCCCTCAAATTTAATGGTGTTGATTTGATCGGCGACAATGTCTTTAATCTCAAAGTCGAGGACTTGAGGTTTTGAAAAGTAATCCACATGATCTGGGATCATTGCACCTTTATAGCAGTGGCCCTGAGATACGTTAGCAGATACTAAGTAGAATCTGACATAGCTTCCGGTATTAAGTTCCACTTGCAGTTGGGCCCCGCCAGGCGCGAAGCCAATAAATCTCTGAAAAGGGGCGAGAAGGACATTGTTAGCGTAGCGGCAGCTCTCGGCAGTCTGAACGCCATGGGAGTAATCTACAAAGACTCCAAAGCAGTTAAATTCGCCAGGAGTTGTGGGAGTACAGTTTCCCCAACCTGGCTCCGGAGTACAAGTCAATGGATCTGAAGAGACCAGTGAATGCCCCGCCTCAGGAAGAATAAAGCTCACCAGCACCTTTTCTTCTTCTGGCGGCTGAGAGCATGAGAGCAGTAATGTGCAAATAATAAATAAAGGCCATTTCATTACTTTTATTATTCACGAAGAAATTGGGCTTTAAAAGGAAAAAGAGGCCGTTTGCTGCACAGTAGGCGGAGCCGCGGTTAAATTAAAGTCGCTATCATTCATTATAGTACGTGGCTTATTCACTGTTAGTTTTCTAACAGGCATGTAAATTATAGGCAATAGTCAAATAAAGATAACAAATTGTGGTATTTTTAAAAAAAAATAAATTTGCACAAGGTGGGGGCCATGAATTTTTTTTTAATTTTAATGTTATGCTTTCTAATTTATCCATTAAGCTATTCATTTGATATAAAGGACACTGTAACTGGAGGGAAGTACTGGCTTACCAACGGATGCTTCAGAGATAAAGACTTCGATCTAACATGTATTCATAGTCCATTTTTCGTCCTTGTTACTGATAAAAGCTTGGATCTATACCCTGTTTTTGAAGTTCTCTCTGGTGCAAAAATTGGCGCCACAAACGATTGTTACAAAGGGAGAACTCATAATGAATGTGATGACAATCTTGAATATATGAAAGTGACAACTCCTACGCCTACAAATCCTACTCTGTTTCCCACACCTAAGTTATATAAATTAAGCGAAAGGGAAGTATATGTATGTGTTAAAGCAAGGATGGTTACACTGTCTACTTTAGTGACAAATCAAGCAAATGATTTTCTTAGAGGACAGTCATTCAACGATGGATTTATTTATAAGGGGTCGTTTTCTACAATTGCAGGCAAAAACTTAGGTCTCTTTGAAACTAGGTCGCCATTAGGTCTTCATGATCCAGGATGTGATATTAAAGGTGGTGATTATGTCATCCTTTATGGAACTGAAATTGTTGATGGTGAAGTGAATTACATTATAAAAAGTCCAAAAGTTGACTCCTATTTAGGAGTTAAAGTTCTTTCTCAATATTTCTCATACATTTCAAAATATAACGATATTGAGTTTGTAAGACAGCTCACTAATGAACAAGCCAATCAATTACTAGAATGATGAAAAATTTATTAGATCTTGGATAAAACATCAATTATTAGTTTAGCATTCTCTCGTGAATGCCTCTAGGCTTGCAAAAAGCATAGATTCCGTGGAAAGAGTGGGTGGAGCCAATGCCAGAGCCTTTTCTGCCCGACCAAGGCAAGTAGGCTGAGACGCGGTCAAGGCAGTTAATATAGCTTGTTCCACTATCAACTCGGTCGAGTATTAATTTTGCGCGGTTGTGATCAGAGCTAAATACCGAGGCGGTTAAACCAAAGTCGCTATCATTCATTAAAGCGATGGCCTGCTCATCGTCTTGAACTTTCATGACAGCTTTTACTGGCCCAAAAGTTTCTTCTTTCATAACCTTCATGTCGTGATTGGCATCCGCAATAATTGTTGGCTCAAAAAAAGCGCCAACCTCTCCTACGGGATTTCCTCCTGTAACAACTCGACCGCCCTTGCCCCTGGCATCGGCGATTTGATCGTTGAGAAATCCTTTTTGGATTTTTCTTGCTAGTGGTCCTTGATTGGTTTTGGACTCAAGTGGATCACCCACCACTAGTTTATTTGTTTCATCGGCCAGCAGATCTACAAAGTCGTGATAGATATCTTTGTGCACATAGATTCTTTCAGTGGCGCAACAGCTTTGTCCGTTGTTATAAAAGCAGCCCTCAGAAACAGCTGCTGCTGTTTCTTTAAGTGATTTTACGTCGTCGCAAATATAAACAGGGTCTACTCCTCCAAGCTCTAGAACTACAGGGACGAGCTTATCGGCCACTCTCTGGGCAATATATCTTCCCGTTTTATTGGAGCCTGTGAAAAAGTATCCGTCGAGGGGAAGATCAAGTAGGTAGCGACCTGCATTTGCTCCTCCAACAACTGTTTGAAAAACATCATTGGGTACGCCAGCAAGGGTTAGGTATTTTTCAATTTCTAGGCCTGTTAAGGTGGTATGCTCACTTGGTTTGTACAAAACAGCATTGCCAGCAATGAGTGCTGGAATAAAAACACCAACGCCTACCAGGTAGGGAAAATTCCAAGCAGAGATATTTCCGATGATTCCAAGAGGGTCGTAGACAATTCTTTCATGAGTGTTGCCATCAACATTGACATTCTTGCCCGATAAATACCTTTCACTTTCAAGTGTAAAGAACTTGATTTTTTTGCAGGCCCCTTTTATTTCATCTCTTGATTGTGAAAGAGGTTTTCCCATTTCAGCAGTCAATATTTCTGCAAGGGAATCTACATTTTCTCGAAGTAGTTCTGAGAATTTTTTGACAGCAGCTATTCTGTCAAAAATGTCAGTGTCTTTCCACTTGAGCTGTCCTTCTCTTAAAAGCTGATACTTTGTTTGGACAACTTTTTCAGTGTCTTCATCAATTGATTTGATTAACTTGTCTGTTGCGGGATTGATTATTTGCATTTTTGCTCCTTAACTCTTTCATAAAAATGTTCTAGTAAAAGATCAGGGTTATCGAGCTGATCTCCGATTGTGTGGGAGAACTCAGGGTGCCATTGAACCCCTAAAATATAGCTTTGGTCGTCGATTCGCGTGAAGGCCTCAATTATATCATCTTCAGTAGAGAGTGCTTCTATTTCTAGGTTTTGACCAAGGGTTTTCACTCCTTGGTGGTGAACAGTATTTACATCGAGTACTTTTTTTCCGGCGTACATTTTTTCCAAATGAGTGCCCGGAATTACTTTTACACGGTGTTTGATGTGATCATATTTCTCGGCGTCTCTATGTAGGGTTGTCGATTCAATTTGTGAGGGGAGGTCTTGATAGAGAGATCCTCCAAGAAAACAATTGATGACTTGAAAACCTCGGCATATTCCGTAGAGAGGGATGTGGTTTTTTATGGCAAAATCTACAATCTTAAATTCGTAAAGGTCGCGGTAGCGATCCCCCGGCCATTTTTTTGGGTCAATGGGAGTTTCACCATAACTCTCAGGAGCTAAGTCTGAGCCCCCTTGCAAAACAATCCCATCCATATCGGAGAGAAACTCTAAAAGTCTTTGTTCTTCCAGGTCAGGTATCAGTAGTGGAAGAACTCCATCTTTTGATAGGTACCTGGCCATATCTTTTTCAAGATAGCACAAGCTTTTATGCCCAAAGACCACCCTTGATGGATCGGGATACATAAAACAAGAACTCACTCCAATATTAAGACTCATAGGCCCTCGTATATAGTTGCTTAAAATCTGAAAGTCCCACTTTTTTAGGATTGCACTGGTGACAAACATCTTCTAGGGCAAGACTTGCAAGACGCTCCCTATTTTGTTCACTCCAATCTAAGTCTAATTTAGATAGACTTGATGGAATCCCCAACTTTTTATTAAGCTCTCTGATGATTTTAACTAAATCCTGAGAGCTATCACCTGGGAGCTCAGCATATTTGAGGATTCTTTTATAGCGGCTTTCAGATGTGGAGCTATTGTAGGCAATACCGTGGGGGAGCATGATGGCATTGGCCAGACCATGGTGCATATCAAAGACTGTTGATAAGGGGTGTGCAAGTGAGTGGACAACTCCCAGCCCTTTTTGAAAGGCCGTGGCACCCATTAGTGCGGCCATTTGCATTTTGGCCCTAGCCACCTTATCTGAATTCAATGTGGCCTCAGTAAGAGAATCAAAAACTAGTCTAATTCCTTCAAGAGCAATACCATCACACATGGGAGAGACACCTTTTGAAACAAAGGCCTCAATATTGTGAGTCAGGGCATCGAGTCCAGTTGCTGCTGTCACAAAGGGGGGAAGTCCATAGGTTAGCTCAGGATCGGCAAATACTTTTCTAGGCATCAGGCTTGACGCAAAGAGGATTTTCTTAGCATGTGTTTCATCATCAGAAATGACAGTGCTTCTTCCTACCTCTGAGCCTGTACCACTTGTAGTGGGAACGGTGACGAAAAAGGGGATTTCATTGATTACAAATCGGTCGCCACCTTTTGCATCGTCAAAATCAAATAGGTCATTGTCTGGGTGATTTGCCCAAAGGGCAATCGCCCGGGCGACATCCATACTGGCGCCCCCACCAAGTCCAATTATGGCATCACATTTTGATTGCCTGTAATAATCGACACCCTTTTGGACATCTGATTTCACCGGATTTTTGTGAATATCACAAAAACTTGAAACCGATAGATTCGCATCTTTTAAAACTTGCTGAACACTTTCAAAAGGAGGAAGCTCTTTTAGTCCAGGGTCAGTCACGATCAGTGGTGCTTTGATCCCACACTCTTTTAAATAAATACCTAACTCTTGTATCACTCCTGCACCAAAACGCACAAGAGTCGGAAAATTATAACTATATTTACCATTCCAATCCATGGAGGCCTCCGTCAGAAAAATTATATAACTTCGAAATATCTTTTTAATTCCCAGTCTGTTACTGATTTATCAAATTGTTTGCATTCCCAAATTCTAGTGGCGCAGAAATGCTTGACGAAAGTTTCACCAAAGAGTTCATTCGCCATCTCTGACTTTTCCATCGCCTTTGTTGCATCCCATAGATTTCTTGGAAGCACACCATAGCTTTTTTCTTCGTAGCCGTTGCCTGTGATTGCAGGAGTTTCAAGTTTTAACTTATTTTTCACTCCGTACATCCCACAGGCAAGAGATGCGGCCATGGCGAGATAGGGATTGACATCAGATCCTACAACACGGTTTTCAATTCGAGTGGCCTTTTCTGAGCCGGGTAGGGCGCGAAGGGCAGTAGTGCGGTTATCAATTCCCCATGTCAGTGTTGTTGGTGCCCACATGCCTTCTACTAATCTTTTATAAGAATTAACAGTAGGGGCATACATGGGTAGGACTTGGGGAAGTCCTAAGAGAAGGCCCGCCATATAGGATTTCATTACTTCACTCATTTTATTGGGATCGGCCTTATCGAAGAAAACATTTTTTCCATCACGCCAAAGGCTTTGGTGAATGTGACCTGAGCATCCTGGAAGTTTGTCATTCCACTTGGCCATAAAAGTTGGAATAATTCCGTGTCTGTCGCCGATTTCTTTTGCAGATGCCTTAAAGAGCACGGCGCGGTCAGCGGCCTCTAATACTTCGTTGTACATGATGGCAGCTTCATAGACCCCTGGACCAGTTTCTGTGTGGAGACCCTCGATTTCCACATCAAATTCTCCCATCAAATCAAATAAATCGTTAAAAAATTCTCCATTTTGAGAGGCACGAAGAACAGAGTAGCCAAACATTCCCCTAGTAATAGGATTGGGAGCGACAAATTCGGCATCGTTAAGCTCTACAGAATCTTCTCTAAAATTAAACCACTCAAACTCTTGCGCGAATACCGCTTTAAAGCCTTGGTCCATACAGTCTTTTCTGACTTTTTTAAGAAGTCCTCTAGGGCAAATCTCAAGTGTTTTACCGCTCGAATCTTTGAAGTCTGCTAGAAAGAAGGGAGTATTTTCCTCCCAGGGAATGTGCCTAAATGTTGTGAGGTCAATCTCTGCTTGAGCATCTGGATATCCGGTGTGCCAGCCTGTATATTCTATACCAGCATTTTCGTAGCATAGATCATTGGCATCCCAACCAAAGACCACATTACAAAATCCAAATCCCCCATTTGCACTTGCCAGAAATTTTTGAGTGTTGATAATTTTTCCTCTCATCACGCCATCAATATCTGTGATGGCCACCTTGACTTTAGTGACACCACTATCGTGGATTTCATTGAGAATTTCTTGATTCATGTCTTCCGTTGACTCTGTGCTTTTCATTTAAAACTCCATTTTATAGTGCAGCTGCACAATCTTAATTCTTTACTTGAACAAATAGTTTAAACCAAATAAATGTGGCACCCATAATTCCAAAAAAGATCATGGCAATCATGGGATTGTAAATTGTCATAGAAACTAAACAAACACAGGCAATGATGAATGCAAGTGCTGGTGAGACCGGATAAAAGGGCACCTTGAAAGGTCTTTCCATTTCTGGGCACGACTTTCTAAGTTTGAATAGCGAGAGCATTGAAATGATATAAAGCGAGATAGCGCCAAAACAAGCGATTGTGATTATCTCTCCCGTTTTTCCTGTCAGTAGAGCGACTATACCAATGAGCATATTCACTACCAGTGCCTTCACAGGTGTTTTAAATTTATGGTGGGTTGTTCCCAATGCGCGAGGTGCATAGCCCATTCTTCCAAATTCAAAAGTTGATCTCCCGGCTGCTAGAATAATGCCGTGAAAAGAGGCCACAAGCCCAAAGATGCCCACCCCAATCAGAAGATGCATCATTGCCGAATTCTCTCCCACAATTTTACTGAGAGCAAGGGGGAGGGGAGAGTCTGAAGGTGTGCCGGATCCCGCTTCGTAAACAATGGACTCCCATCCACCAACTCCTATTGAGGAGGTAAATATCAAAAGACAAAGAATCACTAGAGTTGCAATGGCCGATCCAAAGCCAATGAGCACATTTCTTTGGGGGTTAATAGTTTCTTCTGCCACATTGGCCACACCTTCAATTGCTAGGAAAAACCAAATAGCAAAGGGAATGGCCGCAAAAGCTCCGCCCCAACCATTGGGAAGAGGATTGTGAGTGAGGTTGGCCACATCAAAGTGAGGAAGGGTGATTCCTGCAAAAAGCAGTAGCTCTAAAACGGCAATGACAGTAATGACTAGCTCGAAGATGGCAGCCGTTTTAACTCCTATAATATTAATTCCTGTAAATAATAAATAAGCAAAAATAGCAATTGTAGTTGTGGTGAGGCCCGGAAACCAATTGGTTAAATAGGCGCCAATGGCAAAGGCAATCGCCGGAGGTGCAAAAATAAATTCGATATTTTGAGTCATGCCGGCCACGAATCCCCAATTGGGGCCAAAGGCCTTGTGGGCATAATCAAAGGCCCCTCCCGCTTTGGGAATAGCGCAAGCAAGTTCAGTGTAACTAAAGGTAAAGCAAACATACATGATGATGACAAAGAAGGTCGCCACTGCAAGCCCTAGTGTGCCTCCCTTTGGCAAACCTAAGTTCCATCCAAAGTACATTCCAGAAATAACATAACCCACTCCTAGACCCCACAACATGATTGGTCCTAAACTACGATCGAGTTGGCCATCGTCAGAATTACTTCCCACACATTTCTCCTCATTAATATAGTGACCCCATATTGTACTGATTCATTTTATTAAATGGGAAGCGAATAAAAGTGGTGCTCAATGGCACGCAAGGGGCGGTGTGTCATTGTCGGAGTGACCCTGCGGTGTCGTCATGTAAAAAAGTGCGCACCGTGTAAGAATGTCATATTTTAAGTACTTATATATTTTTTCATTTTGGCATATTAATTGCTCATGCTAAGTGAAGAGAGATCACTTTATTAGGAATTTAAGTGAAACACATTTCATCAAAAGATGAGTGAGAGAGGAGAATTATAATGAAGAAGACACTTTTAGTATTATCGTCGCTACTAATACTAGCACCAGTTTATGCAGATCACAGCGCAGACCCAACAACTTGTGAAAAATTTGAACGGACGACAGATCGGGCCCAGCGGGAATATGACAGCTTTGAGTCAAGACTTTCACAGGCACAAACAAGAATTGCTGTTATTAGCACTACAATTGGATCAGTAGAAAGAAGAAGAACACTTCTTCAATCAAACTTATCTCGCTACAAGGCAAAAAAGAGAAAGTATAAGACTGAGCTTGCAAATGCTCCCGCAGCTCTTAGAACTGCCAAAGCAAGCCTTGCTATTCAGGCTCCCAAGTATAGAGCTGCCAAAACACTTTTAGCACAATACAAAAGAAAGCTAGACCGTCTCGATGATCAAGATAGGGAAGCCGAAGAAAAACGATTCAAAAAAAATGTCTACAAGCCACAAAAAAGAAAAGTTAAAAGACTTGAAGATATTGTTGAAGACCTAAGAGAAGATAGAGATGATGCACAAGAATTCATCAATAAAAACCCAGCTAAAATCGCTGAAAAGTCGAGACAAATTAGAGCAACAGAAAGAAGTCTTAGTTCACTTCAAAATGTTTCAGACCTAAGAGCTGAAAGAAGAGGACTTGAAGCACTACTTTTTGATTCAGCAGCTGAAAAGTCAAGACTTGAGAGAAAAGTGGAAGCTGCACAAAGAGAAAAAAGAATCTGTCTAAGATCAGAAGTTACACTTCCAACAATCAAAAAAGTTATGAGAGAAGTAGGACAGGTAGGATGTGATAACTACTTGAGAAAAGATTTCTACGGCCAGAGTTACCAACGTAGAAGACAAAGAGCACAAGACGAAGTCCTTCAGTCGGTCTGTTCACTTTAATTCAGATCTAGTTTAAATATAGAGAAGGCCACCAACGGGTGGCCTTTTTTTTGTCCAAAATTTGTGAGTTCGCAATAAATTAGGCATAATTTCACTATGAAATGGCCCACACTGCTAGTTGTATTGTCACTGAGTTTTCTTCTAATAGGTAAATATTGGGGAAGCTCCCAAAGTGAAATAAGCGAAGGCCCAGATTGTAGCAGTGATACCCAGTTTCTAGAAAAAATGGAAGAGCTTAAAAATCAAAAACTCAATGAATATCTAGAGCTAAATAATCCCGCCCAAAAATTAGAAAAGGCCAATGAAATTCTAGGCCAAATTTTTATTCTCTTACTTGCTCAATTTAGTTTTAAACTGACTGAACGCCAAGAGGACTGGGCAACTGAGTCTGAGGATCAAAAATTTCCCCAATCATCTTTTTGCCCAAAAATGCTTGTTGAAAAACCACAAGAGAAGATTCCCGCCCAAGCAGCAGTAAGGCCTGATGAAAATGAGCTAAGAAGTTTTTCAGGAATATATGACAGGACTATTAAAAAATCCGATATGGAAGTGGTGCATCGTTCGGGATTTTTCGAAAAAAAATCCACTTCATGGACTCAATTCTCCAAAAGCTTTCGCAGTAAACACAAATACTATTTTCCAAGCGATATTTACAACGGATTGTGGAAAAACGGTCTCTACCTAGATGCACTCAACAATATGAATAAAAGACTCCTGGCTCCCTATCTTGGCGAGTTTGTAGGCATCTACCGATCGGTTGATTTCGGTCAATCTCCCGTTGAAGCAGTCATTCAAGTAAAAAAAGAAGACGGCCCAGAAGAGGTAGTGGAAGAACTAGCAGTAGCGATCCAGTCATACCAGGGAAAAAATTTAAAAAATCAAGCTTCCCTATTTTTCAACAGAGTTTTGAGTCCTGGACACCCTAAAGGCCACGCCACCCACGGCCAGGGTAGCTGCAGGGGCTTTGTCCTAAGACAGAGCGATAAATCCCACAACGGAATTCATTTCATCAAATATAGAGAGCTGGGAGTTATCATCGGAAGAGTTTTTTCAGACTTATCCACTGCCAAGGACCATCTGGTGGGAACCTTCCTTCTTTGGCCCAAAAACAAACCCGCTCCCCATTTCCCCATAGACCCCGCAAGGTCGAGAGGCAGCCTTTAAAGTAGCTCATAGATTCCTCCTCAAGATCTAAAGTACCTCATGGATTCCTCTCAAGATCTAAAGTACCTCATGGGTTCCTCTCAAGATCTAAAGTACCTCATGGATTCCCCTCAAGATCTAAAGTACCTCATGGATTTCCCTCAAGATCTAAAGTGCCTCATGGATTCCTCTCAAGATCTAAAGTACCTCATGGATCCCCCCTCAAGATCTAAAGTACCTCATAGGTTCCCCCTCAAGATCTAAAGTACCTCATGGATTTCCCTCAAGATCTAAAGTACCTCATGGATTCCTCTCAAGATCTAAAGTACCTCATGGATTCCCCTCAAGATCTAAAGTAGCTTATGGATTCCCCTCAAGATCTAAAGTACCTCATGAATTCCTCTCAAGATCTAAAGTACCTCATGGATTCCCCTCAAGATTTAGAGCTACTTCATGGATCCCCACCATTTTCTTCAATTTGGCGACACCAATCAAATTCAGCTAGATTTCTCTTAACCAACAAAGAAAATGCTATAGCTCGACCCCAAACAAAGAAAATATGGAGAAATCTCTATTTTATTAACTCTTATTTAAATAGAGATCCATCTTTTCTTGAGAAAGTGCCACGATGGCCGCCCTTGAATTGCAATTAGAGCATAACTGGCGCACGTTCCCAATCGCCGATGATTTAGACACACTATAGGGGATGATGTGATCAAAGTGTAGGTTGTATTTTGAATCACAATTTTCACACTTGTTACCTGATCTTGTTATCACAGCTTTTTTGATAGCTGCTGAGATGGTCCTGGAGTTTACGAGTTTTTTTGATTTCCTAGATCCAATGCCTATGGTCTTTTTTCTAATTAACCCTGCCGTAGAATTAATGGCATGTCCGATTATATCTTCTGATTTGTAGATTCCTTTATTTGATAGCTGTTCTTTAAGAAACTGATAATCTTTTGCCGTTTCTCCCATCAAAGTGAGATGAATGCGAAGGCTTCCGTCTGAATGCGCGCGAGTTTTAGATCTGGTAGCGCGCTTAACTCCAGTCAATTTATCCACAAGCTCTCTTGTCTGAGTTTGAGTTTTTCCCTTAATACTTCCTAATATTTCATTTTTCTTTTTACCACTTTTTATATTTCCCACTAAATTTGAGATTTCGGCAAGGTTTGTCAGAGTGACTTGTTTATTTGCTAGTGCTTTATCAGCACAGGGGACATGCCTTAAGGTCTTGGCCGCTAAAACCCTTCGACTTGTTTCACTATCACTTTTATTAAAGTTCTTACGAATATATTTAAAGAGTGATCCCGTCTTGTCATCACAAAAAAGCCTTCGTCTATTCACCTCATTAATGTGCCTAAGAAACTGGCGTGTACAGTACTCTTCTTTTTCATTCCACATTTTGGTGTCAGTAATTAGTTTTTCATCAGATAAATTTTGTAGCGACAAAGCGACCTCCCCATTGAAGATAACCTACCATTTTCATCACAATTTTTAAAATAAAAGATGCCTTTTTATTATTTTGAAAACCGCTGAAATGAAATACAGTAGTCACTCTTAGCGAATGAGACTCGCCGATTTTAAATCCCTCTCACAAAAAAATAAATAACCACTGGCCAACAGAACCACCTTTCCATAAAAGCATATTTGTATTGTTTGAAATTTGTGCAGGAATTTTTAAATAAAGTGCCAATACCAACCAACACAGGCTCCTGTTAGTTATTTTAAAGTAAAAGTGATACTTTTTCTGACACAAGGCAATTTAAAAAGTATCACTGTAGATGCTAGGATTTAGCGCAATTCCTGTAATTTGATAATTGGACATCCTTGTCCTAAATATAAAGTTACCAAAAATAATTTTTACTACATGTCTTTACTGAATAGAATTTAAGTTCACTACTTTTTTTAACGTGATCAAAACTCACACTCTTTTGCAAATTGATTTACTGGATATTTATTTTTGTTGCCAGCTCCAAGGATATAGTCATTTTGATGAGTATTTCCACTTTCGTCTGCATAAGTAATATTTGCAATGCAAGCCTTGTTATCTAATACTGGCACAATCCTTACTTCAGTTGCCTTATAACCAGAAACTGCAAGTGTTCCGTGGGAAGCATGAATTCCACCTTTTAAAATCACTCCCTTTTGAACACCTATTTCTAGAAAAAGAAGTTTATTCATTTTATATTCAGAGCCAAAAGATGCAGTAGATAAAGCTAGAAGGCTACATATCAATAATTTTTTCATCGTCGTTCCTTTGTTGAGATTGTCCAAAAAGTGATGTTTTTAAGTATCACCTGAGCTCAATACCTTGTTGTTTATATTAAATAAATTGTAGGAGATTCTTCTGTCTGAAATGCTGTAAAAAAATTGGTAGAATAATTGCATGAATCTTTTTCATTACATGTTAAAGAACGTCTAAAGAGTGGTCAATTTTAGAAATTGATAAAAAAATCTGCATTTTCTTTGGTGAGCGATCAAGTTATTGATACCTTAAATATTGTTGAGTTATTCGAAAAAAATAATAGTATACCAAGAATTAACTTGGAAATATCTGATAGCTTGGAGTCTTAGTGTAGGGTATAAAAAATCGAGTGTACTCATACCTTATCTAAACCAGCCTGGCCGGCATATATATAGACAATTCTGAACATCTTACAATGCTGGCCCCCATAATTTCGGTAACTTATGAAATCATTTCAGGCACTACAGTTGCACTTAAATAACTGTCATTATTAGGGGAGCTTCGTCGTGACCAAAGATTTTGCCATTATTGTTTTTCTTCTTGTGCTTTTGAGCTCTTGTGGACAAAAAGTGAAGGACACTTTTCAAAGCTCAGGTGTTGGTCATATTGAGACTTACACAATTCACGGTGATGGTGCCGTAATCGTGACTGGTGAGCCCGAGGAAGAGCTCGAGGAAGAGCTCGAGGAAGAGCTCGAGCTTGGGCCAAAAAATTATACCGATGGTGAAATCCTTTTAAAAACAAAATGGGGGCAAGGCGCTCCTTTTAATAATCTTTTGCCTACTCACTCTAATGGTGGGGCAGCCTATCTTGGTTGTACAAATACGGCACTACTTCAGCTTTTTTATTATTACCAATTTCCCAAAAAAGGAAATGGAACTATTTCTTATGTATACAATAGGCAAACTATTTCAGCCGATCTTGGTAAGGAAATTAGATGGGATCTTATACCAGCAGATGTTAGCTCTCAGGTATCAGATCAAGCTTTGCTTGAGTTGGCATCTATTGCAAAAGATTTGGCCATTTCGAGTAGAACCGAATTTTCTAATTCTGCTACTGATGGGTCCCAGTCTTCTCCAAAACTCGACTCACTTAATAAAAATTGGAAATTCAATCTTCCTAAAACTCATTCTAAACCTGCTGGATATAGGGATAGAGCATTTGATAGAGTAATTATTTCTGAAATCAATCAAAGAAGGCCTGTCTATTTGAGGCTCCAGGGTACTCTCAAGCATGCAGCTTTAATTGATGGCTACAAATATGACGCTAATAGAAATCTTTTAGTTCATATCAACCTAGGTTGGGATGGATATAAGGACGGGTTTTATAGTCTCGATAGGCCTTTTGTCCTTGATGAGGGAGATGAGGATTCGCTTGTGGCCAATGTTTACTATATCTATCAGGGTCTTACTCCTTGTGGTGAGCAAGGTTGTGATCAAAATGATTTAGAAGATGGTGATGGTATGGTGGAAGATCAATTGATCGGAGAATTCAATTTAGAAAAAGATGTGGATACTTATAAAAACATCGCTCTCAAGGGTAGTGTTAGCTTTACTAAATTTGGCCTAGGAGCATTTTATTTTTTAGAAATTTATAACTATAAAGATGAGTTAGTTTATGAGTTTGATATTAATGGAGGACAGTGGCACGGATCTGAGGATGAGCTCTATCGTGTTCACGATATTCAAGGAGTCAAGGCAGGGTTGTACACCATTAAGGTTGGACTCAGCTCTCACAATAGAAGAAAAATTGCACTTTATAAAACTTTGCGAAAATATCAATTAAAAATAGTCAGCGAGGATGTCAGAAGCTATGAGCTGGCCAAACCTCTTGAGGCCCCTCGGATTAATGCCATCCCCGAAATGATAATTATGGATATTCATGGGAATAAAAAGCTTGTTTTTGTCGACGCTATTTCAGAAATTGATGAAGAAATTGCACTGAGTGCTGAAAGTGATAACGGATTAGTTGAAGTTAGCTCTGATAGATTACATTTAAATATAAAACCACTTGGAATAGGGGCAGGTCAGACAACGACTATTTCGGTCACCGCATTTTTGAAAGATCATCCGGCCTATAAAGTGACAAAGTCTATTCGTATTATTTTGGCGGATAATCCTCCTGCAATGGGAAGCCAGTTTAGCGTCAGAGGTGAGCTTTTAGATAACAAATTAGAAACATTTAATATTCATAGCGTTGTATTGGATGGAAAGTGTACCATTACAGGTCAACGAGATGGAACTTATCAAGGTCAGTTTATTAGTGTTTATGATGGTGAATCTTTTAATGTGGACAACTTAATACTACCTAGTGAAGAAACAGATCTTAGTGAAGTAGCACAGCTTACAAAACCAATTGAACAAACCTTTTCTCCAGGAATCTATAAAATAAAAGTTAGTTTGGAGAGATATGTATGGCGCAAGAAAACTCATTACTTAATGGATACCGAGGGACATGTGGGTTACAGTATTGATGTCCATTGCTCTAATTTCGATGATTCAGTTGAAAATATCCTCTCATTTTTGTAATGTGATTGTGAGGATTCAAAGTGATGAGTGAAATAACACAAATTCCAGTTCTAATAAAAAAGGCTTCTTTAGAAAATATTCCTGAGTGGGGAAAAGCAAGATGTCTGCTTTGGCCTTCAGATGACCTGGAAGGGCACTTGAGTGAACTCACTGATTTAATGAATTCTGACAACTTCATCTCTTTTATTGCCTTTAATTCCAGTGATCAAATATGTGGGTTTTTAGAAGCATCTGTTAGAAACTATGTCAATGGTTGTGAGCATAGTCCGGTTCTCTTTCTGGGAGGGATTTGGGTTCAAGGTGATGCTCAAAGACAAGGCATCGGCCGTCAACTTTTGATTGAGTTAGAGGGATATGCCAAATCAAAAGGTTTTAAAGAAATTGGTTCTGATTGCTCTTTGGATAACTTGGATTCACAAGCGGCCCATAAAGGCTGGGGTTTTAGTGAAACCGAAAGAGTTGTCTATTTTCGAAAAGATCTTAGCTCAAATTAGCACTTACTGAACTACTGTCGATCCTGGGTAGTTTGGAAAAAATTTCATGTACTTCTTTCAGCGTTAACAATTTCTCGCAAATTTTCAACGAGAATACTGGTAAATTACTAAATACCAATTTAGTAATTCGCAGGTAACATCGCTTGAAGGTGGGATGTTTCTAGACTACGAAATACATGATCTTAAACCCCGATTGGGGAGAGATCTACGTTTCGGCGAATTCATTTATGGTGAACTCGATTATAAACAAATTTTTACCTCAAGCTTTGGTTTGAGCTACCTTCGTCTAGATGATTACTTTTATATTCAGAATTCCCTTGATATTCCTGAAAATGAGTGGATGAAATGCATCTACAACTAGTTGTGGGATGGCTTTGTTGATTACTCTGATATTTCGGTAGTACTGACGACATGAAATTGATTTTGATCAGTGACTTTGAAGGTGACATCTAAATTTTGGTATTTAAAGCTGTAGTGGTCTTTTTTCACCTGGTAGGCAGGCCTTGGATCGAGGGCGAGAATATCATTAATCTCTTTTTTTATTTCAGGTTGATCTTCAAAGAGATCCCGGGAAAAGCTAACTTCAACTTTTTTTTCTGGGGCCTTACGAAAGATGTTTTCAGTAGGTTCACTGACATTATCACAATAGGCAATGTGCGGTTTTATATCTACAACCTTTGTCAGATGTAAAAAATCGCCACCCTCAATTTCTAAGACAACTGCGCCGCCACTTTTTTTGATTCCGGTGAGTTTGACTTTAGACATCCCAATAGGGTTGGGGCGAAAGGGAGAGCGAGTGGAAAAGACTCCCCACTTTTTATTTCCTCCGAGTCTTGGAGGTCTTACTTTTGGTCTGAAAACTTTGCTGACTGGGTTATCAAAAATAAAGATCACCCAAATATACTTGTGCTCTGTGAGTTCACTAAATGCATCCATATAAGAGTAGTACGGTTCAATGACTATAGTTTGTTTGACATCAACCAGGCCACTTTGTCTGGGTACCCCAAATTTTTCTTTGAAAGGAGAGTGAATTTCTCCAATGGTGGTGAGCTCAACTTTCATTTTTAAAGTCTAGGAACAAATTATGAACTTGTTCTAAGCTGAGGGACTCGGCCCTTGCTTGCACTTGTATATGACACTTCTCTAGAGATTCAGCAGGATCTTTTAAGTGTGGTTTTAAGATCCCCTTGATTTGCTTTCTTCTATTGCCAAACAAAATCCTCAAAAACGTTTCAAATTTTTTGAAGTTATCAATAGGGATAATGGGAGTTGGTCTTCTTATGAAGCTGAGAACCATACTGTCAACTCTGGGAGGGGGATGAAATGCTCCAGGTAAAACCAGTGCCAGCTTTTTGACCTCAAAATAGGTGTGTACTAGGCAGCCGAGGGAATTCATGGCATTTTTGCTGCTGATATCGAGGGCCCTAAGTCCTACTTCTTTTTGAAACATCAGGCTCATATACTTTATGCTACTCGATTTCATAAAACTTATTAAAAGTCTTGAAGAGATATTGTAGGGGAGATTTGAAACTAACCAAACATTTTTGTGTGTAAAACCAATTTGTGAAATAAATTCCTCAAAATTTACTTTCATGGCATCACGAAAAAAAAGATTCTCACTTTTTACCAGCTCTTCTAGCTGTTCCCTGAAGCGCTCGTCTAGCTCTATCGCATAGTAGGGAAGATCATGTGCTACTAAACCTTTGGAAAGAACACCCGGACCTGGGCCTACTTCAATGATGCATTCGGAAACATCCGCGAAGTCACTGCATATTTTTTGTATCAGTGCTTTGTCTTTTAAATAATGTTGGCCTAATTCTTTATTTGGCCTTGGAAGTTTTCCCACTAAAGTCGCTCTTTTTTATAAATTTACTAAAACCGTCAATTTCTAGGCATTCAGGAAAGGCAATTTGTTTTTCATATTGTCTCAGACCCAGACCTGCCACCATCGCCGCGTTATCAGTGCAGTACTTGGGTGGAACAATATGAACACCGCTGAAATTTTCTACAAGTGATTTTCTTAGAAGCCCATTGCTGGCGACACCTCCGCCGACCACAATATTTTGGGCCAGGGTGGGATGGCATTCTAAGGCCTGCTTTAATTTATAGATGAGGGCATCTACTATTGCTTTTTGGTAGCTGGCACAAATATCTTTGAGTAATTGTGGCTGCTCCTGCGCACTCAAAAGTTTTTTTGTAGATGGGTCTCTTTTTACTAACAGCTTTGTCTCTAGGGCATCGATTGCATATCTCAGTGAGGTTTTGACTCCCGAGAAACTGAGGTTGATACGGTTTTTATTTTTGAGTCCAATGGGAAATGAAAATTTACGATCATCACCATAAACCGCTATTTGATCTATTATGCGTCCGGCGGGATAGCCTAGACCCAATAGTTTTCCGCCTTTGTCGAAGGCCTCACCGGCAGCATCGTCAATGGTTGAGGAGATGATTTCAAACTCAAATTGGCCTTTAACTAGTACATTCATAGTATGGCCACCGCTTACAAGCAGACCTATATAGGGATAGCTTATGGCACTTTCTAAATGGATTGCCTCAAGGTGTGCAAACAAATGGTTGATGGGGACAATGGGCAATTCACTCATAAGAGAAAGTGTTTTAGCGCCGCAAATTCCGGTCAGAAGAGGTCCCATTAGGCCTGGATGTGTGGTGACTGCCAGAAGGTCAATATCACTAAGGGCGAGCTGTGATTTCTTCATGGCATCTTTAATAAGAGGAGTCATTTTTTTGAGATGATTTCTGGCCGCAATTTCGGGGACTACGCCTCCATAGGGGGCGAGTATCTCATCTTGGCCGTAGCTTTGATGGAAGAGAATTTCGGGTGAGGACTCCCAAATACCGGGAGTCCCTCTCAATATACATAGAGAGGTGTCATCACAACTTGTCTCAATTCCGAGTACGTAACGATCTTTTTCCATAGAAGATTAATTACCACTTTCGGTACGTTTGGGACACGCCACTTCGCGTAATTTTGAAAGAAACTGGGCCTGGCCTAATTTTCCAGGAAGGCCTTTGCTATTTTTTTCGTACCATTCGGGGGATTGGTCCTTAGTGTGGCATTTGACGCAATTGGTTTTCATCTTGTGGATCTTCTTTGATTTGGCCATTTTGGGGGGGCCGTCGCCAGAATCAAAGGGATGGGCGCTGGTTTTTCGGTGGCAATGAGCGCACTGAACATTGGCGAAATTTTCATCTACTTTGTATTTTTCATCTATTTTATCCCAAACTTTTTTGTGCTTTGTAATTTGAAATCCGCTGGTTTGGCGAAGAGCTCCAAGTTCTCCCAGGGAGCGGTAGAGCGCTCTGAAGTAGGCCTTTTTGAGGGAAGCAACCTTGGATTTTTTGAGCGCATTTTGTTCACTAAAGTGGATTAAATCTTGAGTTTTACTAAAGCCAGTTTTCATTCTATAGCCGAGAGTGTGACATTTAAGGCATTTAGGGTTGTTCAGCTCTTTAACTCTCATCAAGGTGTGGTAGGCCAGGGAGTGGGCGGTGGAGCCCCAAAACTTTGTTTGCTCTTGGTGGCATTCAACGCAGCTTGTGGCCGTGGGGTAGTCA
Source organism: Bacteriovoracaceae bacterium (assembly GCA_018649885.1). Lineage (GTDB taxonomy): Bacteria > Bdellovibrionota > Bacteriovoracia > Bacteriovoracales > Bacteriovoracaceae > JABIHA01. Next base: position 20,242 of record JABIHA010000059.1, read on the forward strand.
AACTCTGTTTGAAACTGGCCCATTTTATTTTGTTCAGTTAATTGAATTTTAGAGAGCTTTTGTTTGAAAATGTCCATCTCAGCAATATAGGGGTTGGGTTTCAATTGATCTTTGAGTTCATCTCTAACTTGGATTTGGGCGTATTTTCCCTTTCGTTTTTTTCCAAGGGGGATGGTGATTTGGCCTAGGTAGTGATTGCGGCTGAGAACTTGCACAAGATTAGTTTTCCCGGAAGTCTTTGGGTAATTATTGAAGCTTTGGGAGTGGGCCCCTACGAACCAGTCAATTTGGGGAAGCTTGGCACTTAGATTTAAGTCGGTATTCATTCCCGAATGCGAGATAACAACAAAGTGATCCCTTTTACTGACAAAGCCAGCTTTTTGGATTTCTTTGTAAACATTTTTGAGCCCTGCCAGGGGATTTGTGAAATGATTTTTTAAATGGCTTCTGATGGTGGCCGGATCGATAACACCTGTTAGAAAGAGATACTTTGATCCCACTTTTATTTTGACCCATCTTTTGTATTTTATTTTTGTCCCTGGTTTGAGATTGGAGACTAAAAATGTATAAGAGGCGGTCTTTGAAAGTTCTTCTAGGAAGTTAAACCCATAGGCCAAATCTTGGTCGCCAAAAACCATGTATTTGAGGCCCATTTTATTATAGAAATCATGAATTTTTCTGGCGATAAAAAGGTGACTATCTTTCATTGATTCAGGAACAGTTGCCGAGGGAAAGAATGTGTCTCCTGCATCGACAAAGAGAACGGGGTGTTTTTTTTCAATTTTTTTCAAAGCCCCGGCCACTTGGGGGATTCCACCTAACGGAAAATTCCTGCAGCCACAAGGGTGAGTTTCTCCGTTGACGTTACCAGAGAAAACCATGGAAAACTCTGAGACTCCGTCTCGTATTTCAAATTCTTTTTCATATTCTTCACCTTCCATTTTTTCTACAAGGCCCGAGCATTGGGAAAATAAAAAAATGAGAGGGAGCAGTAATATATAGTGGTATTTCAAGCTATTTCCAATTATTCACCAATCATTTAATTGTTGGTAAAACTTTTTTTGCCTCTTTTGCTGATTTACTTGTGGGGTGTTGTTTAAGAAGCTCGTTTAATGCGTTCTTTGCCTGATCTTTTTGACCTTTTCTTAAAAGGGTTTTTCCCAGATGAAGTAGGCCATTTTTGTTAAAACTAGATTTTGGAAATTCTTTATAGAGCTTACTAAAATAGATTAAGGCCAAGTCATTTTTCTTTTGGATAAAATGGATCATACCTAAATTGTGGTAGAGATGGGCCTTATTTTGTTTTGAGATATTTTTACTTTGGATTAACTGCTCCATAGCAGAGCGGGCTTTGGTGTAGGCACCTCTTCTATAGAGCTTCATGGCGGAGTCAACAGGTGACAGAGGTTTGCTAGCTGAGCGTTTACTCGATTTCTTTTTCCCTCTTCTGCCGCTGGAGAGATTTTTGAGAGTATTAGTTATATTTTGAAGAAATTTCTTCTGCTCTTTCAGCTGCTTTTCGATGTTCTCAATAAGTAGACTATGCTCGGTGCTTTTTTTCTCTAGAAATCCGGTCTGTTCTTGAAGTTGTTTTATAGAGGCACCGATTTCCTCTTCACGGGCCTTTTTCGAACTATGATCGACTTCTTGAATCCTTCCTTCGAGTTTTGCGACTCTTGTTTGGACTTCAACTATTCTGATGGACATATTAGCGGAGAGTTTTTGGTTATCACCAAACTGATTGGACATGTCGTCCATTTTTTTTTCTCTGGCAACTTCTTCGGTCGTTTTACACGAAGTGAATAATCCAGAAAAAATTAGGGAGCTTAAAATAAGTGGGAGGTAGTGTTTACAAGGTGGCATGCTTTATTCTTCCTCAAGTGCATCCTTACGAACTGCTTTGTATTCCGCCCGCTCAGAAAATTTCCTTGATAGTATGGCATATTGCTTAGCTTTGTTGAAATATTTTCTTTTGTAAGAAGACTTGGCCTTGAGATAGTAGTACTCGCCTTTGCGGTAAAGAGTAGAGGCGTAGCGATCTGCTTTGGTATCCTTAGCGGCCAAAAGGGCAGCAGCTGCGAGGCTCATTTCTAGCTTTGGTCTTGTGGTTGCCAGGCCACAAGCCTGTAGAAATAACAACATCAAAAGGATATTTACGAGGAACAGATAAAGGTATGAGTGTTTTTTCTTCATATAAAAAAAGGTGTAGCCGCTTTATGCGGCTACTTTTAATTTAAATTTTTTACTTTGCCGTAACGACGAAGTTTCCTCTTCGGTTTTTTCCCCAAGAAGATTCATCGTGTCCAAACTCTAATGGTCTTTCTTTACCAAATGAGACAGTGGAGATTCTTTTAGAAGAAACACCCATGGCCACTAAGTAATTTTTAACAGCATTTGCTCTTCTTTCTCCGAGAGCTAAGTTGTATTGAACTCCGCCTCTTTCGTCGCAATGCCCTTCAACCTGAACTTCAATTCCGTCATTTGATTTCAAAAACTCTGCATTGTTGTTGAGAGCTTCTCTGGTGCCTTTTGTAATGGCTGCAGAGTCATATGGGAAATAAACAGTGGAAAGACCGCCTGCACTGCTTGAATCCGAGTCTCCGTTTAGAGACAAAGAAGATTCTTCTGATGGTTGATTGTCTGATGCATCCACTGAACTTGCAGAGTTTTTCTTGGCCGTTTTGCTTGAACAGCCGGTGAACTGGGCGGTTAGCGCAAGTACTACAAGTAGGTAGGGGAGAGATTTTCTCATTGATAGCTCCTTCAATTGAACTGAAAAAAATTTTTATTATTTTATTATTCTATTATCTTATTTATTTTCTTAAGTTTATCCTACACATTTTAAGATAAAAGCACAAAATTGTATACGAGTGTAATTATGAAAAACGAAAATATGATGTTTATGAAATTCTTTTTGATGTCTTGGTTCTCATTTTTTGGGGCGCATGTTTATTCATCTGACCAAAATGATCTGGATTCAGAGGGCCTGTTAAAGACAAATCGCTTTTTCTTGACCAGTAAAACTGGGAGAGTTGATTTTGAAATTCATGTCCCAAAAGAAAAAAAAGAATTTGCTCTAAGAGTGCGCAAGATACTGGCAAACGAAGGAATGGAGCTGATAGACTACCTGGGATATCTGCCTACAGAGACTGTTCATCTTAGTGTGGACACATCATTTGAGACAGCAAATGGAGCAGCCACAGTTTTTCCAACTAATATGATTTATTTATATGACTTCCCTCCACTTGCCGAAGGGCAGCTTAGCTATTCTAAAGATTGGCTCAAAATATTAGTGATCCACGAGTTGATGCATGTACTTCACATGGATCAAACCACAGATTTTTTAGGTGCCATGAGAAGCGTTTTTGGCTCGAATATGAAGTGGGGTGGGATTGTACCCAGGTGGTTTGCAGAAGGCATGGCCGTTTGGGCTGAGACCCATTTTTCTGATGAAGGAAGGCTTTCTAGCCCTAGTTTCCATCACGAGTTTTCCAAATTATTAGTTAGACCCAGGTATTGTGACAATATAGATTGCCTAGATAATCCTGGTAAATTCCCATTTGGAGGCCACGGCTACTGGGCCGGTGCTTTTTTTATGGATTGGCTCGAAAAGCAAAAAAGTGGCTCTATTCGTTGTTTAATTGAACAAAATTCAGGCTCACTTCCCTTCTTTTTAAACAATGCCTTTGAGACCTGTATGGGAGCCCCTGCAGCTCTTATGTTTTCCGCCTTTAGAAATAAGAAAATTCAGTCTTTGAGCTCAGCTCCTGATTTGGGATCCAAGGTGGACTACCATGGTGAGAATTTTCTCAACCTGCATCTGGGTCGCGCTCTTTCAAAGGACTACCTCGCTTTTGGACTCGTTAAGGGAGATATTACAAAACTGGTAGTGGAGAATCTTGAAAGTGGCATTCAGAAAGAATTTTCTATTAATTATTATATTCAAAATATGGAATTTGATAAAACTGGGAAGTCTCTGATTCTTCCCCTTTATTTTTACCGGGGAAGGGGAACTGCACGCTACCTAGGCCGCATTAATATTGAAACGATGAAATTTGAAGTATTAGGGAGCACCAGATCTCAGTACTTTTTTCAATCTAAGTCGGGACAAATCTTTTCTCTTGAATACAAAAAGTTAAGGTGGGGGGTGTACAGCTACGCTGCCACTGATTACTCAAATCTAGATTTAGATGATAAAAAACTGCACAAGCAATTTCCGGCGATGTTTGATATCAGTAGACCCTTTGTAGTCAATGTTGACGGGGTTGATTACCTCAGGTTTTTGACCCATATTCCGGAGAGCTCAGAATTTTCTGTTTCTCAGACAAGACTTGATAGTGCGGATTACAGCTCAACCACGCTGTATCAAAGTCCTAAAAGTTTTGACCTTGTGGGGGACTGTAATGGGAAAACGATTATAAGAAATCCACTGGAAAGTGGAGTGATCTCCATAGAAAACGATGCAAATAGTGTAAAGCTTACGCAGTATTCAGGAAAAGCAACTGATCGCTTAATTAGGGCAAATTTTTTCGAAAATAAGGGGATCATCTACTTTGATGGACTGCCTTTTCAAGGCCAAAAAGTAAAATTTGGTTGCGAGAAGCTTTTTTCTGAAGAAATAGCGGTGAAACAAGTTACAGCCCCGCTAAAAAATCACGATATGTCGCCGATCTTAAGCGCCAACAAAAAGGCATATGGTAATGAATACAAGTATGGGGTTTATCCTCATCCAAGACTTTATCTCCCTCATTATTGGTTTCCCTCTTTTTTAATAGCAAATAAGGGTGGATATGTTGGTGCTCAAACTTCAGTTTCAGACCCCAATCAAAATCTTACCTTCAATTTAAAGGGAAAGTATTTCTATGATTTAGAAAAACTGGGCCTTGATGTAGACGGTGTTTTAAGACTAGGAGAGACCTATTTTCAAGGCCTTTATGAAAAAGCTTACGATGCCTACCGGACAAATTCCTACTTGGAGCAAGACTCCCACGGCGCTAGAGTCTTTTCTGATTTTCACATAGGCCACGTAACCCTGACTCCAGGAGCTTACTACCAAAGAAGTTGGATCTCCGACTTTTTAAGCCGTAGGAGATTAAAGACTTATGGCCTTTACAATGTTTTTTCTTACTATGCCAGGAACGAGGGGATGTTTTTAAATGACATAACTTTTGTCAAAAGAATATTTAAACAAGAATCAAAAGTTGAAAATACCGCTTATGAATACTGGGGAGGTCAAGGAAAGTTGTCCATTGACTTCAACCTATCAGCTCGCTTCGAGCTAGATCTCCTTGGAAGTTACGGTCGTTTGGGTAAAGCAAGTCTTGATAATGGGGTAATCATGGGAGGGGGTTATCAGGGGACTCATCAATTTCTTCCACTTTTACACGGTGATCTTTACGGCAATAGTATTTGGACTGGAAGAGCTCAAGGAAAATTTCTATTATCAAAAAATCATTCAGGACCCGATTTCTTTCCCTACTTTTTAAAAAGGCTCTATCTCTTTGCTGGAGCTGAGATGGCCTCTGCAAATAGGGTATACATAGATTCAAAGTGGCATGGTAATAGAACGCTGACAGGTATCCACGGCGGGCTGAGGTCAACTTATACTGTGGCATACAGGATTCCCATTGCCATTGAGCTTGCTTATGCAAAAGTTATCAATAACTCCACGACGCAGCCAGTTTCATTCTTATTTATGTTCAAGGGTGGTTTTTAATCAATATTTTGTCTTACTGCAAGGCACTCAAAAGTATCGTCGCATTTAATCTCAAATCCTGATGACACTAGGTCATTGAGTAGAAGTGTAAGTCGGCCATAGTGAGACAGATCAGCAGAGCCTTTGTAGTAGTTTCTGAGATGTCCATCACAAGTAAGTGGTAGGTTGTGCTTTTCGGCCTGAATAGTCTTGAGAGAAACGATACAGACTCTAAAGTAGGCCAGCTCTTTTCGAAGCGAGCCATAGTTATAGGTTTTGATTGAAGCAATTTTTCTTCGTTCAAATTTTGCCAGTCTTTTATGGCGATGGTTGTATTTACTTTGGCTTCCACATCCAACTAACACAAATAAAAATGTGAAGATGACTAGTAGGTCTTTCTTCATTGCTCCTCCATGACAATGTCCCATTCGGAATTTTTTCTTTTAAACTAAAGATTATTTAATTAGGTGAGCAAAACGGTTCCTTGATAGAGGTTCCTTGTTAAGCCGCTCCTTGTCTGTCATTGAAATGACGTGTTTCAAAAAATTGACGTCAGTTTTTTGACAAAAAAAAATGGTGAAGTCTCTAATCACCCCATTTCATGGGTGATGCTATGTGAGGTAAAACTGGCACGAGCGTTGCATTCTAAATACACGTGTGTGTGTAGGAGGGAAGCGAAGAAAGGATTTTTTTGTTTCTCTTTTTGTGACGTCTCTCAAAAAAAAAGGCCTAAAAGTATTTTGGGCCTTTTTTTTTATTTTTTTCTAGAAGCTCCAGCTAATAATCAATCATCTCAAAGAAACTGTTCTGCTAAAATTTCCTACGGGTTTTTTATTTTCTGATATTCCGATGGCACCAATTTTATTTTCTCGCAAAATAGCAACGGTTTCCCGTAGGGTTGTCTCTGGTGGGCAGCTTAAAATACTGGAAAAAATTTTGTGCTCAGTAATGTTTTTATCTAGGGCGCAATTCACTACTATCTCCTTATAAGGCTCATTTTAAATATTGGTATAAAAGTGAGGATATCGCCCTTGCCCCTTTGTTTGAGAGGTCTTCAAATAGAGGGTTATACTCATAAATACCTAAATATTTATTCTTATGGGAGAAGGCCTTATACCAACTTAATAATTCTACTATACAAGAAATCGGAAATCCATGTTGGCTAACGGCGCTTACGGCACTCATAGTGCCATGGTCAATAGCATCACAATCAATTGAAAGCATGAAAGCGCAGTTTTCTGTAAAGAGAACCTTTTCAAGTTGGGATTGAATCAAAGGGATTATAGATTTCCTAAAATATTGTCCCTCTCTTAAAATGTCATTAAAGCTAATAATTTTCATGCGGCCATTTTTAAGGGCCTGGTAGCTTTCTGGTGAATTGGAGTGTTCGCAGGTTCCGAGTTGGAGTATGGAAAATTCTGATTTTGTAAGTTCTGCAAAATCTCTAAAAGGAGTTCCACTATGCCTAATAGGATCAAGCCTAGTGTCGAGGTGGGGGTCAATATTGAGGACTATTATTTGATCATGACCCGAGGCTTCAAGTGCCATTAAGAAGGGGAGAATATGATCTTGTCCTCCACCCAGGTGAACGCTGGTATGAGGGCCTCTTTTTAAGGTCTCTAAACACTTCCCCGCACTAATATTTTGGGCCTCATTAAATTTCTGATCACTGTAAAAATCAAAACATTGGGCCAGCTCGTGAGTGAAAATTGGATGATCAAAATGATCAACCATCTTTCCCAGAGAATTGATGATGGCCTGGGGAGCAAATCTGCTTCCTTTGCGCCCACCATTTCTGACTACACCACAATCACTTGATGAGGTGAATACTACGCGCGAGTTTTTTGGAAGCACAGTTTCTGTAGTGTTATGCTCGCTGCCACTTAGGGCCTTTATCTTACTAGCAAGTGACTGAACTACTCGGGTACTTAGATGATCCAACACATATTTCCTTGTAAAGGGAGAGACTTTTCCTCCCTAGTAATAAAACCTGTTTAGGATAAAATAGTTTAGTGTAAAGGCCTTTGGCCAGTTGTGAGTAGTGCTATGGAAACTTCAGTAACAGATTGGTTTATCTACCAGGGTGGGGGGCACCGCGGTCCCTATAAATTTCATGAAATTGAAAGTAAGTACAATAGTGGCAGCTTAAATGCTGAAACATTTCTATGGAGTGAAGGTCTTACAGATTGGTATACCTTCGATGAAATCTCTTCAACAGAGCATCTTCCATTAAACCCTACTGACAGTGATCTTTTTTCTGATGAAATAGCTTCTGAGCAACAAGCTCTTGTGGGCCAGCACACATCAAGTCGCTATCTTGAGTTAGAAAAATTGATGACCAAAGAATTAGTGGAAATGGAGACTGAGAAAATCATTAAGCTCCAAAGAGGAACTGGTAAAAAAGAGAATTTTGGAAACTATCTAGATTTTATAGAGAACTTTGACCGAGAGGTGGCCTGTGAGATTTCACCTCTTATTGCTGGACATCAGTCTCAGTTTTTTGCAGATGAAAATAGCCCTGGTTTTTTTCAGTTAAAGCAGGATATTGACCATGGTCTGATAGACGTTAACCGAGTTGTGCCACAGCCCTATGTGGGATTTAACTGGGAGCTAAAAAAGAAGACTCCCTGGTTGTCACTGGCCTTTTTAATTTTAGGAGTCACAGCAGGGATATTTTTCCATAAATATCAAAGTGGAAATAATCTAGTGGACCAAACTTTTAAAATCAAAAAGCCTATTGGACTTCCACTTAATCAATTCGATAAATTAAAAAAGACTGCAGGACTTGTTGATTTAGATCCTAAGGTAGATTTTGGGTTTGGAAAAAACCTTGAAACAATTTGGATGGCCACAAATTTGCCAGGAAAAAGAGCTCTTAAATTAAGACTTGTGTCCCTGCAAGATGAAGTTCTCTCCATGTCTCAGGTTGAGGCCCATGCTACAGGAGTCTTGAATAGTCACATGGCCAAATTTAGCTCTTTTGAAATGCTCAGTGGGAAAAAAATTGTTCCCGGCGTTTATAAAGTGATGGTTGAGGACAGACTCTATGGAGAGTTTGGTGAGAGTCAATCTGAAATTTTTAAAGTTGAAAAAATCTTCTTGCTTGGTTTTAAAAATCACAGTGAATTTCATAAAAAGTTGACTAAATTCCGCGGTAAAAAATACAGAGCACTTATTATGAAGTTGGAAGATAGTAAGATGCAGTTCCTCACTGTCAAAGAGGCGATCAATAGATATAAAGACGATTTTTATAGAGACCTAAGGTTGTTTAAAACGGGCAGAGAATTTATCGATTCCACTAAAAATTACCAATTCAGTCTAGGTCCACTACTCACTAGTTTTAAAATGGATAGTGACAAAGACTATGCCAAGTGGAAAAATATATATCCAAAGCTTTCTCCTTATTACAAAGCTCTGGGTAGAGTTTCAAAGGGTGCAGCCGAGATGATAACTTCAGAGTTATCTCTACTTCGTTCCAACAAGGATCTCTCGCTTAGTACCAAAGCGAGAGTGAAAAAAAGGCTGAGAAAAAACTTTAGAGAACTTGAAGCGGAAATCCAAAAGCGTCTGGAAAAAATTGATGTTTTGGAAAAGAGAATCCAGTTTCAACTAGAGGACCAAGCTCACTAATGCAGACAAAAAATTTTATCATCCTATTATCTCTTATTATTGTAGGTCTCTATTCGATACCCATAGAAAGTATTGGCGAGGCAAAGACTACTAAGAAGGCCCTTAAACGCCGCGGCCCCTCAGGTCTTGATAGAGAGTATAGACCCAGCAGAGTAGGCTGCTTTGGTCACCTAGGGGAGCTAGTGGGGATGAGGTGCACAGAGCAAAGAGTCGCCTTTGATATCCTAAAAACCCTCTTTGTCTCAAAAAAGAGGTCCTCAAAATCCAAGTTATATTCAGAGGTCGTTACACGAGCAAAATACTTTATTCGAAAAGAACAATTTGATTACTTCTCTGTTGTCTCTCTTATGCTCTTTCCTGTGCCAAAGCGCGAACAGTGGATAAAAAAGTTTGGCACCCTTCCTGGAAAGAGAGCGCCTTTCACTAGTATTGCACTTGATAGAATTCACGGGAAAAAATCCACATACTGTCGCAAAAAGGGCAGGTATAAGGCGATACCCATTTTTCTCAAGGAAATCTGTACCCTCTCAGTCGATAAAATTTAGTGTTTTTAGGTGCAATGCACCTGGAGAGAAAAGAATGCTGGAAGCTTAGTTAAAAGAGTATTATATTTAGATAACTATTTAAAATGGCTCCAATAAAATAAATTATCTCATTGCCTGGCTTTGAGATTTTTTTGTTTAGGCCGTTAAAAATGATGGAGAAAAAATGAACGTTCATGAGTATCAGGCCAAGGAACTAATGAGAGAATTCGGCATTAGCGTTCTTGGAGGTCAAGTCGCCACAACAGCTGATGAAGCTATGAAAGCAGCAGAAGCGTTGGGTGGAAGTGTATGGGTTGTTAAGGCCCAAATCCACGCGGGCGGAAGAGGAAAAGGCGGAGGCGTTAAGATTGCAAAGTCTCTCGATGAGGTTAAGGCCCATGCAGAGTCTATCCTTGGTATGAACTTAATTACTCATCAGACTGGACCTGAGGGTAAAGAAGTCGGGAAAGTTTTTGTAGAGCAAGGATGTGATATTGACCACGAATACTATGTGGGCATAGTCCTCGACCGGAATACGAGCAAGATAACTTTCATGGCCTCTAGTGAAGGCGGCGTAGAAATTGAAAAAGTAGCCGAAGAGACACCTGAAAAGATTATTAAAGCTTCAGTTGATCCATCTGTAGGTTTTTCTCCTTATATTGGTAGAAAGCTTGCTTATGCCATAGGACTTAAAGGCGATAGTGTTAAAAAAGCTGTTAAATTTTTTGAGGGACTATACAACATGTATATTGCCAAGGATTGTTCAATAGCAGAAATCAATCCTCTTGTTTCTACAAAAGACGGGGATATCATTGCTCTCGATGCCAAAATAAACTTTGATGATAATGCGCTTATGAGGCACCCAGAGATTGAAGCTCTGAGAGATGTAACTGAAGAAAGCTCTCAAGAGCTAGATGCCGCAAAGTACGGACTGAGCTATATTTCACTCGATGGTAATATCGGATGCCTTGTAAACGGCGCAGGTCTTGCCATGGGAACAATGGATATTATTACTCTTAAAGGTGGAAGCCCTGCTAACTTTTTAGATGTTGGTGGCTCTGCTAATAAGGAAGCTGTTGAAAAAGCTTTCTCCATTATTCTAGAAGACAAAAATGTTAAGGCCATTATGGTAAATATTTTTGGTGGAATTATGAAGTGTGACATTATTGCAGAAGGGGTAGTCGCAGCTGCCAAATCACTAGAGTTAAAAGTTCCACTAGTTGTAAGGCTAGAGGGAACCAATGTTGCTATCGGAAAGAAAATCTTGAATGATTCAGGTTTAAAGATTACTGCAGCCGATGGTTTAGACGATGCGGCCACAAAAGCGGTTGCAGCAGCTGAAGGCAAGGAGGTATAGGGGGGCAATTTTAATAAATAGAGACACCAAACTTTTTACTGTTGGCTATACAGGCAAGCAAGGTACTTTTCATTCGTTGCAATCTAAGGATTACGGCACTCAATTTGTGGGTGGAGTGACTCCTGGAAAGGGTGGAGTGATGCATGAAGGCCATCCAGTTTTTAATTCAACAGCTGAGTGTGTTGACAAAACTGGGGCAGACGCCGCCATGATTTTTGTTCCACCACCATTCGCGGCTGACGCCATCATGGAGTGTGTGGATGCCGAGGTTCCTCTGATCGTAGCGATCACAGAAGGAATTCCTATTAACGATATGGTTAAGGTAAAAGCTGCCGTCCAAAATTCAAAATCAAGACTCATTGGTCCCAATTGCCCAGGATTAATAACTCCGGGAGAGTGTAAAATTGGTATCATGCCAGGCCATATTCATATGCCGGGAAGAGTGGGTGTGATTTCAAGGTCGGGAACTCTAACGTATGAAGCCGTTTATCAATTAACACAAAGAGAAATTGGTCAAAGTACCTGTGTTGGTATTGGTGGAGATCCTGTAAACGGGACAAATTTTATCGATGTTCTAAAATTATTTAATGCTGATCCAGACACTGATGCAGTTATTATGATTGGTGAAATCGGTGGAAGTGCAGAGACTGATGCAGCGAAATGGATTCAAGATAATATGAAAAAACCAGTAGTTAGCTTTATTGCTGGGGCTTCTGCTCCCAAAGGTAAGCGAATGGGACATGCTGGAGCTATCATATCAGGCGGCGATGATACTGCTGAATCCAAGTTTAGAGTTCTTGAGGAGTGCGGCATATGCGTTGCTAGGTCTCCTGCCGAGCTTGGACAAAAGGTTGAAGAAGTTCTCAAACAGTAATCTTTTTGGTATTACTGCCTAAAAACTAGATAAATTATAGAATGTGGTCTTGGAAAATCTAAGACCACCTCTTCCTAAAGGAGTAAGTTATGGCCATAGAGCGGACGTTTAGCATTATTAAGCCTAATGCGGTTGAAGATAATAATATTGGAAATATCATCTCAAAATTTGAAAAAGAAGGCCTAAGTATTGCTGCTGCAAAATTTTGCCATCTTTCAAAAGAAAAAGCTGAAGGCTTTTATATTGAACATAAAGAAAGACCATTTTTTGGCTCTCTTGTTTCTTTCATGGTTTCTGCACCTGTAATGCTTATGGTTCTTGAAGGCGAAAATGCTGTTACAAGAAACAGAGAAATTATGGGAGCAACTAATCCTTCAGAAGCTGAAGAGGGAACTCTTAGAAAGCTATATGCTAAGTCTATTGAGGCCAACGCTGTTCATGGCTCTGATTCACTGACTTCTGCAGAAAGAGAAATTTCATATTTCTTCGAAAAAACCGAAATCTATTCTCGCAACTAAATAATCGAGCTAGCAAAGTGCGCGAGTGCACTTTGCTAGCTCTTATTTACCAACCTCATGAAAAACAAAATCACAAATTATCTAAATAAAGGCCGACAACTTGGTCCAGGAATCGCTGTTGCTGCAACTGGAGTAGGGGCGGGTGACATGGTTGCCGCAGCAATGGCCTCCCAGCAGTATGGTTTGAGCGTGGCATGGGCCGTGGTGGTTGGTTCTATTTTGAAATATTTTATTAGCGAAGGTCTTGGAAGATGGCAGTTGTGCACAGATATGTCACTGCTAGAAGGCTGGATGACTCACCTTGGAGGGTGGGTACGTTATTACTTTGGGTTTTATTTAGTTGTTTGGACTTTCATTGTTTGCGGGGCCTTGATTGTGGCCACCGGACTTGCCGTTCATGCTATGTTTCCCATTATCTCAGTTCCTGTGGCGGGAGTCGTTCACTCACTGATTGCTCTGGTACTTGTTTGGTATGGGGGCTACCATCACTTTGAATCCCTGATGAAAGTTTTTATTGGTGGCATGTTTTTTAGCTTCATCATATGTGCCTTTTGGGTTCGCCCTTTCCATCAAAGTTTTGCAGATATGTTTACACTGATGGCGCTTCCAGCTGGTTCCACCAAATTAGTTATAGCGACTATAGGTGGAGTGGGTGGAACCCTCACCATACTTAGTTATGGCCACTGGATAGGAGAAAAGGGTTGGAAAGGGGAGAGTTATCTCACTCTCATGAGAACTGACCTAAAAATAGCCTACTCTCTCACTGGTCTTTTTGCATTTTGCTTGATGGTTATGGCCTCAGAAACTCTTCACAAAAGTGGAATGAGTGTTTCAGGCGCAAAGGGTGCTTTAATGATGGCATCAATGCTTGAGCAGAAGATGGGTCTTTTTGGAAAATATACTTTTTTATTGGGTTTTTGGGCCGCGACTTTCACTTCAGTACTTGGGGTTTGGCAAAGTGTACCTCTCATTTTTTGTGACTTTGTAAGGCTTTTGGATACTAAGTTTTCTAAGGGTGTAGTGATTTCAAGTAAAGGCAGTTGGTTTAGAGGCTATCTTCTATTTTTATCGATCATTCCCCTAGTGTTATTATTTTACAAAAAGCCTTTTGGGCTTATAATTTTATATTCAATTGTAGGGGCCATGTTCATGCCATTTATTGCAGGAACTCTACTTTGGATGAACTCTAAAAAGAAGTGGATAGGTGAAAGGGGAGTCAGTGGGCCACTAGCAAAATGTGTGCTATCGATTTGTCTCCTTCTCTTTGTCGCACTCAGTATTAACTCCCTTGTAAGGCATCTTTGATGACGGAGAAAACTTATGGATAAACCATTGAATGATTTTATTACCGCTCTTCCAAAAGCAGAACTTCATTTACATATTGAAGGTAGTCTTGAGCCGGAGTTGATGTTTAAGCTCGCTGAGAGAAATGATATTGATTTTAAATATCAAAGTGTTGAGGAAATAAAAAAGGCCTACAAATTTCACAACCTTCAAAGTTTTCTCGATATTTATTATGAAGGGGCCTGTGTCTTAGTTAAAGAAGAAGATTTTTTTGATCTTACTTACGAATACCTACAAAGGGCACACGCCGATGGTGTGGTTCATGTTGAGATTTTCTTTGACCCTCAAACTCACACTGACCGGGGGATTTCATTTGAAACTGTTATTACAGGCATTAATCGGGCCCTGGCAAAGGGTGAAAAAGAGCTGGGGATTTCTCATAAGCTCATAATGTGTTTTTTACGACATCTATCTGAGAAGAGTGCCTTTGAAACCCTTGAGATGTCACTTCCCTTCAAGGATAAAATCGCAGGCGTGGGGCTAGACTCATCAGAGGTAGGTCACCCCCCATCAAAATTTCAAAGGGTTTTTGAAAAGGCTTTGGATCATGGATTTTTTACTGTGGCCCATGCCGGTGAAGAGGGACCTCCTGAATATATTTGGGAATCTTTAGAGCTATTAAAAGTGAGTCGAATTGATCACGGAGTCAGATGCCTTGAAGACCCAAAGCTTGTAGATTACATAGTTCAAAATAAAATTGCTCTGACTGTTTGTCCTCTGTCGAATGTTGTTCTTTGTGTTTACGATAAAATGAGTGATCACAACTTTAAAAGTCTCTTAGATAAAGGAGTGATGGTCACCATCAACTCTGATGACCCCTCTTACTTTGGAGGATATATTGGAGAGAACTTTATTCAAACAGCAGAAGGCCTTGATCTAAGTGCTGCTGAGCTGGCCCGTGTTGCTGGTTATTCAATTGAAGCTTCATTTCTTGATCAAGCCAGCAAAGAGCGGCATTTGAAAAAATTACACGATTTGGTGAATCAGTACCAAGACTCCTAAATAGTTTCGCTGCAGTTTGCCTTTTTACTTTTGTCTTTTGAAGGTAGAATCGCCACTCGCTGTAATCAGCGGTTGCCCAGGGAGGTTGACGGTTTAATCGGCAGTTACACCCTGTAAAAATTACGTAAGCTTATGAAATCACTTGTTTTAATGCGATGCATAAGGTACAAATAGAAGGTACCATTTTGCACATTGGGAGTCTTGTATGTATGCTGCTGGCGATTATGTTGTTTGTCCTGGTCATGGGGTTGGGCAAGTTTTTGACGTTGAAGTCAAAGAAGTTGGCGGTTCCTCAATTTCCTTCTACATAGTAAAAGTTATCGCAAATGGTATGACCATTATGATTCCTCTCGATTCAAAAGATGGCATTAGAGTTCTTGCTCAAAATGCAGAAATCGAGCAAGTATTTTGTCTTTTATCAGATCACGATATAACTGTTGATACCTCTACTTGGAATAGAAGACATAGAGAGTATCTCGCCAAAATTAAAACAGGCTCACTCATCGAAATTGCCGACGTACTTAGATCACTATTTCTTCTTAAGCACAGAAAGGCCCTAAGTTTCGGAGAGCGAAAAATGCTTGAGCTATGCAAAGAGCTTTTGGTCAAAGAAATCGCTATTTCTCAAGGTAGCGAAGAGCTCTGTGTATCAGGTCGCATCGAAGAGTGCTTCCAGTAAGCCCAAACTAGAATCCACTAAATTAGGTTATATTCACATCCATTGAATTTTGGTAAAATCTGCTCTGCCAGGCCCTCTATTTTGGAATTGGGCCTTTAGACGGAGACACCATGTCAGTAAGAGTTCGATTCGCCCCCAGCCCTACGGGAAACCTCCATATTGGAAATGCCAGAACAGCGCTTTATAACTATCTGTATGCAAAAGCATCATCTGGAGTTTTTGTTCTCAGAGTAGAGGATACAGACCAGGAAAGATCTAAAAAAGAATTTGAAGATTCTCAAATGTCCGACTTGGCCTGGCTGGGAATTGAGTTTGATGAAGGACCTAATAACCCAGGAGAGTTTGGACCATACCGCCAAAGCGAGAGACTGGAAATTTACGACGAGTACGCTCAAAAACTGATGGCGGAGGGCAATGCTTACCACTGCTTTTGTTCAACTGAGCTTCTCGAGGCCAAAAAGGCCAAGGCCATAGAGGCCGGCGTTGATCCCCAATATGATGGAACTTGCAGGGGACTTTCTGCTGATGAAGTTTCTACCAAAAAAGAGGCAGGCGAGTCCTTTGTGATTCGATTTCGCGCTCCTGATAAAGGTTATAAATTATGTGATCATGTTCGAGGTGAGGTCAATTTCCCCGCTGGAATGGTTGGCGATTTTGTTTTAGTGAGAAGTGGGGGACTTCCCATTTATAACTTTGCTTGTGTGGTAGATGATATGCTGATGAAAATCACCCACGTCATTAGAGGCGAAGATCACCTCAACAATACTCTTAGACAACTGATGCTATATGAGGCCCTTGGCTCAACTGCACCTGAGTTTGCTCATGCTTCACTTCTTATAGGAAGTGATCGCCAAAAATTGTCAAAAAGGCATGGGGCCACTTCCGTCGCCCAATACAAAGAGGGCAGGTATCTTCCTCAGGCCCTGACCAATTATCTGTGTCTTTTAGGATGGTCTCACCCCGATGAACTCGATGTCTTTTCACTAGGGGATCTAGAGAGTGTTTTTTCAATTGATCGCTTTAACAAAGCTGCTGCCATTTATGACCTAGAAAAACTGGCTTATATTAATGGCCAACATCTAAGAAAAATGGATGACTTAGAAATATTTGGAAGACTTGATACGAAAGAGCTAGAGTGCACGGATAAGAGCGATGAGTGGAAAATCAAGATGGTCACTCTCTTTAAAAAGGACGCCAATTTTTTCAGCGATATTGAAGACAAACTATCTCTTATTTTTGGACTAGATGTTGAAAATAGTGAAGAGGTAGCTGAAGTTCAAGGTTGGGAGAGTACAACTTCCATCCGAAATTATGTGGGAGAAAAATTGGCCAGCATGGATGGTGAATACCTTCGCTCTGAGGATCTTAAGTCTTGGATGGGTGAGCTAAAATCTGAATTTAAAATAAAAGGTAAAGAGCTTTTTAAGGGGTTGAGGGTTGTCCTTACAGGAAGGGCCCATGGGCCTGACCTCGGTGAATTGGTGACACTCACAACCCTTACAATTCTTAAAAAAAGGGTGAGCAATGCCAACTGAGTTAAAGATCTTTAATAATCTGACACGAAAAAAAGAGGTTTTCACTCCTCAAGATCCAAAAAATGTTAGGTACTACTCATGTGGTCCTACAACTTATAATTTTTTACATGTGGGAAATGCTCGGGCCGCAGTTGTGGGCGACTTGTTCAACAGAGTTCTACGCGCCTTGGGTTTTGGTGTCACTTTTGTAAGAAACTTTACCGATGTAGATGACAAAATTATTGAGGCAGCTGCAAAACGCGGAATTGGTGCTATTGAGCATGCAGCTGAGTTTGTTGAAGAGTGTAAAAAAGATTATCTATCCCTTGGTATGATGGAGCCTGACTTTAGTCCAAAGGTCTCTGAAACCATGCCAGAAATAATATCTATGATTGAGCAAATTATTGAAAATGGTTTTGGCTACGTTATAGACGGAGAAGTTTTTTACGAAGTTCCAAAAAAAGCTGATTACGGAAAGCTATCTAAGAAAAAGCTAGATGATCTCCAACATGGAAAACGAGTGGGAGTAGATGAGAAGAAGAGAAATCCTGCTGATTTTGTATTGTGGAAACCTGCAAAAAAAGGAGAGCCCAGCTGGGAGTCTCCGTGGGGAGCAGGAAGACCTGGCTGGCATATTGAATGCTCTGCTATGAATAGAAAAATTTTAGGAGATACAATTGACTTACATCATGGGGGAATTGACTTAATGTTTCCCCATCATGAAAACGAAATTGCTCAAAGTGAGGCCGCCAATTCAAAGCAGTTTTGCCTTTATTGGGCCCATAACGAATTTTTGAATATGGGGTCTGAAAAAATGTCCAAGTCTCTTGGTAATGTGATTACCATTAGAAAATTTGTGGAGACATATGGTGGACAAGTATTAAGACAACTCTTGGTTGGAGTGCACTACCGATCTGTCATGGAATGGACAGATGAGGTTGTCGAAAGGGCCATGAGTGATGTGGAGAGAATTCACGAGTTTGTTCTAGAGCTTGAGAAAGCGGGGAGAGAGGGCGAGGCAAGTGAAGATGTGATTAGTAAATTTGAGGCCATAAAACCTGCAATGGAAAAAGATCTAGCAAATGATTTTAATGTTCCAGGAGCTCTTTCGCATTTTTTCACAATGATAAGAGATTTGAGAAGAGAAGTTTTAACTAAAGGGACAATCCCGGAAAATCTGTCCGTCGTAATAGGTGAAGTCATTAACTTTTCCAACCATGCTCTCGGCGTGATTGACCCCGATCCAGTGTCAGTTTTAGCTGGACTTCAGTCCACAAAGAAGGCCCTTAAAGGTGGCGGTAAATTTAGTGATGCTGAAATCGAGGATTTAATAAGGCAAAGGAAACAGGCCCGCGCGGATAAAAATTGGTCCCGTGCAGATGAGTTGAGAGATATTTTTAAAGAAAATGGAATTGTTTTAAAAGATCGTCCCGATGGGACCACTACTTGGGGCCATGAGTAAGTGGGGGGATTTAAATTAAAAAGTAAGTTCAAACCCACCGGAGATCAGCCCGAGGCCATAAAGCAGCTGGTTGATGCATTTACTAGGGGTAAAAAAAAACAAACTCTTTTAGGTGTGACTGGATCTGGGAAAACTTTTACCATGGCCAATATCATTGCTCAGCTTGGTAAGAAGGCCCTAATATTAGCACCTAATAAAACTCTTGCGGCCCAATTATTCTCGGAATTTCGCGAATTCTTTCCAGAAAATGCAGTTGAATACTTTGTCTCTTATTATGACTACTATCAACCAGAAGCTTATGTTCCAGGATCTGATACTTATATAGAAAAAGATTCTTCCATCAATGATGAAATTGATAAACTCAAGCACTCTGCTACAAGGAGTCTCCTCGAAAGAGATGATGTTATCGTTGTGGCCAGTGTTAGTTGTATTTATGGTATTGGCTCTCCAGACGAATATCTCTCTCACAGAGTTTCACTATATGTTGATGATGAATGCGATCGCGACGAGCTCATAAGAGAGCTGGTTTCCATGCAATACACTCGCAATGATATTGATTTTTCCAGGGGAACCTTTAGGGTTAGAGGAGATGTGTTAGAAGTTTTTCCTGCCCATGAAGATTCACAAGTAATACGCATTGAATTCTTTGATGACCTAGTTGAAGGAATTTTCCTGGTAGATCCGCTAAGAGGAAAGATCTTACAAGATTTAAAAAAGACCACTATATATCCTTCGAGTCACTACGTCGTGGGCAAAGAAAAGCTAAAGGTGGCCATGGGGACGATTCAAGAAGAGCTCCGGGAAAGAATCAATTATTTTCAAAAGGAAAATAAGCTAGTAGAAAAACAACGAATTGAGCAAAGAACACTTCTTGATTTGGAGATGCTCGATGAACTTGGATACTGCAATGGGATTGAAAATTATTCAAGGCATATCACAGCTTCAAATATTGGAGACCCTCCGCCAACTCTGATAGATTATTTTGGTGATGATTTTATCATGATTATTGATGAGTCTCACATTGCCGTTTCTCAAGTTGGTGGAATGTTCAGAGGAGATCGGGCCAGAAAAATGAATTTAGTTGATTTTGGATTTCGTCTTCCAAGCGCTCTCGACAATAGACCCTTAAATTTTGACGAGTTTGAAAGTAAGATTGATCAAACTCTATACGTATCAGCGACCCCGGGAGATTATGAACTCTCAGAAACCGGAGGTGAGTATGTTGAGCAGATCATTAGACCTACAGGTCTTCTCGATCCGTTAGTTGAGGTGAGAAGCGCCAATACTCAAGTTGATGATCTTTTAATTGAGTCTAAAAAGGTTATTTCTTCTGGGTTTCGAGTGCTTGTAACAACACTGACTAAAAAAATGGCAGAGGAGCTGACAAATTTTTACAAAGGGGCCGGTTTGAAGGTGAGGTATCTTCATTCTGATATAGACACCCTCGAGAGAATGGAAATTTTGCGTGACTTGAGACTGGGCGAGTTTGATATCTTAGTGGGGATCAACCTTTTACGAGAAGGACTTGATTTACCTGAAGTCGCACTTGTGGCCATTTTGGATGCTGATAAAGAAGGGTTTTTAAGATCTATCAGGTCTCTTATTCAAACAATAGGAAGGGCCGCAAGAAATAGTGAAGGAAGGGTTATCCTCTACGCCAATAAAATGACCAAGAGTATGGAGAAGGCCATCTATGAGACAAAGAGAAGAAGAGAAATTCAAACGGCTCTCAATGAAAAAGAAGGCATTGTTCCTGCAACTGTCATCAAAGAGGTTTCAGGGGGCATTATTGATGTTTTATCAAAAAATAAGAAGGCCTATGGGCACCTTAAAAATCAAATGAATAAAAACAAAGAAGTCGGTCTTTCTCCAGGAGAGATCGATTCAAAAATAAAAGATTTAAAAAATCTGATGAAAGCAGCGGCCAAAGACCTTAGATTTGAAGAAGCTGCACAAGTACGAGACGAAATAAAATTACTTGAGGAAGCAAGACTAATCCTATAACAGAGCTTTCTTCCACCTTTTTCTAGGTACTTAATTACAATACAATGGTAGTTATGAAGTGTATCTATCACATTTTCTTTTTCACAACGGTATTTTGGTTTTTCAGTTCTTCTGATGCATACAGTAAAGAGGCCCATTATAGTGACTCATTTAGAATTATTGTGATAGGTAGCAAGATGGCGGTGGTTTCTCCCAAGGATTTTTCTGTGGGACAGGCCGTGATCATTGAAAATAAAACCTTGGATTATATTAGAGGAAAATTGCAAAATGCTGACGGAGTATTATTAAGACATATATCCATTGCCCCGGGAAAGTTTGATTCCCAGGTGCTTGATGGCAAGAAAGGGGAGATATTTTATTTCTTTCCACTTTCACCCTCAGGTCAAGAAGCGGTTTTAAAAGTAGGAAATACCCCTTATGAGATTCCTCCAAAGAGATAAAGTCAAAAAGACTTATATCGTAATATCTGATCTGCACTTGTCTGCAGGTGTCTTTATTGATGGGAAAAGAAATGTTTTAGAAGAATTTCATGATGACAAGGAGCTTGTTGATTTTTTGAAGTTCTACTCAACTGGTACCTATGACAAGAGGCCGGTTGAGCTTATCATAAATGGTGATTTCTTAGATTTTTTGGCCGTGCCTTACGTTAATTATTTTGATGATGAGTTTTGGAGTGAAAAGGCCACCAAAGAAAAATTGCAGCATATCATTAACGCTCATCATGAAGTGATAGATGCTCTTGGAGAGTTCGCCAACTGTAAGAATAAAAATGTAGTGTATATTATTGGCAATCATGATGGTGAGCTTGCTTTTTCTTCTATAAGAGAAGATTTCAAAAAAACACTTAAACTTCAAGAAGATGATTCATTTTTATTTATCTTTGATAATTCAGAGTATATTCCCATTCCTGGTGTTGTGATTAAACATGGCCATCAGTACGAGAAGGCCCACAGTTTCAATCCTTCAGAGTCTTTGATTACGGCCAAGGGTGGGCAGGCCTACTTTTCTCCTCCGTGGGGAAGTTATTATGTCACAAGAATTGTGAACAAGTTTAAAGAAGAAAGAGGCTATATCGGGGCCATTAAACCAATCAGAATCTTGATTGCTTATGGTCTATTTTTTGACACACTTTTTACCATTAGATTCTTATTTGCCTCAACATTTTATTTTTTTATGGTTAGGTTTATTCGCTTTTTTAAAGCTGGAAAAAAAATGCTTGCAAGAGAATTTTTTAAAGACTTACTGGAGAGTGTGGCAGGTGAGCTAGAGCTATTCCGGGACTACGGAACACTGGCCAATAAATTTTTTGAAAATAGACCCGAAGTAAAGGCCTTAATTGTTGGCCACACTCATGAAGCTGAGTATACTGAGTTTCCAGGTGGAGCAGTTTTTATTAATACTGGAACTTGGACAAAATTTTATCAACTTGATTTCACAAAACTTCAAATCGAAAATAAACTTACCTATGCCCAGATTGATGAGATTGATCAATCTGATCATATTGATATGGCCCTAAATTCTTGGAAGGGTACATCAAAGCTACCTTATGATGAGTATTTCTAGAATTGATTTGGCTAGACCTAAACCTAGGTCAACGTTTAAGTCAAAGTAGGGTTTAGTCGTTGTGTGATTGGTAGCAAAGCTCCATTACGAAATCACCGTGAACACAAGATAGGGGAACCATAATAGTGGTTGTACCAGAAGGATATTTGAAGCAGTGTCCTTTACCAGTAACAGTTGAAGGCACGGCCATTTCGATTTTAAAGCCCATTTGTGTCAGAGTTCTCTTGGCATTGCCGGTGACTATATTGGCGATTTCTGCGCCTACATCTTCAATTTGATCATTAAAATCAGTATACTCTTCCATTAACATGGCACTTGCTATCTTTACATAAACATCAGTTTCCCAAGTCAGTAAGAACATTCCTTGGAATTCTCGGTCAGTACCTTCGACTTCAACAGTTCCAATGAGTCCCATTATGGCCGAAATGTCGCCTTTTGCTTGTCTGTCACTTTTGATGATGGGTTTTCCAGGCTCAAGCTTGGTAAAAACCATTGTTTCAAAAACTTTCTGAATTCCCTCGACAAATGGCTTACTGAATTCAATAAACTCGCTCATGGCATGACCCTCATGGTTTTACTACAATCCTAAATCATTCAATAAATCATCTATTGACTGTTGTGGATCTTCTTCTTTGGATAAATCAGTACTTTGCTTTTCATCAAAAGAGCACGATGCTCTATCAATATCTTTAAATTTCTCAGAAAGCCAATGTAACCTTGTGGGAAAAGTTTTAGTAGATAGATTTTTAAGTGAAGAATCACTTCCAGTTCTAGTTTTTTCATTCATTTTGATTAATAAATCAACTGTATCGAACATTACAGCGACAGCAATCTCTTGTAACTTTTTATCTGTGACTTGGCTCGATTTGTAGCCAATAATTTTTCCTAGCTCACAAAATTTGGCCACTTCATCGACTCCAATCGATTTGGCAGCTCCCATTACACGATCTATAATTTGGCCAAACTGCTCAAGGCCTACTGAAAATTTATCAGGGTGATCCTCGATTTCATCCAAAATATCTTCGAGTTGAGTAAATAGATCTGCAGCTTCATCACAAAACTCATCAACTATTTCTTTCATCATTGGATCATCAAGTAGTGACATTAAGTTGCTCCTTCTAGGCCTTAAATATTTTTTGTATTTTTTCTTGTAGCGTGGCCGCAGAAAAAGGTTTCACAATAAAGTTACTGACACCCGCTTTTACTGCTATCACCACATTACCTTGTTCGGCTTCAGCTGTTACCATTAAAAATGGTAGGTCCTTGTATTGATCATCCGCCCTAAGTGTTTTGAGTAAATCAAGCCCACTCATTCCCGGCATATTCCAGTCAGAAACAATAAATTCGTAGGGAACACCAAGCTCGGTGGCCTCTTTTATCATTGGAAGTGCTGTAGCACCATCATCAGCTTGAGTAATATTGGTGAAGCCCATGGTTTTTAGCATTTTTTCAATGATTTTTCTCATTGTGCCCATGTCATTAATTACTATTATCTTCATGGAAGTTTTAAGGCCCATTTTCCCCTCCTTAAGCTACTTTATCCTTAATGTTTAATGTCATAAGAGATATAAAATTATTGTAAATTGTCTGGTTAAAGTTTAACTCAAGTCCTGGAATTGTTCCACCTGAACTTATTGTAGAACAAACAGTATTAATTGGTTTTTTGACTCCAGTAACCTTTCCCTCGGCGTATTCAAATGCCATTGAGACAACACCTAATACTTGGGATAATGGCTCTAAGTTTGCCCCCATTTTTCTCGAGGGGAATCCACAACCATCCTCTCGTTCATGATGTTCTAAAATAATTTTTATAATCCTATCATTGACATGAAGTCCTAGTTTTCTAGTCAAATGTTGTGTTAATCCAGGATGGTTCTTGTACTCTTTCGATTCTTGATCATTTAAATCAAGGTATGCTTTTCTAGATAGAGACTTTTCAATTTGAGTAAACCCGATGTGGTGAAGTTGGGAGGCCAAAAAGATATCTGCCAGATCCTGCTCACTTTTCATACCCATTACCTTCGCCATCATATACGAGACGGCGGTAATGCGATTGGTACAATTATCAACATTAAATGCCTTATCAGCTAAACCCACGGCAAAGCTAACACTTTGTGAAATATATAGGCTAAAGCAGAGAACTTCTTCTCGAATACTTTCTATTAATGGTAAAAAGTCATCTTTTTGTATTGAACTATTAACAACAGTGGCATCATTTTGATGAGATAGTACGCTGGTGTTGTTGGAGTTAGAATTCATTTCACTATTTAATTGGTTTTCTCGAAGCTCTTTTAATTTTTCTTCTCTTTTAATTTCAAATTCTGAGGGTTTTTCCTCAATTTCATCCTGAGAGAAAATATCACTTTCATTCAAACCTAGAAAATTTATGAAAGTCTTTTTTTGGTTAATTGAAATCGAGACAATTCCACCTTCTTCTATGATTTTTTGTAGCTCATTTCGCTTTGGTGGGTCTAGTGGGTTATTTCCTTTCAAAAATAATGAGTATGATTTGGCACTTAAGGAGTAAACATGGATACTAAATGGAAAAAATGTATACTTCGGCAAAAGGAAGTCGATATTAATGTGAAAATATCCTGCATCTTTAATCATCTAACTTGCCTTTTTCAGTGAATCTAGCACTTTTCCAAAAAATCCCTTCTTTTTCTCAGCCTTTTTCCGAGGGCCTTGATATTTTCCACTCTGGCCACTTACATGATAATTTTCAAGGAGTATTGCCCTTGAAGATTCAATAAAGGCCTCATACCTTGATTCATCAAGGCCATCTATTTTTGTAAAGAAAATGGCAACTGCAAACCCAATAAAATCTAGGCCTTCATAAAATGGGTAGATATAGTAATTTAAGTTACTTTGGAAGGTATGATCTTTCCAAGTGGGAGTGCTTGTTTGTTTCCATTTTTCAAAGTTTTGGTCCTTAATATCCTGCCACTGGTCTGAGTATTCAACCTCATCACAAAATGCCAGTGAGTTCATTGTCTCTACAATACTTTCGTCATTTTCATAGTCGGGCGTGAAAAAAACAAGATATCCATCACACTCATCGATAAAGTTAACTCCAAGATATTTATATACACTTTCATCTTCATTTTGTTGTTCATGACTACCTTTCTTATAGATATCAAGGACATAAATTATATGCTCGACCCCTTTTGTCTCTGGCTCAAAATAAGTATCACGAACTGGGCCTGATCCACTTTCTTCATCTTCATGGTCATAGCTCTTGGGCCCAAATTTCTTGGCCTCTAAGCTATCTCTTCGTCTCTTTCCTCCGATTTTGTCTTTAATCTCATCATAGTCTAGGGTGGTAGGGGCATGTCTTTTTTTATTTCTTGTTACACCCTCAAAATCTGGAATCTTCTTTCCATCATCAAGGTGGTCATAATGAATAATTTGCTCTTCTTTTTCATCTTCAAAAGAACCCAGATCTTTTGGGCCTCTTTTTTTCTTCTCCCATTTCTCATCTTTGATTTCGTCTCTGTCTATATCCCAATTGTCGTCGACAATTTGTTCTTGCTCTTCCCATTCTTTTCCTTTTTTCTCTTCTTCTTCACGGGCGGCAAGCTTCTTTTTTTTCTTTGCTTCTTCTTCCTCTGCTTGAGCTTTTTCTTCCTCTTCCTCTTCCACCATTTCAAGCTTTTTGGCCAATTTCTTTTTTAGACCTATCTCCTCATCAACTTGCTCTTCATCTTCTTCCTCTTCATCTGGCTCATCTTCTAGTGGCAAACCTAGTTTTTTCTTGGAGGCCTTGCTCTCTTCTTCTTCCTCATCTTCCTCTTCTTCTTCTTCCTCTTCACCATCATCTAAATTGATACCTAACTTTTTCTTCGTTGCTAATTTTTCCTCTTCCTCTTCATCCTCTGGAAGCTCTTCTTCTGTAAGCTGTTTTTTCTTTTTCTCTAAAGTTGGCTCCTCCTCTTCCTCCTCATCTTCAAGTGCGAGACCCAGTGCCTTTTTCTTCGCAGATTTGCCATCTTCAGGTTCACTTTCTTCTTCTTCGATGGGCTCTTCAAGATCCTCTAATTTAAGTGCTTTCTTCTTTTTCTTTTGCGGGCCTTGATCTTCTTCATCTTCGTCAACTTCGTCTTCTTCAGGCTCTTCAATATCTTCTAACTTTAGCCCCAGCTTTTTCTTTTTGACTAAATCATCTTTGGGGTCAGACTCTTCTTCATCTTCTTCCTCTGGCTCGTCTAATTCTTCAAGCGTAAGTCCCATTTTCTTTTTTCTGGCCCTATCCGTTTCTTTTTCCTCCTCTTCTTCTGGCTCCTCTTCTTGATCTTCAATATCTTCTAAGTTTAGTCCTAACTTTTTCTTTTTTTCTAATTCATCTTTGGGATCAGATTCCTCTTCATCTTCATCTGGCTCATCTATTTCTTCAAGTTGCAGCTCCATCTTTTTTTTCTTTTTTGCAGTTTCCTCTTCAGGCGTGCTCTCTTCCTCCTCTATCTCAGGTTCGG
Organism: Bacteriovoracaceae bacterium; assembly: GCA_018649885.1. Lineage (GTDB taxonomy): Bacteria > Bdellovibrionota > Bacteriovoracia > Bacteriovoracales > Bacteriovoracaceae > JABIHA01. Next base: position 46,880 of record JABIHA010000059.1, read on the forward strand.
CGTCTTCAAGTTGAAGACCAAGGCGTTTTTTCTTTTCTAGTTTGTCTTCTTCAGGATTCGATTCTTCCTCTTCGTCGTCTTCCTCTACTTCTTCTTCAAGATCTAGACCCAACTTTTTTCTTTTCTTTACTTCATCTTCTTCAGGATTTGATTTTTTAACATCTTCAACTTGCTGCTCTTCATCTTGAAAATCGAGAGACATTTTCTTTTTCTTCGCCTCTACTTCTTCTTCAGGGGAGCTTTCTTCTTCTTTTTCTGGCGCTTCATCATCGTCAACTAAGTTGAGACCAATTTTTTTCTTAGCTTTGGCTTCCTTTTCTACTTTTTTCTCCTGAGAATTCTTTCCCCTTAGTTTGGTATCAGTATCTTCTTCACTCTTTACGGCATCACCTTTTTTGAGAGTGAAATCATCAACTTCTTCGCCTTCTTTTTTTATTGGCAATGAACGAAGGAGGAAACTGACCTTATAGACAAGTGTTTTTGGGGCAATAGGCTCTTCTATCACAGCTGCAATTCCCAACTTATCCATTCTTTTTTGCGCTTTAAAGGGGATTTTCTTTTTTGTAAGAAGTAGGCATTTACTAGATGATTTTTTATAGGGCTTTTGATTCATGGCAAGCCACTTAATACATTTTCTAGGGTCAGACGTAATGATCATGGCGGGCATTACGGTGGCAAATACCTGATTAGCTTCAGCTAGATCATCTACCTCGTGTATTTCTATACCTTCATCTTCAGCAAAGTGTTCCTTTAACTTTTCTAAAGTCTCAGAAAGAGGATGCATTAGTATGAGAGGTTTGCTTGCCATAGTATATTTATCGGGTATTTAAGGGGTTTTCTTGAGGAAAATTTATCTTTCTGGTTGCATTGCAAGAGTTGGAAGATAATGGAATTGTAGAAGAAATTAAAGCAGTAAATAAAAGTAGTTTATGGAATATGTACCCATTCGAATATCGACACTACGAGGTGAGACGATATTCGAATTTAATATTTATATTCAAGTGAGAGAAAAATATTTACTCTATATTAGGCAAGGGGATGATATTGATACCAGCCGCTTGAAACGTCTTAAGAAAAAAAGAGTCCGCCAGCTTTTTATAGAAACTAAAGATGAAGAAAAATATCAAAATTTTCTAGATGTAGGTCTTGATATGGTGATTAATGACTCGTCTATTGCAGCTGATGAAAAGGCCGATATGGTGGGTGGCTATGCCTCTACAGCAGTGGATGAAATGGCAGAAAACCCAGAAAGCGTTGTTGCTTTTAAAATGACTGAAAAGGCAGCAAGTGGCATTGTAGATGTTCTAGCAGCAGACGGTGATGTATTAGCTGAAATTATGAAAAAATCTTCAGAGAGTCAAGAAGGTGATGTGGGAACAAAGCATGGTGTAAATGTGGCCTCCCTTTGTGTGGCGCTCGGGACTGCCATGGGGCTCACAAAGCAAGCGATTAGAGACTTAGGAGTTGCTGGTTTACTTCATGATATAGGGCTTAATGAGCTTCCCGACGATAAGAAACATTTGCTGACCACTCCTTATGAAAAATTTACTAAAGAAGATTGGAAGGCCTACAAGGCCCACCCAAAATCTGGAGCGGAAGTGCTCAATGGCAAAGACTATATCAACCCTCAGATTTTACTTTTGATTAAAGTTCATGAGGAGAGAAAGTCTGGAGATGGTTTTCCAGAAAAGCTAACCAAAATGGAGCCTATTGAAGAGGTGATTGCCCTTGCCAGTTGGTATGACCGACTTGTCACATGCCTGGGATGGACTCATAAAGATGCATTTGAAAACCTCAAAATTGATCAACTTGGCAATTTTGATATGAAAATTTTAGACAAATTTAAAAAAGTACTCAAAGAAAAAGGGATAAATAATCTTTGATTCCCAAAATCACGCCAAAGGACTGCTAGACAGTAAGATGAAAGATAAAACCAATATTAAAACCATTGTATGTGACGATAGCAAAGTCTATTTAGGGTTTTTAAAAGATATTTTTTCTAAAAATGGAATTGATATCTTCCCTTGCTACAAGCTTTCTAGTTTAGAAGGCTTTGTTAAAGAGGTGAAGCCAGAAATGATACTAATTGATTTTGAAATGGCCGAATACCATGAAAGTGTGTTTAAGAGCTATCTTGATGGGTTAGATATTGTAAAAATATGGTTATCTCAAAATGAAGGGGAAGAAAATTATATCACTGCCAAAAGGTTTGGGGCCATCGATTATATTTACAAGGCAGCTAGTGATGAGTTTATTATTGAAAAGACTAAGTGGTGGCAGCAGTACTGTAATAATCAAAACAATCACAGTACCCTAAAAAGCTATTGCCGTGAATTACGCCCCATTATATCGGGCATGTCCAAGAATTTGTGCGCCATAGGGGAGCAGCTTAATAGTGAAAATGAAGCCAAAATAAAAATTTCGAAAATATCAAATATCATGGATAAATTAGAAAAAAACTTATCGGCCCTATTAAGCAGATAACTTTGTATGATTTTCCTTATCACTCCAAAATTCAGATGACTCTTTTGCAATTATAGTAAAACCATCGATATTGATAGTTTGAAGAGGAGTCTTTAGCCCAATTAGGCTTTCACCATTACCCAATATAATAATACCATCTTGATGAAGCTGCTTATCTAGGGAGTTAAGAATTTTTTCTTTATTCTCTTTGTTTTGATAGATTAGAATATTACGACAAAATATAATATTGTAGTTACCGCTTTGGTATGATCCAGTCAGAAGATTGAAGCTAAAATGTCTTATATGTTTTATGATGCTATTTTTAACCTTCCAAACATCCTTATCATCAACTTTATCAAAGTACTTTACTAGAAGTGTGATCGGTATACCTCTTTGTACTTCGAGTTGTGTATACTCACCATTTTTCGCCTTTGCTAATGCCTCACTGCTGATATCTGAAGCATCGAGTTTGACAAAACCACCTGCTAGGCTTGGAAAACCTTCTTTGATTGTCATAATCGTACTGAGTGGCTCCTGCCCGGTAGAACAGGCACAGCTCCAAATCTTTAAAGGTCCCAGAGGTGACCCCTTTACAAAGTGGGGGATATAAATTTTGGTTAGAAAATCAAATGGCTTTGAATCTCTAAAAAAGCTTGTCTCATTATTAGTGGCCAGGTCGAGGAGAACCGTTTCCATTTCGGTAGTCATATTTTGAATATAAATTTGGTGAAGAGCATCGGCACTATCAACATTGAAATGCTCAATAAGCGTTGATATACGAGCATCTAGCCTGTAACGATCTGAAATAGGGTATTCGATACCAAGGCGATCTTTAATTAGGTCTGCAAAGTACATATAAACTTTTTCAGAAATTTCCATTATGAGGCCCTTTTTGTGACCTGATCGATTTTTCCAAACAAAATATCAGGAGTGAAGGGTTTCATTATATATTCTGATGCACCAAGGCCTATTGCCTTCATAATTTTCTCTGGAGAGTTCTCTGTTGTCATCATGATGATAGGGCAGAGGTGTAATTTTTTTTCTAGAGCTTCTTCAAGAAAACCAACTCCATCTAGATTTGGCATATTCCAGTCAAGCAAGATTATATCAAACTTGGAATCTTTCTCAAGTAGATCCAAGGCCTCTTTTCCATCTAATGCATGCTCGAATTGATGACCTTTTGGAGAGACCATTTCACCGACCATTTTGCCTATGAATTTTGAGTCATCTATAATTAATATTCTCATTTATCTTCTTCCTTTTGATCCTATATGATTGATTATTTTTGCAATTTCTGAAATATTGCACATTTTATCAAAGTCGCCCCTTTGATGAACTGCTCCAGGCATTCCCCAAACGACACAGCTTTCTTCATCCTGGATTAAAACAAGGGAGTGATTTTTTTTCATGTCAGTTATTTCTTCTGCACCATCTTCTCCCATACCGGTCATTACAACAGATAATGTCTTGGGTTTTAGTTTGGCCGGAATAGACTTCAAGAGCACATTATAAGAAGGACGAACAAAGCAAATTTTTTCTTCTTGATTGAGCTTAATCACTAAATTTGATTTTCCTTCAACAGTCATATGAAAATCGCCTGGAGCGACGTAGGCCATCCCTTTTTCAATTACCTGACCATCAAAGGCCTCTACAACTCCAATCTTATTTAATGTATTTAATAAACTTGCATATTGGGTGGTGAAGATTGGAGGCATATGCTGCACAATCAAGATAGGGACTTCGATGTCATCTCTTAGGAGAGAAAAAAGTTGTCGCATTGTCTGTGGTCCACCAGTTGAAGTTCCAATACAAATTAAATCCGCCTCAAAGGTTTTCCATGGAGTTTTTGGGGCCATTTTTTTTTGGGGGGGAATTTCTTGGGTTGTACTAGGTCGCTCTTTCGTTATTTCTCTCAGCCTAAGCTGAGGGGAGAGAGACTTTATTCTTGGGATAAGTTGGTCTTTAATGTACTTAAGACTTTCATTTAAATTTGTTGAGCCACTACACTTGGGTACAAAGTCATTGGCCCCATTTATCAGAGTTTCAAGGGTTTTTTTGGCAGCCGTTTCATTTTGTGAGCTAAAAACAATGAGTTTGATGATTTTATTAAATTTCCGTATTTCTTTAATTGCCTCTACTCCGTCCATGACGGGCATTTCAAGGTCTACAATGGCGAAATCAAAGATCTCCTTTTTAAGGATCTCAATTGCTTCGGCTCCATTTCCTGCGAGTGAAATACTATCGATATCATCTTGTCCTTGCAGGCAAGCCTTAATCGCTTGGCGGTACATTGACGAATCATCAACTATCAAAATCTTCACTTATGACTGCTTTTCAGAAAGTTGTGTTATCTCTTTGGCGTTGGCCTTTGCCTTGATGATTTTTTTAGTATTAAGAAGTATTTGAAGGCCATCCTCTTTTTTATAAATGTAGTCTACATAACTTTTTAAGCTCTGTTTTAATGTTTCGGGAGTTAATTCTAAATTATTTTTATCTAGCTCGACTATATCAGTCACCTCATCTACCACAAAAGCAAATAATCCTTCATCACCCCTGACAATTATATTCATGTGATTGGCACTTAGATCTTCTTCCAACCCAAATAGATTTCTAAGGCTGATACAAGTGACAATTTGTCCCCTGAGATTGATTAAACCTCTAATAGTGTTTTGTGAGAGAGGCACTGTTGTTACAGGGAGAGGCTTGATAACTTCTTGAACTAATTCAACAGGAATTCCAAACTCATCGCCTCCTATTTTAAAGCCACAAAACTGAAGACTTAAATGATCTTTCTCGTTTTCCATTACTTACCCTTATTATTGAAAATAATTTTTAGTACATCCTTAACTTCTGACTTATTAAATTTTTCAAGGTGATACTCTATTCCTAAAGTCTCTGAACGTTCTCTATCTGCAATAGAGTATTTAGTAGTGAGTGCAATAATTGGAATTTCTTTTAAGGCCTGAACTTCTTTTAGTTGTTCCACTAGGCCCCAGCCATCCAAGACAGGCATCTCGATATCAGTTATAATGACATCAAATGACTGATTTTCTGAGAGTTTGTTGAGTGCATCACTACCATCTACTGCAGTGGTTACTTCAATCCCTAGCTCTTTTAAGGCCTCAGCTTCAACTCTCCTATAAAATGATGAATCATCTACTAAAAGCACTGATTTTTGGAAGTTAGTTTCTTCATTGCCTTCTACGCCATCCCTGAACGCTCCAATTTTTTGAAGCTTTACAATGCTTATGAGATCTAGAACATTGACAATCTTCTCATTTATAAAGATCGTTCCTTCTATTCCAGATCTGTCAACCGCGTCAGCTTCAACCTTTGCTTCTTCAGAAAAAATATCGAGAATTTTTTCAACCACTAATGCGAAATTTTTATTTCTATAACTGGTAACAATACAATGTATTTTTGTTTCCTCTGGCCTTGATCCTAGGTAGTCTGCTAGGGTGTCACAGTTACTTAGCGTCAATGTTTTTTCTACATCGATAAGTGGAAGCGGTTTATCAAGGTAGCGCACAATATGTTGGTTTCCTGTCCGCTCAATACTGCTAATGGGAAATTCTTCAAGACGAGTAACAAGCGCCAGCGGTATTGCATATTTTTGTTTGTCTCTTAGGCTAAAAAGAAGAAATTCAAGCGTATCCTTGGGAGTCTCAACACTAGCTTTGCTACTTGCAATATTGAAGGTATTTTCTAAGCTTGAATTTGTGAGGTTTAGTGATTTTCTTAGAAACCCTGAAGCATCTAATATGAGAGCAACTCTGCCATCTCCCATTATGGTTGCTCCTCCAAACATTACAATATCTTTTAAAACAGAACTTAGAGGCTTGACCACTATTTCTTGAGTATCTAGGATTTCATCGACCACTAGGGCATAGACATGATCATCAGCACTTAAGATGACAATATTTTCTGAATCTTCAATTGATCCCAACCTATTGGTGAGATTATTAGCACTTTCGCAATCTGGGAGAAGACTATTTACGGCCTTAGATTTTTTATTGACCTCTTCGAGCTCAAGGGAAGAATTTATTCTAAATAAAGGGGTAAGGCTTCCTCTTAGTCTAAGAAATTCTCTCGACTGAATATTCTCTATCAACTTTCCTCTATCTTCCCCTTCTAGCCTGACAAGTTCTACAAGGTTCAATTGAGGAATAGCAAAAAACTCCCCTTTACTTCTAACAATGAGTGCCGGAATGATGGCAAGAGTTAGCGGAATTCTAAGTTTAAAGCAACTTCCCACTCCTGGAACAGATGTCAAGGCCACTGAACCACCTATCTTTTCAATATTACTTTTTACAACGTCCATACCAACACCTCGACCAGAGATATTGGTAACCTTTTCTGCAGTTGAAAAACCAGGAGCCAAAACAAGCGAGTAGATACTTTGATCATCCATAGTTTCCAATTGGCCTGGGGTAATGACATTTTTTTCGAGGGCCTTACTGACAATTCTTTCTTTATTAAGGCCTCTTCCGTCATCAGAGACCTCTATGGTGACTTGGCCACTTTCATTATAGGCCTTTACAGAAATTGTTCCCACTTCAGGTTTATCAGTGTTTTTTCTCTCCTCAATGTTTTCAATACCATGATCACAACAATTCCGAATTATGTGGACTAGAGGATCTTTGATTGCCTCAATAAGTGTTCTATCTAAGTCAGTATCTTGCCCGCTTAGGTCCAGCTTTATTCTTTTATCATTTTGTTTAGAGAGGTCACGGACTAGTCTTTCAAACTTGGTCAGAATATTTCCAATTGGTTGCATTCTTGTGATCATCACTTCACTTTGAAGCTCTGAAGTAATTGTATTGAGTTGATTAGAGAGCCTATTCATTTCAGGGTCATTTAATTGTGATGCTGTTTGAATCACCTGATTTCTATTGAGAACTAACTCTCCAACTATATTCATAATCTTTTCAAGAGTACTAACTTGTACTCTGACAGTCGAATCAGCAATTGATCCACTTGATGGAGCTTTGGAAGCAGAGGGTTGTTCTACTGGAACCTTAACTTTTTCTTCGATCTTTTCTGGGACGATCGCAGGCTTGTTTTCCTCCACTTTGGATTGTACAACTTCTTCTTTAATATTTTGAGGTTCAATTTTTTGGGCTTTTTCAGTGACCGGAGCCGTAAGGCTTGGTCCTGCACTTAGCTCTTCTTTGAATTCATCTAGGACACTAGCGTCAATGAGGCCGTCAGCCACTTGTTCTTTTAGTGACTCTAAGGCCGCATGTGAAACCCCACTTTCTGTTACCTGTTCTACCTCCATCGGTGCTTCTATCTCTGGTGGGGCCACCCCTGGCTGAGGTGTGTTCATCTCTTTTGTTTCACTTCTGTGCATACTGATTAAATCTTCTAAATTTGAACTATCTTCTGGAGCGTTTTCACTGGCTTCATTTGCAGATGAAACTGCGCCAGTTTTTGAAATATTCTCTAGCTCTTCTACAAGTGGCCCTATCTCCACATCAGCTTCTTCTCCACTTGATTCAAGGTTTTAAAGAATAGTTTTGCAACAGTCAAAACTTTTATAAAGCTCATCGATAATAGGAGGGGTGGCACTCATTTTTTTTCTCTAATTTGGTCTAACAAATTCTCTGTGATATGAGTTAGCTTTTGAAGCTTTTGAAGCTTTTGAAGACCTAGAAAATTAGCAGAACCTTTTAGGGTATGGGCAGTTCTATATATTTCATTAATTAAATTCTTTTCTCCGGGGTCTTGTTCAAGCTTAGTGAGAAATCCATCTAAGTTTGATAAATTTTCAAAAGACTCTATGAGAAACTCTTTTAGTAGACTGTCGCGATCCATAATTTAATACCCCTTATGTACTCCGTTTTATCGGAATTTTGGCCTTTTTGTTAAAGTGTATTTTTAAAAATAGCTTGATTAAAAACATCCAAAAAAAAACACTTTTTCTATCTTTTTATTCAGTTTTGAGACCTTTGTTACGAAGTGCCTTCAGGGATTGGAATGGACGGTGAATTAATTGCACAATTTAAAATTGAAGCAGACGAGTTACTTGCTGAAGCGGAGGAAAGTCTCCTTTTACTGGAAAAAGGCTCAGACTTTATAAATTGCTATAATCAAATATTCAGGTGCTTCCATAGTCTTAAGGGCACATCAGGTATGTTTGGACTTGATGAGCTTCAGTCCCATTATCACTATCTTGAAAATTTCTATGAATCACATAAAGGTTCCGAAGTAATTTCCTCAGAAAAAATTGACTTTTTTTTAATGGCATTAGACGAAACTAGGAAGTATCTAGCTGGAGAAACTTTTGATTTCCAAAAATTTGAAGGCGAAAATGATGCTATGGATACGCCGGGGCCCAAAGCTGAACTGAGCGGTCAAAATAAAGATGTTGTTAACGATGTAGAAAATTCTTCCAGTAATATTGTGAGTCTAGATTGTACAAAAGATGAAGTAGGCGAAACAATTTTTATTGTTGATGATGAACCTGAAATCGTAAAAAGTCTTACAGATATGCTTTCAGCAGAAGCATACCTTGTTGAAGGCTTTACTTCACCGGCTGATTTACTTTTAAGAGTTGGTGAGAAAAAACCCCACCTAGTTATCTCTGATATAAAGATGCCTGAAATGAATGGTGTTGAATTAATGCAAGAAATAAACAAAATCTATCCTTTTTTACCCACCATCATTATTAGTGGTTTTTTTACTAAGGAATCCTGTTTGAAATTACTTGGGTTAGGGATAAACGGAATTATTGAAAAACCCTTTGATTTTGATAACTTAGTCAAACAAGTTGGCAATACTCTTGTTCGTGACCCCCATTTGATGGCTACCTCCTAAATCCGGAGGAAAACCATGGATTTGAATAGAAAAAGAGTAACTCAATCACAGAAATTCAACATCTTAACCGCTCACATTGAAAAAGGAACTCCCATTTCCGAGTTGG
>JABIHA010000063.1 GCA_018649885.1 Bacteriovoracaceae bacterium
CCAGAAACCCTCTGCGCTCCACGCTGGACGGAAGGCCCTAATCAAACAGGTTGAGACTGTTTCTATAGGTATTCATAGGTCAAACTTTTATTGGTGATCACTTGATATAGAGAAGGATTGCTGACCTCGATACCGTTTTTAATTTGGCAATATTTTAAAAAGCTAGTTTGGGCAAGTAGCCCCCGTTGGGATCAAAATTTAGGGCGATAATTAAAATATACCAACACTATTAACAGCATTGAATATTGTGATCTGTAGTGTTTTTGAATAAATGCCTGACAGCTTTAGTCGCCGAGTTAGAGTTATTTAATTAGGAGAGATATTACTTGTTGAATAATATTAAATTATTGGATAGCTTAAGCTATGTCTGGAAATTTCACGCAGTTTTTTTGGTTTAGTGCTCTTATTGCAGTTGCAGCAATTTTCTTTACTAAAGTAATTGAGAACTTTTTTTCAACTACGAACAGGAAAGATCCGTATTATAAAATCTTTATTGCTCTTGGTGTATTCCAAGGGCTTTATGCAATAAATATTGCTCTTCTTTGGGTCAATCCTACTTGGAGTGAAGTATTCCAATCAGGACATCTACTAGGCTTAACGAGCTCGTTGTTATATTTTCGGTTATTAAAAACTCATATTGATTTTTCAAATAAGCTATATAAGTTAATCAATACTTTGTTTCCAATCTTTTTAATAATAACGATTGTTCTTTTATCTCTAAAATATTTAGCAGGGATTGATTATCTTTTCACTGACGAATTTTTTGTGAGTAATTTACTTCCAATACAAGGAACTGTTCTCTACAACCCAACACCTATTCATGGGATAATACTTTTCATTGAAGCTGTTGTAATATCGATAACCTATGCTCAATGTCTTTATTTATTTATAAAATCTCGCAAGAGTGATTTTCTTCTTCTTTTAGGAATCTCTGTCAGTTTGCTTTTTACTTTTAATGATATAATGGCGGGAATTTGGAATCTTCCTCTACCTTCACTTTTAAGTTTTGCTTTATTACCAGAACTCTACCGATTCTCGAGGGAAATAAAAATTAGAAATAAGCAAGAAATTTATAATCTTGAATCCGAGCTGGAGAGAATGGAGAGAGTTGCAACTTTAGGCTTTTCAAATGCAGCACTTGCACATGATATACGTAATGTACTTACAATAATCAACATTAGTGGACGTCTACTTAAAAGAAAATCAGGGGAGGAACAAGAAAAGGTTGTCAATTCAATTATAAAAAGTTCCGAAAGTGCAAACTTAATGCTTGATTCATACAGAAGAATTGCTGCAAGTAATAACAGTTATGAAGATAAAGATGCGTGGTGCCCTCCTAAAAAAGTAATAGAGTCAATTGAAAAGCTTTTTAATAAAAAGTTTGCTGATTTAGGAATTTTATTCGAAGACAATATTCCCAATATATCCTTAAACTGTGAAGAATCAGATTTACTTGTACTTTTATTTAATCTCATTAAAAATGCAATTGATCATTTAGAGAGTTTGCCACAGCAGAGTGAAAAATGGTTAAAGCTAGAGTTGGATGAAACAGAAAACTCTTTTCATTTTAATATTATAAATGGAGGCAAGAAAATTGAATCCGATAATTCTGAGGACTTTTTTAAAATTTCAACATCTACAAAAGATCAATCAAGTGGTTCGGGATTAGGGCTTAAAATTATTAACAGAATTGCCAAGCAAATGGGCATGAATATATTTTTAAATAATGATAAATCTAATACTACTTTTACCCTCGAAATCCCTGTCGAGATGGTAGAAGTAAGCAACTAGTCTTTCATTTTGAGATTTAGATATTTAATTAGATACATTGTTCTTACCACCACATGTAAATTTAGATGAGCTCGAAAGCGAGTAATTATTACAACCTCAATAGCAAGACTGCACCGATTGGATTTCCTGGTGGATGGCCGATAGTTCGACATACTACATATAAAAATAAAACATTTAGCTTGGAGTAATTCGATGTTTTTTAAGGGGCGTAAGACCCATAAAATAGAGAACCGTTAAGGTTGTCAATAACTTAGGGGGCATTTGAGCATAGGGAGTAGGGAAGTGATAGTGCTAGTTTTACCTTACCCTATGGCAGGTTTATTTAGGCACTTACAATATAGCTGCTCCTGGGGACTACCTCGATCACATCAAGGGTTTTCGTTAGTAAGGCTTCTAGCACTATTGATCCCCTTTTTTTCTAAGCTAAAACGAGTATTTTTTTTATTTTTCCCAACACTAATCAAAGTTAAAGTAGTTAGACGTATAAAGCTGACTAATACCATCAGCTATAGGGAAATATTTTACTTTATTCTCCGAAAGGATATTGGGATGTTGTGCGCCCTTTTGATAATGTAATAAGGAGAGAAGTAATCTTTCGAATCACTATGTTTTTAGTTTTGATACTTTTCAATAGTTGTATTGAAAAATCAAAATTTGAAACACAATTTCACCCTGGAGTAGATTCTAATCAAGCTCCAACTGCTTTTGCAGATTCTGCCACAACGGGAGAGGAGGGAGTTGTAGTGATTGATGTTCTTGCTAACGATAGAGATCCAGAAAGTGAAACCCTAACCATTGTGTCTGGATATAGCGAGAATGGGACAATGACCACTGATGGATTGACTCTTAATTTTACTCCCAATGATAGCTTCACTGGAGTGGCCGAGCTGAGCTATGAAATAAGAGACTCAAGAGGCGCCACATCTACCAGTATTGTCTCCATAACTGTTGTCTCATACTGTACTTACTATACTCAAATTTCGGCATTACCCTTTAGCAGTGATTTCCCAGTGACAGCAGATGGCACTTCTACTAAACCCTATCGACTTTGTACTAAGGCCCAAATAGATACTGCGGCCACGACTGTCGCCACTCAAGCAGCCTATTTAAAAATTATGACTGATATAGATGTGGATAATGCTGGGCCTAATAATAATATGTTTGGAGAAGTGGCCAACTTCTCTGGCAATTTCAATGGAAATAGTAAAAGTATTTCCAATTTTAAATATGTTGATACGGCCGAAATCGATGTGGGATTTATTGCCATATTGGGTACTGGGGGAGTTGTTACCGACGTCAATTTAGTAGGAGTTAATATTGACGGTAAGGAAGATGTTGGTGGTCTTGTAGGGCAAACGAATACGGGAACGACAATTAACGGAAGTGCAGTCTCCGGAACAGTTGCCGCCTCAAATATTGCTGGGACAACTGATGTGGGAGGGCTTGTTGGGGATAACAAGGCAGATATCTCAAATAGTTCAACATCTGCCACTGTCACGACAGATGTAGTTTACAACAATGTTGGTGGCCTCGTTGGGCTCAATCGGGCCGGAAGTATCACAAATTGCTTCTCTACAGGCGATGTCATAGGAGGAGCTTATGTTGGGGGGTTGATTGGTCAGCAAACAAATAGTGCTATTACCATTGAGAATGTTTATACAACAGGAAACATAACAGCACTCGACCTTGGAGTTGGTGGAGTGGTGGGCTATATGTCTGGGACCAGCCCTACTTTAAAACACTGCAGGTCAATGGGAAATATTACTCAAACTATTAATAAAAATACATCGGGAGGAATTCTTGGGTACATGAATGGATTTCTCTATGATTGTTATGCCTATGGAGATGTTTATAGAGATAGCGACACTGGAATTTATCATGGAGGAGCAATTGGATCTGCTCAAACCGATACTCAAACAATAAGTCGAATTATGGCATTTGGAAATGTGGGAGCAGATAGATATAAAGGAGGCCTAATTGGTGAAAAAAAAGGCACTGTTAGTTACAGCTTTGCTACAGGTGCAATTTATGGATCGGCCAATAATCAAGCTGGTGGTATAGTTGGGATTCATAGTAGCGGAAATACTTCAGAGGTTTATTCTTTAGGAACTATTAGAGGTTCAGGTAATGTTGGTGGAGTCACTGCTCAATTGAAGGGCGGATCTATTCTTTCAAATTGTTTTAATAAGGGAAATATATACACAACTAGTTCTACCACCGGAGGTATTTCGGCCAAAACTGTTGATACTGCCACTATAAGCTCCTGTGAAGCCCATGGGCATATTGGTAGTGATGTTCTTGGAGATGTTGGTGGTATGGTGGGGGCAGTTGATGGCACAGCGAATGTGATTGAGTACAGCGCCTCATACTCCAATGTTACAGGATCTATTGATGTAGGTGGAATCGTGGGAGAGGTAGTCGCAGCTGATGCGGTTACAATGGATCAACTTCTTTACTCAGGAGTCCTTACAGGAGGAAGTCAAGGAGGTGGAATTTCCAACAATGCAGGAGGACCAAACACCTATACAGATATTTTTTGGGATGGGGACTTGAACGCTGGATTAACTGATGCCAATGACGTCTTTAGTAGCGGTGATGAAGTTGAAATTGTAAGACAGACAACGACTAATCTCAAAGACTCCACTACATTTACTGCAGCAGGTTGGGATGTTAGCTCCACAGGTAAGTGGGTGATGCCACAAAATGGCGGGTACCCCAGAGTTCGTGGTGTCTATCACTGTTATGGCAATGCACTACTAGATGCTACTGTCTCTTCATATTCGGGAACCAGAATTGATCCCGTCAAAATTTGCACGGCCTCGCAAATGGCAATAGTCTCAACGGATACAAGCTACTGGAGCAAGTGGATTTCTATTGAAGATAATATTGATTTAAGTTCAGTGACAATTACATCAATGGGGACAAGCTCAATTCCTTTTAGTGGAACAATTGAAGGAAAAGGGCATACACTTTCAAATTTAACTATCAACTCCCCAACTTCTGATTATGTAGCATTTGTGGGCTATCTCAAGGGTGACATCTCTGGTGACGGCTCAGGGGATGGAATGATTATAGGACTTAAACTAAATAACCCAACTATTAGCGGTGCAAACTTTGTAGCGGCCGTTGTAGGCCACAATATTTTAGGGATAGTCACCCATGTCAGAGTTACAGGTGGGACAGTTGCAGGTACCCAATACGTAGGTGGTGTTGCAGGTTACAATCAAAGCTATATAAAAAATATTTCAGCTCAAACAACAAGCATTACAGGAGTCACAGATACTGGGGGGATTGTAGGATATAATGCTTCAGTTTTTCAAATTGGCTGGAGTACAGCGAGTGTCACAGGTGTCACCAACACTGGAGGAGTTGCGGGAGTCAATGTAGGGACAATGGAAAACTCTTACTCAAAAGCTGCAACAGTTAGTGGAACCACAAATACTGGGGGCGGAGTAGGTTATAACACAGGAACTCTTAGCGACATGTATTCTTCGGGAACAATTCCAGGTTTTCTAGGAGATAATAATGGAGGCACTGTCAGTAATTGTTTCTATGACAGTGACGATGCCACATCAGTAAGTGATGGAGGATCTGCCACAACCACTGCCAATATGAGAACTCAGGCAACTTTTAATCCTGGTGGAAACTGGAAGTTCAATGTTTACTGGTTTATGCCCGCTGGCATGGAGCCAGCACTAGTAAATGAAGAATAGAATAAAAGTGTATGAAAAAGTATCACTCACTTATTTAATAAAATTTCACATGCTAAATCTAATCCAAACTCACAAGATTTTTTTTAATAAGAGATGTAGTTTTCTTTGCTGGCCCCAGCTTTTTTGAGAGCAAGCCCCATGAAGTAACAGGATGCTATATTTTTCTTTTCGCAGCCCTTAGATGAAGAGATTAAAAATTTTATATCATCTACCGGGTAACTATATCGAAATCCCTTAACGGCACCAGGTTTGGATTTTTTATAGAAAACGATCCCTATAAGCGTTGGACTTATTTCTTCATCTTCAAAAACATTAGTTATAAGCAGAAGAGGGCTATTCGCTTTATCAAAAATTACAAAAAATTTGTCGCCATACAACTAAAATATTAAAACGAAGAGATGATCAGCAGTCCATCTCTGTGTCAAGTGACCACCATTGAAGTTTGACCTTTCTCGTCTATCGTAACGTCTCCAAATCGTGTTTGCAGCCTTCAGCATGGGTCTTCTGGCCTTCGTTTTAATCCCATGAGGCCGTTGTTATTGAGGTGAATCCATTCGCTCACAGTTGGGCCCCGACGATCGCCAGCATTTGCATTGGAGAAAATGCACGCTCTATTTTTACTGTCAAATAATTGAAATAACAAAGTAAGAATATTTTTCTTGCCTAGGCGAATAGCGCCTTCCTTTCTAGCACAAGCTAGCTTCTCTTACGTAAGCAGTCTATTTGATTTGTTTTATTTTTTCGCTAATCTTTGCAGTTGCCTGAAGATGCTCTTTGATGAACTTTGGGTGGGTGATGGTTGCTAGCTTTGAGATATGTTTTCCTTCGGTCACCATGTCTATGGTGATGCTTGGATGATCAATATGAAACCTCACTATAAAGACTCTTTCCATACTTATTTCTACAGTGTTCTTGGCAAGGTAAACCATGTGATTAGCAAGATTTCTATAGAGTGCAGGCTTTAGTGACTTAGGGTCTTTTACTGAAAGTATTGAAGAAACAGTTACGGCCAAATTATTTTTGTTACATTCGAGTTTCCAATTTCCAGGAGCCTTCTTTTTTATGAAATGCCTAATAGCATTCTCACAAGAAGTTTTATTGTGTTTTTCTCTGACAAAATATTTACCGTTTAAATTGTAGAGAAAAATGGAAAACATAATGATTCCAATCATTAAAACCGGATTTTTCATTATGGTTTTGGCAAACAAGCGGGTAACTCCTTGAATATTAATAATCTTAACTTGCTGATTATTTTAGCACATTCCCAGCGCTAGGGCCTTCGGCTTAGGCCGTGGGCAAAAATACCCGATAGGTTTAGTCAGGTGATGACTCAATAGCGGAGATTAGATGAGAGAAACCCTACTGGAAAATGAGCAGTTTTGGAATGTTTTGAGATACCTCGAAACAATGAAATCCGAAACGCCGGTAGATCATATTCTAACGGAGCTTGCAATTGATGAGCGGATTTTATTTGATGTAATTTATTTTTTACATCTTTTAGAAATCAACTTCTCTCTTTCAAGTGATAGTGGAAAAAAACTCTTGGTTCCGCCAAGTAAATTTCCCAATATAAAAATGGATCTATCTCTTAGCGAATGGCTTGCACTTCAAGCACACTTTCCTGTGCTCGACGGCCTTGGTAATACTCCTTTTCATTCAATCATTGTGCAAAAGTTAGGTAAAATCGAAAATGGTCATAAGAGTGTTGATTTGTTTTCTGCCCTTGGTGGTATGACTCAGAGATCTAAGAGACCCACAATAGTTGGAACAGTTAATATAGATCAAATTATCGATGGTATTGAAAAATCAATTGTGTGGAAAAATATTATCGAAGTGAAGCTGAAGAATAGGGAATATTTAAAATATCTTCCCCATAAGTTAGTTCATCTAGAGGGTCAACTAAATCTGATTGCTGAGGATACTAAAGATCAATGTCTTGTGAACTTCTCAGTTCCTATTATTGAAAAGCTTGAGATTTTAGATCGCGTTGATTACCAGGCCAAATTTTCTTCAATTGAAATTGAAGGATTTATTGGTGGAATCAGGTCAGTTACCGGAAATGAAATAAGACTTGTGCTAAAAATTAAAAACCATTATAGCGGCAGTTTAAATCCTCCTTATCACTTTTTAGGAGCTCCCTACAGGGTCACAAACTCAGACGGCGAAGTCATTTGGGCCGCTTCAGTGGAACCTTGTGAAAACCTTTTTGAATGGCTTTATATGCTTGGTGATTGCGTTGAGATATTAGACCCATCATCTTTTAAAGAGGAATTTATTGAGTTCTTAGAATCCAAGAAATTAAAATCAGCATAGACTTAGGTCACATTTTAATTTAAGAGCTATCTCACCCGAGTATTTACTCAGCTTGATCACGCGAGTATAACAATAGAATGAAACATTTTTACTGGATTTCATTTTTCCCCGCTCTTGCCTATTGGTATTTAGAAGAAAATTATCCAGTGAAAATTGCGGTTGCCGCAGGCTTGGGCCTTGCAGTGCTCGAAATTTTGCTAGAAAAATTTTTCGTCAAACATGTTCACAAACTATCCAAAATGAATTTTTTTCTACTTCTCTTTCTTGGGGGACTATCTCTTCTGGGAGATGAGGGGATTTGGTTTAAATTACAACCTATGTTCACAGGCCTTGGAATGGGCGGGTATATTCTCTATGACTCCATAAGAGGTCCAGGGCTTCTTCTTTTGATGATGGAAGAGATGGGCCGCGAGCCTCCACCTAAAGAGGTTTGGGGTGGTATAGAAAAGCATCTTGGGGGCTTTCTCATATGCTATGGCTGTTTTATGGGGGGCATTGCTTTTTTGGGCACCACTGAGACTTGGCTATTATTTAAAACACTTTATTTTTATCTGATTTTTTTCGTCTTTATGTTTTTTGAGAGCTTTTTGATGAGAAGAGGATGAAAAGGCATATTGAAAACCAGAAAAAAGCACAATTGTTTCGAAACCTTTAAGCCTACAGTAAATTACGCATCGCACTTTTATTTACTTAATGCTCCCACCACAGTAAGAATAACTGCATTTTAAATCTATTTCCAGGCCACTTAATAGGGTCTCTGGAGGACACATGAATACCGAAAGCAATCCAGAAATTGCGCAACCTGTAAAATCGTACCCAAAAAGAAAAGTGTGGATGAAAACCTATGGTTGTCAGATGAACTATCATGACAGTGAGAGGGTTATGGATCACCTGGGAGAGCTAAATTTTACTCCTACAGAAGATCAAAATGAAGCAGATTTAATTTTGTTCAACACTTGCTCTATTAGAGATTTGGCCAATCAAAAATTTTATTCTCATCTTGGTGAAACCAAGCGAATCAAAGAGGCAAAAGGCGAAAAAGTTGTCATTGGAGTAGGTGGTTGTATTGCTCAGGTTGAGGGCAAAGAGTTAGTAAAAAAATATCGCCACCTTGATTTTGCATTTGGCACAGATGTAATAGATCAAATTGGTGACTTTGTTTTTAGATCTTTTTCAGGTGATAGTAAATTTGCCGTTAACACTTGGGATAGAAGTACAAATTATTCTATAGAGACTAAAATTACCCACGATGAGCCCAGGGCCTTTGTTAATATAATCAAAGGATGTAATAAGGTTTGCTCCTATTGTATTGTTCCTTTTACAAGGGGCAAGGAGAGATCGAGAAAAGTTTCTGAAGTTCGAGATGATATTAAAAAGCTGGTTGAACACAGAGGAGTTCAGGAAATTACTCTTCTTGGTCAAAATGTAAATTCATTTGGAAAAGACAATGGTGAGACACTTACTGAGTTGGTGGGTGAGCTTGAAAAGGTTAATGGACTTCATGTTCTTAGATATACAACATCACACCCCTATGATGTGAGTGATGAGCTGATTGCTGCTCATGGGTGGTCTACAAAGCTTGCCCCCCATCTACATTTACCTGTTCAAAGTGGATCTACAACTGTCTTAAAGAGAATGAGAAGAGAGTATACCAAAGATCACTATTTAGGACTTCTTGAAAAACTCAGGGCGAGTAAGCCAGGCATTGTTGTTTCATCTGATATTATTGTGGGCTTTCCCAATGAAACAGATGATGAATTTGCAGATACGATTGATCTTTTAAACCGCGCTGAATTTGATTTTATATATTCTTATACTTACTCAGAAAGAAAGGGCACGAGGGCCTCGAGAATGGATGACACTCTCACTGATAAAATTAAAAGTGAGAGGCTTCAATTTCTTCAAAAACATCAACTCGAAATTCAAAAGAATTTGAGAACTCAAATGGTGGGCAAGAGATACTTGGTCTGGGTTGATGGAGACTCCAATATGGGAGGAGTTTACAAGCTTAAGGGAAGAACCCCTTGCTACAGAATTGTTCATTTTGAGCCTCCCGTTTCAGGTGGTGAGCTTAAAGATTTTAAGTGGCATTGGATGGAAGTTGAAGTCAGCGGAGCAACAGCTCTTTCAGCGCAGGCAAAAGTGATAAAAGATTGGGGCATAAACCCTCCCACAATTCATTAGTAGCAGACTAATAAAGTTTAATTTTTCCACATTTCAAAACATTAGATTCTCCGATTGGTTTAGGCGGCTTAATTTGCCTTGTTGATGCTACGCGCCATTATCTCTACCATATAGATTAAGGAGTAATCACTTGCGTTTGATTTTAGTTTTGGCCACTTTGATCAGTATATTTCTAGGTTTTGACCTGAGTGCTGGTGTTATGGAATTAGGTGGAAGTTTTTCCTATGACAAACAAGTCTTTGGCAGCAATAGAGACAACAAAGTAACCTCAAGGACCTATGGAGGCTCCTTTGCTTGGTATATGTTTCCAGTTACGGGGCTCGAGCTTAACTATGCCCACCGAACAGATATTGTTCTTGAAAATGATGATGAGCTTATACCAGACACCACCGCCACAATTACACAAGTGAGATCAGAGGCGATTACTCAGGTCTATGGAGTGGGAATACGACAAGCATTTGCCTCTGTTAGAAGTTTGCTTGTTCCAACTCTTTCCATTGGGTATGCCAAAGAATTTAAAGAACAGGCCACAGTTTATATTATAGATAATGCTGGAACCCTTTATACCGTGGGTTCAAATGTTTCAAAGTCCAGGTCAGATTCGGTTTTTGGAACTTTTGCCCTAAAAATCAACTTCACCAGACTTTTTTCAATGAATGGAAGTGTCGGAACTGTATTTAAGGCTTTCGAATGGAATGAGGCCAAGTATAATGTAAAATACAAGGCCGGGTTTTCATGGTATTTTTAATTGTCTTATTCTTATGTCTTCAATTTGTTTCATGTGCAAAAATCTCATACATTGTTGAACAAGGAGTGGGACAACTTAAACTTCAAAATAGAGCAAGAGAAAATTCAGTAGTTTTAAAAGACCCTCTTGTGGCCAGTAAGAGCAAAAAAAAAATTAAGTTAGTTCAAGAATATAAGAGTTACTTTTATGATTATTTTGAAGTTAAAGAGACTTCAATTTATTCGAAAACAACGATCCTCGAAGATAGTGCTGTAAGTTACCTGGTGATTGTTTCAAAACATGACAAAATTAAAGCGCGTGAAGAGTGCTTTCCAATAGCTGGCTGCTTTCCCTATTTAGGTTTTTTTAAAAAGGCTTCTGCCATTGAATATCAGAAAAAAATGAATAAGAGTGGTTTTGTGACCTATCTTAGACCTGTGTATGCATACTCAACACTGGGATATTTTGAAGATACTATCCTTTCATCATTTTTTTATTTTAATGAAAAAGTACTGGCAGAGCTAATTTTTCATGAACTTTTTCACACAGTATTTTTTATCAAAGACAATGTATCGCTCAATGAGAATATGGCCAATTATATTGGAAGAGAAATGTCATATGAGTATTTTAAATTTGATCAAAAAAAGCGTAGTGAACTTGAGGAAAAAGAGCACCAAAGAAACCAATTAAAAAAGCTAATTGTAGATCTTGTAACTGAGCTTCAAGGTCTTTATGACAAACAAAAAAATCTGACTATGTCCCAGTCTACTCAAATCTTGGATTCTTTTTTAGAAAGTTCCTTTAGACCAAAAATCAAAAAATTGTGTGATGATTTAAAGATTGTGGGGAAGAAATGCTATCCCCTTGAAAAAAAATGGAATAATGCCTCTTTTTCGGCCTATTTAACCTATGAAGAAAAAGAGCAAGTGATCCACAAGCTCAGAAATCAGTATGGTTTTGGAATTAAAGAGCTATTTCACTTCATCAAAGCTAAATACGCGGAGTACCAAAATTTAGACTCTGACAAAAAAAGCTTCTCAGACTACCTATTTTCTCTTTAATGCCCACCTGGGACGAGGTATAAATTGTGCTCAATTTAAACCTCGGCGGTCAAAGCTATGAAAGCTATTATATACTTAAACAACTTAGAAAAGCTTGTCATTCAAAAGGACTCAACCCTTTTATTTGCCCTGACACTTAAAGAAAATGGCGTAGATACTTATCTACTTTTTGAAGATGATTTTTATTATTCAAATATGGACGGGAATCAATTTAAGATGCACCCATTTTCTGGGAGCTATGGCAGTGATACTTTTTATGTGGATCAATTTGATGTTGGGGAAGCTGAGAGTCTAACACTAGACGCTGGTGACAATTTTTTTATGAGATTAGATCCTCCTTTTGATTTACGCTATATGAGATCTCTTTGGTATCAAAACCTCTTCAGTGAAAAAGGGGTTAACTTTCACAATCATCCGCTAGGGGTTATGGCCAACAATGAAAAGCTTGTGGCCTATGGTTCTGAATATTCGCATCCTAGTTTTGTTGGGGGGAGTGTTGATCAATTTTTGAATTTTACTCAGAAGATGAAAGATACTGGTTTTGCCTCTCTTATTATCAAACCACTTGATCTCTACCAAGGTATTGGAGTTGAGAAAGTGAGTTTAAGTATTTCAGAAGAAGAATTAAAAAAACTATTTATAGATAGGGCGGAGAGTTTTGGAGGCTCTCTTGTGGTTCAGCCTTTTATTGAAAAGATCACAAGTGGGGAAGTGAGATCGACTTTCTATAAGGGGGCTGAAGTTGGCTCTATTTTAAAGGTTCCAAAAGAGGGATCTTATCTTGCCAATATTGCTCAGGGGGCCACTTTCTCTCGTTATGAATTGACTGAAAGTGAGCGTGCAAGTTGTCAGTATTTTTGTGAGAAGTTGATGAAGCAAGGGGTTGATTGGTTAGCGTTTGATTTGCTTGATGGGAAGGTGAGTGAGGTGAATATTACTTGTCCGGGGCTTTTGGTGGAGACTTCTAAGGCTTATGGGGTGAATTTGTGTGAAAAGATAGTTGGGTTGTTTTTGGGTAAATGATAATTGTTGAGTTGGGTGTTTTTTTGGCCGACACCGTCGCTCAATGAAAAGCACCAGTGGTGCTTTTCAACTTGGTGTTGAGTAGTGGGGCTCAGTTCTGGGCTGAACCGAGTTTGAGCGGTATTGCCTCTGAAAATTACTTGTGGTGGGCAGACACTGGAGTGGGCTTAGGGTTTTTTCGGATTCTTGAGTTAAAGGAGTTGGGTGTTTTAGAGCTTGATTCACGGGAAACTGCAGTGCCACTGTGGGGGAGTTTCCCTCAGTCACATACCTCTGCGCTTCAAAATTGCGAAGCAATTTTGCTGCGCGAGGTGCATAAACTCCAGACACCTATATAATTATTACCATCACTTCTCATAAACAGGTAACTACAAGGTAAACTGAAAGTATGAAAGCAATAATTTTGATATTAATGGTCGTGTTCTTCTCAGCATGTGAATTCAACACTATGGGTTCTGGAGATGATACTAAGCCGAAAGTCGAGGGATTTAAAGATGAACTCACGAAATGTGGCGCCAATAAAAAAATTGAGGCCAAACTTGTAAAAGAAGAAAGAATCGATACCAGCACAGATATATTACTTCAAACTAGAGCGGACTCTTCTGTTTATACTGAATCTTCATATATTGTAAAAGACCTTGAAAGAGGTTCTAGTAAAACTCTGAGCAATATTGTCATTTCAAGACATAGTGATGAGAAACTCGAAATTGACTCTTCAGCTAGGACACCCATTGTCTCTATCTATAAAAATGGTTCAAAAACTGTTTTTGATTCCAAAAAATCGACTAGTGGTAAAACCATATATCAAGAAATAGAATTTAGAGATTATAGCTATATTCAAAATCATTACACCAGCGGTATCACTTCAGATTGTCCAATGAAAGTGGATTACATAATTGAATATGACAATAGCTCATCAAAGTTAAAACACAATATTACTATTGAAATGTGGTACAAAGACTAGTCTACCAATCACTCGCATATGGCATTTTTAGATAGACTTTTGTTCGCCAACAAGCTGATCCCGCAACCAATGGATCCACGTCACAGCTTGCACCGTAACTTATACAATCACCATCAGACTTCACAGACTTCACTACAACATCTGGATATTGAGTATCTGATAAAATATAGCTTGGAACATTAAATGTTCCCTCAACTGAACAATCATTCACATCAACACCGGTGAATGTTCTCTCTGTTGTTGGGTAGAAGATCCCGTCTTTATATTTTCCTAGAAGCACAGTCACAGTTAGTCTGGTGTAGTTGGCACCTGTATTACAGTAAGCAACATCACCAAGGCTTTCCCCTCCAGGGTTTGATTGAGGCTGTAGTTTTATTTTTACAGTAGAGCCAGTATCCATATCTCCAAGGACTTGCTTGTCAGGTACACCAGGGTCGTTTGAAATTGACCAAATATGGCCTCCTTCGATGCGGTAGCCTGCGCCATCGACAATCATTCCGTCATCTTGCTGGCGGTTACCCCCACTGCCATCAGCAGTAAAAGAAAAGACACCATCAGATCCTGAGCCATCACCACTAATACATCCTTCGTCTACTTGTCCACCACCTTCGTCGTCGTCATCATCATCGTCGTCATCACCGCCGCCAAAAAGAATTGTTTCACCCGAAGTGACTGTGTCGCTTGTCTCATCATCTTCAACTGTTTTTTTACTTCCAGTATCTGTACATGAAACAAAAACCATCACGAATAAAAATATTGAAGTGATGAAAAGTTGCCAATTTCTGTGTTTCATAAACTAAACCCCTAATAGTTCTCGCATGTTATTTATCGTCTCATCAGAAAATTTATTGAGAACTAATTAATACTTGACCAGTTTGCTCTGTTATTTAAAAGTGTTGAAAAAAACTTTCTAATAATTGATAACATTGCCATTTTTCAAGTAGTTAACACATAGGGGCAAATTTGAAAGGGTATTGTTTGAATAGGTTAATTAAAGGTATCATTATTACCGTGAAGGAAAGCGATTTTGTCTCTTTTTTTAAAAAATATTCTTTGGACCTTTTTAGTTTCTCCTATATCTATGTTCCAGATCAATTGCAGGCAGAACAAGTGGTCGTCGATTCTATATTGGCGGTAAGTTTAAAAGAAAAAGAGCTTATAGATAAATTAGTTAAAATACCCAGCACCGGGTTTAATGATGCCAAAAGACTTAATGGGAAGCTTCAAATTCTTTTGTATTCAAAAGTTGCATCTCTTGGAAAGACTAGATCGCAGCAATTAAATGGTAGTGTAAGTGACCAAAGTGGTATGAAAAGTAAATATTCAGATTTTTACTCATTGGGATTAGATCGAAGAGAAGTCATCTTTTTAAAAGATTCTGCTGGAAAATCCATAGAGGATATATCTAAAATTCTTGGTAAGTCTGAATACGAGGTTATGGCAATTTTGGCCGGAACACGTGATACACTGGTGAATGCATCCTCTCACCTTCAAGGTTTTTAAGGAGAATAATGTCTTGTTCATTGCAAAGAGATAGTTTGTTTGGAGTAACCCCTTTAGGTTTAGAAAATAGTGAAAGTTGCGAGAAGGCCCAGTTTATCGTTGGATATTTAGACGCCTCTCTAAGTCCTAAGAAATTAACTGAAATTGATGAACACCTAAAAGGTTGTGATATCTGTTACGGTCAGATGTTAGATTCGACCAAGAAATTTAATACTATTAAGAGATCAGTTCCACATTGTAAGCTTAAGAAAACTGAAAGAGATCATTTCCTAGAAGAGGTAAGCCTTCTTTCTAAGCAGATATATGATAAATCTAAGGGAAATCAAAACCTAGTTATAAAGAAGCAAAAGATAGAGTTCTTTAAGAAGATGATGAGTTTTCTTTTTTCAAGAGAGCTAGTCTTGTTGTATATATTTCTAGGGATGGTGGTTTCCATCGAGTTTTGGTTCTAAGTTAATTCAAATGGTTTTAAAGAAATACTGATCCCAGCATGGGTTATGAGTTTATTATAAGGTTGTAATAAATTGTAAATTCGTCTTCTTCTTTAGTTAGCGAGGTTGGAGGGTTGGGTAGATAGCCGACACCTTTCATTACATTTTCAAAGAATCTTTGGATTTTCAGATTTTCAGATGCCGATATGATTTTAAGTACTCGAATATTTCCATTCTTATCGTAGGAGATCTTTGCAACCAATTTTTCTTCTTTTCCCTCTGAGGGAGTAAAAACAAAGCGCGGATTTTTAAGAATAAAGTCATCATATGCAGTATAAATTGATGAAATATAAGATTGTTCAATTCTTTTTCTAAAACCGTAAAAGATAAGCTCACTTTTGTTGAGCTGATCCTCTGGGATTCCCTTCGGTGGGACAAGCATAATTTGAAGATTAGATTTACTAAAGAAGCGGGCTTTTAGTTTGTCGTCTTTTGTAATGTAAGGGAGGTCAGCATTCACTAAGTCTTTAAGGCTTTTTGGTCTGCCCGGAGCAATGAGTATTTTTCCTCTATCCATGGAATTAAAATTAAGTTTTAGAGATGAAAAATTGGTTTTTTTTCCTGCTGCTTTTACTTTTTTGTGGGGTCTTGATTTCTGCCCTGGTGAAGAGCTGCTTGGATTAATTGAAACACTGTCCAGCATGCCATCTTCAACACCCTTGGTTCTATATTTTTTTAAAATACTGACGGGAGCTTTTTCGATAACAATTGAGCGGTCCACAAGGGATCTATTTGCGTCAAAGTTTATATAAGGTGCTAAAAAATTAAGGAGAAGCACAACGAAAGTGTGGAAAAAAATTGAAGCCAGGATCGTTATGGTGATAGTTAGGTTGAACGGATGCCTACTGCTTTTAGTAATATTCTTTGTGTAAATTTCGCTGGTCATGTCTAAAATTCACCCCATAGAACGCTGCTTTTGTTCTTGAACCAAATTACCTTAGCAGAGGGGAATAGACAATGAAGTATAATGCTTCGCGCTGTGAGTGGGTATTTTTTCTACTTTTTGTAACAAGGGAAATCTAGAGCTTCCTAATTTAAGCTATTTATGGCCGATTTTTGACACTTCACTTTATTCCTATCTTGACTAGGTTTCAAGGAGATGTACCATTTACTAACAGGTCCACCTGGCGCTGAATCGGGCTTGTACACTAGGATAGAATGAAATCGAAACTAAGACATTTTCTCAATCGAAAAGCATATCTTTTTCTCCCCATGGTATTCACGCTTGCTTCACTTGCACTGTACACCACCGCATTTTATAAGAGCGATTTACTTCAAAAATTTCATTTAGCGGACTCGGGCCTTTCGACTTGTTTTCACCGGGTTAATCAAACCTTTATTGCCAAGATGATAGGGGATGATGCCTCCTCACACTTAACTAGATCATTTACCAAGTTGACGTCTGATTGTGTAGGAGATTTAAATGGTGAGGCTGCCGGAGTATTTGGAGAGGATGTTCTTAAATCATTTAATAAAATTGCAACACAAGTACATTGGTTCCATGAAAAAATTGATGGGAAATTTGGTTCTCTTTCAAGCGACAGCGAAAGTTTAAATCAAGGTATCAACTTGGGTTATCAAAAGATTGAGGCTTTAAGCAATACTATATCGGAAAGTATTTACAACTATAATAAGCAAACGATGAAAGAGATAGATCGTTATAAGAAGGGAGCTGACTCACTAGTCTTCTTAACTATCGTGCTGCTTTTGATTTTTGCGGTTAAAGAAAGAAAGCTTCAAATTGGATTAGGGAGAGTTGAACATGAAGCCAGGGATGAAAATCAACTTTCAGAAATGACTTCTAGCTCTAAGCTTGAATACGTAGTTAAAAAGGCCCTTGAAATAAATGATTTAGTAGAATGCTCGAAGCTCTTTACTCGCTATCACTCAGATGTATTAGACGGTAAGTTAAATGCTTATATAATGGCAGATGAAGAAAATGACTTTGAATTGTCTGAAAAAAAATCTGTAGATGAGGTTATGGATGAAGTACAAACCTCGGCTGAGCTAGAAGAAATCCCAGAAGAAATAGCTCCTGAAGAGATTGCTATAGATAACTCAAAAATTTTAGAGGAAAACCCTGACCTTGAAGGCCTTGAAAAATTTCAACTAGTTCAAATTGTTTCAAGTGTTGTAGATGGCCTCTCGGAGAAATTATTTAGCGAGGGAATCTTTCTTGTTCTAGAGCTGTCAGATGACTTATTTATTTGGGGAAAAAAGGAGTCTTTGGAGGTTGGAATTCATCATCTGCTTCTTGAGACTACTAAGCTTTTCTCTAGCACCTTAGGTGTGAAAAGAATTACAATGAGAACAAAGGGTCTGGGTAATAATGCGGTACTTGAAATTGGTGCCATTGGAACTTCTTGGAGTGAGGATTTAGTGGCAGGGAAAAGTACAGTGAGTGGATTTCTAGACCTTGTTATAGGAAGAGAAGTCTTAGCAGATTCAAAAGCTGATTTGGCCATTAAAAATGTTACTGTAGATGAAAAGCAATTAGCACTAATCAAGATTGTTTTAAATAGAGTTGATACAAGAAGTGAAGTCGATACAGTGGTCGATTTGACCTCAGACTCTGGTGAAGTAAGATCGCTCAAAAAAGGCAAAAAGAAAGACTTGGTAAATGAATTGAGATTGGTTTAATATTTAGACAACTGATTGCATCCTAATAGAAATATCCATAGCCTTGATAGTGTTCTGTTTTCTTATTGTGAACATTGCCCGATCCGAAGTGGTCAACATGGCCTTTATTATAATCCTTTTTAATTTGTTTTTGATTCTTAGCAAATACACAAGTAATCAGCTTTCTTGAATTATCTGGGTGTCGATAGACACATTGTTGATAGCTAGTTTTAACAATGACTTCTTGTAATCTATGCCTTTTTTTAAAATAGTGATAATTGGGAAGACGGTTGAGAGAGAGTGGGCAGTTACTCGAAGTTTCTAACCAACTAAAATAACTTCTTTTAGGATTTAGCCTATGCCTGCCAGCGTAGCAAGTAATGGCAAAGGTATCAATTGCAGTTGCAAAGAGTAAAATAAAAAGCGCGGTAATTCTCAGTATCATAGTTATTTAAACGGAATATTTGAGCAGGCCCTTGATTATTTTGTCTGAAAATCGGGTGTTTGGAAAAAAATACCTGAGTAGATTAAAGAGAAAAGTCTTAAAAATCGAGGTGAAAAGTAACTGGACCATCACCAAGGATGCTGACTTCCATGTGGGAGCCAAATTCTCCTGTTTCAACTTTTGCTGAACTAGAGAGTATTTTACAGAAGTGGTGAAAGAGAATTTTTGCCCTCCCGGGCTCCAGCGATTTTTCAAAGCTAGGGCGATTTCCCTTTTTTCCATCCCATGACAAAGTAAATTGGCTGATGGCCAAAATCTCTCCCTGGACCTGCTCTATATTGAGATTCATCTTGCCATTGTCATCAGCAAAAACTCTTAATGAAGCAATTTTACCTGCTGCACTTTCGACTTTTTTTAAATCATCACCCTTTTCTAAACATACTAGAAGACTTAGTCCATGCTCAATTTGCCCAACGATAGCATCTTCAACTACCACTTTTGAGCTCTTTACTCTTTGAACCAAAACTTTCATTAAAAGAACCTCTTTTTTCTCATTTTAAAGGCCTTGGTTGGGAGCAGATGATTCTTTGTTGTCTCCCATTTAAGTTCGCCCATATTACTTATAAAAATATGATCTCTAATATAAGTGACCACCTTATCTGGGTTTCTTTCATGGAGTTTATCAAAAAGGATATCCCCTAAAAGGTGACCTATAAGTGAGCCCACTTTCCAGTAAAGAGAAAGCGAGCAATTTTTAAAAATTTGATCAACACTAGTTGTTTCATCTAGCAGTTCAGTAGCGACCTGGTAGGCCTTGTATTCAGAGCTTTTTGTTTTCTTGTAATGATCTCTTTTTTTTATTAAATTGCGGTAGTGATCACATTTTCTGTGTGGATTGATTATTTTACTCGATATGTAACATGAAATATTTAAATTTAGAATTGCCAGAAACTTTTTTTCCCTACTACCACTTATTAGGCATTGGTCGAATTCGTTTGGATCAATGAGGGAGGAGAAGTACAGGTGTGCTCCTGCAAGGTAGCTCAAGCGGTTTATTGAGTAGAGGGGACAGTAGTAGCTAGATGTAAATGGAATTTTGAATAACTTACTGGTAGTCAGTAACTTCTGATATAGAGTGGAAGATTTTTTGTCTTTTATTTTGTCAATTTGCCGTTGAATAAAATCAATTTTCCGGTGGTCATAGAGAGTGAAGTTTTCAATTTTATCTTTTATATGTGGTCTTAGATTTAATGATTTGTAAATTTCATGGCAAAGAGTATGAAATTGATCGACGGTTGAGCTGCTGAAAGTTTTACTACCTGTTTCCATTATATATTCATGAATATCAAAATCTGGGTCATCTATTAAATTTTCATACCAATAAACCATGCTTTCATATTTAATCCATGGAGGAGAGCTTTGAATGCTAAATTCACTATTTGAAAATTTAACGATGGATGATTTAATTTTGGCATCTTTTAATTTCCAATAAACATGATCAAGGTTTTGGTGAATGATAGTGTGTGACTTTTTAATATTTGAATCTTTTAGAAGTTTTTGAACTTTTTTAGGTAGTTTATTTGAAAGAATATGTAATTCTCCAAAGAGAATAAGCATTTTAGAGTCTTGGTTTTCACTCATTAGTGCTTGGATTTTTTCTGCTGCAAATTTATCGCGCTCTTCTAGTGTTCCTTTGGAGTTAAGCCCATAGATTGGGATTTCTTGTTTCCTGGCCTCTTTAAAGAGATCCTTATAGTGGTTCCAAGGAAATCTCCATGAGTCGTGGTACTCAATAGATTCTAAGAATTCGAGCTCAGTGATATTGGACGATAAAAATGCATCTAGGTAGTCCTGGTGTTCAGCATCTACCATTTCTAGGCCTAGGATCAGATTTTTTTTCTGATTAGTTAGATGCCTCATAACTCTTTCTAAATTTCGACTATTTTGGTCAAATGTATGGAAGTCTCCTAGGTATATTAAATCGGAGTTACCAACGGCCTTTAGAAGGGTTCCTGATGTGGCGACCTTAAAGGGCATCTTGCTAAATTTCGTCTGGTTTTGGCGGTATAGCTTTAAATCCTTAGAAGCTGATACTTCAAAGCTGAGCGCTTTTTTTTTGATATTGCGATAGATTCTTTTTTGAAGCTCTATTATTTCAATGGCCATGAAAATTAATACCCTCTTTGCAGATATAATAACACGCCCAATATTGTGCAGCTAGGAATTGATGGTGATTTGATCTCGAATGGTTTGGTTTATAATTTCCCCCGTGCTTTGAAGGGTCGCTGCGGTAGTCTCAATGAGCTTTGAATGCCTCTCTAGGACTTCTGCTAGATCTTTAGAAGCAGGGACTTTTAGATTTTGTAGTATTGAAAGGCTTGGGTATCCTTTGGCGGCCTTAAGAATATATTTAATGAAATTGAGTATGTGAATATCTGAGTAAATGCTAATCAGAAGAATTTCTCCTGAATGGATACTGAGCCCATTATCTCCATTTTCACTTTTAATTGATGTTGCGTGAGTAAATGGCAATTTCAAATCATTAGATTTGTTGGTATTAATCTGTATAAAAACTTCTTTATTATTTGGGAAAATGGGGTGCTTCTTAATACTTTCGAGAGATTCAATAATTATTGGGTTATTAAAAAGTACTTGTGAGCGGTATGATGAATTCGAAAGCTTTGCAAGTGCAATACCTAAGCTGTTTTTAAAGATACATAGACTGCCAAGCAACTCCCATGGAAATTGTGATTTTAATAAGCTCAGAAACTGAAGGTTTTCATTGAATTTTCTCTCAAGACTTTTGGGGTGCATACCAAGAAGTTGTGTAGAGCTGCTTTGAAAGAAATCGAGATCATGGGGAACCTCTCCATTTTGATGAAATGATCTTGAAAAGAACTTTGGTACGAGTACTTGCTTGAGTTTAGATTTTAACTTGCTGGGATTACCTGTTAGAGAAAGGCCTAGAACTTGCTCGCCAATTTGAGAGCTAAAGAATTCCCTGAATATATTAATATTAATTTCTTTTTTCTTAGGCACCATTCCAAAATATGAGCAAAGAGCTTCTCCGCACTCATCTTTTTTACTCTGGTAGGTATCAGAGGGAATAATATCGACTTGGGGCATTCCTGAAGTTCTAAAATCCACGATTAAAACATAGGGAAATTTTTCTTCTGCCCTTGTGGGGAGTCCCAATAGGTCAGTTGGATCAAACCAATTGGACTTACCATCCTCACTTTCAATTTGTTCAATAAAGAAGAATTCATCTAGTGGTAGACATGTTTTGAGTAATTTACCAAAAAAGAATGGATGAGTTATTTTATTTGAGTCTTTTGAACTTGAGTTGATGAGTTTTCCATCAACAATGGCATCTTGAAAAAATTCAAAACTAAATCCATCTCCCAAATCATTTTGATATAGAGGAGTGCAGTCAGGCTTCTTCTGAGTGAAGAATTGTTTTAGTTCAGTATAGAAAAGGGAGAACTTGCTAAAGGTCGCGAGCTCGCCATTAAATCTAAAGCTTAGGCATGGCTGTTTTTTATTGGTGAAAAACTCTTCACCACAATTCATTTGCATCGCCTTATCTAGGAAGATCTTAGAATCTACAACTGATCTTTTTTTGCTGAATACATAAAGATAAGGAGTTAGCTTCCCCCTACTTTTTAGTGTGTCAAAATTAAAACTGCCCTCAAGTCTAAATGCTTCTAGCAGTGTAGATAGTCTTTCACTTTGGCTTGGGACAAATAATTTTTTTGAGCTGAATACATATAAATAACCGCCGTCACACAGTGTATTTTCATGTTTCATAATCTGACTCATGAGAAAAAACTGTGGGTTGTTTTTGGGGAACTCATGAAGGTTTAGAACAACTCTATCGTATTTTTTCTGCTCAGAGCTTTCCATGGACTGAAATAGTGCAATTTGAGGACTTGCAGATTTTAAATGTTTTTTATGCCTGTCACATAAGACTTGGGTAATGAGTTTTGTAGGGAAAACTCCTTGTTTCACAGCAAGCCTAGTGAGAAACGTTAATGAGTGAAGTTCAAGGCATATCTTTGAAAAAGACTTATGACAGTCGTCATCATTTTCAAATTCAGGACAAAGAATTTCTTCCCATTTAATATTTTGATTCGCCTCTTGGGCCAGAAAATGTGAAAGCGATAGAGAGTTTAAAAAGTCCCCTTCAAATTTACAATTGACCACCTGGATTCTATTTTCTTCTTCGCCTCGGTCATTACGACCTTGATACCCTTTTCGATCACCCTCAAGCCACTTGGGAAATTCAAGTAGTAGTAGGTTGAGAAATTGCCCAAAAATTTGGCTCGAAATAGAATTAGATAGAGGAGTGGTGCCTAGATTGGGTGTGCATAGAGGAAGTAGTTCTTCAATTCCAATTTGCCCAAATTGGGACGCAACTTCTTTAATTTCTTTTAGGTACTTTTGATTGGGCTGATACCAGCTATATTGATTGATCTTAAGTGCATGAGAATTGAGATCTAGTGTACTACCTTTTTGGAAAATAAGGGAGAAGAAGGAATTTGGATTCAATATATTTCGGTCTTTATAATCGAGACCTGCTTCAATTCCTAAAAAAGTTAGCAGTCTAAGTTTTAAAATATAAATAATGGCCACTTTGTAGCAGTAGCCATCTAAGAATTTATCAATTGTTTCTAGGTACTGACCATCACTAGTGTGTAAGTGCTCCCAGAAATTTGTAAAGTCATCTAGCCCTTCTGTTCTAATGGCATTTTCATCAGCGAAATAGAGAAATTCTCTAAAGAGCGCCATTCTCATAAACTTGGGAAAGTTCTTTGTACTGAGGAATTGTTTAAAGACATCTTTTTTTATTTTAGAAAGAAGTTTTTCAAGTGTTAGAGAAGATTTAGAGGTGAGATCAAAACCGTTCCAACCTGGTGTAAAAAATTTTGAAGGATTAAATTGATCAGAGTTTTCAAAAATTGCGTAGGAGTTTTTCTGCACTTCTGGGAGTGCAGGCAAGTTTTGCCCATATGCCTTTTCAGCACAACTTGTTTGATTATTACCAAACCAAACTTGTGCATCAATGCGCGTTTTGGTCACTAAAAAACCCCACCTGAAATCAACGATTTCAGTAATTTAAAAATTCCCCACCAAATCAAAGTAAATTTATGACGGCAGACATTTCTATCAAATACCGCAATTTTTTGTCATGGAAAATTCTCTTATTTTATAATTTTTTTTATGCCGCGCTAAGATGTAAAATAATGATACGGAGTGCCGACAAGAGACATGTATGCAAGGTATTAGATTACCTTAAGCTTTTGAGGAGATGAAAATGGCGGATGATGTCGAAAATTTAGATGAAGGTTTTAATGAAGCTGAGTTAGCCGATATTATGAGCGAGATTGAAAGCTTGGAAGAAGAGTTCACTTCAGATGATGACTCAGAGGCCAAAAGCGAAGTAGCTGAAGAGGCTGCACCTGTAGCAGAAGTTGCTGAAACTGCGACTGAGCCGGTGGAAGAGGAAGTCGTTAGCGAAGAGGCTCCTGTGGAAGCATCAGCGGCAGAGCCAGAGCCAGAAGAGGTGGTAGCTGCGGAAGTCGAAGAAGAAGCCGCACCGGAAGAAGTGGTCGAGGCAGTCGCTGCAGAGCCTGAAGCTTCAGAAGGTGAAGCCGTGGAAGAAGATCCAGTTTCTGAAATAGTTGAGCCGGTGGCAGAAGTTTCTGAACCTGTGCAGCAGCTAGTCGCCCAAGTGGAAGAAGAAAATATTGTGCCTATTTCAGCTGCGTCGCCAATGACTCCCAGCGTTCCATCTATCGCATCAGGTTCTGGTGAAACAACAATGGAGTTTTCAGTAACTGGGCAATTAACAGTCAATTTAGTTTTTAAAGTAGGTGATCAAACTGCAAAGATTTCAGTTAGTGAGTCAGAAGGACTTGTGGTTGGCCTAGATGGTGGGGCCAAGTTTGTTATTCCCATCAATAGCAGTGGTAGCAGAGAGAAAAAGGCCAGTTAGGCCATTTTCTAGCGCTCTATAAGGCCATGTGGACATTGTCTTACATGGCTTCTTTTCATCTTTCCAAAATGTCTTCAAAAAAGCACAATGATTAGGTCAGATCAAACTCTTAACTAAGTGATAATTTATGTCTGGGAAAACGGCCCTATACGCTGGTACCTTTGATCCATTTACCAATGGTCACTACGATATTATTAAACGAGGCTTACCACTATTTGATGAGCTCACAATACTTCTTGCAGTTTCTCCTACGAAAAAGCCACTTTTTCCAGTCGAGGAAAGAAAGAAGATGATTGAAGAGCTTTTTGAAAACAATTCGAAAATTAAAGTGGCACACTGGGACGGCTTAGTTGTAGATTTTGTTAAAAGAAATAAAATTGATGTTATTATCAGGGGCTTAAGGCCCACAGGGGACTTTGAATTTGAGTTCCAGATGGCATCCATGAATAGACATTTAGAGCCTGAAGTTGAGACGGTCTTTTTTATGACTGGAGAAAAATATTATTTTGTTTCATCGACTCTAGTTAAAGAAGTTTACGAGCACGGTGGTAAAATTTCTGAATTAGTACCACCTTCAATTCATAAAAAATTAATGGGATTAAAACAAGGTAGATAAGTCACATGGAATTAAGTTCGAGAGTAAAAGCTGTAGGGGATAGTGTAACACTGAAGTTAAACGAGAAGGCAACCATCCTTCAAGAGGAAGGTAAGCAGGTTTACAACCTGACAGCTGGACAACTTCCCTTTAAACCACCAAAAGCATTTATGGATTGTATTGGTGGTGAATTAAACCTTCTCAAAAGTTATCAATATGCTCCAGTTCCTGGCTTTGTTGATTTAAGACAAAAACAAATCGCCTATTTTTTAAAAAGTCGTGAGCTGGATATTAGCGATGTCGATATGAAGCTTGATTGTGTTGTTAGTAATGGTGGCAAGCACTCTGTCTACAATACTCTTGGCTGTCTTATTAATCCTGGAGATGAGGTAGCTTTGATTGCACCTTATTGGGTTTCTTATCCTGAAATGATTAAATTTTGGGGAGGAAAAATGTGTGTTGTGAAAGGACATACATATGATGCCTATATTCCCAGTATGGAAGATATTAAAAGTGCTATTAGTGAAAAAACGAAAGTGATTATAGTTAATAGTCCTAACAATCCAGCAGGAATTCACTATCCAAAAAAATGGATGGAAGAATTTGCACAACTGTTAGAAGAGTACCCACAGCTCTTAGTTATTTCTGATGAAATTTATTATGAAGTGGCTTACTTTGATCCCAAGCCGACATATTTCTATCAAGAAAATCCTGAGCTTTTAAAAAGAACAATTATTATCGACGGAATTTCTAAAAAACTTGCCTGCACTGGACTTCGAATTGGTTTTACTATGGGACCATCGCATTTTACTAAGGCCTACGGAAAACTACAGGCACAGACAACTTCTGGAGCTAATAGTCTTATTCAAAGAGCATTGATCGATTTTGACTTTGGAAATATCAATACATTTTTGGCCCCAGCAAGAACCCATTTGCGAAAAAATGCAGCTCTCTTACAAGAAAAATTTAGAGACGCTGGTCTTGCGAAGTGTTGGTATCAAACTCTAAGCGCATTTTATTTTATGATTGATTTTTCTAGGACTCCGCTTTTCGAAAAATATTCAAAAGGTGAAGCCTC
This sequence comes from Bacteriovoracaceae bacterium, assembly GCA_018649885.1. Classification (GTDB taxonomy): domain Bacteria; phylum Bdellovibrionota; class Bacteriovoracia; order Bacteriovoracales; family Bacteriovoracaceae; genus JABIHA01. The sequence continues at coordinate 26,503 of JABIHA010000063.1, forward strand.
TGGAGATTACTCTTCACAAATTGCTGAGGACCTTTTGGTAAAAACTGGGGTGGCCGTTGTGCCAGGTACAGACTTTGGAATGCCCAATTCTGCCAGATTTAGCCTAGTACTTGATGAAATTCCTTTCGCTGAAGCCGTCAGTCGCATGACTTTATTCTTCACAGATCAGCTCGACTAACCTAGTTTTAGGTAGATACGTAGCGTCAAAATTTTCTGGGTACACCTGTAAACTTCTTTTTGGGACAATGATATGAACCCTTTAGGCAGCTCCATACGCTGGCCTGATTAATGGCATGGAGGCCATGACGGGAAATAAATTATTGTCCCCCCTATTGAGGATACTATGTATCGTTTCTCTCATTTGCTTTACCGGTTGTGGTAAAGACGATGAGCAGTTGCGTGACGATGCTATAGAAAAGGCAAACTACTGGTTAACAAGCTGGGAGTGTGACAAGGCCCTCGCAGCACTAAACGAAGTCGGGAACCATCCTTATCATGCTAGATATCTTCAAACGCTTGCCAGTGCCTATGCATGTAAAGCCGGATTTAGTGAACTTACTTTTTGGGGAACTGATCTTGCAAAGATTGGAACGTCTGCTACCGCGGTACTTGGAAGTCTGACTACATTTACAACCTCGCTTATGACCTTTCACAATGACAACAGCTATGGAGATCTCTTAAAGGCAATCGATACACTGCTTTATGCTGGGAATATTCAACTAAACGATGAACCCAGTTCAGGGGCTAGACTTGGAAAATTTACCACTGCAGAAGTGGGAGATATGAACTTTCAGCTTATCATGATGATACTTGCGCAAATGGGAAAATTTGGTTTTTACTATGGAAATGCTAACCCAGTGGATGGCACTAAAGGAAATGGTGCCGTTGCTAATGGAAATCCTAACGGAAACCCAAACTCCTGCTTTTACACCTACACCGATGCTGGGGTAATTGTTTACCTGGGAACAGGATTTACTGGAGGTTGCACTGATGTGACCAATGCGGCTACTGGCGGTCACCCAGAACTTGCTGGTGGAGGGGTTGGAACTGCAGATAGGGTCTCTCGTATGTGTCAGGGATTGGTTTTGTTTAACAACTTTTTTGATGTACTCGTTAATACTACTGTCTCTAGCAACTCAGGAAGTCTTCAAGGATTAGATACTACCCTTACAACATTTTACAGTGCAGCTTGCACTGTCATCAATTTGGGAAATATTTGTACTATAAAAAGTCAAACAAGGTGTGAATCACTTTACGCCGGTGACTTGGTTTCCCTTCAAAAATACTATGCATATGTTTATGAAACAATGTTCCAATAGAGGAGCTTTCACATTCATCTTTTTGTTTCTAGTCTCATTTTCTGCGATGGGGAAGGAAACTATTTATCTGCAAAGATCTCCCAGGGCACTATTTATGGGAGATGCCTTTACAGCTCTTGCCGATGATGAATTTACGCTTTTTTATAATCCCGCTGGTCTTGGGTTTCACCATGGTTTTTCCATGAGTGCTGTTAATCCAAAGGTGGGAATAACTAATTTACTGGATGATAAAGAGAAGTTCGAAAATTTTCCTGAAAATGATCCCGTCGCCATTGCAGATAGGGTGATTGGGATTCCAGTGCATTTAGAGCTTGCTGCCGTTCCCTCAATTAAGATGGATCACTTTGGACTTGCTGGGTTTTATAGTGTTAATACAGGTCTTGGTTTAAATAATAAAATTCATCCTACACTTGAGATGGACTACCGCTATGACAAAGGTTTTGTAACCGGCTTTGCTTATACTACAGGCTCAGGAAAACCTCACTTTCAAAAAAGAGGAAAACCGCTTTCTAGAGGTTGGTTATGGTCATTTGGGGCAGGTGTTAAACATATAAGTCGGGAAGGCCTTGCCGGGAAATTCAATTTGTTTGGAACCTCACTTTTAAATACTATTTCAAATGGTGTTGAAGATTATTATGAATTCAGAGACGCTCTCGGTTATGCCAAGGGCTCTAGTTGGGGTGTTGATATTGGCTCCATCTATAAAGTGACTTGGAGTGAAATGTTTACTCTTTCAGTCGGGTTTAGCATCATGGATATGTTCGATACCCAGTTTAGTGTGGAAGAGGGCACAGCAGATATTCCCGATCAAGATATGATGATCAATACAGGGATGGCCTTTACTCAAGACTTTGGATTATTTCACTATACTATTTCTATGGATCTCCACCCGATGAATCACGGGCTAGAGTTTTTTAGGATGTACCACGCTGGAGTCGAGCTTGGTTTGCCTATTCTCAGTCTCTATGGCGGATATAATGGTGGAAACTTGAGTTATGGGGTCGGAATTAATCTGTGGGTTATGAAACTATATGGCGGTTTTTATGAAGTTGAGAGGGGAGTTGACCTCGGTGACGAAAGTGAGCAGCGGGGTCTGTTATATCTTAGCATATTAGACTTTTCTTTCGATGCATAACTCCCTATCCTTATAGTGACTTACCCTTTTTTATTAGAATGTGACTGCATGCGGGAGACAGCAATTGAAAAAGACTTTTATTCTGGATACCAGTGTTCTTCTCTACGATCCTCAATCTATTTACAAATTTCCTGATAGTGACATTCATATACCACTAGTGGTTATTGAAGAGCTCGATAGATTTAAAAAAGATCCCAATGAAAATGGTAGAAATGGCAGGGCCTTTTCAAGAATTGTGGATGGCCTTCGTCAAAAGGGGAGCCTTTCGGAAGGTGTTAGCTTAGAAAATGGTGGCAAGCTCACAATTTCTTTGAAGACCGATTTCGACAAAAATTCCTTGGGACCTATAAATTTAACTATAAATGACAATATTATTTTGGCACACGCCTATTGGCTCAAGAGTAAGGGAAAAAATGTATTTCTCATCAGTAAAGATATAAACCTTCGAGTTAAATCTGATGCTATTGGGGTTCCATCTGATGATTATGGCAAAATGGATATTACCATTGATGATCTGTACTCTGGTCACAAAATACTTGAAGTAAAACCCAAAAGCATTGATGAGTTTGAGGAAAATCGCTTCCTTGAGCTTTCAAAAGATGAAATGGAAGGGATCTCACCTAATGAGTATCTAACCATACAAGAGGCCAACAATCCTCAAAGAAGAAAGTTGGGTAGATATTGTCAAAGAAAGTTGGGGATTGTTCCACTAATAAAGGCGAGAGAAGGTCTTTGGGGAATTTATCCAAAAAATGTAGAACAACAATTTGCAATTGACGCCCTTCTTAATCAAGAGGTGAAGCTTGTTAGTCTCGTTGGTAAGGCCGGAACAGGAAAAACTCTTCTAGCTATTGCTGCGGGCCTTGAGCTAACAGTGGGCAAGCAAGAGTATTCTAGACTTCTTGTGAGTAGACCGGTTCAGCCAATGGGAAGAGACTTAGGTTTTCTACCTGGGGACGTTAATGAAAAACTTGGTCCATGGATGCAGCCTATATTTGATAATATGGATTTTCTCTTTGGTGGAGATAAAGGTCACGACGCAACCTCGGGATGGGATGATCTGATTAATCAAGGGCTTCTCCATATTGAACCTCTTACATATATTAGAGGGCGTTCGATACCGGCACAGTATCTGATTGTTGATGAGGCCCAAAACTTATCACCCCATGAAATTAAAACAATTATTACGAGAGCTGGAGAGGGAACCAAGGTCATTTTGACAGGTGATTGTGAACAAATTGATAACCCCTATCTCGATTCTGTTAATAATGGATTGGCCTACTGTATCGAAAGATTAAAGGCCGAGCCTATCGTCGCTCATACAATTTTAAAAGTTGGTGAGAGATCTGAGCTCAGTGAGGTTGCTTCAAAATATCTATGACCCAAAATAGGCGTCAATTTATTCGAGTTCCTATAAAGTCGAGAATTCTCTACGCGGATGAGGGGCATGTTTTTAAATCTTCTCTTTTGAATATATCAATAGGGGGAGTTTTTATTGAAAATCTTCCTCATATCCCTTCAGTTGGCATTGTCCCTATACTTTTTGAATTGCCTCAAATTCCTGATTTTCAAACCCTTTCAGAAAAAGAATTAAAACGATTTGATAGAGAATCTATTGAAAATAGTGTTCTTCGAATGAGAGTAAAAACAATCAGAAAAGAAGATGTGGAATCTACTATCGATGCTGTATTTGATTATGGTATCGGAGCGGAATTCATTGGAGATTGTTTAAAACAAAAAGATTTAATAAACTCTTATGTTGAAACGATGGTGGGAAATATTGGATTTTTAATACGACTCTTTCAAGAGAGAAAAAAGAGTGATCATGAAATCGTACTGAAAATTTGTGAATCAATGGGATACTCGATTGATTTAAAGTATTCACAGCTCCATCAAAAAGTCTTAAAAGATTACCAAGGAATGAATTGGTAGTTACTTCTTTATTTTAAAACTCACTGGACAGCCATTGTCACAACTATCAGAGACCACAACAAGGGTATCATTTTCAGCGCCTTTGATGACCTCAATTCCTTCAGGTTTTGAATTTCCGAATATTTGAGATTGAGTTTTTACAGAGTTATAGGGGATCCAACTTACATTTTTACTATCAGTGTTCCAATAGGCGAAACTTGTCTCTTTGGTGGAGCTGAAAATTACTGAGTCCTTGGGGCCTGCATCTCCAACCAAAATGAAAAGACCTTCATTGTAAGCAGCAAGGTCTCTGATACCTTTTCCCATTCCCAAGGGAAGTTTGTGAATTTTTGAGTGGACATTAGATGAGTATCTAACGAATTCACCCTTATTAATTTCCAAAACCACGGCGTGGCCATCAATTGAAGGGGCCCTCAGACCAATGAAAATACTACCGCCAAGACATGCAAGACCTTCAATATTGAGTCCATTATCTTGGAGTTTGATATCTAGGTATGGGGTAAGCTCACTATGAGATTGAAGAATTTTGTAGAGGCTTAACTCAATTTTTGAGCTCCTTTTAATTTTACCTCTGCTGTCTAACTCAAATCTAAAAAAACGGTAGCGGCTAGCTTGTTTAACTTGTTTTTTTCTAGCTAGTCCATGAGAGCCTACCACATAGAAATATCTTCCATCATTTGAGGTGGCCTCCAAGTCTAATTCTTTGCCAGTGTAGGTCATATAAATTGGATCTTCATTTACTTGGATGGATAGTGGTCCGCCTTCTGAATATCTCGCCGATTGGACGTAGAGGGTTTCGTCGGAGAGAACAATGCACTTGTCTCGGTCAATGCATGTTATACCACTGACATCTTCACTAATATCGTCACCATCGAGAATATCGCCATCCATCCGGACGCCACCAATAAATTGTAATTCCATTGACCATACTGTGGTGCTAAGAAAGAATAAAAATGTCATAAAACCAAACTTCAAAATCACCCCAGAGTCGCTCACTGCTTACTTATCGGTGATTTTCGGTGAGAGTGAAAAACTGACGAATTACTACACAAGTCATTTGATTCTCATAACCTTGTAGAGCTAAGGTCTTAGAACATAGTAAAAGAACAATGGTTTTTATTGAGTACTTTGGCATCTTACTTGCTCTTTAATATATATAAAAAAATGAGAACGGAGTTGTGATTATGAGAAGTACTATGATTCATTTGCTTTCTATCTTTTTTCTGGGACTTTCTGTAAATCTCTATGGAGTTGAATTTCATTATGAAGTGACTGATGCTCTTGTTGAGAGTGAAGTCGAGAAGATGATGGCGCCTTACCAAGATTTGAGATTGAAACAAAGGTGGACGCTTATATATGCAAATAGTTCAAAACCTACTGCTTTACCTGCAGAGTTTGATGTTTTGGAGAGCGGTGTATCTTGCTTAGGGAAAAAGTCTTATGTTCAAAAATCTAGAGTTAAAAAAGATGTGTTTGTAAATGTTGAGAAAAACTTTGATGAGACTATTTCTATTTTAGCTACAATTTCTGAGCAGTGTAAACAAGAGCTTATTGATATAAAAAGATTTGAGTTGGAAGAGCAAGCAGAAATTGCTAATGCTAATTCAAATTTATGTTTACTCGATATGAGAGAATTTTATCTTCTTTTTCCTAATGCTGAGCTTTCTTGTACAGGCGATTCAGGACCTGTTATTGAATCTGGTAGAAGTGTTGAGCCTTTAATCGATTCTGACGATGTATGTACAGAAGCCACATTTTGTCCTATGCCCGCTCCTAAAACGAAAGTTCTTTTAGGTGAGTAAGTTTATGGGCAGATAAATTTGGGTTTGGTTTGTCGGAAGGTAGTAGTCAAACCACTTTCCATTTTCGTAGGTGCTTGATCCAAAAAACTATTTTACTGTTTCTGTTCCTTTTAGATGATATTTATCTGGCATGAGGGCGGGCTCAAAACCGTCGACTTGGTAGCACCATCCGTATGATTTTAATTTAGACTTTGTGATGATTTCCATCGCATCGGTTCCGTTTTCTTTTGCCTTGTTAGTGCTTGGGTGGTGTTAGTGCGTCTGCCGGAGCCGATTGCCGGAGCCGGTTGCCGGGGTAGCAGCTTATTAGAGGAGTTGTTAGTGAATCGAAATTATAGTTCAAACCAGTCTATATTTAGACATGCCATGGTCTCTTCTGGTGCAGTTTCTATTTTGGATTCAAATTTTTTAAGAACTTCAACAATTTCTGCTTTTAAATACTGGAACTCTTTAGGGCCTAAAGTATAATTTCCTGTATAAAAAAAATCATGATCTCGTTTTTGAGAAATACTTTGTATTGTTTTATAGCGCCAATTTTTAAGATTATTTTTTACGAATGGGGAGTCTTTACTTAGATGGATTCTATGTTGGCCGGCAATGTACTTTCCATTTTCATATTGGACCAGGTTTTTTTCTAAGAGGAATTCGAGAACTTCTGTGATTTGCTTTTCAGGGAGATTGAGTCTGTGGGCAATTTCGGCCTTATCTTTAAATTTATTTAAAGTGATAATTAGGTGAATGGCCGAGTAGTACCAATCTGAGTAGTAAAGAGCGTAGTCAGCATCATCAATTTTTTGTGTTGTCTGAATGTGCTCTGTAAGATTTAAAAACTTCTTTCTAATGACCTGCATCTTTGCTTCAAAGTAGTTTGCAAGAGTCGTGGTTCCCGCTCTGTCCTTTTGGTGCATATTAATAAGGTACTCAGTTTCGATTTCACTTAACCCCAGAAAAAGCGAGATTTTATGAATGTGCTCAAGGCTAAAGTTGGCGTCTCCGGATAGCACCTGGGAGATAAATCCACTTTGGCAGCCCAGGTGGTCTGCCAGCTTTTTTCTGAGCCCTCTAGTTTCGGCCTTGGTGGAGAGCCTATCTTTCAAATAATCTTTGTAATTTTGATAGTTAAAAATCATATAATAACAATGGGTTAGCCTTGAAAGTTAAGTAATCGATAACTAAATAGTAACATAAATAAGAAGAAATACCATGCGGCAAAAGGATTTTCACCTTATATAAGTTCTACAACAAACTTAAATACAGTTGCTAAGGATTGTGCGGCAAGTTAAAAGGAAACCAAATGAAAATGATACTGATATTACTAACTTTAAGTGCAAACCTCTTTGCTGGCTCGGGTAATAGCTCCGGCGGTGGCGATGCCTATGCGTGCTACGAAGACATCATTTGTATTAAAAATGAGTATGAATGGTATTGGGAAGGCATCCGTAGAACTTTAATAGATTCCACAGTCGTTGCAGATGAAAATTGCACATCGAGACATCTTGAGACTAGATCTAGCCTAGTGTCATTTGAAGTTCATCCAAAAGGCGAGGTGAGTAAGGCCACTCTAAAAGACTTGCTTGAATGGAATGAGCTTAGTGGTAAAAAGATCGGCCAAATTAAAGTGACAACACTTGATGAGGCAATCACTAAAACATTTGAAATAATTAAGCCATTTAAAAATCTTAGCCAAAAACTTTATGATGTAATGGAGAGCAGGCTCAAGGAGTTTCAAAATGGTGGAATTGTTTTTTCTGAGCGTTCAGTGATAGATGAGATTAACGATTCTTCGAGCATTATTAATCTTAAAGTCTTGGATGGCCTAACATGTTTTGAAAGGCAGCTTGCTACCCAGGACTTTGATGACAATCCTTCTTGGGCCCCACTAAGAGTGGATGAACAGCTTTTCAATAAACTAGATGGAGTAAACAAGGTGGGGCTACTACTCCATGAAATCATTTATTTTGCTTATTCTAATTATTATAGTCACTCTGATATGATTAGACCTTTTGTGGGAATGGTTTTGAGTGGAAAGTTATTTTCCATGAATAGAGTAGAACAGTTAAAGTATTTTGTGGATAATGGGCTTTTTTACGGAGCAAATAAAGATGAAGTAGTAAGCTTAGTCTACCTCGGGCATGGCGATAACCATAGAATTGCCTCTCTAAGTGCAGGGAAGCCGCCTTTTGCTCCAGTCATTAATATGAGTAATGAAATTGCGGTGAAGCTAGAACTTGAAGAAGGAGATCTTCTGCATTTTAATGAAAATCAATGCGAAATCCTCAATTCATTTGGCCATGATATCGTAGAAGAGAATTGCACAGTTGTAGATCGTGGAGCTATCTTAAAAGAGAAAAGTGTAAGACATCGTTTTCGAATTGATTTCGATATAAGATTTGAAAGAAGTTTTGCAAATAATGTGAAGGCAAACTACAAGTACAATGGTAGTTCGACAGAGGTATCCATATTTTATAAGCACTTCGAAATTAATAGGTACGGTCTAGAAACTCCTGAATTAGCAGATTTAAGAGCTGTGCTGGCGAGGGAGCTTGAGACTGAAAATGTTTCATCCTTTTCTAGTTTGCTTGGAAAAATCTATAAAAGTAGTAGCTTTCGGTCATTGCAAAAATCTTGCGGAGAATATGCTGAATTTAATGTTAATATGAAGGAGCTTATTGACTTTATAGAGGTTGGAACTTATCCAGATCTCTTCCTAGATAACTGTAAAGCAAGTTTTCAAAATGGCACACCTTATTTATTTGATGGTATTTATGATAATGAAACTATTGGCAACGCCACAAACCTTTTAGATGGTCAGGTATATCTCTATCTTTACGAATCAGCTAAATTTACTACCAGTGTTAACTCTAATAAAAATTTATTCGTGAAATTTAAACCAATTAATATAAAAGATGCCAAATACGCAATGTCCATTTACAACAAAAAGAATCATCTCATTGCATCTTTTGAGATTCAAGTGACAGATTATTCTGTAAGCTCTGGCTACCATGTGCGTTACACAATTTTATCTATTCTAAGTACGACAAAAGAATTCGAGAGAATTATTAAAAGTAAAAAAGTTAAAGCTAAATTTAGTCCAGGAAGCAAACAATATTTTAGCAACATGAACTGGGGCTTACACCTGAGTTACCTTTTTAATTGAGATTTCTTTATATAATTCTAAGTGCCAGCGAAAGACGTGTTGGCACTTATACTTCCTATAGGAATTGTAGGCCGTCTGCCGGCTCCGGCAATCGGCTCCGGCAGACGGCTCCGGTCTTTTTGAGATTATGAATCGAAGTCGATAATTTCCTGGGTAGTTCGTTCAGGGGCGTCTACTTGGAGAAAGTGGGACGAGTCTTCGACCCACTTTAGTTTGGCGCCTGGGAAGAGTTTTTGGTATTTGGGGCCTGAGGCGGGGTCGACCGCTTGAGGTATTCGTACATCGTACCTACCTCCACCTACCTCCAATTGAATCTGCTGAAGAATAGAGCTATCATGGTCTTTGAGCGATGGGTTTTTCCATGGATGAGAAAATGAGCACGAATTCTCGTAAATACCTGAGCACAATGCTCCTGACATTATTTTTCTTCGCAATTTCTATCTATTCATATGCTGATAAGATCTATCAATGTCAACGCTACAAAACAAATCGCATTCTCAAGAACCCCACCGAGTTAAATCGCGCATTAAAGAAGTTTTTGATTGAAGACCAAGATGTTGAAACCTCTGAATCTTATGTTCGAAGTTTTTTATCAATGCAAGCGGGCTCGAGAAAACTCCATTTATGTGACCATGAAGTCAAAGAAAAATATGTCTCCAAAAAAAGTCATTACCTTTCACCACTTAAGATGAACTACGATCCAAGAGCTTCCCCACGAACTGTTAGGATAAAAGATAAGAAGACTGTTTCAAGGCACCAATATACCCTAAACTTTTCTGCAGGCAGAGTCATGGTAGAGCCTAAGAAGGAAGTCAATCAGGATCTATCTCTTCTTTTTGGGAAAGTTGGGCTTACCTATTCTTTTCGTTTTGCTGAAGATATGAAATTTAGCATTGGACCCTCATTAGTCTACTTCTCAAATGTAAAATACAATTATAATTCAAGTATTAGACAGGTTGATGGAGATTCAAATTCAATTTTCTACGAAGCAACAGTAGGACTTTCAAAGTTTATCAATCCATTTTCTTTTGGGATTCATTATGACAATCTCAATTATTTTGTGATTGAAGGGAATCGATACTTAAAACCAAAACGGGCTGACCGCTTAGCAGTTTCAGGTTCAGTGATTCTCGCAGAACATTTAGTTGCTTTTGCAAAGCTTGGTAAGTTCGTTGAATTATTTGGCGAGATCGATGGACTAGACTATAGCCTTGGCGCAGGAATTCCCTTTAGTGGAGGGGTTCTCAAATACATGCTTTCATTTTACTACTACTATGGCGGCATCAAAACTCAGTTAAGTGAAGATGACTCCGTTTCAGTTGGCTCAGGTCTTAGTATTTCCTTCTAACTTCCTTTGTAGTTTTTTCTCTGTGCTACTGGATATGATTCAGCTTTGAGTTCAAAGGGATTTATTATTGGTGACTTGGATAAGTTGTTCCATCAGTTACATTTTGCCAAACGGCCCCAAAATCAAAGCCGACATAGCTTGCTTGAAGTTTCATATTTGAGTCTGAATACCCTATCGCCCCATTTTGAGGACAGCCTACAGGAGGGGCCACCGCACAACCTGATTGATAGACATAATTATCAGTGCTGACTGGAGCACCTGATGCTGCAAAGTAATCAGTATTAGTATTTCCTGTCACAGTTCCCAAGGAATAACTTGTCGTAATAGTATCACCTCCGACAGAGCCAATAAATCCGCCAACAATATCATCGCCATTGACACCTCCACTGGCATAGCAGTCAATAAAAGTAGCTCCGCCTCCTGTTCCTACGAAACCACCAATGATATCATCTCCATAAACATTACCAGTGGCGTAAGAGCGATTTGTTGTTCCCCCATTATTCCAACCATAAAATCCACCTATAAATCCAGCAAGAGAAGAGACGTGCCCAGTAGTATAAGAATCACTGACTGTTCCTCCTGTTTTTGTATGTGCAAACCCTCCAGAAAATCCTGTTGAGCTATAAACATTTCCCCTTGATACGATATTTGAAATTGTTGGGCCGCCTGCAATGCTGCCCAAAATTCCACCAACATTGCTACCTGTTCCACTCAAGTCAATCATACCAAATAAGTTTGAGACATTGCTAGCGTTTGCAACTGAATAAATGGCACCAGCATGATTGTTACTAGTGAAATCAATTTGTCCTGTAATAAAAGCCCCGTTAACTACAGTTCCATCAACTTGGGTTATAAATAAAGCATGATCACTTCTTGCCGAGGCATCCCCAATAAAGGACTCAAGCAAACGTATATTGCTGACGCTACCTGATTCCATATACCCTAAAAGAGATTGCCCGTTTGAGATAGGGTTCTCAATGGTCATACGTTTAATAAAAAAACCATCTCCATCTAAATTGCCATCAAAAGAAGTTGCACCAATGGCAGTTCCAATAGGGGCCCAAGCCAAACAACTTAGATCAATGTCTGCAGTTAATTGATAATACTCATTCACATTTTGATTCATATCTGCCAATTGGACGGCGGTGCTAATAAGGAAAGGAGCACCAATTAATCCGGTACCTCCATCAAACCCTCCACTGGCGCCAATTGCGTTCAGGACCGCACATTCTTCCATCTCTATGGTTGAGTTTGAAGTACCACTGCTAGTACCACTATCTGCCGAAACAACAATTGTATAAGTGCCTACACCTGGTGAAGCTGGGGTGATTGACCAATTTCCATTGCTACAGTCGCTATCTGCCATGGCCTGTGGAGCTCCATTTAAGGTAGCTGCTACATTGATTGCATTGGTTGAGCATGTTCCTCTTAGGGTTGGCAATCCAGAGGTTTCTGCAAAACCTATTCCTGCAATAAGAACATCTGCGGTATTAAATGTTGTGCTTTGATCGGAAGCCTCAAACGGATCTGCTCCCATTGTTAAAATATTAGTGGATAAGTTCAAAGTGTAGCTTTTTGATGCTTCAAGGGCAAAAACTGGCTGGAAGCTAAGAGTCTGAGAGCTGTAGCTAATAAATCCAGGTATAGTAAAAGAGTTTGAATTATCTGTGAGAGTAATAGTGGTATTAGTTAAGGTGGTGTCATCAATATCCACTCCGAATGCATAGGTGATCCTAATGTTGGGATCAACACCTGTCGAACCGCTAGAGGGGGCAAACGGGTCTGAACTAGTTGCTCCTCCTGTTGTTTCTCCAGTTGTTGTGGAGGACCCACCCAAATTATCGCTAAGTGGTCCTAAGTCGATGGCTGCAGGATTACAGCCAATAAGTGCGATCAGCATAGTTGTGGTCAAGAAAATATGAATTATTGTATTCATGATTTCATTATATTCAACGACTTGAAATAAAAATGCGAAATATTATGGAAGTTTATTATTTTCATAAAATTAGTAGCTTATAGAAATCAATTAGGTTTGTTTGGCCCTAGGAGCAATCTATGTTTTAACTTTTCTGCCAACTATTGTTTGGAATTGTCTTTTACGAAGAAAATCATTGGGTAGAGTTAACTTGATTCTGTGTCGAAACTTATGATTTCCCTGATGGTCCGGTTTGGAGCATCTACTTGGAGAAAATGGGAGGAGTCTTCGACCCAGTTTAGTTTAGCACCTGGAAAAAGTTTTTGGTATTTTGGCCCCGAGGCGGGATCTACCATAACATCTTTGGTGGCCCAAAGCAGGTGGACTGGGACTTTCCAGCTGCCGGCCTTGAACATTTCAGCAAGTCTTTCTTGATAGGTTTTCATTTTAGTAGGACTCATTGAATATTTTAGAAGTTTATAGAATAGGTGAGTGCGGTCGCGGTCATGGAAAATAGAGCCGTATTCTCTGGCCTCTTCTTTACTCATGGTGAGGTCGTCTTTGTAGTGTTGGGCGTTGACCACAAAAAATTCGGGTTTTTTTACCAGCAGTCTGAAGATAGATTCAGTGCCAGGAATTTTCAGGGCATTTTCTAGAAGATAGAGTTTGGGTTCGGGGATTCCTGGAGAGTGGAGGATCATCAATTTTCCCAGAGACTCAGGGTGATTGATGGCGAACCAGGCGGCTTGGTATCCTCCCAAACTATTACCTACGATATAAGGTTTTTCTAGTTTGAGTGCTTGGATGATTCCTAGGATCGCCTCGCCCATGGATTCGGCTGACATAGATAGTTGCCTGGGGGCCGCACTTCTACCTGCTCCTGGTAGATCTGGAACGATCACTCTATAGGTTTTAGATAGCTCATCGATAATGTAGCGAAATGAATAACTACTGGTCATCAGACCGTGAATTAAAACGAGGGGGCTACCTTCGCCCTTTTCGACGTAATGGATATCGATTCCACTGCTTACTTCGGGGTGGGAGATATGTATTTTTTTACCCTCAAGCTTGAAGTAGTTGTGTGGTCTTGTTGGTGTGTCTGGATAGTTTTGATACCTGTTCATTTACTGATGGTATTTCAAATGGCCAAAAAAAAATAGGAGAAAGCTGATATAAGAAACCTTTGGATACGGTCTCACTAGAGAACGTACCAAGGTTATATACGATTGAAGTTAATTTCTTATATTTTTAATTTTTCTAGAACTTCATCACGAAGTTTTCTGACAGCTTTACTGAGGAGGCTTGAGTCGTTTTCAAGTCTATTGGAAATCTCTAAAAGTAGAGCATCGCCTTTGGTTATTAGAGAGTTGTCGACAGGACTGCTTTTTATATCAGTAATAATGCCCTTTGCTTCTGATAGAAGTTGAGATGCGCTTAGCATTTCAAGATATGTAAGATAACTGCTTCCTACATTTCTCATCTCTTTGTTTAATCTCCAATCAAAAATCGAAAGAACTTTTTTGTCTTCAACTTGGTCTTCCACATTCACTTTCATTTCTACGTTCGCTTTAGTCATCTCTTTTTGTTTCCCTTTTTTTGGACAATCCGTTTTGTCCTGCCCGCTTACCCTATATTGGAGCAAGGAGCGTGCCAGCGTTCAGGCTGTTCCAACTTTTCGAGTTATAGGAAGTATTAGCCAACCCAATTCTTACTGCCAAGCCTAAAAGGCTGACTTCACGTGTTAAATTGTAAAGATTACTGGAAGCACTTAATAATGTCAGAGTTTGTTGGTTTGGTGCTTTTTGATCATGATAAGGGCCACTGTGACTATGGCAATTGAAAAAATGGCTATATTCCATTTCTTAATATACTCGATCACAATCTCACCGAAGTAGAATACACAGGAATACATGACTGAAACGCTTATAGTACAGGATATGAAGTCAGTAAGCGCGAATCTGGTGAAATTCATCTTCCCGATTCCGGCGGTCACAAAGAGCATATTTCGAACTCCAAAGGGGATGAATCGGCCGAGAAGTAGGGTGGCAACCCCATATTTTTCGTAATAATGGCCGACCTTTATAAATTTTTCATGGGGGATCATTTTAGCGAAAAATTTAATATCCCAAAGCCTTGGGCCCAGCATTCTGCCCATCCAGTAGGCGATGAGGTCTGAGAAGTAGGCGCCCAGGTATAGGGCAAGGAAAAACTGCCAAAAATACTCAGGGTTTTTGGCGGCTAGAATCCCACAGGTAAATATCAAGATATCTTCAGAAACCGGTAATTGAAAGCCGGCTGAGGTTAATAGGAAAAAGACTATCCAGGGGGCCATGGCGATGTGGGATTGAATATATTGAAGAATATCTTCCATTATAAAAACTCATTTATTTAGTGAAGCTCAATAATTAAATTTTAGGAATATTATTCCCAAAAGTCTCGGACCAAGTTCCGCTTTATAATGAAATATATTAAAGGAATGTCCATGACTCAGTGTTTCAGATTAGTTTTTTTGAGTTTTTTTCTGATTTCTTGCTCCTCTATTCGTACGGTGAGTGAACCTCGTACTGAGCTGAGTTGGTGGGAGTATCACCTAAACTCTCTTGATTCCTTTTTCCTTTATTTAACTGAAGGAGAAAAAGAAGAGCTTTCAGTAAAACTCAAACCGGGTGAGCTTCAAAATCAAAATCAAAAGGCCAATGGCCATGTTCGGCGTTGGATTAAATATTTTACGAAAGATAACCCAGAGCGTTTTCAAAGATTTTTGAATAGAGGCCAGCAGTATAAAGAACTGGTCCAAACAATGCTTGAAACTCATGGCATTCCCTCACAATTATATTACTTGGCCATGATTGAAAGTGGCTATGTGACCCATGCAAGATCACGCGCAAAAGCGGTCGGAGTATGGCAATTTATGAGGGGAACCGGAGAGCAGTATGGTCTTGAGGTTAATAAATATATTGACCAAAGAAGAGATCCTATTAGAGCGACTGAATCGGCTGCTAAATATCTTCGCGCACTTTACCACGGTCTGGGATCTTGGGAGTTAGCACTTGCTGCTTACAATTGTGGTCAAAATAGAGTTTTACGGGCCATGATGGAGGGAAAGACCAGAGATTTTTGGGAGCTATCCAGAAAAAATCTACTGCCAAAGGAAACCCTTAATTACGTACCCAAATTTATTGCGGCAGCCATTATAGGTGCAAGCCCTGAGTCTTATGGACTGAAAGATCCCACTGGCTCTATTGAATCATTTCCAGACTTAGTTAGTGTAGAGGTACCCTCTCCAGTTAAACTAACAGATTTGGCAAGAGTACTAAATATTGAAAAAAAAGATCTGCTCAAAATAAACCCCTCACTACTAAAAACGATCACGCCTCCTGGCGAGGGGACATTTGAGCTATGGGTTCCAGAAGTATTTGTGGAAAGAATCTATGCAAAAATGGATTTTCTGAAAGGTAAAAAAGTCGTATTGAATAAAAGACTTAACGCTAGACGACCTCATAAGAGTAAAAGTTATTACAATGTAGTCGCCGGGGATAGTTTGTCAAAACTAGCGAGGAAGTTTGGACTAAGTATTAACTCTTTAAAATCAATTAATCGTCTTAGAAACTCTCATCTAAAGATTGGCCAAGTTTTGAGAGTCAATAACCGCAAATACAAAAGTTCGGGAAATCACAAATACCATTTTGTTAAAAGAGGCGAGAGTTTATCGATTATTGCAAAGAAAAATGGGCTGTCGACAAATCGCTTGAAAAAACTAAATCGCCTTACTTCAAATAAAATTTTCCCAGGTCAAAAACTTATGACTAAGGATAAATTGGTTGCGCGCTTTGTTTATAAAGTTAAGGCAGGTGATAACCTTGCCAAAATTGGGACTAATTTTGGAATTTCTATTAGGGAAATTAAAAAGCAAAATGGTCTCAAAAGCTCTAAAATTCTTGTAGGCCAGAAACTGATAATCGTAAACTAGGGGCAATAGGCCCAAAAAAAAGGCCTAGATTTTCATCCAGACCTCTTCTTTATAATCTAAATCATTTTCTTAGTTGTGCTTTGAAAACCATTCTTTTGATCCACTTGGATCTGGCTTCATGGTATCGTCACCTTTGTTCCAACCCATTGGACAAACTTCACCGTGCTTAGCTGAATACTGATAAGCTTCAACATAGCGAAGAGTTTCTTCAACATTTCTTCCTACTGAAAGATTGTTGATAGTGCTGTGCTGGATATTGCCTTCAGGATCAATTACAAAAGTTCCTCTAAGGGCTACGCCTGCTTCTTCAATAAGAACGCCGTAATCAGCAGCAACAGTCTTATTCATGTCAGCTAACACAGGAATATTCATTTTTCCAAGTCCACCGTCATTTCTTGATTGCTTAGTCCAAGCTAAGTGTGAAAATTTTGAGTCAACAGAACAAGCGACAACTTCGCATCCTACTTCTTTGAATTTATCGTAAGCGTCAGAGTATGCAGCAATTTCTGTTGGGCATACAAAAGTAAAATCTAGTGGATAGAAAAAGAGCACAAGCCACTTTCCACTATAGTCAGAAAGTTGAAGTGATTTAAAACTACCGTCTGGCATTAATGCGTCTGCTTTGAAATCTGGGGCTGGGTTTCCTACAAGTCTACTCATATGGTTCTCCTCGTTTAGTAATTGATAGAAATCAGGTTTTTAAGTCTTTACACTTTAGATCGGTGATTCAGTTTCGTAAAGTCAAAAGCATGTTGATGCTGCCATATTTGGGAGGGAAGAGGCGGCACAAATGTTGCACATTTAGCTCCAGTAATTGTCGGAGAGCAGAAAATGAACGCGCCTAATAATCTAATTCACGAACTCATAAGAAGGCTAAGTTTCTTTTTTTGTTTAGGATTGTGCATAATTTTGTTTTGGGCCTAAATTAGTCCCCCCCATTTTTGTTTAATACTTGTGCCACAAACCAGTGTCAGAGTGATTCCATTGGTCCCTTTTTGCCAAATAAGACCTTGTTTTTTATAGAGTTCCTCATTATGCTGTGGGGAGTCGATTGTTTTAAAATTTAGGTAAAGATTGGACCCTTGTCGCCCGAAAAAGTAACACCATATTAAATTGAGTTAGATCTTTCAGCAATTGGTCCGCACAGTGGTTTTGCCTGAAAAGAGAGAGGAAAATTATGACAACTAAGGCCTACATTCCAAACCCCGTCGTCATCGAGCAAACGGCAAGAGGGGAGCGACAGTACGACATTTACTCAAGGCTTCTTTTAGACCGAATTGTGTTTCTTGGCACAGAGGTAAATGACACGGTTGCTAATCTATTAATAGCTCAAATGCTATTTTTAGAGCAAAGTGATCCTGAGGCCCCTATTCATCTATATATTAACTCCCCCGGTGGCTCTGTATACGCAGGACTCGGGATTTACGATATCATGCAACTGGTAACACCCCCCGTATACACCTACTGTGTGGGTCTTGCAGCCTCTATGGGAGCGCTTTTACTTCAGGCCGGTCATGCGGAACACCGCTATGCTCTTCCTCATGCTAGGATTATGATTCATCAGCCCCTAGGTGGTGCAAGAGGACAGTGTTCTGATATTCAAATTCAGGCAAAAGAAATTGCAGACCTCAAGTTGCAGCTAAACAATATTATGGTAACTCACACTGGAAATGAGTATACCAAGATAGAAGAGGCTTGCGACAGAGACAATTACCTAAATCCCAATGAGGCCAAAGAATTCGGACTAATTGACTCGGTTATTGAGAAGAAAGTACCTCAGAAGTAAAGGGATTTAATTTCTTGGAGGCTGTTGCCGAAAAGCTAGTGTATTGATACCAATTGGGGAGAACGCCCAGTAGGTCGTTTCTTAAAGGAAAGACAATGAGTGGTAAAGAACGATTTGGAAGCCAAGGATCTTTAAATTGCAACTTTTGTGGGAAGTCACAAAAGGAAGTTAAAAAGTTAATAGCGGGACCTGGCGTATACATTTGTGATGAGTGTATCGAGTTATGTAATGACATTATTTTTGAAGATTCTGTTAAGTCTGCTTCTAAGGCAGCACTTGATAATGTTCCCAAGCCAAATGAAATAAAAGAACACTTAGATGAGTATGTGATCGGGCAAAACCGAGCTAAGAAAATTATTTCAGTAGCAGTACATAATCACTACAAAAGAATTAGTCATCAAAACTCTGGCAAAAAGTCTGGCAAGTTTGCTGATGTGGAACTTCAAAAATCAAATATTTTATTAGCTGGCCCTACTGGTTCTGGAAAGACACTTATTGCTCAGAGTTTAGCAAAGTATCTTAATGTTCCTTTTGCCATTGCTGATGCGACTAGCTTAACGGAAGCTGGCTATGTTGGTGAGGACGTTGAAAATATCATTCTCAATTTACTACAAAATTGTGATTACGATATTGACCGCGCTCAAAGAGGAATTATCTATATTGATGAAATAGATAAAATCGCAAGAAAGTCTGAAAACCCTTCGATAACTAGAGACGTTTCTGGTGAAGGCGTTCAACAGGCCCTACTAAAATTGATTGAAGGAACTGTTGCTTCTGTACCTCCTAAGGGTGGAAGAAAACATCCTCAACAGGAATTTTTACAAGTTGATACAACCAATATTTTATTCATTGTTGCTGGTGCCTTTGTGGGTCTTGATAAAGTCATTGAAAAAAGACTTACAAAAAGACCTCTGGGTCTTCAGGCCAAAGAAGCGCCAACCGATGTCAGACAAGAGAAGTCGGTTGTTGAAAGACTTGGTGGAATTGAGGCAGAAGATCTTGTGAAGTTTGGTCTTATCCCAGAATTTATTGGAAGATTACCTGTGAATGCCATGCTTGAAGAGCTAGACGAAGACGCCTTGATCAGAATTTTACAAGAACCAAAGAATGCTGTTACGAAGCAGTATATAAAATTATTTGAGTATGATGGTATTGAGCTTTGTTTTGAAGATGATGCACTCAATGAGGTTGCCAATATTGCCCTCAATAGAAAGACTGGGGCAAGAGGGCTTCGGGCTATCTTGGAGCAGACTATGCTTGAGGTTATGTACGATTTACCCTCTAACGATAAGGTAAATAAGTGCATTGTTACAAGGGACTCGATTCTTGGAAAAGAGCTCCCAACGCTTATTGAGGGCCCTAAAACACCAACTGATGATGATAGCGAAAGTGGTGGAACTAAGGAAATAGTCAACGCTTCTTAAATAACTTACTAAAAAACTATGAATACTAATTTTGAGAGAGAATCCCCAGAAATTGGGGATTTTTTTGTGGTTTTTATCAAAAGAAGTAAGGAAATATTACAAAATCGCAGCTTAGAGGCAAAAAGCGGCCATTAATTTTTTTTTGACCCAGGAGAGGATTTTTGGGACAATAAATCTGTTGATACTAAGGCCTCCAGAACTCAGTCTGTCAGGGAAGATTGGCCTACAAATAGCGCAGGAGGTGCTATGACCGAAGATGTAAAGTCCTACCCTTTACTACCACTCAGAGATGTAATTATTTTTCCACACATGGTTGTGCCACTTTTTGTTGGTCGAGAAAAATCAATTAGTGCTCTTGAGGAAGCAGCTAAAAAGGGCAATGAACTTTTTTTAGTAACCCAAAAAGATGCAAGTGTTCTCAACCCAGAACGAGAAGACATCTATCAAGTTGGAACAGTTGTAAATATTATCCAAATGCTTAGGCTGCCGGATAATACTGTGAAAGTCTTGATTGAAGGTAAGCATCGAGCAGTTATCGAAGGTTTCACTAGTAAAGAAAGTGGCTATGAAGTTGAGGTAAGCAGATTCCTCGACAACGTTGATGATCCTGTCGGTCTTGAAGCAACGGTGCGTGGGACGAAAACTATTTTTGAGCAATATGTGAAGCTCAATAAAAGAATTCCACCTGAGCTTTTGATGAGTATCTCTTCTATTAATGATCCATCAAGACTAGCTGATATTATCGTTGCCCACTTAACGATGAAAATCCCTGAAAAACAAGAAGTACTAGAAGCATCTTCAGTCACAGAAAGATTAGAGATATTACTAGGAAAAATGCAATCAGAAATTGAGATTATCAATGTTGAAAAACGCATTAGAACACGCGTTAAAAATCAAATGGAAAAATCTCAGAAAGAGTACTATTTGAATGAGCAAATGAACGCTATTCAAAAAGAGTTAGGTCAAAAGGATGACACCAAGTCAGATGTCCAGGAAATGGAAGAAAAGCTTGAGAACAAGTCTATGCCTTTTGAGGCCAAAGAAAAAACAGCTAAAGAAATTAGAAAACTCAAGTCGATGTCTCCTATGTCAGCTGAAGCAGCGGTAGTGAGAAACTACGTAGACTGGATGCTTTCACTTCCATGGGCAGGTTACACTGATGACAATACTGATGTTATTAGAGCTCGGGGAATTTTAGACGCTGATCACTACGGACTAAAAGACGTAAAAGAGCGTATTGTTGAATATCTTGCGGTCAAAACCCTGGTAGGACCCGAAGGTAAAGGAACGATACTCTGTTTAGCAGGTCCTCCCGGTGTTGGGAAAACTTCTATAGCAAAATCACTTGCAAAATCTATGGATAGAAAATTTGTTAGACTATCACTTGGTGGTGTTAGGGATGAAGCAGAGATTAGAGGGCACAGAAGAACCTATGTTGGTGCGATGCCTGGAAAAATTATTCAATCTCTTAAAAAGGTAGGATCGAATAATCCTGTAATTCTACTAGATGAAATTGACAAAATGAGCTCTGACTTTAGGGGTGACCCAGCTTCGGCGATGCTAGAAGTGCTAGATCCGGAGCAAAATAAGAATTTTTCTGATCATTATCTAGAAGTTGAGTATGACTTATCTAAAGTTATGTTCATAATGACGGCCAATGATATTTCAAAAATTCCTGGACCACTCAAAGACAGAATGGAGATTATTCATGTAGCGGGTTACACCCCTTTTGAAAAACTTCAAATTGCTAAAAGATTTCTTCTTTCCAAGGCCATTATTAATAACGGACTCACTGAGTACAGTCTAAATATTAATGATAAAGTATTTAAGAAGGTAATCGCAGGGTATACAAGAGAAGCGGGTGTTAGGGAGATTGAAAGATTGACTAATACCATTGCAAGAAAAGTTGCCACAGAAGTAGTTGAAAAAGGGCATCCCGTAGGGAAGAAATTTTCTATTACTGATAAAGCTGTCGATAAATACTTGGGACCAACTATTTTTGATGAGACTGATGTTGAAAAAGAACCTCAAATTGGTCTGTGTAATGGACTTGCCTACACTAGTGTTGGCGGAGAGCTTCTTCACATTGAAGTAGTCACCGTCCCTGGTACTGGGAAAATCCAAATTACCGGTAAACTTGGTGAAGTGATGCAAGAATCTGCAAAAACTGCACTTAGTTATGTTCGGTCAATGTCGGATCGCTTGGGAGTTAGTCATGAATGGTATGCGAAAAATGATATACACATTCATGTTCCTGAAGGTGCGACACCAAAAGATGGTCCAAGTGCAGGTGTAACTCTTGCAACAGCATTAACATCGGCTATTACTAATATCCCAGTTGATCAAAATGTTGCAATGACAGGTGAAATTACACTGAGAGGGAGAGTTCTCCCAATTGGTGGACTCAAAGAAAAAATGCTAGCGGCTAAACTTAGAGGCATAAGTAAGGTCATCATTCCTAGCAAAAATGAGAAAGATATTTCTAAGATTCCGGACGAGATTAAAAAGGGAATGGAAATTTTTCCATGTAAGTATGCTGAAGAAGTACTTAAATACGCTCTAAAACTCGAAAGACCGGAGGAGTTCCTTCAAGCTCCAGCTGGCCTAAAGGTCATCAATTCTGGAAATATTCAAGAAATTGCCAACTAATTTTTTCTTTTACATAAAGAAAGGCAGGTTAACCCTGCCTTTCTTTTTTCTTTTTTTAAACTCCCTCCTATTTAGTTGTTCTCAAGGCAAAGAAAAAGTTGAATTTGATGTGACTGGTACAAATGGAGACGTTTCTAGTAGTAATTCTAATACCGCCTCTCCCGCCTCTACTCCGACAAATAGTGATTTATCTCTTTTAAAGTCTGAGAGTTATTTTCAGTATACGAGAATTTTAGACGGGAAAACTAGTAGTGTTTCATTCATTGCTAAGGATTCAACTGGTCGAATTATTTCTCAGGGTGGACTCACAGTTGTTTTTGAACTCGCAGTGGATGGCACCTCTTCGGGAACATTTAGCGCTGTTACTGATAATTCAAATGGTCTCTACACTGCGACTTTTACAGGAACTTCTATTGGCACATCTATCAGTCTCAAAACTAAAGTGGGCGGTAGTTATGTGACTAGCCTATCTCCCCAAATTCAAGTTGGTCCTGGTAGCTACTTTAGGAAAATTTCTGTTGTACCAGCAACAACAACTTCAGAATATCAAGTGAAAGTAGACTTAAATACCTCAAACTTTGATTACAGTAAGGCAAAATCTGATGGCTCTGATTTGCGTTTTTATAGCGAAATTTTTGCTTTCATTCAGCCCTTTGATTATTGGATTGAAAAGTGGGATTCCTCAGGAACATCTACAATTTGGGTTCAAGTAGCGGGTATTGCCACCTCAGCTTTTTACTTATTTTACGGAAATGATTTGGCCACTAGTAACTCATCAAAAATTGAGACTTTTTCTTACTCAGCGGCCAAAGACCTATACTACAATATGAGCAGCTATACGGCAGGCTCAACAACAATGAGTATTTGTAATTATGGGGCCGCAGCTGATGTGACGGCCACCGTTTCCACTGGAACTGAGACTAATAATATATTGCAAGACGCTTGTGTGAATTTTAGTAATACAAGGCAAGGTGTAATCTCAGCTGTTACGCCTATTGTGGGAAGAGTCGTTCATTCAAGTGGTCATGATACTGTAATGCCAATTTCCTTTGCTACCAGCCTAACTGGGTATCCAAAATCTAGGGGAGCGGATCAGTATCGATTTTTTAATCCTAACGCAGTTGATGCAGCAGTAACTCTTTATGACTATGATTCATCAGGAACTCTATTGGGGACATTCCCTTATAGCGTGACAGCTGGAAACTTCTTAAATGTGGTACAAGACTTTACAACATTTGGTCTTGTGGAGAGCTCCATTCCAATTTTAACAATGTATAACTATAGCAATGCATCGGATGTGGTTGACCTTGTTAAGGGCGGAAAAGATCTATTGGGTGTTATCGCATCAAGTGCCGCAATCGGTTTTTTAAAAAATGGAACCTCGGGAACAGCATATCATTCTAATGCAACCACTACTGTATTTATTGGAGACAAAGGTGGTTCGAAAGTACTTGCAGGCGGGGGAAGCCAAAATGCTGGTGTTGCTGTGAGAGTCATTAGCAATAAAGAAGTCGTTGGCGCAGGCCAAGCCGATGGCGACGGCTCTGACTCTGAAGCATTTTGGCCTGTGGACCTTCTTGAAGATGATTATCTTATTCCCACTGCTAGTCAGTATGTAAAAATAGCTTGTCATCAAACGGTGAACATCACTGTATTAAATCCTGATACATCCACCTACGGAACTGGCACTTGCACGCCTACAGGAAATACTCCTGGGGTTATCGATTTTGGCGATCCTGGTGCTGGAATTCCAATACTAACTGGTTCGAGAGTACTAGGTGATAAGGCCTTCTATCTTTATTACGAATACAGTAATCAAGATGAAAGTAATTTATATGGGATAAAGCACGCAAGGCCCTATCAATACCCTGAGTCCATACCAAGCATAGGATCTGAGGGAAGCTGGTAATTGGCACTGGAATTAGTATTTAATTTGTCCAAATATCAATTGAAGTAACTTTTAAATTAATTGAATCAAAAAAAGCTGCAATGTTATTTTTCACTTCTTCAGTATCTGATTCAAATTTACTAAAGAATAACTCCACACTGACATTGTCATGGGTGTAATGATAGTTGGCCTTCTTATAATGATCGAAAACTTTTAGTTCTCTGAGAAAGTCAAAGAGGTCCTTTTCAAATGATTCACGTAGTGGAAGGAGGTCCATTTTGTCGGGAGTTTCGTAGTGGTCGTACTCTGTATCGATATGAACTACAACATCGTGTATTTCAGGCACGTGCTTTCTAACTTTTTGAGATACCCAAAGGGCCACTTGGTGACCTTCTGTTACACTCATATCTGATCCAACCTCAACATTGAGATCGAGGTAGACTTTTCCATTTATAGGGCGTGATCTTACCTCGTGAATCCCTGTCACGGCCTTAAGAGATTTTGATTGTTCTCTAATGATTTTAATTTTGTCGGGAGTTAGCCCAGTATCAACTAACTCCATTAAGCTACTCCATACAAAAGTCCATCCAACTCTAGCTATAATAATACCTACAAAAATAGCGGCAAAGAGCTCAACGAGGTAGAGGCCAAAATAGGAAAATACCAATCCAATCATCACTATTAAAGATGAGAGTGCATCTGATCTTGAGTGCCAGGCATTGGCCATCATCATGGGCGATTTTGTTTCTTCAGCAGCTTTTTTGGTGACACGAAAAATAAATTCTTTTCCAATAATTGTGGCGAGCACTAATATCAGGGCCCAAATACTTCTTTCAACCGTGTAATCACCATGAAGGATTGCTTTAACGGCTTGGTAAATTACAAGGATGCCAATTGAGATTAATGAGCTTCCAAGAATTGTGGTGCCAAGTGTTTCAATCTTTCCATGACCATAAGGATGGTCTTCGTCTGGTTCCTTATTTGAATAACTTGCAAAGACTAATACGAAAATATCTGTGGCAAGATCTGAAAGAGAGTGGACACCATCGGCCAAGAGAGATTGGGAGCCAATGGTCTTACCTACTATAAGCTTCGCCACACCTAAAACTGTGTCAATAACAGCACCAAAAATCGTTACTCTTCTAATTTTTGATAGATTTGATTCCAAAACTCAGTACTCCCGCACGCCTTAGTATTTTGAAAAACTATCATATAAATAATGAAAATTCACCTCATCCTCGCAGTGCAATGTTTTTAAACTGAGTGCTCCCAGGTAGACTAAAAATGGCTATGAAAACTCTAATTTTGACAGAAAAACCATCCGTTGCCTTTGATTTTGCCAAGGCTTTGGACCTTGGAATGCGAGGTGAGGGCTTTATAGAGGGGGACAAATACCTAGTGACTTGGGCAGTGGGCCACTTGCTTCACCCAGTGGATCCGCATGGCTATGATCTAAGTTATAAGAAGTGGAGTTTAAAAAGCCTGCCTATAATCCCAAAAAAATTCAAATATGGCAGCGATCCCAAAACAAAAAAGCAGCTAAAAATTGTCACCTCTTTAATGGGGCGCTCTGATTTAGATACGCTTATTGTGGCAACTGATGCGGGAAGGGAAGGGGAGCTGATAGCCAGAGAAATAATTGAGCACGCAAAAAAAGCTCCTAAAAAAAGGTTTAGATTTTGGACTTCCCAGGCACTAACTCCTTCTGTGATTAATGAACAAATGTCTAATCTAAAAAATCTTTCGAATTACGACCGTCTTTACTATGCTGGAAGATCAAGGCAACACGCTGATTGGCTTGTGGGAATGAATTTCTCAAGACTTGCCACACTGAAAATGGGAGATCTTTTTTCAGTTGGAAGAGTTCAGACTGCGATACTCGCCTTACTTGTAAAAAGAAGATTAGAGCGAGAAGCATTTATAGAGGAAACTTACTATCTAATTAAGGCCAAATTTAATTTTCCAAAAAACAAAAACTTAGAGGCCACTTGGTATGACCCTTTAAAAAGAGCGGGAGAAACTCACTTAGAGTCTGAGAAAATGGTTGGGCTTATTTGCGCTAGTATTGAAGGAAAAGATGCAAGTGTCAGCGAAATAGAAGAAAAACAAGTTTGTTACCCGCCACCTCTATTGTATTCGTTGACTGAATTGCAACGTGAGGCCAACAGGATTTATGGATATACGGCTAAAAAAACTTTAACTCTTGCCCAGGAACTTTACGAGCGGCATAAGGCGATTTCCTATCCCAGGACAGACTCTCAGTATCTTGGTAGTAAAAACTTTTCTATGATTACATCTCTTTTAGAGAAATTTAAAAATACAAGAGCAGATTTATTTAAAGAGATTTCACCGAAAAAGGTTACTAAATTTAATCGCCGCATCTTTAACGATTCTAAGCTGACTGATCATCACGCCTTAATCCCTTTGAAGTTATTTAAAGGAAGAGGTGATAGTGATGCTGGTAAGATCTATTTTTTGATACTCAGACGTTTTGCCATGGCATTTATGGCAGACCACAAATTCATGCAAACTTCCGTGAAATTAAAAGTAGAAAGTGAGCATTTTAAAAGCTCAGGAAAGATGATCACCCAAGTTGGTTGGAAAGCACTGCTTTCCCATGAATCAGATCAGCTACTTCCCTTACTGGAAAAAGGTGAAATGGGAAAATGTGTTGAACCTCGCGCTGAAGAAAAGCAAACACTTCCTCCACCTGATTACAATGACTCCTCTCTTTTAAAGGAGATGACTAACCCGGCAAGACTTGTAGATGAAGAGGAATTAAAAAAGGTTTTCCGCACTCAAATTGGTCTTGGCACTCAATCGACTAGGGCCCAAATTATTGAGACTCTTATTCAAAGAAAATATGTAAAAAGAGAAAAGAAATCTATCATCGCACTTGAAAAGGGAATTACACTCATAAGAACTTTGAGCACACTTAAAAACTCAAAGATATTGATTTCGGCCAAAGAGACTGCCAGGTGGGAGCTGTCTTTAGAGCAAATGGCACAAGGGGACCTAGAAGAGAAAATCTTCATGGACGAGATTATAGATTTTATTATTAAATCAACATCTGAATGGAAAGGTGCTGATATCGCTTATATTCCTAAAAAAGAGCGGACCGGGGAGCGCAGCTCGTCTAACTTTGGAACTTGTCCTTTGTGTCAATCGACTCTTTTTACCCACACTAAATTCATTGGCTGCAGTAGTTGGAAAGAGGGCTGTAAATTTAAACTTTGGCGAAGAGTGGCATCAAAGTCTCTTTCAGACTCAACCCTTCAAAGCCTTATTGGAAGCGGCAAGACACGGTTTCTCAAGGGCTTTAAAAGCAAGTCCGGCAAGAGCTTTAGCGCAATGCTAACCATGGATAAAAATGGAGTAGTAAGCATGAAATTCAAAAATAGATCCACCTCGTCATAGACTCCTTTTCATTGACATCCATACCCTAAAATAATAAACTCGCCCTTCACTTTAGATAGTGGGCTGTTAGCTCAGTTGGTAGAGCGCTACCCTTACAAGGTAGATGTCACAAGTTCGAGTCTTGTACAGCCCACCATATTTTCCACTACATTTTTAAAATATTACCAGGCTGCTTTTTACGACTGGGTGGTTCATAAAAAGTGACGAGATACCAATTCTTAGTTAGAATGCGTTACAAAACTAAAGAAGGGATTAATTATGAGTCAAATCGGCGCCAAACATATTCTCGTTGAGCATGAATACGAAGCAAACGATCTAATTAAAAAACTTGGAGAAGGCGTAAGCTTTGAAGAGCTAGCAAAAGATTTCTCCAAGTGTCCATCTGGTAAAGGTGGAGGTGATCTTGGAACATTCGGAAAAGGTCAAATGGTTCAGCCTTTTGAAGATGCGGCCTTTGCCCTTGAGGTAGACCAAGTTTCTGGAGTTGTAAAAACTCAGTTTGGTTTTCATCTTATTCAAAGAACACTTTAAAACTGGTACCAGTTATTTGTTATTTATTTTCAAAAATCAAATAAAGTTTCATTTTTCAAAATGGTTGTGGAAATAGCGCGGCAGTTTAATTTATTTTTTCTCGGTGCTTACGCGTGCCGGTTATCCCTATCATTTTCGAGATCCAAAAAAGACAGTTTTGTGGCAGACCCTTAACTCTGGGCTTGATTCCTTTATTGAGAGATCGGAAACTAGAGGTCAGTTTCTTCCAGGAATTGTCAAAAGTGAAGTGAGTGCATTTCTTGAATGCGGTATTTTAGAAAATGGCTTTTCAAAGCTTGGGTGTACAACTTGTGGGTATGTCAGGGCACTTGCCTTTAGCTGTAAAAGGCGTGGAATTTGTCCCAGTTGTGGTGGTAGGAGAATGAATCAAACCGCGGCCAACATAAACGATCAAACAATTCCAGATATTCCGATCCGTCAGTGGATCATCAGCTTTCCTCAAAAAATCAGATTTTGGATCGCAAATACTCCCGTTGATACAAGTAGAGTTCTCAAAATTATCACCAGAGTCATTAATCGATTTTACCAAGAAAAGTATAAAATTAGAGGGCAAAAAAATGGCGCTAAGGTGGGATCAATTTGCTTTATTCAAAGATTTGGTGGGTCGGTGAACCTAAATCCTCATTTTCATATAATCTATGCTGACGGAGTATGGTTGGAGGAAAATACGGAGCTTAGGTTTACTTCCAGAAAAAGGGTTACAAACCAAGACATCGAAAATGTGTGTATTAAAATTTTTCAAAGAGTTGAGAGAGCTTACCAAAAAGCGACGAGGGATTTGGAGTACTCTTTTGGAAGAAAATACCTTGGGGAGTCCATTGCTGGAAAAAATGCAAAAAAAATTGGAAAACTATTCAGTCCTCCCTGGGCACCACCAGCAGGGAATCTAGTTTCATATGTTAACGGATACTCTCTTCATGGAGGAGTGAGAATAGGTAAAAACAAGAAGGAGGATTTAGAGCAACTTCTTAGATACGTGGCAAGACCCGCAGTCTCAAATAAATGGCTAAAACTCACTGAGCATGGAAAAATTCAGCTAGAGCTAAAAAATAAATTTTCTGATGGCACCACTCATCTTGAATTTACACAAGATGAGTTCATAAAGCGGCTGATCTCACTTATTCCCCCAGTACGGTCAAACTTAGTGAGGTACTTTGGAGTATTCGCTCCAAGGTTTAAGCGAAGAAATGAAGTAGTGAGGATTCCAACATTACCTAAAGCAAGCGAATCAAATAAAGCAGAAAAAGAAAATGGCAATGAAAAGCGAAACTATTGGATTCCCTACGTCGAGCTTATGAAAAGAAGCTTCAAGGTAGATGTATCAGAGTGCCTCAAATGTGGTGGTGAAATTGAGCTCCTTTCAATGGTTTTACATCCGGTGGAAATTAAGTCGGTTTTAAAATCATTGGGTCTAAGCGGAAAAGAAGAGACAGCATTCTTTCATGAAGATCGAGGACCACCAACAGAGGAAATTGCTGAAAATTTAGAATATGATTTTGATCAAGGCTGTTGGTAGGGTAGAGGAATGCCCAATTTTTGAAGTAACCCCCTAATTTTCACTAGCTTGTAGTAATTTCATGCTTTTAAAGGGCCTTTGGCCCTCCAGGCTGGGCCCAAAAATGAGGACCTTTTGAGGTCCAACGATAGTTTTAGGGGGCATTTGAGCAAAGGGTGTAGGGAAGTGATAGTGCTAATCTTACCTTCTCCTTAGTACTTTGGCGTTGAGCATATAAGGGCCTTTGGTTAGAGTTTTGTTTTGCAACCCAATTTTAGCCACTTATCCTATGCTCTTTCAAAAAATCACAAAGTTCTTAGACACTTTCAAAAACTGACCTGTAAATGCTACCTGGGACCTTTAATACCGAGCGAATCTCGCAGATAATAATTCCAATATAGACAGTTCACAAGATTTGTACGGGAAAAGTACTTGCTAACAGTTTTGGGACAATATTAATGTGGTAAGAAAATGAAACATACTTTGGATGGATATTATTTTCTGGTCATACTCACAAGCTGGATGTTTTGTTTTCAGGTCCATTCCGCTGATATCAATACTAAAATTGAATGTGTGGATCTAAAATTGATTCAAAGGGGCAAGAAAATAATTGCCAAAAATCTGTCAAGACAATGTAATGATAATCTAAGTACAGAGATTTATGACCACATTCAATTAACTCCAACGTCCTATAATATCACATCAATAACATTACCTTTCAAAACGAAACTTGATATAATTGAATTTCTTCCTATTTTTATTCAAAATTTTATTGGGGAAAAAGGCCACTCAGATGGGCCCAATTGCTATAATTCATCATTAGCTCCCAATGGCCTATCGCCTTTAGGCTCTCGGTCTGATTGGCCAACAGATTTTTTTCTCAGTTTGTTTAAGGAAGAACTTGTTCAAGTTGAAAGACCAAGGTTTGGAGATATAGTACTCTTTCATGATAACCTGGATGAATCAATCAACCATATTGAAGAAGATAAATATTTTCTTGAATCACTATATCATGCAGGTTTTTACCTCATAAATGATTTTATTTTCACAAAAAATGGTGAAGATCGTCAAGCACCCTACAAAATAGATACTATTAAAAACTCTATTGAAACCTATGCTACTTATCATGCCATGGGACTCGTAAATGACGAATCTAGTTACATACCTCTTTTCTTGGCAAAAATGCTTTACGGCAGAAAAGCGAGGCGAGAATTTCATAGATTCCTAGATAATAAACCTAAGTATGATTGGAGTTTACAATATGGTGGTTACTTTTTATTACGAAGAACGGATAATATCTTTCACTATTCAAATTCAATCGGAAGAGATCAAAGAAAAATGTTATCTGATATAAGGTTATTGCTTGATGAAAACGCAAATATGGAAAGGTTTAATAAAATAAACAAGGAAGTTAAAAAAATATTTGTAGAGCAATATGAATCTGGAAAAACAGATGATTTTTTATCAAACCTTCAATCTTTGAATAAGGAACAGGCCATTTTAATCTATGAAATCCTGAACTCTTTTAGACAAATTAAGAATAAATATAATAAAGATTTTGGGCCATCCATTTTCAAATCGTGGATGAGTCAAATTAAAATCACGAAAGAAATGATGATCATAACAGGGAAAAATTTAAAAAATATTATTAGGGTAAACGCCTTAAACTAAAAATTGGAAAGAGGTGCGTGACTACTGCAGATTAATGAAGAAGTACTTTTCTCCACCAATAGATCCAGCTACAAGAAATATGTATGAGTTAGAAACCTATAGGTAACTCATGGCGTACTCAACCTGGCACCTTTTTTTGGCACCTTTTTTGCCCTCTTGGTTGATAAATAGCAGGGCCAGTATTTCCTGGCCCTTTTTAGTTTTCTACTTCTATTTCAAGTTTCTTTTAATTATTCTTCTAGATCTACGTTGTTGGCGGTCGCCTTTTTTTCTAAGCTTGGATGCAGTTCGATCATCTTTCCAAAATTCAGCTTCATCAGCTGTAACATAAGAAGCCCCTGCTCTATCCATGTTTTTTTCATCACGGCCTGAACTTCCATTTTTTTGTATCTCTTCATTTCCGCGCTCTTTTGCGCGAGCACGCATACTTCTCCCGTATAATCTGCTTTCTCTTCTGTCAGCTCGAGTGTCTGAATTTGCACGTGGATAACTATTATGCTTGTCATGGCTTTTCTTCCATACTTTTTTATATCTGCGTTGTTGTTTCTTGGTTAGCCTACTTGAGCGTGATTCACCTTGTAGACTTTCTTTAAAACGTGCTCTAGAGGTTTTCCTTGAAAGGCGCTTATATTTTTTGTCATTATCAGCGGCATCAATGGCAGCGCTTGCATCACCACCATTTCTCGAGAGTTCTTTCTTGTAAGCTTTGTTAAACCTTTTCGATTTTCTAGCGGTAAGTTTTTTTCTTCTCGATTTCGATGCTCTTTTAACTTTTCTTATAACTTTTTTTCCCTTCCTATTCCATTTCCTCTTCTCTTTTTTTGTTCGATCCTTACCAGCTAAACTAGCATCATATTCATTCAAATCATCCTTAGCTTTATCGAGCCTTCTTGTTCTCCGCGTTTTACCATCAGTATGAACTTTCCGAGACATACTTTACTATTTATTAGCGACACATACTTTACACTATGTGTTTTTCTTAACTACTCGGAAGTTAAAGGGGCTTTCTCCCGATGTGAATTTATATTCTATATCGTCAATAAATCCTAATTCATA
>JABIHA010000076.1 GCA_018649885.1 Bacteriovoracaceae bacterium
GCAATGTTTTTTAGATCATCAAATGACATGTTAAAATATTGGCAGAAAAATTACGATTGGCCAAATAATATAAATGACATAGGGCCGCACCGGCAAAAAGATAGAAGGGCCCGACAACTTATTGGGCAGTTACCCTTTTGCGGTGGAAGGTGCTAGCAGCACCTTCTAGCGCTATGAGGTATGTGACTGAGTCGGACTTCCCAGTCCGACAGGCATCAAGCGCCAAAAACACCCAACATCTTTAAACCAAGAATCCGAAAAAACGTTAAATCCATCTCAGTGTTCGCCCTAAGACGCATGCCTGCCGATTGTTTTGATGTAAATGAAGTCGATTTCCCTAAGCATAGAGCCCAGTCAACAGAGAATCAAACACCTAACCCCCCAAAAAATTCCCCCCTCAAAAGCCTAACAACCAATGAAAATTTTTCAAAACCCCACAAGTTTCCAACAAAATTTTCCGATAACCCTTACAATAAAACATACATAATAAAGATACACCGTGGGGTCCTAAAAAATGTACTATCAAAGCAGCCTTCAATTCACTGATTTCCTTTCACCTGAGCACTTTTGCAATATAATCAATCGCGGAGAATCCATTGATTTTGATTTTATCTGCAGAGGATTTTCTAAAAATGAGAAGGGAATTGTGGTTACTGGTAGTTCAACAGATTTTAACTCCGAAATAACAATAACCCTGACCGGTAAAACAATGGTTATCACTACAAACGATGGCACTCAACTTGTTGATTTTACATACAACACTGAGAAAAGCATACGAGATGAAATTAACAAGCTAGGTTCTAGCATTCTCAGTAGAATTTATTTAAAAACCTCTTTTGCTCCCTTTGGAAATGATTCAAAACTTCAGATCCGAGTGCAAAAAATTTAGAAACTCCTCAAAAAAGAATATTTTCCAACTCGTTGGCGCTTTTGATGCCTACAATTTCCATGGGAAATTTGTCTTTGAACTCATCGGCCATTTTCTCGCCTGTTATGACTTTTTTATAATTCATCATGGCCATTTCCTTGAGCCTCATCTCCATTCGTGGAACCGGTCGAACTTCGCCAGTCAAACCGACTTCACCCAGAAAAATTGTATCCTCGTCGAGGGGAACTGCTCGAAGAGAGCTCATAATGGAAGCTATTATTGATAAGTCAGATGCCCTTGCCGGCATCTTAACTCCGCCCACGACATTGAGATAAATATCATTAAATTGTAGAGGAATTCCAAGATACTTTTCTATAACAGCAACAAGCATTGCAAGCCTATTACCATCAATTCCTTGAGTTGTTCTTCTACCATTCCCATATTTATTTTCTACCACTAATGCTTGGACCTCAACAAAAAGGCTGCGAGTTCCCTCTACAATACATGTAAGCGAGCGGCCGTATGATTCATTATTTGAAAAATCCAAAAAATATTGTGAGGGATTTGAAACTTCAGCGAGACCATTTTCTTTCATTTCAAAGATCCCTACTTCATTGGCATTTCCGAATCGATTTTTAATTACTCGAAGCATCCGGTATTGCCCAAATTGATCACCTTCAAAATAAATAACGGTGTCAACCATATGCTCTAATGCTTTTGGCCCTGCGATGGCACCCTCTTTAGTAATGTGACCTATAATAAATGTTGTCACACCGAGGGCCTTACTCCAGTTCATAATTTCATATGTTACTTCTCGAACTTGAGAAATCGTTCCAGGAGCACCCTGAATGTCATCTGATAATGTTGTTTGAATAGAATCAATTATTAATAGACTTGGTTTCATTGATTTAACGACACTGAGGATACTCTGCCATGATGTTTCATTAATAATGAATATATTCTCTTCTGTGACTCCTAGCCTTTTCGCCCTCGCTGCAATTTGGCCCTCAGACTCCTCTCCGCTTACGTAAAGAATTTTTCCGTTTTTTAAACTACTCGCTACTTTTCCAGCAATATTGAGAAGAAGAGTTGATTTTCCAATTCCCGGCTCACCACCAATTAATGTAAGAGATCCTATGGCAAGGCCCCCTCCTACAACCCTATCAAATTCAGAAATTTTCGTCTGAATCCTCTTTAAATTTTCTTCACTAATTTCTGCAACTGAAATGGGTCTATGTGAGAGATCGCTTGAGTGTGAGCGTCTTTTTTCTACGGCTGAATCATTTGAAGTTTGTTCTGAGAAGGTATTCCATTCATTGCACTCGGGACATTTACCCATCCATTTAATTTCTTTACGTCCACATCCATTGCAAAGAAAAAGAGATTTCTCTTTCTTTGCCATTAAAGCATGTCCTTTAGATCATTTTCAGTAATTATTTTGATATTCAACTCTTTTGCCTTTTTAAATTTTGAAGATTTTGAATCGGTTTCGTTTGTTAAAAGAACATGTGTATTCTTTGAAACGCTTCCAACAACCTTGCCTCCCACAGAGCGAATCCACCCTTCGACGACGGTCCTCTTCTCAGAAAGTGCTCCTGTTATACAGATACTCATACCTGACAGTTCCCCCTCTACTACTTGTGGTTTTTCAAATTTAAAACCTTTTTTCAATAATTCATTAATTAATTTCTTCTTCTTCTTAATTGATTCAACAAACTCAAATGATGATTTCTCAGCAAAGGAATCAAGTTGCATTAAATCTTCTATCTTCAGGGACATCACTTTTTCAATGGTATCAAACCCACCGTCTACAACTTTTTCACATTTGTTATAAGCTCCGCCTGTAATTCCCAGTGCCGATAGGAATCTTTTTAAATCACTCTTTTTGCTTCCTTCAATACTGGCATGCAACTTAGTGGCCAATTTTTCCTTTGTTTTATCCAAAGTTAATAGTTTTTCGACCGTTAGGTCATAGAGATCAGAAGATGAAGCGACTAGCTCTACCCTGATCATCTCTTCTAGTCTTTTTGAACTTAAATCATCAATACCAATTTTTTGGATGAAGTTTAATATTTCTTCTTTAACTTTATCCGGGCAGCTTTGGTTTTCACAGCGAAGTCGTATATCATCTATTAACAACTCACCTAAACAGCTAGGACAATGCGTAGGAATGATAAATTCATTGCCAGAGCTTTTAACGACTTCTAAAAATTTGGGGATCACTTCTCCAGAGCGAATAATTTCAATTTCATCACCCTCTTTGAGCTGATGACTTTCTACAAGTCCATAATTGTGAAGGGTCACCCTCGAAATCATCGCTCCACTTAACTCTGTTGGTACAATTTCAGCAACAGGAGTTAGCACTCCATTTCTTGAAACGGACCAAAGAATTTTTTTAATCTTTGTTTTTTTGGATTCACCGGCAAATTTAAATGCCAATTTGTAGCGTGGGTGGTGAGCAGTTGAGCCCAGCTCTTCGTGTAAGTTTAAATCATTATATGAAAAAACAAGACCATCTATTAAATAGTCACCCTCAGACATAAATTCTCTTGATTCCTCAATAACACCATCTATTTTTTTTGGATTTTTATGAAGTGTGAATTCGGGAAGCTCAAACCCCATTTTCTCTAGAACTAAAATCCTCTCCCACTCTGTTTTCGATTTTTCTTTTAAATCTATTATTCCAAATGCCTTAAATTTTAAAAATTTGCATAAATCTAAATTTTCTTTTCTTCCCATAAGCCCAGCAACAATATTTCTCTGGCTAGTTGGTTTTTCAAGCCCCCTGGACACCATCTCCTTTGCCAGGTGAAAAAAGCTTTGTTCGTCACAAAAAATTTCTCCCCGAACTTCAACTTCCTTTGAAGCTTTAATTTTTAACTTTTGGGGTACACATTGAATCCAGCAAACCTTTGGAAAAATATCCTCTCCAAATGATCCATCCCCTCTCGTCTTGGCAATTTTTAAACTCATATTTTCATAGACAAGCGAGCAGCTTACTCCATCGATTTTGAAAGTACTTACAACTTCCTTTTCATCGATCCACTTTATTAAATCATCTTTTTTGTAAGTCTTACCCAGGGATAACATTTTAGTATCATGTTTTATTTTTTTACTACCCTTGATGATTGTCCCAACTAAATCGAGGACAGGGCTTTCGGGATTAAGCTTTTCAAGCTCAGCTTCTAACCCATCAAAGTCTTGGTCTGAAATCTCTGCTCTTCCACTGTAATAAAGGGACTTGTGCTTCTTAATTTCTTCTTCAAGATACTTTACACGATCCAAAACAACCTCCATCAAATTGAACCGAATATATACCCATCACCCTAAACTTTTCAAGGTAATGGCTTTGTTTAAGGGAAAAAGGTAGGCAACCAGCAACGAATATGTCGCAAGGGGGCATTAAAAACTGTAGCTTGCTCCGGCTCCAAGATTCATATTATTATGGGATAATTCTTTACTACCATCAAACTTTGCTTTGGCATTTATCATTTCAAAATAACCCCTAAATGCGACATTGAAGGTGTACTCATATGATCCGCCAAGCTTTAAGGTATAAATATTGCTCGACTTATCGTCTCCGTAGACCTCCTCCTCCTCACCCATACCCGCAAGAGGCACAGCTTCAAACAAGGCAAAAATTCTAAGTGACTTCATTATAGGCATACTACCTTTCACTCCCAGCAGTATTCCTCTGATCGCAGTTTCCCCAATTCCTTCCGAGTTTTTAGCATCATAGTTAAAGCTATATCTTCTGTAGCCAGTGTAGACATCTACTTGCGGACCGTAGAAAAAACCCATCGGGAGCCATTTATAACCCCCTGCAAACTTGTACCGTCCAACCGCAACTCCATTTGTTGTTAAATCTGATGTGCCCTCTGATTTTGAATAAGTTCCAAAGGTCCGACCAATTTCTAGCCCGCCCCAGAAATTTCGAGTTGCCCACACCTCTGCATAAAGATTAATACCAAAGTGAGTCCCAGAGAATTTTCTAGAATTAGTAAAAAGAGTTGTATGACTTCCCATTCCAAAAATTATATCTGCATCGACAAACCCGATTTTTCCAAATTGTTCTTTTTTTAACTCCGGATAGGTTGTCTTTGGATCATATTCTCCTGGTAAGATTTTCTCTAACCTAACCCAATCGCCCATGCGAAGCTTCTTATCAGTGACATATTTGCTAACCGTACCAAAAGCTTGAAATTCAGAAACCTTGAAAACTTGCCCTCTGGCAACAAGTTCAGACTCCCAATCAACGATCTCTTTTAAAAGTGGATGATGTTTTTTTCTGAGTGGCCTTCTGACAACAATTTTTCTGCCTATTTTTACCGATGAAGCCTTACCAATATCAACTGTAATCTGATCACCTAGTATACCTACGATTTTTCCATCATAGGGAATGACTTTATCGTAAGCCTCAAGCCAATTTATAATTTTTTGAGGAATTGAATTATATTCCCTTTCATCTACACTATCTTTTTCTTTAAAATAAAGATCTATTCCATTTTGCCCATACACTTTTAAATCAACGTCAATACCGCCATCTTGGTTTTGTGTTAGATGGACTTTAATGAGAGAGCCCGTTTTAGTTTTTCTTGCAACGAGAGAAAGGACTTCCTTACTTGCCAGATGCTTTTCAAGATTTTTACTATAGCCTTTCAAAATATTAATTACCCCGGAGTTGTGTTTGTAATAACACCAGCTGCAATCTTTTAAATATCTTTCGAGCTCAACGAATACCTTATATGAATAAGCACCTTTCATATTATCTGTAACAGGAAGGAGCATACATCTTCTCATACTCAAATCTGCATGAGCGGATGATACCAACTGAATTAATAGAAATAAGTAAACAATGCCAGCTTTCATTTTGAAAACGTTGGCAAGGCCGGAGGTTGGTCTGATGGAGCACTACCTTTTGATTCATATATCTGAACTAACATTTTTAGTTCCATATTTTCGTTTTGCAGTTCCACAATTTGTGTTTCAAGCCTTTGAATCTTAAGTTTCATCTCAAGATCCTCTCCACTCAGATCATTTTGAGGGTGGTCATGGCGGATCAGGTACTTTCCATTTTCGAACTTGAATATGGCCTTTCCAGACTTTATCCTTCTACGAATAGTAGAAATAGATATACCTTTTGAACTTGAATATTCGGTAATAGATAACCAAGTAACATTGTCAGACATTTTCACCTCGTCTTTCCTGCTTTAATAATAAAGAAAATACTCGATTTCTGCAAAACATTATTTTTCAAAACACAGTAAATACCCTAGAATTTTATTCTAATATGCTAGATTTAAGTCCCATGAAAAATAAAAAGATCTCCTTCGTTTGTTCAGGAGGTGTCGCAAAGGCGGCTGCCTGGCATTTAGGCGTTGCTTTGGCCTTAGATGACATGGGTTTTTCCTTTAAACACAATAATTCTGATGCTGACTCCCCTTCATCTCTAGAAAT
This sequence comes from Bacteriovoracaceae bacterium, assembly GCA_018649885.1. Lineage (GTDB taxonomy): Bacteria > Bdellovibrionota > Bacteriovoracia > Bacteriovoracales > Bacteriovoracaceae > JABIHA01. The sequence continues at coordinate 6,326 of JABIHA010000076.1, forward strand.
ATCCTCATTTGTTGGCTCCTCTGCTGGGGCCATGGTTTGTCTTTATCTCACCTGCGGATATAGTCCTCAAGATGTGATCAATTCAACACTTCGGATGGAAAATGCTCTTTTTCCGGCCTTTACCTATAAAGACTTCTTCACCATGCGAAGGCCTGGTAAAGCTAAGCTAAAAAAAGAGCTTGCCTCATCATTTGATGGATTTCCAGCACTCATTCAAAAAATGATTAGTCCCATTACTCAAATCTCAGGGCTTTTTAGCACAGCAGGCATTGCAGACTATATTCGCAACCATATAATCCATTCAGAAAATTTTGAGGATTTTGATGCAGATCTCTTTATTGTGGGCACGCAGTTAGATCACTCAAGGAAGGTAATATTTAGTAAGTACAATTACCCAAATCCCAATCATGACTCAACTGCAGAGTATTACACTGGAATTTCGGTTGTTGATGCAGCTTGCGCTAGCATGGCAGTCCCCCCATTCTTTTGCCCTCATCCCATAAAAAACCCTGTCAACGACGATTTAGAATATTATATTGATGGTGAAATAAGAGAAACACTCTCAACACACGTAGCAAAAGATAATGGGGCCAATTATATAATTAGCTCGTGGACCCATACGCCCTATCACTACCACCATGAAGTAGGCTCTCTAGTAAACTATGGTATCCCCTCAATATGCCTACAGGCCATTTATCTGATGATACAAAAAAAGATTGTCGCTTCAAGGGCAAGGGAAGCCACCTCAAAGGATATTGTTGATAGTGTTAGTACTTATATGATTTCAGAGAAGTTTAATGATAAGAATAGAAAGGACATTCTCACCATTCTTGAGAGAAAATTAAATTATAATGCCAACGTTAAGTACATTGATATTTTCCCTTCTCACACAAACTATCAACTTTTCTTTGGGAACTCATTTTCACTTAATCCAAAGCTTCTCTCACAAATTGTTCGAACTGGTTACAAGCGAACTTTTCATAGTTTAAAAAATTATAAATGGGACTAGTAAAATATCTAACCCTCCTATTGTGTCCACTGCTCGCCCATGGATTTGATGTCCATCGATCACTCAATAATGATTTTTCCCAAATAGAAGAAATCATTAAGGAAAATACGATTTCTCCAGAGTTCAAGCCTAAGCATTCTTTTTTAACAATTCCCGTTGTGGATAAGATTCTTTCTGATCCACTCAATATTGTTCATAAGGATTTAAAAGTTGATCCTTATTGGTATATCCCAACTCGCTTCTGGTTTTCGATTTACACTCAATACACTACTCGCCACGTTGTTTTCCATGACAAAAACAACCTGGGCCTTGTGTATGAAGTTATAGACTATTCAGACTTAAGTTATGCTCCTCTTAATTCTTTTGTGAGAAGAAAAATTCAAAACAGGCACAATCGAATTAAAAAAAGAAAGATCATTAAAAATCTGGAAAACCTGAGGGATCGAAAAAAATTAAATAACCCATCCACAAAGCAGCTAAAGTGGTTAATTCAAGCCAGTAATCTTTCCATTCCAAGAAAAAAATCAGCCCGCTACAAGTTTTTTAACAAACTCATTGGTAATTTGAGAGCTCAAACGGGGCAAAGAGAGCAAATTTTCCAAGGAGTTATTAACTCTCTCCCCTATAGAGACTATATGCTCAAATTGGCCGGGCAATTTAGAATTCCAAGGGATTTACTGGCCATCCCTTTTTTAGAATCAAGTTTCAATACCAAAGCTGTATCCAAAGTTGGGGCTTCCGGAATCTGGCAAATCATGCCAATTATTGGGCGAAGACTGTTTCCTAAAGAAAAAAAGGTATTAGATTTTAGAAGGAATGTATTTTTTGCAACAGTTGGGGCCATGCACCTTTTAAAACAAAATCACCGTATTCTTAAGAGCTGGGATCTTGCCATTACTGCATATAATTCTGGAACCAAGCATCTACTTCGGGCAAAAAGAAAACTGAAGCTTAAAAAAATGAAACTAAAAGATGTGTTTGAGGGATATAAACACCCACACCTAGGATTTGCCAGCAAAAACTTTTTCGCTGAGTTTCTGGCCCTTGCACATGTCCTAGCATACAAGGACATCATCTTTCCTCTCGAGGGCGTCTCTGACATAGAGGACCAACCCAGTTTTAACACGAAAGATTTGGGGTTTTACATCTCACTATGTGGCTACTATCCAAAAAAACTCTTTAATGCCGTTAAAGCTAATTCAAAAGATATTTTCCAAATTAATAATCATATTAGAAATATAAAAATTCCTTTCAAGAGAGGCTCTCTTCTCGTCTCTGATGTCCCACTAGACTCCAAAAGGTATTACAACGTAAGTTTTAGAAAAATCGCCAGACACTTTCCTAGGCATTGGAAAAAATTCATTTCAAATCAGAGTTGTTCGATGAGATAGGTTTCGTCAGAGCAAAATGACTGTAAGTAGTCTACTGAAGTATCAAGATATTTAATTTTCATGGAAATGCTACCTTGCTTAAGGCCAGCAATGAAGATTTTTTCTGTTAACTCTGTAGGTTCATCACCAAAAGTTCCGTCCTTATCAAGATAAAGCTTTTCAAGGTTCAAGAATCCATTTGAAGCGCTACCTTCGATATTAACAGATTCGATTCCCTTGCTTGCGTTGATCTGAACTAAACATTTTCTAGTAAGGTCTGTGAATTTAAAGACTCGAAGCATTTCTTCGATATAGTCTCTACTTGGAAGCTCAACTTTTTTCTTGTTCCAAGTTCCAAGAAAAATTTCATTTCCTAGATGATTAAACTCAATATATTTTCTAGAACCGATTGGAGTATCTAGCTCCATAATTTCAATTCTATTTCTTCCTCTATTAATTATTTCAGAATCAGAGTTGAAGAATTTGATTTCGGACTCACTGACTTTAAGAGGAATCGTTTTCTTGCCCATTAGATTCGATTCAAAAACTTCCACAATTTGGCTATCTTCGGCAATATATCCATTTATCTCGTAAAGGGTTTCACCTTCTTTGATATTGATAATTTTCCTGGCGAAACGATCACCTTTATATCTATAACTCAGTAAGCTATTTCCTGGAGCAATTCCAGTAATTAAAACGAAGCTGTAATCTCTCGATTCACTAACTTCTTTAAAATTGTCATCAAGATAAATTTTCGCCTCATATTTTGAGTGATTTTCAACTTCAACTTCTTCCGTATCTTTATCGAGATCGATCAACAGATTTCCACCAATCCCACTTAACCCTTTGATCTCAAAGAATTCATTAAGTGAATTGGTATCAATTAAAGGGATGATTATTTCATCATCTGATTTACCAAAAAATAGATCTATATTAGTAGGAACTCTACCTTTTTTAAGTATAGAAACTGGCATAACGGCCACGTCATTATTAAGATTTGAAGTAAATGCAATATTCCCTTCACCATAGTCTGTTAGAAAGTCATCTGACGAATGATGGGGCCTTAGATCAAAGTTCTTAAGATAATCCCCAAAACCAATACCCAGCTTGGCTGAAATCACCTTTATATTTAATGTGGAGTTAATACCATTTCGAACTAGGCCACTACTTGTTGAAGTAACATCATCAATAACTGATTGCCTAGGTATGGCTTGGGTATTCACAACTTGACTAGCCAATTTCTTCTTGGCTTTTTTCTTTGAACCCTTAGCCTTGGAAAACTTGAATCCAGCAAAACGATTAGTCTCTCTAGCAATAGCCTTACTTACACTATTTGAAATCTTTTTTGAGTATCCATTTGAATAGTCAGCCTTTCTGGCGGGAACTTTTTTACCCCCAACAATATCTATCTCTAATATTGGTGCTTTCTTTTGGATTGTCTCATCCCCATTTAACTCGTCAATAACCTGGTTATTCAAACTGATGAGATCGATTTCCTTATGCGGAGTAGGTGGGTTTTTATTGGCCTTAGGTTTTTCAATTTCAAGAAGTTTTAAATCAAGGGGGGTATTCAGTGGCTCGCTCTCTACGGAACTTAAGGCTTCACTTTCTATTACCCTGGGTGACAAGTTAGCCATTCCAGCAGCGGGTATCTTCATATTGACTAAGTTTGCGGCTACTAGGGCTGCATCTTTTATTTCGTACTTCAGCCTGGCATTCTCTCTTATATCTTCATTTTTATTTTCATGGGCCAGATATCCCTGGATATCCATTCCCTGATATTTGAAGCTCTCGAGATGTGCCATCCAACTTTCAACCTTTAACTCATGATCAATTTTGATGGCGCCTAAATGAACCAGCTCACTATTATCAATTGAATAGTCAGTGTTACTGTCAGCAAGAATAATTTTCTGAACCTGAACTCTAGATACTAAGGCCTTGGTAATTTTTGGCTTAGAAGTTGAAACCAAAACTCGAAGAGCAGTAGTCCTCTCTATTTTATTAAAAACAACTTCAAGGTCTTCAGAAATTTCATTGCGATTACCTAAATGAACAGCTGATGTGAAACTTTTTGCCGAATTTATGTGAGCAGTAACAATTGAAAAGTCTAAATTTGTAAATGTAGCAAAGCTTAAATAGATATTTGCAACTACCACCAAAGGTGCTGAAACAAGCACTGAGAGGAGGGTTTGAATGGGAAAGTTTAAGTTCTTAAGTCGCATAAATCTTTTCAAAAGGTTAACCTACCTACTATTTTAATTAATAAATGCTTATCTACCAAGCGGAAAAAAAGATTTGTCTGTCAAAAGATGTGGACCATTGTTTGAAAATTGTTAACTTGTTTAAAACAACGTCAACTTTTGTTGAAAACCTTAAATTAATTGGTGAAAACTTTGATTAATCAAATGAGTAGTTACAAAAAAACCCTCATTTTCAGAGGGCTTTTTGATTATTCAATAGGTGAGTATCTAAAAATTTATTTTCCGAGAACCGAAAGTTTTAGTCTTACATAGGCACGGTCTCTTTTTCTACGATACTTAATCACTTCTTCCTCAGAGAGTGTCTCATCCCCAGAAAGTTTACCTTCAGCTTGATCAAGTGCTGCTTGGGCACGTTCACGATCAATTTCTTTAGAGTGTTCGCAGACATTTGCAAGTATTACAATCTTGTCTTTGAGCACCTTACAAATTCCGGTAGTGATTAAGTAGTTATCTTGAACGCCATTACTTACAAGGGTTAAAACCCCTGTATCTAACTTTGAAACAATATGAGTATGATCCTCTAAAATATTTATTTGCCCGCGAACAGTTGGAACAAGTAGTTCCGCTGCATTCAAATTTTGAGCAATAACTTTAGAGGGCGTTAATATATCAACAACAAAACTCATAATTTCTCCTAAGCCTGAAGCTCTTTGGCCCTTTCTCTAACCATATCTAATCCACCAACAAGATAAAATGCTTGCTCTGGAAGATCATCAACTTCACCATCAAGGATTGCCTTAAATGAAGCAACTGTTTCTTTAATATCAACAAACTGTCCTGAAGTACCTGTAAATTGTTCTGCAACAAAGAATGGTTGAGAAAGAAATTTTTGAACTTTTCTTGCTCTTGCAACAATCAATCTATCTTCTTCAGAAAGTTCATCCATACCAAGGATGGCAATAATATCTTGTAATTCTTTATATCTTTGAAGAATCGCCTGAACACCTCTGGCAGTGTTGTAGTGCTCATCACCAACAATAGCAGGAGATAGAGCAGTAGAAGAAGAGGTGAGGGGATCAACTGCAGGATAAATTCCAAGCTCTGCAATTGGTCTCGAAAGTTCTGTAGTCGCATCCAAGTGAGCAAAGGTTGTAGCAGGTGCTGGATCGGTATAATCATCAGCAGGAACATAAACGGCTTGAATTGAAGTAATCGAACCATTTTTTGTAGAAGTAATTCTTTCTTGAAGGTTACCCATTTCAGTTCCTAGAGTAGGCTGATAGCCAACCGCTGAAGGAATACGCCCGAGAAGTGCAGACACTTCTGAACCAGCTTGAGTAAATCTAAAAATATTATCTACGAAAAACAGAACATCTTGATTCTCTTCATCTCTAAAGTATTCAGCAACAGAAAGACCCGTTAGTGCAACTCTAGCTCTTGCACCTGGAGGCTCATTCATTTGCCCGTAAACAAGAGCAGTCTTATCAATAACTCCTGACTCTTTCATTTCCCAGTAAAGATCGTTACCTTCCCTAGTTCTTTCACCAACACCGGCAAAGACTGAGAAGCCACCGTGTTGAGTGGCAATATTGTTAATAAGCTCCATAATTAAAACTGTCTTACCAACACCGGCTCCACCAAATAGACCAATCTTTCCACCTTTTAAATAGGGAGCAAGTAGGTCAATAACCTTAATGCCTGTATAAAAAGGCTCTAGCTTTGTAGACTGGTCTGCAAAAGGAGGGGCTGATCTGTGAATATCATAAGTTTTTTTATACTCAATTGGACCTTCATCATCAACTGGCTCACCAATTACGTTGATAATTCGTCCTAAACAACCATTACCAACAGGTGTTTGAATCGGTCTGCCTGTATCAGATACTGGCTGACCTCTTTTTAAACCTTCAGTTGAATCCATCGCAATACATCTAACCATATTGTCGCCTAGGTGAGATGCAACCTCGACCACGAGATTCTCTGACTTATCCGAAATACTAGGATTGGATAATGTGAGGGCATTATAAATTGCAGGTAATGATCCGCCTGGAAACTCAATGTCGAGAACTGGGCCCATAACCTGTTTAACAACTCCACTGGATAGTGACATCTATATACTCCTTAACCATTCAAAGACTCAGCACCAGATACAACTTCAATTAATTCAGTTGTAATCGCTGCTTGTCTCAATTTATTTGCTTTTAGTGTTAATTTTTGAACCATTTCTTTACAATTTTGCGAGGCACTTTCCATTGAGCTCATTCTGGATCCATGCTCAGATGCTTGAGCATCTAAAACGCAGGTATATAAAGTCGTGAGGTAAGCCTCAGGAATTATAGTATCCAAAATATCTTCAGAGGAAGGGTCGTATTTAAAATCAAAAGGGTAGTCTGCTTGTAGTTTTTCTTTTTCTTCTTCTGGAAGTGACATTGGAAGAGTTTGTGTAACCAGTGAATCAAAAGACATTGCCGACTTAAAATTATTATAGGCAACAAAAACTTTGCCCACTTCACCCACAGCAAATTGCCGTGACAATGTATCAGCAACCTTTCTCATATCATCAATAGTTGGCTCAAGACCTGGAAATGTAAAAGTTTCTCCAGAATTTACTTCTTTCGAAATCATACCTTTTACTTTTTTCCCAATATAGACAAATTTCAAGTCTAGATCTTCATTCTCAGCTATAAATTTTTTAACGGCCTTCGCTAAGCTTGAGTTATAAGCACCACATAGACCTTTGTCTGAAGAAATAACAAGACAAATGGCTTGTTTATTCTCGGGTTTTTCAACAAGAAACTCATGACTGTAATCTTTAACAAGTGCAGAGATCGTCTTAATCGTCGTTCCCAACTCACTTGCATAAGGTCTAGTCGCTGTAATTGCTTGTTGCGCTCTTGCAAGTTTAGCGGCCGAAACTAATTTCATCGCCATTGTAATTTTCAGCGTGTTCTTAGTTGATTTAATTTTTACTTTTAAATCTTTAATATTGGCCATGTCTCACCTAATACTTATTTGTTTCAACGAAACTTTTAAGTGCTTCATTAAGTTTTGTAGCTGTGTCTTTGGTTACTTCTTTTTTCTCTCGGATATCAGAAACAATGTCTGCATGACGCGAGCCCATATAGTCCAAAAGATCTTTCTCAGCATTTCCAACTTTATCAGTTGGAATTTTATCAAAGTAGCCATTTGTAGCTGCGTAGATTGCGAGAGTTTGATCAATAACATCTACAGGAACATATTGGCCTTGCTTAAGGAGCTCAACAAGTCTTTCACCTCTTGCAAGCTGTCTTTGAGTTGCTTCATCAAGGTCTGATCCGAACTGAGCAAAAGCTGCAAGTTCACGATATTGAGCAAGATCAAGTCGAAGCGTTCCCGCAACTTTTTTCATGGCCTTAATTTGAGCAGAACCACCAACCCTAGAAACTGAAAGACCAACATTCACAGCGGGTCTAACACCAGAGTTAAAAAGATCTGTTTCTAAATATATTTGCCCATCTGTAATTGAAATAACATTTGTAGGGATATAAGCCGAAACATCACCTTCTTGAGTTTCAATAACTGGAAGTGCTGTTAATGAGCCTGAACCTTCTGCTTCAGACATTTTAGCAGCTCTTTCGAGTAGTCTTGAGTGAAGATAAAAAACATCACCTGGAAATGCTTCTCTTCCTGGAGGTCTTCTTAGAAGTAATGATAATTGTCTGTAAGCCTGAGCTTGTTTAGTCAAATCATCATACACAACCAAAGCATGCTTTCCACTATCTCTATAGTATTCGCCCATTGTACAACCTGTATAAGGAGCTAAAAATTGTAGAGGGGCTGCTTGAGATGCTGTAGCAGATACAATGATTGTGTAATCAAGAGCGCCAGCTTCTTTTAGCTTTTGATATAGCTGAGCAATAGTAGATTGCTTTTGGCCAATGGCCACATAGATGCAAACAACATCTTTGCCTTTTTGATTAATAATTGTATCCACAGCAACCGCAGTTTTCCCGGTCTTTCTGTCTCCAATAATAAGCTCTCTTTGGCCTCTACCAATTGGAATCATGGCATCAATTGCTTTAATACCTGTTTGAAGTGGCTCGTGAACTGACTTTCTAGCAAGAATACCAGGAGCCTTGATTTCAACTTTCCGAGTTTCGTTAGTTGCAATCCCACCCTGACCATCAATTGCTTCGCCAATGGCGTTAACAACTCTACCAAGTAGAGCATCACCAACTGGAACTTCAACAATTTGCTCAGTTCTTTTACAGCTTGAACCCTCTGTAATTTTAGGATCGTCACCAAAAATTGCGACACCCACATTATTTGTCTCAAGGTTCAGAACCATTCCCTTAGTACCAGTCTCAAATTCAACTAGTTCTCCGGCCATCACATTTTTTAAACCAAATACCCTGGCAACACCATCACCGACAGTAATAACAGAACCAACTTCGTCTACTTTAAGGCGAGTTTCAAAATTCTCAATTCTGTCTTTAATAATCGACGTAATTTCCTCAGGTCTCATACTAGTACTCATAGTAATTATTCTCCAATGATAGAGTGCTTTAAACTTTCTAATTGATTATCTACTGAAGCATCAAGCTGTAAGTCTTCAACTGTTACTCTATATCCAGCTGTGACTCTTGGGCTTTTTTGATACTCTAGTTCCAATTTTTTACCGATTTTTTTTTCAAGATAGGTAAGAAGCTTCATTTTCGCTTCTTCATTGATTGAATCATCTGTCCCTTCAATATAACCCTTGAGAAAACCTCTTCTGTGATCATCAATCACAATTAACTCTTTATATATCAGGGGGAAAATTCCAACTCTTTTTTCTTCGATCAGGAAAAAGACAAAGTTCTGTATCATTTTATCGAAGCTTAGCTTTCCGAAAATATCACTCAGGACAGCTTTTTTCTCATCTTGAGTGAATAAATCTAAAAACAAAACATTTTCTAAATTATTGCTCTCATTAATTATTTGATTAAACTCTGTAAGCTGTGTTGCAATATCAACAGAGACTTTATCTCCAAGCTCAATAAGTGATTTTGCATAAGCCTTAGCAATTATCTGCTCTTTCATTATCTAACACCTTCAAGTAGCTTTTTGGTGACCAATGATTTTGTTTGGTGGTCATCTCCAATAAGCATTTTTGTTTTCGATACCACGGCCTCTGCAGTTTTTTTATTGAGTTGATTTACAAGGCTATTTTTTTCAGCGAGAGATCTTTGAATTGAATCTTGCTTACTCTTTTCTATTCTACCATTTACTTCGCCCATATATTTATTTTCAAATTCGTTGGCCTGGGCATTGGAGTCACTCATTATTTTTTCAGCTTCTTTTGATACATTTCTGAGTTTTTCTTCAAGCGCTTCATACTTTACTTGAGCTTCTTTTGATTTCACTTGAGCGCGATCAAAAGTTTCTGAAACAGACTTAGCTTTTTCAATAAAATGATTTCTTACTGGCGTCTTGAGCTTATAAACAAGAAAGGAAAAAAACAGTGCTGCATTAAAAGCAGGAAACATTAAACTAGACCAGGTTGAAGCCTCGTGCTCACCGCCTTGTCCACCTGCCAATACGAGAGAGGGGAGTAGGGCTGTTAGTAATACAAACCAAGTTTTATTCATCAAATCTACCTTGTTAATTTACTCACTAAACCAGATGCAAGGTTGTCCACTTGTGACAACACATCTTTTTCTTTTTTCTGTAGTTCTACTTGAAAAGTTTCAACTTCTCTTTCACCCAACTTTGTAGCTTCTTCTTCTGCTTCTTTAAATTTAGAGTCTTCTCTTTTTACAACTATATCTTTTTTCTGTAAGAGATTATCTTGGGCCTTGGAAAAAGCATCTTCAATTTTTTGATTATACTTATTAGAAAGCACAGTAACTTTTTCAAAAGTTCCCTCTGCACTCTTTTCAAGTGAAGTTGTTTTCTCTTCTCTAGTCATTAATACGGACTTTAATTTATCGAGGAATAAAAATTTCAAGACGATCCAAGTTCCGACTACAAAACCAAACTGGACAAAAAAAGTTTCGTCCACATTGAGTGCTTTACATATTGAGTTAAAAAGTTCCATCTAGGATTTCCGTGATTTGTTCTTTAATAGTTTTCTTTTAAGCATTCTTAAATAAAATTAGAAGGTTAATGTGTCAATGCAAGGTGGGCAAAAGGATGAAAATATAAGCTGTTCCGCAAGGCGGTGAACAGTGTCGTTTTTTGGTCCTATAGGACCGCAGTTATGAAGATTTATCCCGCATTTTTGTAGTGCCGTGAAAAATAACGCCTTCCTCAACAATTAGAGAAGGGGAGATGATGGTCCCTTCAAATCTTGCGGGTTTTTTTATCTCTACACGTGAGCTGGCTTTGATATTGCCTTTAACTGAACCGGAAATGAGAATTACATTGGCATTGATGTCTGCGTTAATTACAGCACCCTCTGAAATTATCAATGTGTCGTTAGAAAAAATCGATCCATTGATAATGCCAGCAACTCTTGCAACACCATTGAAGGACAGGTTGCCTTCAAACTTACAACCCTTTTCAATTACTGCAGAAATTTCATTTGAATTACTCACGGCTACCTATTGGACATTAAATATTCGTAAATATCATTGAATTCAGCTTCATCATTATACTTAATAGTGATGTGGCCCTTTCCATTTTTCTTAGAATTTAGATCAAAATGAAAACCTGTTTTTTTCTCAAGCTGACCTTTGAAACTATCAAGCCTTTCATCAAAAAATGGATTACTTTTTTCGCTTACTGGCTTTGCCCTTTTTTTGATTAATGCCTCAAGCTCTCTTACGGAGTAGCCCTCTGAAGCAGTCTCAGAAGCAAGTCTACTGGCCCTTTCAGGCTCTTTTACTGCTGCTAGTACCTTGCCATGTCCAAAGCTTAGTTCTTCTTTTTGTAAAAGCTCAACCACCGCTCTAGGAAGTTTTAAAATTCTTAGAAAGTTAGCAATTGTGGATCTTTCTTTACCTATTTTTTTAGCGACTTCTTCTTGAGTCAGCCTAAACTCTTCCATTAATTGGTAATAAGCCAGCGCTTCTTCAACACAATTAAGATCTGATCGTTGGACATTTTCAATAATCGCAAGAACAAGCTTTTCTTTGTCGGTCACATTCTTAAGTATGACTGGAACTTGCTCTAATCCGGCTCTCCTGGAAGCCCTAAGCCTTCTTTCGCCTGCAATCAGCTCAAAGCCTACGTCTATTTTCTTAACAACTAGAGGTTGTATTATACCGTTCTCTTTTATGGATCTAGCTAGCTCGTCTAATTCTCTTTCTTTAAAAATTTTTCGAGGTTGCAGCTCGTTAACTTTAATATCACTCACGGCCACCATTAATGGCCCATGCTCTATAACGGGAGCTCTCTGAGGAACATTCACTGGAGGAAGTATTTTATCGATATCCATCTTGCCTTTTAAAGATTCAGACGAAGTCGATTGAATAAGTGAAGCGATACCTTTTCCTAATCTACTCTTAGCTTGTTTTTGTGCCATGACTACTCACCTACAATTGGGGTTGATTTTGTGAATCTGCTGGGGGAGGGGGCGGCGCAGCCATTTGACTTCTCGCTCTCTCGTTTACCAAAATTTCTTTTGCCACTGAAAAGTAAGCCTCGCTACCTTTCGATTCAATATCATATAATATTATTGGCTTACCGAAGCTTGGGCTCTCGGAAAGCTTTACATTTCGAGGAATAACGGACTGAAATACTTTCTCTTGAAAGTGCTTTCTAATCTCTCCAGCCACTTGCTTGTGCAAGTTTGACCTGCCGTCATACATAGTCAAAAGAACACCCTCTAGCTCAATTTCAGGATTCAACGAACTTTTTATGAGTCTTACGTTAGCAAGAAGTTGTGTGAGTCCTTCCATTGAAAAGTATTCTGTTTGCATTGGTATTAGGTAACTGTCAGCACTATTGAGCGCATTTACAGTAAGAAGCCCCATCGAAGGTGGGCAGTCTATTATAATATAATCATATTCTTCCCGAAGACCTGCAATGGCTGTTTTGAGTTTTGATTCTCTGGCCAGAGCTCCCACAAGTTCAATTTCTGCACCTGCAAGATTGTTATCGGAGGGACAAATTTTCAAATAGGGGAGTTCGGTATCATAGACAACGTCCCGCAACTGTTTTTGGCCAATCAAAGCGTGGTAAATATTAGCATTCAGAAAATTTTCTTTCTCTAGCCCTATTCCTACGCTTGCATTTCCCTGGGGGTCCAAATCAATTAGAAGGGTTTTCTTCTCAGCAACCGCTAAGCAAGCTCCTAGATTTATTGAAGTCGTCGTTTTACCAACTCCGCCTTTTTGATTTGCAACTGCAATTACTTTTGCCATGTACACTCCATATATTATTTGTGTCACTAATAAAGTTACAAGGGTGAATGTCTCTTATCAAGGGTTATTTATGTTCTACGTGGAACAAATTGAGATAATTTCTTCAGATTTTTACCAAATGTTCCACATGGAACATTTTTTGGCTTAAAAGCAAGTAATAGTCTTTTTTCTGTGCCTGGAATATCAACGCATGACTCTTCAATTAGCTTCCATTTACTTTCAATGATTGAAAGCCCTTCCTTTTCTTGTTCTAGGAAATTAGGACCCTTGAAAAAAAATACGGTTAAATCTTTGGTCGTGCTTATTTTGGGAAGAAAATCGCCAACTTTTCCGACTGCTTTTAACGTTACTATGGCGGGCATATCAAATTTCACTTCTTCTAGGCGTTGATGGTGTAAAAATACATTTTTTAAACCTAATTCCCCTGCAATCTGTGAGACTGTTTTAACTTTTTTATTTCTCGCTTCAAAACCAATGAAATTTACTTCCGGATACAAATAGGCAAGAGGAAGTAATGGAAATCCCCCTCCGAATCCAACATCAACCACTGTATTTGTTCCACGTAGAACATTTTGAAATAATTCGCTCTCAACCAGAGGTTTAACTGAATCTAAAATTTGTTTATTGAAAAATTCATCAGGATCTAAAATTCTTGTTAGATTAATCCCTGCATATGGACCCGTCAGGAGATCAAGAAGTTTATCACCAAAATTTCTGAGTTCATTCAAGTCCACTTGCTACCACCGCCAATGAAGCAGGCCTTATGCCATTCATTCTTCTAAGCTGACCAAAGTTTTCAGGCTTAATGGCCATAACTCTCTGTCTACACTCATTGGAAATATTGCTCGATTCTACTATTTTTTCCCAGTCTATTTTCATTCTATCAAGCCTAGCTGACTTCTTTAGTTGCTGGTCTGAGCGTTGAATATAGCCTTCGTACACTTTTGAAATGGCAACACAATATACAACCTTGTCGTCAAAACAAACTCCAGCCTCTACCAACTCTTTAGCTAGAACACTGTATGGGCTTTTGCTATGTCTCTTTAAGAGCTCAGATAAGCTCATGCTTTGCTTAATACTTCCGTAATTACTCTCAGAAAAGTATCTCCGAGTTTCTTCATCGGGCAAATAGCGCTTCATTTCACAAAGTTTATTTAGGAGCTGGTGCTCTATCGAAAAATTATCTATGTACTCATCTATTTTTTTCTGCAGCTCGAAAGCCTTTCTATAAGGGGCCATTCGAAAAATCACATTATCTTCACGAATAAAAAGTCTGTTTTCTGATCTGGCAGTAAACAATCTGTAGGGTTCATCTCGTAAGTTTGAAACCAAATCCTCTACCATCACACCAATATAACTTTCTTCTCTCTTGAGAATCAAAGGCGGTTTCCCCGTCAGTGAGCAAGCTGCATTTGCTCCAGCAACCAAACCCTGCCCCGCGGCTTCTTCGTATCCAGAGGTCCCATTAATCTGTCCGGCAAAGTACAAACCCGGAATTTCTATATATTCTAAGCAGCTCGAAAGCTTCGTTGTATCGACAACATCGTATTCTACAGCGTAACCGGGAACTGCAACTTCTACATTTTCAAAGCCTTCAATTGTCCTTAAAAAATCGATCTGAACATCTATAGGTAGAGATGTAGAAATACCATTGGGATAAAAAGTGTCTAATTCAAGCCCTTCTGGTTCAACAAAGACATGGTGAACATTCCTGTCTGGATAACGAAATGCCTTATCTTCAATGCTGGGACAATACCTAGGCCCCACTCCATCAATTTGCCCATTAAAAATTGGTGAGCGATCCTTATTTGCACGAATTATTTCTAGGGTCGCCTCGCTAGTCTTTGTTAAAAAACAACTAACCTGCGCCATATGCCGCTCATGGGTCTCATTACCAAAATGAAAGTTTCTGGCCTCAGCACAAGAAGGCTGCTCGATCATTTTCTCAAAGTTTATACTACTGCGATTTACCCTAGGGGGTGTGCCTGTCTTAAACCTTTTCTTAAGTGAAATAACGTCCGTTAAAAGGCTTTCAAGCACAGGAGCACTATCACAGGCTAACCTTCCCCCAACCTTCTGATCAGGGCCCACATGAGTTTTAGCACCCAGAAAAGTTCCTGCAGTTACAACCACTTTTTTTGAAGTAAAACTCCCCAAATCTTGTGTTGAAATTTTAAAATGATCATCAATTGTAGAAATATTTGTAACTTTGCCTCTAAGGACCTGCACATTGGGTAACGAGGCTATTTTTTCTTCAACTAAATCTGCATATTTGTCCTTATCTATCTGAACCCTAGTAGACATGACTGCATGACCCTTTGATTCATTAAGAACTCTATATTGAATGGCAGCTTTATCAGCAAGCATTCCCATCAATCCACCAAGCGCATCGATTTCTCTAACCACCTGGGCCTTACCAACACCGCCGATGGCCGGGTTGCATGGAGCTGAGCCAAGTTTGATGCCTTTCATGCTAAATAAGCCGACCTTTAGGCCAAACTGCTGGGCCATAAAACACGCCTCAATTCCAGCGTGCCCACCCCCAATAACTACAATGTCGAAATCAGTGAATCCCAATGTACAACCTTGTCTTGATCATTTGTGGTTCCATAGGACCAACAAAATTAACCATGGTTCTATAGGACCGCTTTTCAGCTTTGGTTCTATAGGACCGACAAAAATAAGGGTGGTTCTATAGGACCATTTTTAGCTTTTGGTTCTATAGGACCAAAAAAGTGTTATTTTCCAATGCAAAAATTGCTAAAAATTGAGCCCAACACATCGTCTGGACGTACAACCCCTACCAACTCTTCAATAACACTGCCCAAGACATATAATTGGGAGCTTAAAATGGCCACATCATTTTGGCTCTTCGCGGAAACAAGAAATTCTTCAGACAATTTATGGGCCCTAGAAATAAGACTTCTTTGTCTTTCAATAAGAATTGGTTTTGACTCAGATAGTCTTTTAAACTTATCACTAACAAGCTGCATAATTTGATCTACACTCATCTCTGAATTGGCTTCACTGGTATTTGAAAATTGAACTGTTGTCTCTGCCTTGAAAGGAAATTCAAAATTGGGACACTCCCCATTTTTTACATCACTGTGCGTAACAACTACCAAGTCAAATTCTTCACCTTTGAGTTGATCAAATTTTTGACCGAGGTAGTCACAGGGGTTCACTACAAAAATTTTGTAAAAACTATCCTTTAAAACTTCTAGAGATCTTTTTATCCCCTCACGCTCAATATCACTTTCACCGTGCCTTAGGCCTGCTGTATCCACTATTTTATAGTGCGTTCCGTCAAAATTTATATACTCAGAAATAAAATCCCTGGTGGTCCCTTTCTCAGAAGACACAATTGAGCGGTTGGTATTAAGAAAATTGTTAAAAAGCGAGCTTTTGCCTGCATTAACAGGACCTACAAGAGCAATTTGGGGAGACAAAATATTTTTTATGGGTGAGCTTACCCTCGATTTCAGCCCCGAAAGTAATTTATTAAGACTAGCAGACCAGTTTGCGATCTCTTTCGACACTGCTTCCTCACCCACATCCTCAGAAAAATCAATCGAAAGCTCAAGCGCTGCCCTAAGCTTTAAGTAGTTGTGATGAAGTGATGATAGTTCAGAGTTTAGTGATCCACTTAGAATTGATTGACCTTGATCAAGTGCGAAGTTGCTTTGAGCATTTAATAAAAGGTCTAGACCTTCTACTTGCGTGAGAGTCATTTTCTTATTTTTCAAAGCTCGGTAAGTAAATTCACCAGGACAGGCGACTCTAAAATTTAAATTTTGCTCAAAAAAATCAATAATTCTTTGAACGTTTAATAGGTTTCCATGAACACCTATCTCTAAAATATTTTCACCTGTATAAGAATGGGGAGCCTTAAAAAAGTTCACCACGACTTCGTCGAGAACACTCCCCTTAAGGTTGTAAAGTTTTTTAAATTCTGCCATTTTGGGAGTTGGTTTAAAGCTTTCGCTTCCAAAGCAATTATTGAAGCAAGACAACTCTTCAAAACCGCTAATTCTAATTAAGGAAATGGCCGCATTGGAATATTGCCCCGTACTACAAGCAATAATTGGTCCATCATCAAATAAAAATTCCATCTCTAAGCTTTTGCTGCATCAATTTTCTTGTACACAAGAAGTTGTTGAACAATACCCATTAGCATTGAAACAAAAATATAAAGATTTAATCCAGCAGGAAGATCTTTCATGATGAAGCCAAAAACAATAGGCATTACCATCATGACTTTTTGCTGAACAGGATCTGCTGATGGGCTTGGAGTCAGTTTTTGATTCACAAGCATGACGGCCCCTACAAGAACGGGAAGCACATAGTATTGATCCTTAATACTTAAATCAGTAATCCAAAAGTAAAATGGAGCTCCAACTAACTCTACGGCTTCGTACAATACCTTGTAAAAAGCAAAGAAGATTGGCATTTGAAGAATCATAGGCAGACATCCACCCAGAGGGTTCACCCCCGCCTTTTTAAATAAGGCCATCGACTCTTGCTGCATCTTCGGCTGATCATCTTTATATTTCTCTTTGATTTTTTGAATTTGTGGAGTCAAATTTTGCATTTTTTTCATACTAGCAAATGATTTGTACTGAAGTGGGAATGTCACGAGTCTCATTAAAAAAGTTAAAATAATGATGGCAATGCCGTAATTGGGAATCATTTTATAGGTAAACTGTAATCCTCTCAAAATAGGAACTGAAATAAGTCCCAGAATACCGAAGTCAACCGCCAGATGAAGGTTATTTCCGTAGCCCAGTAGATCGTCGTAATTTTTCTTCGTGAACAAAGTATCTGAAGAAAAGCTATTTGAAGCTTCCTTTAATGTAATATAAATATTTCCATCTTCTAGTGTCTTAAAAGCACCCAATCTAGATTGATCAAAACTTATTGCAAAAAGGTGATGATTAAAATCCATTCCAAACCATGAAATTGACCCTTCACCATTTTCATCTTCTCCTACAGTTGCTCTCTCAACATCGTCGGGAAAATTCACGAGAAGCTCTCTAAACTTTCTACCGGAGGCTTCTTCTTCTTTAGAATTAATCTTATATCTAAGCTTAAAGATATTTCCGTTGTTAACATTTAAATTTAATCTTCCATCTTCACCAATGACTGCTACAAATTTAAATCCAAATTGAGGGTTAACCCCTTCAAGTCTATTCTGTGAAGGCTGAGAAACATTAAATGGAAGAGAAGAAAAACCATTTGTAGTAAGAAGCTCTAATTGAATTTGGGCATCTTCACCAATGGTGTTCTTGAGTGTGTAGACTGCTTTATCAGTCGTTATATCCTTTAAAGTGAGATAATTAGATAGCACATATCTAAAACTCCCTTGCTCAATAACATAGTCTTGTTCTTCTAATTTATTAACGGCTCCAGCTTCCGCACTTGATGTTGTAGCTGAGCTTTGAGTGGTACCCGTCTTTGACGTGATTTCAGATTTTGTTGCAGCCACTCCGCCTTTTGTTGTTACGGCTGCTTGTTCGGCTGTAGTCTCAGAATTAGTTGCTGTATTCTGCAGTTTTGGAGCTAAAAATGTTTGCCATCCAAAAAGAATAAGCGCAGATAGGCCGATGGCCATGAATAGATTTTTTTGTTCTGAGCTCATTAAATTAACCTCAATTATTTGTTGCTGGGAGGCACGGGATCGTAACCACCTTTAGTATATGGAGCACACTTTATTATTCGCATGAAGGAATACCACACTGCCTTAAAAAAAGGCAAACTCTCAAAGCACATTATTGAGTATTGAGAACATGTTGGGGTATATCGACAGTTGCTTCCCAAAACGGGGGAAATGCTCACTTGGTAAACCTTGATGAGAAGTATGGCCAATTTCTTTAACACTTAAGATCTCTTTCAATTCTTTCAAAACTCGCGTGAATACTCTCTTCCAGAGATTCCATGCTTAGTTTTTTAGTTTTTCTCCAATTAACAACAAACAACATATCATTTGGAAAATCCCTAAGAGATTCAGAATTTCTATATTTTTCTCTCAAAATTCTTTTGATTCTATTTCTCACATTAGCCTTGCCAACCTTTTTAGAAATAGAAAAAGCGACTCTAGAGCCGTTAGAAGGTACTAATGAATCTTTATAATAGAGATTTAGAACACCGGAAGACAAACGTTTAGCCGCTTCTCTTAAATAAGAAAAATCATTTTTCAGCCTTAAACGATTTTCAGGCCTAAATGTTTTTGAAATTGGGTAAGATGAAGAACTATTTTGTACCTGTTGTAACTGTAAGTTCTTTTCTACCTTTAGCTCGTCGATTTTTGATAACATTTTTACCGCCAGCAGTAGACATTCTTTTGAGGAACCCGTGGACTCTAAGTCGCTTCAATTTTTTAGGTTGCCATGTTCGCTTGCTCATTATCTAGTCCTCGATATTATTTTTTACACATTGCAGAGTGCTACGTTTTACCTATTTAGAAAAAACTCGTCAACCTATTTTCGGTAGCGATATTTAACGCATAACCTCCGCTAGCACTGGCACCACGATTTAATGGCGATGTAAGAAACTGTAAGATAGACTTCTAATCAGCTTTCATCCATAATCGCAAATCTTCGAGACTAAAAATTATAACCTTTGGGGTAGCTGCTAATGGAAAAAGAATTCCCTTTTAATGCCTTTTTTGATCCTGAAAACTCCAACAACACAAATGATTTCAACAGCTTACATTCTGACTTTAATGAGCTTCCAAAGCATGGAAATGACTCAACAAACAGTCCAACCACTGGAAATCAGGACCTTGAGGGTAACGACCTTGAGCAACTCAATAAATTCTTTTCAGAAGAGCTCGAAAAGACCATATCTCCTCAAAAATACAACACTTTTTTCAAATCTACCTTTTGCATCAGCGCTGTAAAAGATAACAACATTGAATTTTCCGTTACTACACCCTTCATTAAAACAATGATTGAAAACCACTACCTTTCAATTCTTAAATCTCTTATATTACAGGTACTTGGAGAAGAGTATGAGGTTTCGGTAGAGGTTGTGATACCTACAAAAATGAGCCTCAGCTCTAATAAAAACAATATATTAGACTCAATCAATTTGAACAAATCTAAGAGTTTGGCTGATGAAATAAGGAGTGAATCACTCAAAAGATCTGATTCTGTGAAAGATCACACATTTAGACTAGACCTTCACCCTTCTGCTGATGATCTTCAAAAGAAAGTTGAATCTAAAGTTCTAGCTCATTTAAAAGATATTCATTTTGGACAATTAATTGACCCCAATAAAACGTTTGATAATTTTGTTATTGGGCCTTCCAATAATATGGCCTATGCCACAGCAGTAGCCGTTTCCAAAAACCCTGGAAAAGCCTATCCATGTTTATATTTATATTCAAGATCAGGGCTAGGTAAGACTCACCTTCTCCACTCTGTTGCTAATAACATTAAGCGCTTTCATCCCCAACTAAAAATCTGCATTACTACTGCAAGAGATTTTATGACTGAGATGATCGAAGCCATGCAGCAAAAGAAAATTAATGATTTCCGTAAAAAATATTCAGAAAGCATTGATGTTCTCATGGTTGATGATGTTCATGAATTAAAAGACAAGCCATCAACTCAAAATGAATTTTTCCATGTATTTAATGAACTTCACAATAAAGGCAAACAGTTAATATTCACTTCGGATAAAGAGCCAAAAGAAATTGTCGGTATAGAAGAGAGAATTAAAACTAGACTCAGCTGGGGACTTGTTCAAGACATGCAACCACCAGATCTTGAAACAAGAATCGCTATTTTAAAGCAAAAAGCACTGAAGGAAGATATCTATATTCCCGATGAGGTTATTAACCTTGTTGCTTCTGCAATAAAAAATAATATTAGAGAACTTGAAGGGTCACTGATCAAACTTGCTGCCTACTCTTCGGTTTTTCAAGTAGATATCGATACTGAAATTGCCAAAGAGCAACTCAAGTTAAATGATTTCTACGATCCAAAATGCATCAATCTTGAATCTGTTATTAAGGCCATATCTTCGTTTTTTAAGATACCTATAGCTGATCTTAAATCAAAATCAAGATCTAAAGATATTGCTACCGCAAGACACATTGGTATGTATCTTTCCTATAAAGTAGTCCAATCAACATATAGCGAAATTGGATCTTTCTATGGGAAAAGAGATCATACAACTGCGATGCATGCTGTCGAAAAAATTAAAAAGCAACTTAAGACCGATGCGCGTCTTTGTTCTTCAATTCTCGAAATAGAAAACTCGCTTTAATTTTTTCGGCTTTATGCAGCTGAGTTATCCCCACCTTTCACCTTTTTCTTCCACAAATTGTTAATAACATTTTGACTAGCCAATACTTTATCCACAAGGCCTTGGTGAATAACTTTTTTAGCCTGGGGATAAATAAGTTTTCCACATAGTTACTAAGGTCTTTTCCACATCTAGAAAAGATTAGCCATAGGCTTTAACACCTTAATATCAGAAGGGTCTCAAGGATGCGTTAGAGTTATCCCCATTATCCACATTAGAATTTGTCCACATTTTGAAATGATTAGAAGAAAGTTATCCACTTGTGGAAAAAAAAGTGGATAAATATTGAGATTTTCAGCGTATTCATCCAATTAACGCTACCCCCATTTTTACTGTGAAAAACTATGTGAATAAAATTGTGTATAAAGTTTTTTTTGGGGATAAATTCAATAATCTACGAAGTTGACTTTGGTTTACCCCAGAACTTATCCCCGAGGGTGTGAATAAAAAAATGGCCCAACTTATTAAGATTAAAGAAATAGGCCTATTTTTCCACTTTTCCACACTATTTATAATAGTATTTATTTATTTAAGTATATTAATAAAAAAAAGGAATTTCTTAGCATCTGCATAAAACTTGATTTACTTGTGCAACAGCGATAAAACATCTTCACTAGTTTGCACACAGAGGTTTCATGAAGGTACGAGTTCAAGTCAATGTCTTAAAAGATGCCGTCAACAGGATGGTTTCTGTTGTCGACAAAAAGACAACAAGACCTGTGCTAACCTACACGCTGATCAAAGCCAGCTCAGATAACACTCTAACTCTTTTCGGAACAGACCTAGAAGTTTCAGCAAAAATAAAAATACCTGCAGACATTCAATCCGAGGGTGCATTTTGTATAAACCCTAAAAGCTTGTCTGACATACTTCGTGAAATGCCCAATGAACAACTTGATTTAGAAATTGTGGAAAACCAGAATATTTTAAAATTAAGTATGGGCCAAATAAAATTTTCACTTTTGATTTCATCGACAGAAGACTTTCCCACACTTTCATTTGAAAATATTGGGAATAAGTTTGTACTAAAAAGTGAACAAATCCAAAAAATAATTTCTAAAACGTCACATGCCATTTCCAATGATGAAACGAGATTATTTTTAAATGGAATATTTCTTCAAAAAGTTAAATCAAAGCTTAACTCTGTTGCTACAGATGGTCATAGATTAGCTTTATTTGAAACAAATGAATTTGATACTGACAGTGGTGTTCTTGAGGAAGGTATTATTCTTCCCAAAAAAGGTGTTGTTGAGCTTAAGAAGTTGGCTGAGAATTTTGCTAATGAAGAATTGCAATTTTCTGTAGATGAGTCATTTTTCTATGTAAATGCTCAGGACAAGTACTGCTTAGGAATTCGTTTGATCGCAAGAGATTTCCCGCGTTATCAAACAAATATTCCTTCAAAAACAGCTTATGCACTTGACGTGGATAAAGAATTATTTATTACTGCTATCAAGAGAATTAAAGTTTTAGCTAATGAAAAAACTAATGGCGTAAGATTATCGTTAACAAAAGATTCTCTTCGTATTTCATCAAACCATCCATCTCTAGGTGATGCTACAGAGACAATTGCTGTTAAATATAGCGGAAAGGAAATGGATATTGGTTTTAATGCTAAATACCTTTTGGATAGCTTTTCTGTAATCGATGTAGACTCCATAAGACTTGAATTCAACAATGAGTTAAGTCCGGTTATTTTAAAGACTCCAGCGCTTCCAGAATACTTTGGCGTTATCATGCCACTTAGACTTCAATACTAGCCGCAATGTCGGACTACAAAATCTCAAAAATGCAATTGACCAATTTTAGAAATCTCGGAGGAGAGACAATATCTTTTTCTAAGGGTATAAATTGTATATTGGGTGAAAATGGTAACGGTAAAACAAATTTATTAGAGGCCATATATTTTTTAATTAATCGAAAATCTTTTCGTAAAAACGCAGCTTTTCCACAAATACTTAGTATAGATGGGGAGAACCAGGAAATATATTTTTCTTCCACGATAGAGAATGTGAATGAAGATGTTGTTCACTCTGTATCAGGGAAATGGAATAAAGATGGTGGCAGTTGGTATATAGATGGGAGGCCTTCTAAAAGAAAAATGCCAATAGGCTCGATTTTAATTAATCCATTCGATTCTTTTAATTTCCACAGCAAACCTCAATTTAGAAGAAAGCTAATTGACCAACTGGCAGGAGATCTGTCTAAAGAATTTAAAAAAGTACTAAATAGGTATCAAAAATCACTCATTTTTAGGAATGGGCTTCTTTCTAAAAAACCCTCCAAGTATTTAGAGCAAATTAAAATTATAAGCGTAGAGCTTGCAGAGGTATCTGCCCAGTTAACGAGAATGCGCCTAGAGTTTCTTAACAAGTTAAATGAAAAAGTGGGGGAAACCTTTAAAAATATTTTTTCAGAATCACACATTATGTCACTCGAACTAGAGACAAAGTGTGGTGGGTGGAAAAAAGAAGATTTTATAAATAAGTGGGAACAAGACCTACAAAAAGATTTAATCCTAGGTTTCACTAAAAGTGGAGTTCATAAAGATGATTTCCATTTCTATATGGACGGTTTTAATTCATTTGATTATTGCTCGCTAGGCCAACAAAAAATGAGCTTTTTAAGCCTTATATTTTCCTATGTAGAGCTTTTTAATGAAGGAGTGGGTCATTATCCTGTTCTTTTAATAGACGACGTATCAGGGGAGCTTGATAAGGAACGGTGGAGAAAACTTGTTTCTTTTCTCGAACGGCGCAGCTTTCAAATTTTTATTACCACAGCAAATGAAGAATTTAGGCGTGAATTGGCAAGAATTCCGCTAGCACAAAAATTTCATATCAAGTCGGGTCATATCAGCAACGAAACATTCATTTAGAAGCTAAAAATAAGCTGTTTTGAGCAATTAATAGGTTCGCAAATAGCATACTATTTGGTTAAATGTAGCTCTCAAAATAAAGCCAATTGGAGGTTCACAAATGGAAGGACAAGAGTCATCCATTTCTAAGGTTACTAGCGAATACGGTGCCGATCAAATTAAGGTGTTAGAAGGACTCGAAGCAGTCCGAAAAAGACCAGGAATGTATATAGGTGATACTGGGGCAAGAGGTCTTCATCACTGTGTTTATGAGATTGTAGACAATGCTGTTGATGAGTTTTTAGCTGGATATGGAAAAGAAATAACTGTCATTATTCACGTTGATAATTCAATAACAGTAGTTGATAAAGCTCGCGGACTTCCAACTGGAATACATTCCAAAGAAGGGGTGTCAGCTGCTGAGCTTGTTTATACTAAATTACATGCTGGTGGAAAATTCAACGAAGAGGGCGGTGCTTATAAGGTTTCCGGTGGACTTCACGGAGTTGGTGCATCAGTTGTGAACGCCCTATCCAAGTGGGTTAAAGTCGAAATTAAACAAAAAGGGTCTGTTCACGTATTAGAATTTGATCATGGTAAAGCAAAAGAGCCATTAAAGATTGTGGGAGCAACTGCCAACCCTGATGACTCTGGAACCTCTGTTACGTTTAAGCCAGACAATGAAATTTTTGAAATTCACGAATTTAACTTTGATACTTTAGTTGCTCGTTTTAGGGAAATGGCTTTTCTTAATAAGGGTTTAAAAATTGTAATCAAAGATGAACGAAACGAAAAAATAGAAAGCTTTTGCTATGAAGGTGGAATTTCTGAATTCGTTTCATGGTTGAATAGAGCTAAGAGTCCAGTCCACAAAAAACCAATATACATCTCCACAAGGAGAGAGAATCTTGAAGCAGAAGTTGCTCTCCAGTGGACTGATTCATATTCAGAATCTCTAACTGGTTATGCTAATGCTATTACAACTCCAGGTGGTGGAACTCACATAGTTGGTTTCAAAACGGCTTTAACCAGGACGATTAATGCCTATGCTAAAGATAGCAATCTATTAAAAAATACTAAAACAAATCTGACTGGTGATGATATGAGAGAAGGCTTAACAGCGATCATATCTGTGAAATTGGCAGAACCTCAGTTTGAGGGTCAAACTAAAGACAAGTTAGGAAATTCAGAAGTTGAGGGAGCTGTTAGCTCTATTGTTGGCGAAGGATTAAAAGCTTTCTTTGAAGAAAATCCAGGTATCGCTAAATCAATAATAAGGAAGTCTATTGATGCAGCAGCAGCTAGGGAAGCAGCTAGAAGGGCCAGAGAATTAACTAGACGAAAAACAGCTCTAGATTTTGGGGGACTTCCCGGAAAAATGGCAGACTGTCAGGAAAAAGATCCAGCTCTTTGCGAAGTGTATCTAGTGGAAGGGGACTCTGCGGGCGGGTCAGCCAAGCAGGGAAGAGATAGAAAAACACAAGCGGTTTTACCTCTCAGAGGTAAGATTTTAAATGTTGAGAAAGCTAGATACGATAAAATGCTTCGAAATGAAGAAATCAAAATGTTAATCAAGGCAATGGGAACAGGCATTGGAAAAGATCATTTTGATATTAAAAAATTGAGGTATCATAAAGTCGTTATCATGACAGATGCGGACGTGGATGGTTCTCATATTCGAACGTTATTACTAACTTTGTTTTATCGGCAATTTCCAGAAATTGTTGAACAAGGCTATCTCTATATTGCCCAACCTCCATTGTTTAAATACAAGAAAGGGAAAATTGAAAAATATCTAAAAGATGAAAAGATGTTGGAAGCTTTTTTGTTTAATATAGCTCTTCATGGGTTAGATATTAAAGTTGATGGAGTTCAACTTGAAGAAACTCAGGCAATCACTTTAGTTAATAAATTTCGTAATTTTCAAAATACGATTGATTCATATGACACTCATTTTGATAAAGATTTTTTAATGAAAATGATTGAGTTTAGTTCATTTGATGGGGACATTCTTAAAAATAGAGATGCACTTGAAAAAAGTATTAATGTATTAACAGAATATTTTAAAGAAAGAGAATCTGAAACACTTAAGAAGTATTCATTTACTATTGAAGAGGACCCTGCTCATAGCGGATTTTTGGTGAGGTTAAGTATTAGAACCACTGCTAGAACAAAGAGATTTAAAATGGGTAGCTATTTTATTGAATCCCCAGAATTTAATGACTTATTAAATTTTTATGAGGGAATTAGTAAATATATAAGCTCAGAATTTCTAGTGCAGAGAGGATCTGATGAAGCTAGGACTTATGTAGGTCTTGGAGAATTCACTGAAAGTATGTTGCTGGATTCAAAACAGGGCGCTTATATTCAACGATATAAAGGGCTAGGAGAAATGAATCCTGACCAACTTTGGGAAACAACAATGAATCCTGAAAATAGAACATTACTCCAAGTTAGAATTGAAGATTCGATTGAAGCAGATCAAATTTTTTCAATTTTAATGGGTGATCAGGTTGAACCCAGAAGAGAATTTGTTGAAAAGAATGCCCTTAATGTTAGAAATCTTGATGTTTAAAAATAACGGATGATATAAAAATGGATGAAAATACGACCCCAAAAGATATAAGTCCCGTTTCTATTCAAACAGAAATGAGAGAGTGTTACCTAGATTATGCAATGTCTGTGATAATAGGAAGAGCACTTCCTGATGTTAGAGATGGACTTAAGCCTGTGCACAGAAGAGCACTTTTTTCTATGCATAAACTAGGTAATTATCACAATAAAGCATTTGTTAAATCAGCAAGAGTTGTTGGTGATGTGATAGGTAAATACCACCCACACGGTGATTCTGCTGTTTACAATACTATTGTTAGACTAGCTCAGCCATTTTCTATGAGATATACGTTAGTAGATGGGCAGGGAAATTTTGGCTCAGTTGATGGTGATAACCCTGCGGCTATGAGGTACACAGAAATTCGGATGAAAAAATTATCCGAAGAAATGCTTAAAGATATAGATAAAGAAACTGTTGAGTGGCAGCCTAACTATGACGATTCACTTGTTGAGCCTGTAGTTCTTCCAAGTAAAATTCCTAATTTATTAATCAATGGTTCTGCGGGTATTGCTGTTGGTATGGCCACAAATATTCCTCCTCATAATCTTACTGAAGTTATGACCGCTTTAATCGGACTCATTGATAATAAAGAGATGAGTATCGCTGAATTAATGGAGATTATTCCTGGACCAGATTTTCCTACAGGCGGAAGTATTCACGGGATTGAAGGTATTAGATCAGCCTATCACACCGGAAAGGGGATTATTCAAATCCGGGCGAAAGCTGAAATTGAACCATTTGGAAAAACTGGAGATAGAGAAAGAATTATTATTCACGAAATACCTTATCAAGTGAATAAAGCTAGATTTATTGAAAAGGTTGCTGAATTAGTAAATACTAAGGCCTTAACAGGTATCTCAGATATTAGAGATGAATCAAATAAATTAGGTATAAGAGTTGTTATTGATCTTAAAAGAGGAGAAATGGGACAGGTTATTCTCAATAAACTCTATAAGAATACACAGCTTCAAGTTTCATTTGGAATTATTTTTCTTTCAATTTACCATGGTCAGCCAAAGGTCATGGATTTAAAAACTCAGCTTTTGGCATTCATGGATCATCGTCGTGAAGTCGTAATAAGAAGAACAATTTTTGATCTAAAAAAGGCGAAAGAAAGAGCTCACCTTTTAGAAGGTTTGAAAATTGCGGTTGAAAATATCGATGCGATCATTGAAATGATTAAGGCTTCAGAAGGTCCAAATCAAGCTCGCGCTTCATTAATGTCCGGTTACTCTTTATCAGAAAAACAAGCACAAGCTATTTTAGATATGAGACTACAAAGGCTTACTGGTCTAGAGCGGGATAAGATTTTAAAAGATTACAAAGATATTTTAGCCGAAATTGGCCGATTAGAGGGAATTCTTAGTTCTGATAGTGAAGTTAGTAATATTATTAAAGATGAATTTCAAACCATTCTTGAATCTTATGGTGATGAAAGAAAAACAGATATCGTTGGCAAGGCCAATGAAATTCAGATGAAAGATTTGATTAAAAATGAAGAGGTAATCGTCACTATAACCCATAAAGGTTATATCAAAAGGATGAGCCTCGATACTTACAAATCACAAAGAAGAGGCGGAACAGGAGTTAAAGGGGCTGCAGCAACGGACGATTGGTTCACTAATCTGTTTACAGTATACACACATTCAAATATTTTAATTGCGACCAGCAGGGGATCAGTATTTTCTCTTCCTGTTTATCAAATTCCTGAAGGAACAAGGACGGCCAAAGGTAGAAACCTTGTGAATCTTGTTAGTGTTGCTCCAGGCGAAACAATTAAAGCGATTATCCCACTACCAGACGATTACACAGAAAAATATCTCATCTTTTGTACAAAAAGAGGGGTCGTAAAAAGATCAGAGTTAAGCCAGTACAAAAATATAAAAAGCAGTGGTCTTAAAGGTATTAAGGTTGTCGATGGTGATGCCATTGTCGATGTAAGAGTATCAAATGGTAAGCACGATATATTGATTGCAGCATCTTCTGGTAAGAGTATCCGTTTTAGTGAAGATGACTGTCGGGCAATGGGTAGAGTTTCTCAAGGCGTAAGGGGAATAACTTTAACTACAAAAGAGCATGTCATTGGTATGGAAATTATTACTGATGATGATCAAATACTTTCTGTGACAGAAAATGGTTATGGTAAACGAACTGAAGCTAAAGAATATAGGCAACAAAGTAGAGGTGGTAAGGGGATACTAGCTATGAAGCTTACCTCTAAAACAGGTGACATCATTCAGATGCTTCCTGTTAGTGATAAAGATGATCTAATGATTATCACTGATAAGGGCCAGGTAATTAGAACAAATATTTCTGGAATCTCCTTAATGGGAAGAACAACTCAGGGTGTGCGTCTTATTAATCTGAAAACCGAAGAGAAAGTTGTCTGTGTTGAAAAAATTGTTGATCCAGCTGAGGAGCCGGCAATAAATGAAGAAGAATTATAGATTAAATAAGACCAGCGGCAATATATACAAAGTAATATGTATTGCCATTCTGGGCCTAGTTTTAGGCTGTGACTTTTCCGCTAGAATAAATAAAGAAATCATTCTTGCTCAGACAGCTTTTAATAATCAAAATTATAAAAGAGCTGCCTTTATCTATGAGCAAATTTTAAAAAGAAATCCTCCCATTCAAGTGAAAACCAAAATTCATTATCAATTGGGTGATTTGTACAGCTTGCACCTGGGGTTATGGGACAAATCGATTGTTCATTTCAAAGAAATTATTGCAAAAGCTAATATACCGCTTTGGAAGGTAAAGGCCGAGGAAAAGCTTGGGGAAATTTATTTTTCACACACAAAAGATTTCAATGCTTCCGCTGAAATTTATAGAGAATTGTCAGAGTTTGTTCCAAAGCTAATGGGCCAAGATTTTTATGAGTTAAGGTTAGGAGTGTCCCTGCTCTATGCAAATAAATTTACACGAAGTGAATCAGTTTTTAACAATATTAGAAGCAACGTAGGACATACGTACTACATTCGTTCAAAATATTTTCTAGGACTCAATTATTTTCACCAGAAGCTTTGGAAGGGTGCAATAGTTGAATGGAAGACCTATATCATTGAAGAAAAGCGCTCTGACTATGTGGTCCAAACAAAATTCTTATTAGCTAATACTTATGAATCCACTGAAGATTTAAAAAAAGCCTACAATATCTATTACAATATTCTGAATGAGTACCCCAACCCCCAAGTGATTAAAAATCGTCTAAAGTCTTTATATTCGAGACGGGTTGCACGAAAAAGATGATCAGGCTGACCCGTAAATCAGCTAGACTCATCGGGTTAGTTTTGGGTTTTCCATCAGGGCTTCTTTGCTTGTCATGGATAGGGTATGGTTTTGTTCAAAATGGAACGATTTCTACAAATATGTATGTTGGAATCGTACTTTCTGTAATATTTGGTTTTTTGGTAACTTTGATTGTTTATGGACTTAAAAGAAAAAATTAATTTCAAAAAATATTTTACTATTTCCCTCCTTGTGACAGGAAGCATTAGTCTATTTTTCCGCGAAGACCAAAATATACTAATCGCCATTTGGGTGATGTATGCGGGTACGGTTGCAAACCATCTTCTTCTTGTAAAAGGTATTTTGCTATTAACAGATAGCGAAAAACACAAAGTTAGCACCGCAAAAAAAAATATGCTGGTAAAAGTGCTAATTAGTCTTGCAAGTAAGTTTGGCGTTATGGTTCTAGCTATATTCATAAGTGTACAATTTGTGCAATCTGCGATAATAATTCCCATTACTAACTACTTGATTCAAATAGCAGTTTTAGGACTTTGCCTAAAAAAGGCTCATGAGTGAAAAAGACAATTTTTTCGACGTTTTTATTTTTTAACTTGATCCCGAATTTATATGCAAGTGAAGGGGCTTTTACCTGGATTTCAGCTATCTCTGGGAAGCTTGGCTACCATTATCCTGAACATGTAATGACCTTTTCATTAATTACTATTATTTTGGTGTCAGTAGGGCTCGTTTACAGAGCAAAGCTTGCAAGTGCCAAGAATGTAATTATTCCAGATTCTGGAACAACGACTAGAAATATAATTGAAGCTTTCGGTGATTTTATTATGAATCAGTGTAAAGCAGTTATTGGTGAAAAAGACGGACCTAAATATTTTTCAACAATAGCCTTTTTCTTTATTTTTATTTTTCTTTCAAATGTCATTGGTTTGATCCCAGGATTCTTGCCACCCACTGAAAACTTGAATACGACATTTGCTTTAGGTATTTTTTCGTTTGTTTATTATAATGTTCAAGGTTGCAGAGCTCAGGGAGTTGTAAACTATATAAAGCACTTTGCAGGTCCACTTTGGTATATGGCCATTTTAATTTTTCCAATTGAAATTCTCTCAAGTCTTTTTAGACCTATGTCTCTTGGTTTGAGGTTGTTTGGGAACATGATGGGTGACCACAGAGTTTTGAGTACATTTACCGAATTGTCTGAGCCAATGTGGATTCCAATTCCTGTAATTTTTCTAGCTCTTGGACTGCTTGTTTGTTTTATTCAAGCTTATGTTTTTACAATGTTATCGATGGTTTATATTTCATTGGCCGTAAGTCACCAAGATCATGGTGATGATCACGGGCATTAAAATTTAACTGTTTTAATTTAATAAATACGAGGTATTTTGATGAAAAAATTATTATTTGTTTTAGTATGTTTAACAGCTTCTGCTTCAGTTCTTGCAGAAGGAACTGCTCCTTCAACTGGTGGCGAACTTAGATATTTCGCTTACTTTTTTGCTGTCGCTATTGCTGCTCTTGGTGGAACTCAAGCTCAATCACGTGCTGCTTCTACTGCACTTGAAGGAATCGCTAGAAACCCAGCTGCTGCTGACAAGCTTCAAACACCAATGATTCTTGGTCTTGCACTTATGGAGTCACTTGTGATTTTTACTTTGATTTCAGTTTTCCTTACAGGATCACTTAAGTAATTTTAAATTTAAAAGTTTTTATAATCGGCCCGCTCTAGTTCATTGGATGCGGGCTTTTTATTTTTTGAGCATTTTTTTAAGATATTTACCTGTATGCGACTTAGTTAGCTTAGAAATTTCTTCAGGAGTGCCCTTAGCAACAACTTCTCCGCCTTTATCACCTCCCTCGGGACCAAGATCAATTATCCAGTCAGCGCATTTTATCACGTCTAGGTTGTGCTCAATGACTAGTACTGTGTGTCCTTGATCAATTAATGCTTGAAGAGAATTTAGTAGCAACATAATATCTTGAAAATGTAGACCTGTAGTGGGTTCATCTAAAACGTAGAAGCAGTGGCCCTTGGGTCTCTTGGCCAATTCTTTTGAAAGTTTAAGCCTTTGCGCCTCTCCGCCAGAAAGAGTTGTAGCAGGCTGACCTAACTTCATATAGCCCAACCCAACACTATATAATGTGTTAAGAACTCGATAGATTCTAGGTTGGTTTACAAATAAATCTCTGGCCTCCTCGATTGTTAGATCGAGTATTTCAGCAATATTTTTGCCCTTGTATAAAACGCAGAGAGTCTCATTGTTGTACCTATTACCATTGCATATTGTACAAGTGACAAATACATCGGGGAGAAAATGCATTTCGATTTTTTTTACGCCATTACCTTCACATTCATCGCACCTTCCTCCTTTGACATTGAAGCTAAAGCGTCCTGGTTTGTAGCCTCTAACTTTAGACTCATTGGTTTGAGAAAATAATGTTCTAATTGGATCAAATAAACCGCTGTATGTTGCGGGGTTTGAGTTTGGAGTTCTACCTATGGGCGATTGATCTAGCTCAATAACAGATTGAATTTGATCTACACCTGTTAAAGAGTTGTAATAGATATTCTTTGGCTGAGGATTTCTCTTTAAGCTAGCCTTTACTCCGGGAACTAATATTTCATGAATAAGTGTTGATTTACCAGAGCCTGAAACACCTGTAATACAAAGAAAGCCCCCTAATGGAAATTCAATACTTAAATCTTCAATATTATTTTTAGTGGCACCACTAATTTTTAAACTCTGATGGAGTGTCCTTCGACTTGCAGGAATCTCAATTCTTTTTTTATGTGAGAGGTATTTTCCTGTTAGCGATTTTGAATTGTTGCAAATTGATTTAAAATCTCCCTTAGCTACAATATTACCGCCATGTATTCCTGCCCCAGGCCCCATATCAAAAATAAAATCAGCGGCCTTCATGGTTTCCTCATCATGCTCCACAACTATAACTGTGTTTCCAAGATCTCTAAGGTGCTTCAATGTCCTTATGAGTTTATTATTGTCACGTTGATGAAGGCCAATTGAAGGTTCGTCCAGAACATATAAAACCCCAGAAAGAGCAGATCCAATTTGTGTTGCAAGCCGGATCCTTTGTGCTTCTCCTCCAGATAGGGTGGTGGCAGATCTACCTAAATTTAAATAGTGAAGGCCTACATCCATCATAAAAATTAAGCGGCTATCGATTTCTTTGAGTAATTTGCTGGCAATGACATTTCGCTCCCCTGTGAATTTTAAACTTGAAGAGAACTTTAATGAGTTTTCAATAGTCATATCATTAATGTCCATAATGGACTTATCATTAATAGTGGTTCCAAGTGCAAATGCATTTAGTCTTTGGCCTTTGCAGCTGGTACAGGTATTAATATCCATTAGTTTTTCAAGTTCAATTTTTTTGTTGTCTGAAGAAGTCTCTTTATATTTTTTATCGATCCAATTTATTAGCCCGGGAAACTTTTTCTTGAAATTGAAATTAGAGTTTTCTGATTCAAAAGAATAATTATAAACTTTGCTTGATCCTTCAAATAAAGTAGTAAGGAATTTCTTAGGAAGCTCTTTTAATGGCAAATTAAGATCAGCACCATCTTGCTCAGCAATACATCGAATCATTTGCATTAGAAATCCCATCTTAGTAACTTTGGGATTGAATCCTCCGCTTTGCAGAGGAAGAGAGGGGTCAAATATCACTTTGTCTTTGGTGAACTCTCTTGTGACTCCAAGGCCGTTGCACTTTTTACAGGCACCAAGTGGGGAGTTGAAAGAGAATAATCTTGGCTCTAATTCTGGAAATGAGATATCGCATTTTCCACAGTAATTGTGCTCACTATAGTATTTCTCTTCATTGTCTAAAAGGAGTATTAGGTGGCCACTACTCATTTTTAAGGCTGTTTCGATTGAGTCTACAAGTCTTGATTTAATTCCTTTTTTTACAAGGATGCGATCAATAATAAGCTCTATATTGTGAAATTTATTTTTGTCGAGTTTTATAGAATCGTCGAGAACAGTTGTTTCTCCATCTATTCTTGCCTTGGTAAACCCGAGAGATAAAAATTTAGCAATTAGCTCTCTATGCTCACCCTTTTTGTTTCTAATAACAGGGGAGATTATTTGAATTTTTGTTTTTTCTGGTAATCGGATAACCTTCGCCACAATTTTTTGAGGGCTTTGTTTTTGTACTTTGATCTTGCAGTCAGGACAATGAGCGTCCCCTACTCGTGCGAAAAGTATTCTTAAATAGTCGTAAATTTCTGTAACTGTGCCTACCGTAGACCTTGGGTTTCTTGTGGTTGATTTTTGGTCAATAGCAATTGCTGGCGATAATCCTGTTATACTTTCAACTTCTGGAGGTTGGAATTGACCCAGAAATTGCCTTGCATAACTTGAAAGAGATTCAATATATCTTCTTTGCCCTTCAACATAGATGGTGTCAAAGGCAAGAGAGGATTTTCCTGAACCCGATGGCCCGGTTATGACAGTCAGTGTATTTTTTGGAATTTCGAGTGAAATACTGTTGAGGTTATGAACCTTTGCTCCACTAATCGTAATGGTATTTATTGTCATATTAATTTATCCCTCATGAAGCTTTAGGGTCTTGTCTAATAAACTTAGGCATCCAGAATAATTGGAGGTATTTTTTCCATACTTTTCAAACGCTGTTCCATGATCAACGCTTAGTCTTGTAAAAGGAAGACCTAGAGTAATATTATATCCATTAAGACCATTTACACCTTTAAATGCAGATAGACCCTGATCATGTGAAGAATAAACTAAAAGCTCATCTTCAAATTGTGAATGATGGTACAGAAAGTCTCCTGAGAAGGGGCCCAGAAACTCAACTAGAGGAAAATCTTTTCTTAGAGTCTCCATGGCAGTTGTAATGGTGTTTTCATCATTTCCAAGTAGTCCATTTTCTCCGCAGTGTGGATTTATTCCAGAAAAGATTACTTTTCTAAATTTTTTAAAGACTCCACTTTTGTCATTAAGAACAAGTGACACTTTTTTTAAAATGAGATCAATGGTTATTGTTTTAGTGATTTCATCTATTGGAATATGGTCTGTTAAAAGGAGTAGGCTTTTTGGACCAAAGTTAAATAGCATAGATATATTTTGGTTACCATAGAATGCTCTAAAAAACTCAGTGTGGCCTTTTTGAACAACGCCTTGATGGAAGAGTTGGTCTTTTGAAGTTGGCAGCGTGATTAAAAGATCACCTTTACTAATATTGTTAATACATGATTTTAAGCTGTGATCACTAAATGTGTGGTCACTATTTGAGATATTGGTAATATTCAGCTCAAGCTCTTCACGACTGATTTTTGTTGTGATTAGATTTTGCTCTAACGAATTTTGGTCAATATAGAGATGGAATTTTTTCTGATCTTTTTTTGATAAACAAAGAATAGATTTTAAAAAAACCTCAATTCCAATTCCATGTTCATGTCCTTGTGAAACATAAATCATTTTAGTTAAAGGTATTGGTATAGTACTTATTCTTTTCTCTTAAGATCCAATTTTCTGCAATTGATCTTGCTCTACCTTCAAAGATTCTTGCCTTGATTCTTGGTTTTGCTTTTTGATAAATATCTGTTTCAGCAAGGTCTTTCTTAGAGACAAAGAAAACATTAACCAAGTCGTCACTAACAACAGGCAGGCTGAATGAGCCTTCTTCAGTCGATTTGACGGCCTTAAGAATATCTTTAGTTAACCCCTCTTCGGTAACATCGCCAAGGTCAGTTGTTTCTATGGTTTTATAACTATCGGGAAGGATTCCTGTTAGTTTGTATTGCTTCATTACTTCTGGAAAGCGCTCAATTTCTTTTTGAGTAAGAAGACCTTTTTTAAGCCCAAACACTACAAGTTTAAACTTCATGGCCACAGTTTGATCGCCAACGAAAGATTTAAAGAACTCATTTTTCACTTCTTGATCAGTAATTGAAATTAGAGGTGAAATTACTTGCTGGTAGAAATAAATATACTCAATCGAGTTTCGAATCATTTCAAAGTAATCATCGTATTTAAAACCCTTAGTACTTAGGATGGCCATAAGGGTTTGCCTAGGTACGCCAAGCTGCTTTATTCGATTTTCTACTTCTTCATCGCTGATTATATAGCCAAGTTTGTTCAGTGATTTTTTAATAATTATTGAATCAACCTTGAGCTTGGTAATTTCTCTTACGCTATATTTAGTTTTAGTATAAATTTGTGGAAGAATTTCTCTTCTTTCTTGGATTGTATTTTGAATTCGTTTGATTTCAGAAAGAGTGACAACTTGGTCATCAATAACGGCTATGATTTTATCTAATAATCTTGCGTGTACTCCGGTGCAAATCAAAAAAGTAAAAATAGTTCCAATGAGCGTTCTCATGTGGGCTTCCTTGTTAGAGGCACCCATGACTATGGCAAATGGGTGCTAATAAGTCAGGCTATTTTAAGTACTTTTTCTCGATTTTGATAGTGGCACCATTTCTTAGGTCCGCGTAATAGTTTTCTATAATTTTGTCTCGTTTTTGGTCATATAGAAGCTTTTTATAGAAATCCATGTTGATATTCTTGTAACCCTTGGTGCCGAGCACCTTGATTATGTGCCAGCCAAACTGACTTTTTACAGGCTTACTTATGAAGCCCTTTTGCTTGCCACTGATTGCATTATAGTAGTTAGGGTCAAGCCTAACTTTTGGTTGGTATCCTATATCTCCACCATTGGGGGCGGTAGAGCCTTGGGTAAACTTGTTGGCAAGTTGTGAAAATTTCTTTGGACTTTTTCTTACTTTAGAATAGATTTTATCGATTTGTTTTTTGGCCTTAGTGAAGACAGCGTCCCCTCCAACAGTTGGAACTTTTATTAAAATATGTGCCGTTCTGTACTCTGCATTTTTCTTATAATATTTTTCTACTTCACCATCGTTCACAGTTATTTTTTTTAACTCAGGTTCTAGATCTTTTGAAACTTGTGCGTGATAGAGAACATCTTCCATCTTCTGCCTTACAAGCCCATCTTTATGAAGCTTAGCTTTGTAGGCCCTATCAATTCCTAAAACTCGATTGATAATTTGATTTAAAAGTCTTTGTTTTGTTACCTTGTGGGTAGTGAGAACAAGCTTTGATTGTTTAAATTTTTGATCAAGTTCTGCATAATAAATGGGCTTTCCATTTACTCTCGCAATAACATCATTTGGGCTGGCTTTAGCAAATAAAATTGCCGGAAAAAGCACTAAACTTAAGAGGATTAGTAGTCTCTTGTATTTCATCTTTCCATCCTAGAATAAAAAACAATTTCTCTAGTTAAAACGCTAACATGGAAAGATTTTTGACGCAATAAGTTTTGAAAAAACCAACAAGTCTTCTTGGTTAATACTAGACTTGTGAGTATAGGTGACTGAGTAGTCAGGTTTCATTTTATAAACCTTGGGTCTCTCGAGAAAGGTTTCTATAACGCTATTTTTCAATTCTTTGTTTTTATCTAGCAATGCTTGATCAAACTGTAAGTATACTTTGTTATTTGAAACTTTAACTGACTTAATTCCACTGTTTTTCAAGATTAACCTGACCTCTAAGACTGTGTACAAGCTTGTAAGCTCTAAAGGAGGAGGTCCGAACAGATCCATAACTTCATCTTTTAAGTTTTCTAATCTCGCAAATTCACGACAGTTTGATAATTTTTTATAATATTTAAGTCTCTCTGATGGGCTGTCCATATAACTATTAGGTATATATGCCGGCTCTGGAGTTTGGATTTCCATATCAACATGAAAATCTTTGGTTTCACCTCGAATTTCATCAATGGCATCTTTTAAAAGTTCCATGTAGAGCTCAAGGCCAATTTCTTCGATGTGTCCACTTTGCTCTCCGCCTAAGATATCACCAGCCCCTCTAATTTCAAGGTCACACGAGGCAATATTAAAACCGGATCCCATTTCAGCATATGTTTGCAAGGCCTTTAATCTCTTGGTTGCGATATCTGTAAGTTTTTGTGTGTTTGGAATGACAAAGTATGCGTAGGCTTTTCTTTCGGACCTTCCAATTCTTCCTCTTAGTTGATGAAGTTGGGACAGGCCATATGTGTTGGCCTTATCAATAATCATAGTGTTTGCTGTAGGGATATCGATGCCTGATTCGATAATTGTTGTAGATAGCAGTACATTGTATTTCCCAGCATAAAAATCTTTCATTCTTTGTTCGAGTTCTCTTTCTTTTAATTGGCCATGGCCTATAATAATTTTTGCAGCAGGAACAAGTTCTCTAATATATGCACTGTGCTCTTCAATATCTTGAACTCTATTGTGAACATAAAAAACTTGGCCTCCCCTTGCCAATTCTTTTTCAATTGCGGCTTTAATGGTTTTATCATCTTTTTTTACAATATAAGTTTTAATTGACTGCCGTTTTGGGGGAGCAGTTTGAATTAGTGAAAGGTCCCTTATTCCTAGGAAGGCAAGTTGCAAGGTTCTAGGGATGGGAGTCGCCGTGAGAGTTAAAACGTCGACACTTGTCTTTAATAGCTTTAATTTTTCTTTGTGTGCTACACCAAATCGTTGTTCTTCATCGATAATAACGAGACCCAGCGACTTAAAAGAAATTTTTCCGGACAGTATTTTATGTGTCCCTATAACGATGTCTATTTTTCCATCTTCGAGATCCTTGATAATTAATTTTGATTCAGTAGGTGTTTTAAAACGAGACAAAAACTCAATATTAATTGGGAATTTTTTAAAATGTTCACAAAATGAATGAAAGTGCTGTAGGGCAAGTACCGTTGTAGGCACTAGAACGGCCACTTGCTTTTTATCAACAACGGCTTTAAATGCCGCTCTCATTGCAACCTCTGTTTTGCCGAAGCCAACATCACCACAAACTAACCGATCCATAGGCACTGGTTTTTGCATGTCCTCTAGAACATCATCAATAGCAGCAGCTTGATCATTTGTTTCAACAAAAGGAAAAGATAATTCAAAGTCTTTGTACAGGTGACCTGGTTCTGAAAATGAGAAAGCGCTTTTAGATGCTCTTTCAGCCTGTAGTCTAAGTAGATCAAATGCAAGGGTCTTGACTGCTTTTTTGGCACGGGCCTTAGCCGTTTCAAATTTCTTGGAGCCAAGGTTCGCAACTCTAACTTGTGCACCACCATCGGCATGTTTTTGAATTTGATTCAGTTTATAAACAGGAACGTAGACCTTGTCCCGATTTTGATATTCTATGACAAGAAAATCAGAGGTCTTTCCTCCTGCAGTGATGGATTCGAGACCCAAGTATTTTCCGATACCAAATTGCCCATGAATAACAAAGTCGCCATCTTTTAATGTAGAGATTTGTTCAGCAAATAGATCGATGGACTTTTTTGTAGGTTTTTTAGTTTTACTTTTTTTAGAAGAAAAAAGATCCGAATCTGAAATGACGATTGTTTTTTCAGAATCGTAATAAAACCCTTGGTCTAGTGGGAATTGTATAAATTTAATTCTTGAGGCGAGTTGTCTTGTCCCAGCATCGGTTTCAAGAAGATAAATAAATTCTTTTTTGGCACTATCATTTCGATATGTGAAGAGAATGAGGCCTGAACGCGTGAAGTTTTCTTTAAGATATTCAATTGTTTGAGCGATATTTTTTTTGAAAGTAGTAGGAAGGGCGCCTGATTTTTTAACAAGATAGTTGTGTGCTAAATTTAGATGCAAGTTATTAGACAGCGTTTCATTAAGATTGGTTTCTATATTGATAACATTGTAATTAATTTTGCTAAACTCACCCAACTTTGACTCTATCTCTGTGTCAAGAATTTCACCGGGCCCAGGCAGTATATTTTCGTCCTCAGAATCTTTAAAAACTTCATCAAATTCCACTTTTAATTCTTCAAGGAACTCTAAATGTGTATGGAAATTATTTTGAGATTCAAAATGATGAATAATAATTTCTTCTTTTTCAACAACATCTAATAAAGTAAAAGATTCTTCGAAAAAAAATGGTGTGTAGACGGGATAATTATCAAAAAGATTACCATTAGATAAATTTGTGAAAATCGAGCGTCTTAACTCATATTTACTTTTGAACCTGGTTTCAGGCATTGGAATATTTGATCTTAAATTGCTTGCAAAATTTTCTTTGGAAAAAATTCGTGGAGTTGGACCAATTTTAACTGATTTTAAATTTTGATCTCGAATTGTTCGGTTTGTTGTAATATCGATAGGAAATATTTCTTCAATCATGTCGTCAAAATAGTGCAGCCTCACGGCTGAACAGTTGACGGGATAAATATCAAAAATTTCACCTTTTCTAGAAAATGTACCTGGCTCTTCAACCGTTACATTATGTTGAAATCCAATATCGACTAATTTTCTAGCAAGATCCTCAGGGGAGATTATGTCGCTTAGTTCTATTGTTAACTGATTGTTTTCAAAAAACGACAGGGCCGGCATCTTAAGACTTATAGCGTCCAGAGTCGTTAGGATGAAATTTCCGCCTTCGCTGCTTTTTTTGAAGTGGAGGTAATTATATAGACAGTAAAATCTTCTGAATAAGTTATTTTCTGAATGCAGGGCCTTTGAGTAGGGAGATATTTCAAGGCCAGGATAAATGGAAATATTGAAGTGGGCGCAGTGACTCAATTTTTCAGAAAGGATCTCACAATCTTCTATAGAGGGTAAGATCACCACTTGGGTTTTCGCCAGAAATTGCTTTTCACCGCCTTCGGAAAATAGCTTGAAAAGTAGTGCCCAAGTATCAAAGTCAAGGCCAGTAACGTTCAGCTCGCTATTGCCTTCGGAAGAGAGCTCTTTAAATTTATTTAAAATAGAACTAAAAACAGACATAGCTTATGACCTTAGCTGCTTTGCGATTGGATTCAAAATATTGATCCTACTCATTGACAGAACTTGGTTTGTTTAATTGCTTGAGTCTTTTACACCCTTCTTTTTTATTTTCATTACTTAATACCTTGTGTAATATATCTTGGACAGCATAGAAATACCTATCCCGTTTAAATAACAAGCCTTTTAAGGGTGGAGTGATGGCTAATAATAGTATCAATGTATTGATTCCAATCGCAGTTTGTCTTGGTTTTGCAGTTATTATTTACCTGG
This sequence comes from Bacteriovoracaceae bacterium, assembly GCA_018649885.1. Classification (GTDB taxonomy): domain Bacteria; phylum Bdellovibrionota; class Bacteriovoracia; order Bacteriovoracales; family Bacteriovoracaceae; genus JABIHA01. Next base: position 47,328 of record JABIHA010000076.1, read on the forward strand.
TGGTCATGTTGGCGTCAAAGATATTGAGGCCACATGAACCTAATGAATTAAAAAATTCTGCTTATGAGTGTGGTGAGCAACCAATTGGAACAGCTTGGTCCATGTTCAATGTAAGGTTTTACGTTGTAGGTCTCATTTTTATAATCTTTGATGTTGAGTCAGTTTTAATGTTTCCCGTTGTTTCTGTGTTTAAGAAATTAAATGCCATGGGAATGGGTGGAGTCGTTTTAATCGAGATTCTTTTATTTATAGGAATCTTGGTTGCAGGCATTGCTTATTGCTGGAGCAAGGGCGACTTAGATTGGGTAAAGAGTTATCAGCCAGCTAAAAAAAAATAGAATTTGAATTTTGACCAGGATGAGGAATGAATTCCACAGTTGCTAATTATTTTTCTGAATTTGAAAGTTACCAAAAAATGGTGGATTGGTTATCTGGAATTGCAGGTTTTGATACTGCCACGCTTGTAATGGTCGTTGTTATCTCATTGATGGCTTTTATTGTTATTAATGCAATGATGCTTGTCGGGGGTCTTGGAACATATGCTGAAAGAAAAATTTCAGCCGATTTACAAGCAAGGATCGGACCAAACCGAGTTGGACCATATGGAATTCTACAGTTTTTAGCAGATGGCCTTAAGATGACGATGAAAGAAGATGTCACCCCTGCTAAGGCTGACAAAGTTCTTTTTAATCTCGCTCCTTTTTTGAGTTTATTTGGAATCTTTGGAACGTTAGCTGTTTTGCCAATAAGTAGCGGGCTTGCCTTGTCTCACTTGAATGTAGGCGTCTTTTTCTTAATTGCCATTTCCTCAATCGTTGGAATCGGGATTTTTCTCGGTGGTTATGCCTCTAATTCAAAATGGTCTATGTTGGGTGGAATGAGAGGGGCTTCTCAGATCGTAAGTTATGAAATACCAGTAACTCTTTCAGTTTTATCTATTGTTTTGCTCGCGGGATCTTTAAATTTTAAGGTAATCGTTGGTGGCCAAACAGGTATGCCTACTGGCTGGTTTATATTCCATAATCCTTTTTCTTTTATGGCATTTTTTGTTTATTCAATTGCAGCCCTAGCTGAAGCTAACAGGGCTCCCTTTGATTTGCCAGAAGCCGAATCAGAATTGGTATCTGGTTACCATACTGAGTATACCGGAATGAAGTTCGGTATTTTTGCACTAGCTGAATATATAGAGGTCTTTGTCCTTGCTAGTGTTGCAGCGGCAATGTTCCTTGGTGGATACAATGTTCCTTTTCATTTAGGTGGAGACGGGATCATAGGCCAGGTCCTACAGCTTGGTGCATTTGTTACTAAGTCATTATTAATTTACTACGTAGTTATCTGGATAAGATGGACTTTTCCTCGGCTTAGGGCAGATCAGTTAATGGTAGTTTGCTGGAAGTACCTAACTCCTATTGCCATTTTTAATCTTGTTGGAAGTGCCGTGTGGCTATATGCCTTTAAAGGCCAGTCTATTTTACAATTAGTGTTGCACTCAGGCGGATCATCTGCGGGTGGTCACTAAAGTGATGAGGGGTTAAGTAAATGTTTCATAAAGTTTTGATAATTCTCTCTTCAGCGCTCACTGTTGCATCGGCAATTGGGGTTCTTGTAACAAAAGATATTGTGAGAGCATGTATATTTTTATTTTTTAGTTTGTTTGGTGTTGCCGGGATCTACGCTTCACTTGGTGCAGACTTTGTCGCTGTTACTCAAATAATGGTTTATGTTGGTGGCGTTGTTATCTTGATGCTTTTTGCAGTGATGCTTACGGGTGGCCCCGGAAAAGAAAGTGCTGGTAGCAAGGGCTATTTGTTGATTCCAATGATGGGAAACAAAATCACCTTTGGTTTTGGAATCTTTTCGGGATTAGTTTTGCTTCTAACAATGGCAAAAATTACAAAGAGTGTAATTGCATCGGTAACGATATCTGAAGTAGAGGGCTTTGCTTCAACAGTAGAAAGAATTGGAAGCTTGCTAGTAAGCGAGCATGTATTAGCTTTTGAAATTTCGTCTATATTATTATTGGGAGCTCTCGTAGGAGCAGCGATGATAGCAAGACCTAGAAAGAATGTTTAGGTAAGAGGGTAAGATGTTTGGACTGGCCTGGTATTTAGGAATTGGATTTGTTTTATTTTGCACTGGAATAACAGTGATGATTGCAAGGAAGAGTATCGTTGCAATACTAATCGGAATTGAGTTAATTCTAAATGGAGCGGCCATAAACTTTGTGGCTTACTCTAAATTTGTTACTCAAGATCTTGATGGTCACATTTTTCCACTCTTTATAATAATCGTGGCAGCAGCTGAGGCAGCTGTCGGTCTTGCAATTGTAATTAGATTTTATCAAATTCGAGAAACGATTCATATTGATGAAGCAACTCAATTACAAAGTTAGGGTGAGGTAGAAAATATTATGGATTATACAATTGGTACTGTCGCCCCTATTCTCTTGTTTCCTTTAGCAGCATTTGTAATTAATGCATTTATTGGAAGAAAATTGCCCAGACAGGGTGATTGGGTTTCAATTATAGGAATACTTCTTTCTTTTGGTTGGTCTGCAAGAATTTTTAACGATTTTGTCTTTGGTCACTATTCTTCTGATTATTATGTTCACAAAGTTTTTACATGGATTGATTTATCTTATGGTGATTTTCCGTTTCAAATAGATCTTGGAATTTATATCGATAATATGACTGCCATGATGCTCTTGATGGTAAGTGGCGTTGCTGCTTTAATTCATATCTTTTCATCTTTTTACATGAAAGGTGATCCTCGCTACGGCAGATTTTTTACATATTTGTCTCTGTTTACAACGGGGATGCTTGGCCTCGTATTATCTGAAAATTTACTTTCAGTTTTTATCTTTTGGGAATTGATGGGATTTTGTTCATACTCCCTTATTGGTTTTTACTATGAAAAAGAGGAGGCGGGTAACGCTTCCATGAAAGCATTTATGACCACTAGGGTAGGGGACGTCTGTTTCTTGCTCGCGATTCTTGGAATTTGGTCAGTAGTTGGAAGTGTTAGCTTTGTCGATATATACAACCACTTAGCATCTGGAGCCTTTGAAGGACAAGTTGCGATACTGGGAATACCACTAGCAAGCTTTTGTGCTTTTATGATTTTTGCAGGAACAATTGGAAAGTCCGCACAATTTCCACTTCAGGTTTGGCTACCCGATGCCATGATGGGCCCTACACCATGTTCGGCACTAATTCATGCAGCTACAATGGTTGCAGCCGGAGTTTATCTTTCACTAAGAATGTATCCACTAATGGAGGCGGGTCATTTGACGACCTTCATCGCCTATATTGGTGCCATAACTGCCTTTGGCGCAGCAACGATTGCTCTGATACAAACAGATATAAAAGCAGTGCTGGCCTATTCAACAATTTCTCAGCTTGGTTATATGGTTTTGGGGATTGGGGTTGGCTCATACAATGCAGCCTTTATGCATTTGATCACACATGCTGTTTTTAAAGCATGTCTGTTTTTATCGGCTGGATCAGTTATTCACTCACTACACGATCACCATACTCATGGTCATGTTCAAGAAATGCCTCGAATGGGCGGACTTAGAAAGAAAATGCCATATACTTTTCTTGCAATGGCCTGCTGTACGCTAGCGATTTCTGGCGTGCCATTTTTCTCAGGATTTGTCTCAAAGGATAGAATTTTAGGAGATGCACTTTATTGGGGGATCACAGGACACCATGCCCATTGGTATCAAGCCATTCCACCCATATTAGGATTTGCAGCTGCATTCTTAACAGCTTTTTATATGTGCAGAATGATGTTCTTAACATTTTTTGGAGAGCCAAGAGATAAAGAGCTTTATGAGCACTGTCATAAAGAGAAACTGTCATTAAATAGAAATATACCTCTACTCTTACTTGCTGTTTTTACACTTGGGGTTTGGTACTCGGGTTCTCTCACTGGCCAAGGCAAAGTTAAAGTCGCAGGTGATAGATATGAATGGTTTTCAACTCTAATTGAAAAGCCTAATACTTCTAATTTTAGAGAGTACACAAAAGAGCCCTTTGGACTAAAAGACACTAGGGGAACTGTTCACTTTGAAAAATCTCACTATGATCCATCACACGGACTTAGTGAAGAAGAGGCTCATCATGTGCATACTGCTCACAATATTGGTGCTGGGCTATCTATCTTGGTTGCATTCCTTGGAATATTCATAGCCTTTCTAATGTATATAAGAAAATCAATGGATCCGGGATTTTGGGTTCGAACATTCCATCGTTGGAATAAGGCACTAAAGGAAAAATATTATTTCGATCATCTTTATATTGATGTATTGATACAAAAAGTATTATTGACTGTGAACCGTTTGCTCGCAGCATTTGATATGGGTGTTTACGACCGCTTTGCCATTGATGGTATGGCTTCCGTAAACAGGTGGCTGTATAAGGCGGCAAACTTTTTTGATAATTTTATTGTCGATAATTCAGTAGATCTTACTGGTGTGTCCGTGAAGTTTTTAAATGTAGCTTCAAGAACGGTTCAGTCAGGAAAGGTTCAGTTCTATTTTATGGTACTGATACTTGCTGTAAGTTTTTATATATTAAAAATTAGCTTTTAATTAAATGATAAGGAGTTGGTCTTGGAGAATTTATTAAGCTGTATTTTGTGGCTTCCTGTAGTTGGAATCGTAGCCGTACTATGCACGCCAAAAGGAAAGGACAACGCTGTAAGGTGGATATCACTTGCAGTGACAACCATTACTTTTGTATTGACTCTCGTTTTATACTGTAATTTTGATACCAGCATGTCTGAGATGCAATTTGCCATAAAAGTCCCTTGGATTAAGGCCTTTCACATCTTTTATAGTCTGGGTGTAGATGGAATATCTCTTCCAATGATTATATTAACGAGCCTCTTATTTGCTATTTGTATAATGAGCTCATGGACAATTACCAAATCAGTGAAGGGTTACTTTGCACTTCTTTTAATGCTTGAGTCATCTGTTTTTGGTGTATTCATGTCACTGGATTTTTTCCTCTTTTATGTATATTGGGAAATTATGCTTCTGCCTATGTTCTTTCTTATCGCTGTATGGGGTGGAGAGAATAGGGAATATGCTGCGATTAAGTTCTTTCTCTATACTTTTTTTGGATCAATTTTAATGCTTGTTGGTATGGTTGCTCTTTATTATGTAACAGGTCAGTCTAGCTCTTCATTTGATATTTTGGCCCTGCAGGGAGGAAATTTTACAAACGAGATGGTTAGTATTTTTGGATATGACTTTCACTTTAATAAATTATTCTTTTGGTTCATGTTTATTGGCTTTGCTATCAAGGTGCCAGTGTTCCCTTTTCACACTTGGCTTCCGCACGCACACGTCCAGGCGCCAACTGCTGTTTCAGTCATCCTGGCAGGGGTGCTGTTAAAAATGGGAACCTATGGATTTTTAAGAATCAGCTTTCCCATTTTCCCTGAGGCCAGTGTTCATTACTCAACTGCAATCGCAGTACTCGGAGTGGTGAATGTTATCTATGGTGCGATGTGCGCGATGGCCCAGACAGATGTTAAAAAACTTATTGCATATTCATCGGTGTCCCACATGGGTTTTGTTATGTTGGGGCTTGCGGCCATGACTGTTCAAGGTATGAACGGAGCAGTTCTTCAGATGTTTAACCACGGAACATCTACTGCAATGATGTTCCTACTAGTAGGGATTTTATATGAAAGATCTCACCACAGGTGGATTATCAGACCAGATGGAACAAAAGGTTTTGGCGGTTTATTCACTCAATTACCTAATTATTCAATAATCTTTATTATTGGTATGTTTGCCTCTCTTGGTCTTCCTGGATTGTCTGGATTTATCTCAGAAGCCTTAATCTTTTTAGGTATCTACGAAAGATTTACAACAATTACAGTTATAGCCGTATTTGGACTTTTGCTTGGAGCCGCATATTTACTGTGGATGTTCAAAAGAATGTTCTTTGGTGAAGTGATTGAAGAGTGTAAGAGCTACACTGATGTGAACGCACGAGAAATATTTTATATGCTGCCTCTTTGTATTGCAGTTGTTGTATTTGGTGTTTACCCAACCCCGATATTGGATATTATGAGAGCTTCGGTTGGTGAGCTGGTTACACTACTTTCTAGATTTTAATAAACGAAGGAAATACCTGTGATGTTAAAACTTCTTTCAAATATGTCTTTTTATGTACCAGAGTTGGTATGTATTTTGACCATGTGTACACTGCTGTTTATGGAAGCATTTTATGGCGACAAGTCTAAAGGCAGAACTTTCGTTTATATCACGGCCATGATTGGCCTTGCTATAGCCTTTGCAGTGCTCGCTTGTTCTGTTGGAAATAAGCCTCAGCCAATTTTTTACAATGCACTCATAATTGATTCATTTAGCACAGTGATGAAAATGATTATGGTTCTTGGAACATTGGGTGTTTTTTATCTATGCTCTCAATCAACTGACATATATGAAGATTTGAAAACAGAGTTTCTTGTTATGACTATTGGTGTGCTTATTGGGGGGATGCTTTTATCATCGGCCAATAACTTACTCACGGTTTATCTAGGAATTGAAACTCTCTCTATACTGTCTTATGTTCTTGCAGCTTTTAAGAAAAGAGACGGCCGCTCATCTGAGGCTGGTTTAAAATATGTTCTCTATGGCGGGATTACTGCAGGGGTAATGCTTTACGGAATTAGTCATATCTATGGTATTTTGGGAACAATTCAATTTTCTGAAATTCCAGGATTGATTAAGGCCTTAGATTCTCAGCAAACACTTCTGCTCTTGCCTGCATTTGTATTATTCTTCGTTGGCATTGGTTACAAAATTGCTTGTGTGCCTTTCCATATGTGGAGTCCGGATGTTTATGAGGGCTCTCCTGTTCCTGTAACAACTTTTTTCTCTATCGTGCCAAAGCTTGCCGGAATGGCAGTTTTGATTCGAGTGACTTTAGTTTTTTTCAATCACGATGGAGTTTTACAGACGGCTTGGGTTGGCTTGATGCAAGTTCTTGCTGCTCTTACAATGTTTGTCGGTAATATTACTGCAATAAATCAAAAGTCAGTAAAAAGAATGCTGGCATTTTCATCCATTGCTCACGCTGGTTTTATGATGTGCGGGATATTGGTTTTGAATGCAACAGGTATTCGGGCCATTTTGTTCTACGGAGCGACATATCTATTTATGACCTTGCTGGCTTTCTATGTGACCTCATTTATTATTGATAAATATGGCACTGATGATCACGAGCGCTTTACTGGACTTATTTCCAAGCATCCCCTTGTTGCAATTAGTATGTCAGTGGCCCTTTTCTCCCTGGCGGGACTTCCTCCTTTCAGTGGCTTCATAGCGAAATTTAATATTCTTTCTGCCCTTATTGAATCAGAGAAATATAGTCTTGCTCTAATCGCTGTGTTGAATTCGGTAATTTCACTTTATTACTACCTTCGGTTGGTTAAAACCATGTGTGTGAATGAAGCTGACAGTAGTGAGCCTATCGAGGGCCTGGGATTTGTAAATCAAGCAGTAATAGTAGGGCTTGGTATTCCGGTAATACTGCTAGGCGTTTTCTGGGAAAAGCTAATGCTCGTTGCTGATGGTGCAAAGATTTTTATTCAATAATCGACCTTCCAGTCTCCTAATTATATAATTTTAGTATGTTGAACACTTCTGGGGAGATGGATTGTCTGTTTTAACATTATTATTTATTGCTATTGTCCTGGTGATTTTGGCTGACCTAATCCTGGGTTCATTCACAGAGAAAAGTCTTGCGGCCAATTCTGTTTTTTTTTCCAAGAGGTCTTTCTCAACTAGCCTAGGTAGTATTTTAACTGCCCTTCTGAGGCTTTCTCTTTTTGCTGTGATAGTATCGGTTTATCTTTTCGGAGGGTTAAAAATAGAACCAAGCCAGCTTGTTTTGCTTTTTGGAATTTTGGCAATGATTTTATTTTTGATGCATAGAGGATAGTAAATGGTTATTGCGGGAACACTGTCTTTTTTATTAGTAAATATTTTGGCAGCAATTTTTGGCTTATGCGATAGATTTCTATTTAATTCAAAAAATTTTGGTTTCGGTAGCGCTAGCTCAAATAAAATTACAAATAAAGAAAATTCAATATTTCTGCTGAGAAACAAAGCCAACTGGGAAAAAATGCATCCCATTGTATTGATGTACACTCATCTTTTAGTGCATTTCGTTCTGATTTTCACATTACTTGTCAGCTCGCAGGGATGGAATACCTATCTCTATTTGAGTATTGCGAGTCAAATTTTAGTAGAGGTTTTATTTTTGGCCTTTAGTTTTAAAGGGCAGGGACAAAGTATTTCAAAGCTTTGGGAATTGTCCGCAGTGACATTTAGCTATGGCGTTTTATATATAGCACTTTTTTCATATCTAATGTTTTTTTACATAGAAAATATTGGCAATGTAGATAAGGTTTTGTGTAGCCTTTTCCTGGTAGTCTTAATTGGAATTGAGGATAAATTTTGGCGCAATTATTTGGGAACTATTAGCCCCTTTAAATATGAAAGTATGACTCAAAATTTAAAGTTAGTGCTAAAACTCTTTTTGGTAGCAATTTCTGCAACAGCTCTACTTACACTGGATGGATCGGTTTTAGATCAATCAATTTCCAGTTTTTTAACACTAGGTAATATTGTTATTTCCACTATGCTTGTGGTTTTGTTTTTTCCTCTTATTTCGGTTGTTCACTTATGGGCCGATAAGATGAGTAGAAAAAATGCACTCGATCTCGCGAATTTAATTGCTTGGCCGGTGATATTTTTGGGCCTACTGATTGGAGGTCTCCTTGCATAGTATATTTTTAGAAGTAGCAATTTGGATATTTACAATTGTTTCTCTTTTGTATTTTTTATTAAATAAAAACTCAATTAATCAGATCAAATCACTACTCGTAGTCCTGCTTTCAATCGCAATCTTATTTGTTAGTGCAAAACAATATCAGGCATTGATTGTTTTTCTTTTTGTTAACTTGTTGGCCCTATTCTTAATAACCCTTTTCCACCTTAGTTTTGATGGATTTAAAGAAAAGGTGAAATTCTATAGGGGGATGAGGTTAGAGTCACTTATTAGTGTTGTGATTTGTTTAGGTCTACTTGGCCTATGTCTTCTTCTTTCAGAAAGATTTCCTGAGGATTACAACATAGATGTTTCAACATTAAGCTTAAAATTTGAATTAATAGAAATAGCACCAATTTTTCTTTTATCAATTATGGGAATGGGATTAGTAGTCAAACATGGAAGTAAGTAGCGAACTGACAATAGTGCGGTCATTCTGGGTTCTATATTTTGTAGGAATTGTAGGGTTTATTACAAAAAAAACTATTTCACAAAAATTGATGGCAGCTTTTTTAATACTGCTCGCTAACTCGGCTTTATTGCTTTCAAATGTTGACAAGGCTCAATCTGGAAAAGAAGCATTTGTTTTTTCCATAATTTCAGTTGTGTCACTTTTAACTCTTTTATTGTTTTACTTAATATCGAATAAAATATTGTTCAAATATAAAACCTTAGATTTGGATACTTTAGAATAGATGATTATATTTTTATACTTTACCCTATTTAATCTTATGAAAAGCCTTCTTACAAAACAGCGTTATTTGTTGTTTGGGTTTGGCATGTTTTTCTACGTTTTCTATTCAGCATGGTTAAATTTTGCAGGAGAAGTTAATTTAATAGGTTTTGATTCAATAGTGGGGGCAAGCTCACTTTGGAGTATTCAATCAATTTTGACAAGAAGTGATATCTTGCTTTTAACGTTTGTTACAACTGTTCTTGGCCTCGTTGGAATTGGTTCCACAAATCGAAATTGGATTTTAAAAAGAGAAACACACTATCTGTTTCAGTTCTTACTTTTAGTATTTCTTATTGGCGCCAAAAATGTCTTGTTTGTACCAGTCGTTTTGGGTGCAAAAATTCTTGCAGATGAATGGAAAAAAGAAGATTTTGGTATTGGGGTAACGGATTGGATTTTAGCAATTTCACTTTTAGCAGTTTTAATTAGTGACAAAATGACTCTATTTGGTGAGATTCAGGTGGATGGTGTTAGCCGTGTAGTGTTGTATGCCATTTCAATTGTTTTTTCTCTGCACTCAGCAATCAAGGTATTTCTTGCCTCGCGAAACTTTACACATCGTCATATTGAAAGAGCCTTTTTTGATCTGATGGTTCTTCTGATTTGTCTTGGCAAATTATCAGCTGTTGATATTGCTGCTTATGGAGTGGCCTTTGATTTTATCGCCCTTGTATTTTTGGCGCTATCACTAGTTCAAGTTATGAGTTGGAAAAAAGGCGCAAAAAATACCTTTCAAAGGTTTGTCCTTCTAAAAGTTAGCCTTTATTTATTCTTTCTATTCTCCACGAGAAGTAGTGGTGTTACTCAGCTCTTTATAGGGGATATATTCTTTCTCTGTTCAGTAAATAGTCTTTTTTTCTTAAACAAGAAAGATCATCTGGCTTTTAAGGTGGTTCCATTCTTATTAACATTAGTATTTTTGGGAATACCTTTTGTTGGACTGACCTCTCTTGAAACCTTTTTCTATAAAGAGATGTTACTTTCTAAGAGTCTCACTTTAGGATTGATTGTATTGTTACTCAACTTATCTTCAAATCTATACTTTATTATTTTTATTAAGAAAAAAGCACTGGAGAGGCGAGATCAAAAATTTGACAACAAAAATATCATCTTTGCAGTAATGCTACTCACTTTGAATATTGGGATGCTTCCAATGATTCAATACATTTCGGGAGTTAACTTTAGTTATTCAGAAAATCCGTGGGAAATAGTCGCAATCGTTTTCTTCTTGTTGCTGAAAGCCTTTTTCGTAGTGTATTTCTTAATTATACCGGCCCAATTTAACAAAGAAGTAAAAGGTGAGGGGATGCCACTGCTTGTCTTGGGTAAATTTAGATTAAAAAATGACTATGGTTTGGAGAAGAGATTATTCCCAATATATTACCTATTCACCGCTTGTGCCAAAGCAATATCCTCGGCATTTGTGGTCTTTGAATTAGGAATTAGGCAGTTAGGAACTCTTTTTCTCGAGCTAACGGTACTAGCTGAGGGAAGAGGAAGCTATATTTTCAATAAGCAGCTTACATATATTTTATTAATTTTTTTATTTCTAATCCTTAGTTTAGCAAGTGGGATTAATTTATGGGCCTAGGTTGGTTTAGTATATTTTTACTGGTCATAGTGAGCGGGATGTCTTTTTTAAAAAGAAAAAGTACCGTTGGGCTAATAGTTTCACAGGGCCTAATTTTAACACTAGGAGCATCTCTTTTGATTGGATCGGTATGGAACATTGATCTTGCAACGGGGTTGATCCTTCTTGCTGGAGCACAGGTCTTCTCATATTCAATTAATCGCATGTTGGATGTTGAACAAAAATTGTTATCACTGTTACAATTTACTCTTCTTTTACTTCTATCCTCCTCACAAATTTTTTTACATAGCTTATTATTATATGAAGGGGTTCTCATTTTTCTTTTATATGGAGCCCTAGGGAGTGCTGCGAGTTCTAATTTAAGTATTTTACGTAGATATGCATTTTTTCAAGGTTTGTTGATATTCCTTGGAACAATAGTGCAGTTTTACATGCAGGAGAAAATTTCTTCTGGCGCTAGTCTTTCACAGAGTGAGTCAGGTGCAAATGCTCTTAGCTATTTAATGCTATTTTGTCCTCTTTGGATCCTCGGTATTGGGGTTGAGCGGGTTTTTTCGAATACAAGAGGTATCATTCAAGTTCATATTCTAAGTACAATTGTATTTTTACAATTAATTTTGCTTGGAAAAGTTAACATTGAATCTCTTTATTTTTATTCTCATGAGATTTTTTGGGCCATTCCATTTTTACTAATGGTGATATTTTCATTTTCTAGAATTTTTCTTGGGCTAAATTCATTTTATTCTGGAGTCAGAATATTTGTGGCCCTAATAGTATTATCTTATATATTTAGCCCACTTAAAATGAGAGTTGAGATCATGTCATACCTACCGTTTTGGGTGATAACATATTCTATGGCCACTATTTTCCTTGAGGAAATTTGGCATCAGCAGTTATTTGGGCCCTGGAGGGGAAAGTTAAAGTTATGTGTATTGGTAGTTCTAGTCGGGTTACCTATCACACCATTTTTTAATATTGTAAAACTATCATTTTATTTTACAAAAATTGATGCAATTAGACCTCTAGGGGTTTGTGTTTTAACAGGATGGATAATTGTTGTACTTGGGCTGGGTCTTGAGAGCATTTATGGAGTATATGCAGATGATAAAGAGATGAGGGTATAGAGATGCTACAGCTAGTATTTGCTATATGTGCACTAGTATTAATTGTTGAAAGGTACCAAGGTGTTGATAGGATTCGCTTGGGCCTAAATGCCATTTTCTCTACGGCCTCATTTTTTATTTGTATTTATTCAATTTTTAGACCGGAGATATTTAATCTTCAGCTTGGGATTAACTCATTTTTTATCACTGCGCTATTTGGAATGAGTGGTGTCTGTTTTTTAAGTCTTCTGATACAAAATAGTCGTCTGAGCCCATCTTTTTTAATTATGATCACCTCATTTTTTTATTTCTTATTTTCATTTGATTCCATCATTCCTTTGTATATTTTATTGTCAATGATCTTACTCTTTAGATCCTCTCTTTATATTACAGCAAAATCATACTCTCAAAAGCTGGTGATGAATACGGTGCTACTTGATTTACTTTCGTTTGTATTTTTGAGCATGTTTACAACCTTTTTTATTATTTCCACTAATAGTTTTAATATTTTTGATTTTCAAGTTGTCGGTAGAACAACCTTTATCATTTCTCTCATAAATCTTGTTCTAGCATCCTTGGTTGTACTACGCTTGCCACCGTTTCATACTGGGATATTAAATTTATATCGAGTGAATAGTCACATTGTAAGTTTGGAATCTTTGATTGTTAGGCCTTTTTTGGGTCTGTTTTTCTTTAGAGTCGTGTCTAATATTTTAAGAGAGATTGACCCAGAGTATTTTGCCCTGATTCAAGATTCATTATTTATAGTAATGGCTGCATCACTATTTTTTAATTTTGTGATTTTCAATTGGAAGAAAAGCATTGAATCATTTTTATTTAATTCATTTAGTCAAAATGTCTTACTTCTTTATATGTTACTCATTGTAGGGAGTAACGATTTACAAAATGATTCTCTGTTTTTTATTATACCCATGGGGAGCCTTCTGCTTTTTATTGGATGGAATTCATATATTGGATATACCGCAAGTGATGAGTATCAAAATAAAGGAAGTGAGAGGCTAGGCTTTGTGTTCCTCTTCTATGCTAGCTTTGCACTTCAGCTATTTCTGCCATTTTGTTTTGATGTTACAAGATCGTATATTTCGGAGCTTTCAATTGAAAAACTATTTGTTTTTAGTATCGCTGTGGCCATAAACAAGGCTGCTATAATTAGTAAGACCAATTTGTCGGCAAGAAGTGAAATGACTGCCAGGGTAAAGAGTTGAAAAAGTATAGAATTAAACTAGAAAATGGAAGAGTTATAGGTCCATTTGCCAAGGAGCAGGTAGGTGAGCTCTATATAAAAGGCCATATATATGGGCAGGAAGATTGTCAGGAGTTTCCCGCGGGGAAATGGCAAGATCTTGAATCATTTAGTGAGTTGTCTGAGCTTATTGTTGATATTATTGCAGGAAAAGTCTCTTTGGAGGTGTTGCAAGATAGGCAGAAGACTGTTTTTAAGAAAATATCAATTAAGAAAATTCATGAACTTCCAGATTCACTAAAAAAAGAAGATAAGAAATTTGACTTGAAAGAGTTTGATTTTGATTCAGATGAAGAATTTAATTTTGAATCTGTTGATGAAAGTAAAAAAGATTCCGAACTAAATTTGAGCAAATTATTTGAAGCTCATAAAGACGATGAAACGACTCCTTCAAAAGAAATGGTAAATCCTCAGCATATTGAAGAAACTCATGTTGAAAAGGATATTGGTGAAATTCCGTCCTTTGATGATGAAGATGATGAATTGAATAAAACCGTTATTAATAAATCATTTGAAAACTTTCCGCTGAAACAAAACGAAGAGGAAAAGGTTGAAGAGGATACTCCAAGCATAATTGAAGAGGTGTTAGAAAAAGCTAAAACCGATGGGCCAAGTAGTGAGGAGCAAGATGATATTGCTCCCGCGGTCTCCGATACGGAAATTTCTTCAGATGATCATACTGTAGTGGGTTCGTTAAAAGACTTTAAGTCTGATTTAATTAAAAAGGCTTCAAAATTTGAAGCAAATTTAGTTAGAGTAGAAAAAAAAGATCGTGCTGAAAAGAAGGCAAAATCAGAGACACCTCAAATTGCACCGCCAGAAGAAAAAAAAGAAGTTAAGAAACAAAAACCGATTTTTAAGATGGCAGCACTTTTAGTCGTTCTTGCAGTTATATACCAAGTGTTTTTAGGTGGAGAAGATAAGCAGAAAAATTTTAAGCCGATTTTTCCCGACATTGCCTTTCCTTTCCCCTTTGAAAAACCAAACCCAAAGGCTGCTTTAAAATATTTGAGAGAAGGCCTAGAATTATATAAGTTGGGAAGCTATAAGCATAAGGCTTTAGCTGCTAGAAAATTCAAAGATTCTCTCGACAATTCTTTTGAAAAAAACAAAGCACTAGGACATCTACTATTAACTTACGCAGAGTTGTTGGAAAATGCCAAAGATAGAGAAAAGGCGAATCTTAAAGTTTACCAATTAGTCGAAGTTTCTAAAGGTCGTGTTTTAACGGATCAAAAGATTGCCATGGGCTCTGCCATTTTTTTCTTAAAATTGGGAAGACCAAAAGCTGCGTTGAAATTTCTTAATGATTTTTTGAGAGTAAATAGCAGCTCGGATATTAAGGCTGAAGACAAAGCTAAAATCTCGCTTAAGTTCTATGCTGTGTATCTAAGTGTTTTGATTGACCTTGGCGAAATGGCTGACGCTAGAAAAAAGCTCAATGGCTTAGAGCCCATACCGGATGATAAAAAGTCACTTGAAGTATATTCATCAATTGTACAATTTCATTTGAAAAATGATGATTACAATAAGGCAAAGGACGTAATTGAAAAGGGGCTGAAGTATTTCCCTTGGTCTGTAAGTTTAAGACTAACCCTGTGCCAAATTTATTCATATTTTGAAGAATATGATTTATTAAACTCAGAGTTAAAAAGAGTCAAAAAATTAAATTCGGAATTTTCAGTCGTTTACTATGCAAAATACCTTGAATTTATGGGGATTTTAAACGCTGTAAAGAAAGAATATAAAAATGCGGCAGTATTTTTTAAAGCAGCTCTAAAGTTAAGAGAAAATGATTCACTTAGATCAAAGCTCGCTCTACTAGAGGAATCCTCTGAAGCCAACTCAGATCCTGACATTGGAGCTCTTGTTAAAGAAAGTAAAGCACTTGATCTCATTAAGAAGTCGAAAGTAGAGGCATCTAACGGAAATTTTAATAAGGCCCTGATACTAGCTCTTGAGGCCAGGGAGGGGTTCCCGAATTATGTGCCTGCGATTATTTACCTTTCCGACTTGCAAATTCGAAGAGGATTTTTTGACGATGCAATTGAGACTCTTATTAAAGCTAAGAAAGCGAGCAAGTTGAATCAGCATATTATTTATGCACTAGTAAGAGCTTACGCTGAGTCATTCAAGGTGTCCGAGGCGAAGAAGACGCTTTCGATTTTAAGAGAAACAGAACACCGAAATAGTTACCAATTTGCCAGCGCTCTTGGACATATTTATTATAAATCAAACGAATTTCTACAGGCAGTTAAATGGCTCAGAGAAAGTACCAATCTAAACCCTCTTAATGAAAAAGATTTTTTTAAGCTGGGAAGCCTGTTCTTAAGATATAGACGATATGATAAGGCAAAAATACTTCTATGGAAGGCGATCAGTCTTGATCCTTCGAATATTAAATATCAAATCGCCTATAGTAGAATTTTATATGAGCTTGATAGTGTTGATGTGGCGATCGGATACCTGCGGGATATTTTGAAGGAATATAACGATAGCGGCTTAATTCTATCTCAAATTTCGATTTATTATTATAAAAGTGGTCAGGTTAAAGCCTTTGAACAGTATAAAGAAAGGGTCATGAAATCTCTACATATTGGAAAAGATCTTTTTGATTTTCTTATTAAGGCATCTAAGCTTGAAGATAAAAAAGAAGAAATCATTAAAAATTATGAAGCCTATATAAAAGTTGAACCAGGAGATTTAGCTAAGCAACTCGAATTTGGAGAATACCTTCTTAGTGAGTCTGATCTGACCGCTGCCGAAAAAGTATTTACTAAAATTGAAACTAAGTTAAAAAGTTACCCGAAGGTGAAGTTTTTCTTGGCAAATATTAAACTGATGAGTGGTAAGGAAGATGAGGCCCTTATTTTAGCTCAAGAAGAGATAAAACTTAATCCAAATATTGAGTACGGCTATACACTTCTTGGTCATATTTATACAAAAAAAGAAGAATATAATAAGGCCTTAAAAAACTATAAACATGCTCAAACTATCAATCAGAACTCAGTCGATGCTCTTCTTGGTTTGGCCTGGATTAAATATCAGCAGAATCAGATTGAGTCGGCACTTGATCTTTATGAGAAATGTGCCAAGCTCGATCCAAATAATTCATTTGTCAGAAAACAACTAGGATATGTATATAAGGCATTGGGCCAAAGGCAGCTTGCGATTGAATCATTTAAGGTCTATCTTGATCTCAGTCCAGACGCACCTGATAGGAAGAAGATTGAGTCCCAATTAAATTCATTTCAGTAGTATAGGAGCTGCTTATGCACGACATAAAAGCAATTGCCAAAAGCCCTGATAAATATAGGGAAAACCTCGCAAGAAGGAAATTCGACCTCTCAATTTTAGAGGCGGTCATAGAAGGCAACGAGAGGCGTAAAAAACTCGTACTTGAGTCGGAGACAAATCGCTCTGAAGTTAAAAAACTCTCTAAGGAAATCGGAAAAATCAAAGGCTCTGGTGGTGATGCAAAAGAGCTGATGTCCCAGGTTTCTCAGCTAAAAAGCTCGCTTGAAGGTGTTAACAAGGAACTTGAAGCCCTTGAAAAATTACAAAGCGACACTCTCGCGGTTATTCCAAATCTTCTTGATGACGAGGTACCAGAGGGTAAAGGCGAGGAAGATAATAAGCTTTTAAAAGAAGTTGGCGAAAAATTGAGCTTTGACTTTGAACCCAAAGAGCACTGGGAACTGGGTGAAGATCTAGGCATGCTCGACTTTGAGGCTGCCTCAAAACTGACCGGATCGCGTTTTTGTGTATACAAGGGAGCGCTGGCCAGAATGGAGCGTGCGCTTATTAACTATTTTCTCGATTCACATATTGATTGTGGATACGAGGAGATTATTCCTCCCTATATTGTTAACGAAAATACCATGTATGGAACAGGCCAGTTGCCAAAATTTGAAGATGACCTTTTTAAAATCGAAGGAAAGTCTTGGTATCTGATTCCTACTGCTGAAGTTCCCCTCACGAACCTTAAAAAAGGTGAGTTATTCAAAGGTGAGGAGCTGCCTTTTAAATATTGTGCCTACACCCCTTGCTTTCGAAGTGAGGCTGGCTCGTACGGAAAAGATACTAAAGGTCTTATTCGTCAGCATCAGTTTAATAAGGTGGAGCTAGTTAATATTGTGGCCGAAGATAAATCTAAGGAGGCACACGATGCCATGTTGGAGAGGGCCTGCGCTATGCTCGAAGGCCTTGGTCTTACCTACAAGGTCATGCTTCTTTGTTCTGCCGATATCGGATTTGGTGCCATGAAATGCTTTGATCTAGAGGTTTGGCTTCCTGGTCAGGGCAAGTTTCGTGAAATCAGCTCAATTTCTAATTGTGGCGAATTCCAGGGAAGAAGGGCCTCGATTAGATATCGAAATGCTGAGGGAAAGCCAACATTTGTCCATACCCTTAATGGATCGGGCTTGGCAGTTGGTAGAGCACTTGTAGCGGTGATGGAAAATTATCAAAATGCAGACGGGAGCATTACTGTTCCCGAAGTACTCAGAGGATATATGGGCGGAGTTGAACAAATAAAAGCATAAAGCGTTTGCTGCCATGCTCTTGTATTGTCAATTCACACTATAAATTCTAAACTCTGGGATCATTTCTGGTGGTGTGGCCGAGTGGTTTAAGGCAACAGTTTTGAAAACTGTCGTGGGTTCACGCCTACCCGGGGTTCGAATCCCTGCACCACCGCCATTTTTGAAGTGATTTATTTTTCGAAGATTTAAGCGGAGACGTGGGTGAGTGGCTTAAACCAACGCCTTGCTAAGGCGTCGTACCTTCGGGTACCCCGAGTTCGAATCTCGGCGTCTCCGCCACTTTCGCACTTTTTTCCCGTTGTAGGCCATTGAGATTATTCGGTTTTATTTATCAAATTTAGTTTTATGGCCGTGAAAATGTGCGAAAGTTCGACGTGTATTTTACTCTTCTTCTGACTCTTTGTTTTCTAGTGAGCTAATAAGTAACTCATAATCACTTGGGAACTCATTGCCTTGCTCGGCTAACGCTTTTAGGCCTTTGCCCATAGCCTTTAGAATTTCTTCAATCATTTTTACTCCTTATGAATGAAATGTTGTTTATGTAGTAAAGATTGTTTTTCTGTGCAGTTTATACGGTAACCAGTTGAATTTATAGGCATGAAATCCACCCAGGTCTCCCAGAAAAAATTTAAGTTAAAATATCGTATAATTATTTTAAGGTAGTAAATTTAAAGGAATTGTCATGTCAGATAGAAACTACATTTACGAAAATGCGATTATATCCATCCACTTAGGTATCGCAGATTATCAAGATGATGATACGAACAGGCATATTAGTGCTGTTAGAAATTTTTATTCTGGTGTCCTTTTACTTGGGAAATGCTGCTTGCTTGAATTTGCCAAAGCTGAAGAAGCAATGCAAATCTTAGCGTCAAAATTTGATATTGAGTTGGATGATGACGGTGAAGTTATTTATGTTCCAAAGGGAACGCAAACAATAGATTTTA
Source organism: Bacteriovoracaceae bacterium (assembly GCA_018649885.1). Classification (GTDB taxonomy): domain Bacteria; phylum Bdellovibrionota; class Bacteriovoracia; order Bacteriovoracales; family Bacteriovoracaceae; genus JABIHA01. The sequence continues at coordinate 66,368 of JABIHA010000076.1, forward strand.
ATGAAATGCAAAAAAGATTTAAAAACTTTAAGCTAAGCTGGCCCAAGGTAAATATAAAAAGTCTGCAAAGTTTAAGAAATAATCTTGAGCATTTTCATGCTTCTGAATCAGAAGATCAAATTCAAGAAATCATTGCTGAATGTTTTCCCATGGTAGAGAGCTTCTTTGAAACGCTCAATAAAGACCCTGCTGAGGAACTGGAAGATACGTGGAAGACAATGTTGGAAGAAAAAAACTTCTATAGTAAGAAGAAGGAAGAGTGCGATAAAACGTTTGAGAAAATTGATGTCCCAAACGTTGATGGCCTCTCGAACATTAGCTGTCCAGGATGCAGCTCAACTCTATTATTTCAAGAAAACCCTAGTAACATTAACCTTGAATCTGTTGAGGTTAAGTGTAAAGCTTGTGGCGAAACATGTCCTACAACTTCATTTATTTTGGAATTTGTTAATAATGAATATGGGGTGGATGATTATATTTCATACAAAGATGGTGGAGGTCATACTGTTCATTCTTGTCCAGAATGTAGTGAAGATACATATGTACATAATGGAGAAATTAACAAGTGTTTTAACTGTAACTATTCGATAAATTCAGAATGTGCGCGTTGCCAGTGCGAATTGACTGTTGAAAATTTGTCCGTAAACAACTCTAGTTACTGTGATTATTGTGACCACATGATGAGTAAGGATGATTAAATGGTGCCGCTCCCTTGGGTATTCGATTCTTCTATTTACCGATATGTAGGTTTTCAGTACCGTCACCAAAGAGAAGCGCCATATTTTTTTCTTGAGCGATGCTCTATTTAGCTTAAAAATTAAATAATTCCTATAGAAGCATCAACTCTTCCTGAAAGTCCACCAAGGTCGACTATCACAAACCATCTTCCCGCATGGGGAGGATTAATGATTGCTGGCGATCTGCTGTAGTGACCACCACTATAACGATATCTTCTGCCAGCTTTGTAATTACTAAAATTGATAGCATCCATAACCATCACATTCGCTGCGTTTCCCGTAAGGTCAACCTGGATAGCATCACTGCCTGCTGTCTGAATTTCTTTGTATAAATATTTCATAACTATCCTAGGTTATTTCTATTTTTGCCATCAGGGTTACTTACAGGGGTTTTAACTTTGTTAATTTTACGATTGTGATAATCCCCTTCGTGTTTGCCCTGTTCAATCTCTTTAACGAACTCCTGTCTTGAAATTTCCTTACCGTTTGGTTTTTCAAAACGTTGATTTCTTCCAGTCTTACTTTCTTTAGTCACCTTAATGTTCTTAGCCATTTTGTACCTTCCTTATTGGTAGAATTGGTTATTTATTATGAATAAATGGTAGAGTCTTTTTAAAGGCTATGTCAATGGCCTTGACATGTTTTTCGTGCTGTCGTTTACTGTCGCGCGAACGCGTGTAATTTCAATTGCATGCGTGGCTTTTGCTGTGCGTGGGCCAGTGACATTGACATAAGGACTTAGAAGAAATATAAAAGATTATGAATATTGATAAGCTATATTTAGAAATTGGCCAAAATATAAAAGCAGCAAGGCAAATCGTAAAGCTAAGTCAGGCAGAGCTTGCTACTAAACTAGGTTTAAAAAGAACATCAATTACAAACATTGAAAATGGCAAACAGAGGCTTCCTCTTCATTTATTATATGAGATTTGTGAATTATTAAATGTTGATGCCCTTAAAGTTCTTCCAGGTACTCAAAGAGAAAAAAGAAAAATGATTGTGTCGATTGATGGTGGGGATGAATACCAGATTAGCGAAGATTCCGTTGGCAAAATAAATAAGTATTTATCAAAAGCAAAACTAGAAAATGTTCTACATCATTAATAAAGGTTGTTATGAATAAAAAAGCATCCGCTTTGTTAAAGGAAAATAGTTTATTTTCATATCCTGTTGATGTGAAAAAGCTCGCAAAGAAGCTAAAGGTAATTGTTTCCTCTGAAGACCTTGAAGATAAAGTATCAGGGTTTTTAGCTGTTGATGATGATAATGCGACAATTGTTGTAAATTCTAATCATCACGAAAATAGAAAACGTTTTACGATGGCACACGAATTAGGCCATTTTGTACTACACAAAGGGAAAATGCCCCTATTCTTAGATACCAATCTGAAATTTTATAGAAGTGCAGTTCATAGTGAGCATTCTGCTGAAATTGAAATGGAAGCAAATGCATTTGCTGCAGAACTATTGATGCCGAAATTGTTAATTGAGAAAATAATTGAAACTTACGATTTAGATATAACTGATGAATATGACATTTACCAGCTTTCTAAAAAACTAAAAGTAAGCGAACAGGCCCTAACGATTAGGCTTGTGAAGTTAGAATTAATTTTTCCATTCTAGAGCCAACAATCAGACAAATCGTCTTCTAGGCTTACTCATCCCAGTCAGTGTTAATTGCCCTAATTCCTCGCACAAGGCCTTCATAAGTGTGCACATATTTATCAAATACTTTCTCTGAGCTGTGGCCTAGCCATTTCATTCCAAGCTCTCTATCACCAGTAATCCCATGAAGAAAGGTACCCCTACTGTGTCTGCAACAGTGCCATGAACGATAGTGCAAATTTAGAGCTTTAAATGCTGATTTTAGCCGTTTTGTAGAAGTACTTTGGTTTATACCTGCAAATAATAAGTAGTTTGATTTTTCATCTGTACCATTCCCTCTTGCCTTCCATGCCTGAAATGCGTTCTTGGCCCTTCTCGTGAGTATTTCCCAGAGTTCTGTATGAACTATTGGGATAATTCTAGTGTTACGTTCGTTTATGGCCTTCTTCATTTTGAGAGGCTTTCTTTTTATCTCTCCCAAATTATTTTTTACAATAGTCTTATCATTTGAATTATCTGGTTGAGATGAGAGCGTAATAAAGCCATAGTAGCTATACAAATAATCATTTGGTAGATCTGCTGTATCCTTATAGAAAATCAAGTTACGCCTAAGCAAGTTTTTAAATGAGGCCCTTGAAATTTCTCCTTTGTATATATCCGCAAGAGAAAGGCCAACACCTTCATTAAACCTCATTTGGTTTTTGCAGTTGAAAAGTCATCCACTGTAACGGCCGAATTATCACCCACCCCGTGGTTAAATTAAATTCCTCTTTTCAATCATTTAGATTCTCTTCTTCTTAATTTTA
>JABIHA010000047.1 GCA_018649885.1 Bacteriovoracaceae bacterium
CAGTACGCGCCATGATAACGGCACATGCACTGAACAGTTCGTCGCGGGTTCGCCACGGCTTTTTCACCCGCCAGGGGGGCGTCAGCCAGGGCTTGTACGGGTCTCTCAATTGCGGGTTTGGGTCCGGTGACAACCCCGACCATGTCGCCGCCAACCGGGCCAACGCGCAGGCGCGCCTGGCCGGGGACAAAACCGGGGATAGCGAACTGGTGAGCGTCTATCAGGTCCATTCGCCGACCGTGGTCCATGTGAATGAGCCTTGGGCTCCCGGTGATGCGCCCCAGGCCGACGCCATGGTCACGGCCCGCCCGGGGGTCGCGTTGGGGGTGCTGACCGCCGATTGTGCGCCGGTGCTTTTTGCCGATGCCAATGCCAATGCGCCCGATGCCAATGCCAATGAGACCTATGCCAATGCCTATGCCGATGAGACCGACGCCAATGCCTATACGCCCGATGCCAATGCCGATGAGACCTATGCCAATGCCCATGCGTCCGATGCCAATGATCGAAATGAATAGTTCTATAAATAATACGGTCCTTGAAAAGGCCTTACGATTAGAACCGTTAAAGGTGCCGCTAATTTACGATTCCACTCAAATTAAGTGATTTAAGCTGTTATCAAGAGTAGGGATGTGACCCTGCTCTTGTTAAAAAATAGAAGGGCATTTTTATGAATTTAAGATTTATTTTAATTTCATCACTTTTTATACTTTCGGGCCTGACCAGCTTAGTTTATGAAGGGCTTTGGATAAGGGCCTTATCTCTTGGGGTTGGATCTACTTCAGCTTCGATTAGTATTGTGCTTTCAATATTTTTCTTTGGTTTATCTATTGGAAGTTACTTTGTGGGAAAAATCGCACATAAAATAAATAACCCGCTAAAACTTTATGCAATGCTCGAGGGTGGTATTGGCCTTTATAGTGGGGCCTTAATTTATCTCCTGCTAAAGTTTCAAACAATTATTTCTTGGTTGCCTTTTGGAGGAAGCTTAGAAGGTGTCGCTCATGTTTTAAAATTCCTAGTAGTTTTTGGATTATTAATAGCTCCTACAATTGCGATGGGAGCTAGTTTACCATTACTAATAAAAATCTTTGTTAAAGATGATAAAAAAGTTGGTCGTTATGTCAGTCTTTTATATGGAATTAATACCATCGGAGGAGCTTTAGGAGCTTTTCTTTTCGGGTTTTGGCTATTACCAAGCTTTGGGGTAACAGGCACTAATCATGCAATGGTTGTTCTCAATATACTTGTTGCTATTACTGGCCTATTGATGGCCAGAAGCTCTGGCCCAATTTTTATAAGTCTAAATTTTAAAGAGCTATTTGTTAAGGAAAATACTATTATTAAAACTCCTTTAAACTTACAAAACTCAGTACTACTAGCATTATGTTTTTTAACGGGATTTACATCTATTTCCAGTGAAGTCGTTTGGAATAAGTATCTAGGAATATTTTTTGGGACAAATATTTTTGGCCTTGGAATAATACTGACGATTTATTTAGTTGGTATTGCACTAGGGTCTTTCTTGCTTTCACTTTTTATACATAAAATTAAAAATCTTAAGTCGTTTTTTGCAGGAATGCTTATTGTGACATGTATAACAATGTCATTCGTTGGACAATTTCTAAATCAACTACCGATCGTTGCAAATATAATTGGGTACTATATCCCGGCCTTTAGTTTATTTAGTATTAAAACTTTTTTAAGTTTTCTCGTACTATTCGTACCTACATCACTTCTCGGTTCACTCCTGCCTCTGGCAATACATATAATTGGCCAAAAAGCAGAAGAAGCACCTTTTGTTGCAGCAAAAGCGTATTCATTAAATACAATCGGAGCCATTTTAGGTTCAGGATTAGCTGGACTGGTACTACTACCAAGTATTGGTTCATCAGCGACAATTCAAGTTTCTGTAGGAATTCTTATTCTTGGAAGCCTTTACTACTGCTATATCTCAATTCAAAATAAGACGTTGGTGGTATTTTCTTCGATAACCTTAACTCTTGTGGGAACCTTTTTAATTACACATTCAAGTATTGATTTTAGAAATATTATTCGATCAGCTTATATCCAAAACAGTAACACTTCACTTGGAGTTTCCCAGCTATGGGAAGCCTTGAATACCAAAAATGAAGATTTTAAGCTTTTGGTTGAAGGAAAGACAGCTGTTATAAGTCTGAGTCATGACATTCAAGATGGGGAAAACAAGCAAAATACTCTTAGATTAAAAACAAATGGTTTAAATGAGTCGTATTATGATCTAAATCGACTCAACTTGATTCCCAAGTATGAAGGTTTGCTAGCGCTTGCTCCTTACATCTTTAAAAAAGATGTTCAAAAAGCATTTGTCGTAGGCCTTGGAGGAGGTTACACCGTTGATCTCTTAACAAGTCTCGATATTCCCAATGTGTACGTTTCCGAACTTGAACAGGGGGTACTCGAAGCGGCTAACTATATTTACAAAGGGAAAAACCCAATTTTAAGTCGACCAAATTTGCATCTAGAGGTAGAGGATGCTCGATTTAGTATGGTTTCCAAAAAATATGGAAAGTTTGATATCATTATCTCTCAGCCCTCTCACTCTTGGCTTTCTGGGGTTGCAAATCTTTTTACCAAAGAATATTTCGAAGTAGTGAAGTCTAATCTCAACCAGGGAGGAATCTTTTCTCAATGGATGAATCTTTATAATACCGATTCAGTAGTTTTAGATTCTATCTTACAAACTTTTTACTCGGTGTTCCCGCATGGTGTGATCCTTTCTGATGTTGGCGATGCTCAAATGATAATGATTGGTTCTATGAAACCACTAGAAATCAATTTAGATAAATTAGAGGCCGTTTTAGCAAATAAGAAGATTAAGAACTCTTTAGAGTTCCTCAACCTTTACAAGAAAGAAGACGTGCTGGGCCACTTTTGGTCAACACGAGAAAAAATGCTTACTCGCCCAAAGCAAAAAATTAATACAGATGAGAATGCTTATGCCGAAGTATACCAAAGCAAATTGTTTTACAGAAATGATGACACTAGTGCTACGGATGAATATTTAAAAAAGAACTATGATGTGGAGCTTACAGCTAAACTTTTTAAATCAGATTCAACTGATAAAATGAAAAAGTTAATAGAAGTTCTTTTATCTCAGCAAAAGTACGAAAAGCTTTACAGTTTGTTACCAGAATATGAAAACATGATTAAAAATGATGTTAAGAGCTATATTGCCCACGCAAAGGTTTTGACTGAGGTGAATCTATATCGGAGTGCTACAAATTACCTTGAAAAGGCAATAATGCTTAATCCCTCAAAAGAAGTTCTTAATGACCTGATGGCAACATTAATTTCTTCAAAGAATCCATTAAAAGCAATTTCTTATGCAAGTAAGTATTCAAACGTCATGGATTCAATGGGAGAATGTTACCTGGCCGAAGCTTATCTTCAAGGAAAAATGAAAGAAAAATATACAAATATTGTTTCAAAAATGATCACGAACACTGAAAATTATAGAGATAAATGTGGATCACAATATAATGTGATTATGGGACAGTATTATTATTCAATAAATAAATTCAAGCAAGCATTACCATACCTAGAATCTCACTATGCTTTATTCCAAGAAGATATTGGCAACGTTGAACGCTTGGTGGTTAGCTATATTAAAACAGGGCAATCAAATACTGCCTATGAATATTCCAGCTACCTTGCAACCCTAGCTCAAACCTGGAATGGCCAAATTGAAGGACTGATCCCTTACTTCAAAGAACTTGGCCATGTTGCAGATGCAATGGTGCTCGAAAGATTGAAATATTAGGTACGTCCACATCTTTGCAGAAAGGCCAATAAACTGAAACCGAACTGAACAGTACACTGTTAACCGCTAACATGTTAACAGTTAACGGTGCACCGCTAAGCTTAAAAAACCCTAAACCCCCTCAACACTCTTCAGAAGCCTCCAAATCAAACCCCCAACTCTATCCCCAAGAAGCGCCACCTCACTCCCCGGACAATAAATCTCCAATATAGTCCGAGACTCCCTAAGAGAAGCATAAGCAATCCGATAAAACCTCCTCTTCTCCTTCCTCCGAAAAAGGTGAAAAAGGAAAAAGGTGCCAAAGAAAAAGGTGCAGAAAAAGGTGCCAGCAGAAAAGGAAAAAGGTGCCAGGGAAAAAGGCAGGGAAAAAGGTGCCAGGGAAAAAGGTGCCAGAAAAAGGTGCCAGGGTCAGTACGGGATGCGTTGCAATTCTGATTTTATTTTAGTCAGGCCTAACTATGAAAAGGACAATATAGGGCATTGTGATAACTCATACTCATGGCCCGTAAATTACTAATTCGAACAGATCAATTTCCATACCATGTCACTACCAGATCAAGAAATAAAGATTGGTATGACTTACCAATGAATGATGTTTGGGAAATTTACATGAAAGCATTTGAGAAAGCACTTTCAAAGCACCCGGTAAAAATACACGCCTTTGTCCTAATGAGTAATCATTATCATTTACTCTTGATGACAATAGGTCAAAATATTGATCAATTTATGAGGGAGTTTAATCAAAGCGTAAGTTTATCGATACGCTTGAAAACCAAAAGAATTAATCAAATTTTTGGAAGTAGATATAGGTGGTCTATTGTGCAAAATGAAAATTATCTCAACAATATCTATCGCTATATTTTTCGAAATCCCGTTGAGGCAGGCATATGCCGGAACTGTGAAGATTACCGTTATAGCAGTATCTCTTCTTTTCCATGGCCCTTAACAGAATTAGTTGAAATTAATACCCAAGAATTCAAGAACTGGATTAACTCGATAAGTGATGAGAACGAGTATTTCTACATAAAGAAAGGGTTACAAAAGAAAATATTCTCACCTCCAAAAAACCCCTCAACAAAAAAGAAGATTCAATTGCCCAGCTTTAACCAACGCAGCCCGTACTGACCCTGGCACCTTTTTTC
>JABIHA010000110.1 GCA_018649885.1 Bacteriovoracaceae bacterium
TAAGCTTTTTAAGAACTTTTTTAATTTTCCCTTCATCACCGACACTAAAAAGGCCCGCGAGGTATTTTATGGGAAGTCTGCACTTATCAATTGAAGTAAAAAAGTGCTCACTAGTTGTATCGTAAGCGTTGTCACCCATTTTACCCATAATAGGTAGTAGTGGTGGAACATAGAAAAGCATGGGAGATGTTCTATATTCTGCGTGAAGAGGAAGAGCTAGGCCCCACTCTTTAACCCACTTAAAAATCGGTGATTTTTGAGCTGATTCAATAATTGAATGGTGTACACCATTTTTTGTAGCCGCTTCAATTACTGCTGGATCATTAGGATCCAAAATCGCATCCATTTGAGCATCAATTAGTTGATCATCTTCAGAGTGAACTAGTGTTTCAATTTTATCGGCATCGTAGAGAAGAACCCCAATATAACGAATTCGACCAACACACGAGTGCATACATGCTGGAGCCTCTCCAACTTCAAGTCGCGGATAACAAAGAAGACATTTCTCTGATTTACCTGCAGACCAGTTGTAGTAGGTTTTTTTGTAAGGACAAGCTGTTACACACATCCTCCAAGCACGACATTTTTCTTGATTGATCAGGACAACTCCGTCCTCACCTCTTTTATAAATCGCACCCGATGGGCATGAAGCCACACAAGCAGGATTGAGACAGTGATTACAAATCCTTGGCAGATACATCATCACCATTTTTTCTAAGCTATCAAGAGACTCTCTTTCTTCTTTTTCAAGAACATCATAGTTGGGATCATTTTTGGCGTAGAGCTCAGAGCCACTTAAATCATCATCCCAGTTTGGTCCAGAGCTGACTTCCATTTTTTCACCAGTGATCATTGATACTGGTCTTGCCACTGGTTGATCATCTCCCTCAGGGGAATCAATCAAATCAGAATAGGTGTAATTCCAAGGATGGTAATAATCCTCAAGAACGGGAAGTTTGGGATTATGGAAAATATTTTTTAATCCTCTGAACTTACCAGCACCTTTAAGACTAACTTTATTGCCTTTTTTCTCCCAGCCACCTCGGTAGTCATCTTGATCTTCCCAGCGGTGTGGATAACCAGTTCCTGGTTTTGTTTCCACATTATTCCACCACATATACTCAGCACCTTTTCTATCGGTCCAGAGATTTTTACAGGCAACAGAGCAGGTGTGACATCCAATACACTTATCGAGATGAAAAACCATTGCAATTTGAGACCTAACATTCATATTTATAATCCTTCGCTTAATCTACCATTCAACACTATCGAGTTTTCTAACCAAAATAAAAGTATCTCTATTGACTCCAGTAGGACCCCAATAGTTAAAGTGGTAAGTAAATTGACCATACCCACCAAGCATTAAGTTTGGTTTAAGGTGAACTCTAGTTAGTGAATTGTTCATCCCTGCACGTTTGTTTCCACGTATTGGAGATTTAGGCACTGAGTAAGTTCTCTCAGTAGCGTGGTAAACAAAACACATTCCAGGAGGAATTCTGTAACTGACATTGGCCCTAGTCACGACAACACCGTTGTCATTAAAGACTTCAACATACTCATTGTCTTTGAGTCCTAACTTGTCAGCGTCTTCTGGAGAGATCCAAAATGGTTCAGCCCCTCTAGAGAGAGTCAACATTCTATGGGTGTCTCCATAGGTTGAGTGAATATGCCACTTACCGTGTGGGGTAAGATAGTTCAGCTTAAGACAATTTCCTTCAGCTTCTGTGACTCTTAAATCCCCATAGGCTTCTGGTGTTGGAGATGGCTTGTAAGTTGGAAGATGTTCTCCAAATCCGATATAACCTTCGTGATCAAGGTAAAGACTTTGCCTTCCAGTAATTGTTCTCCAAGGAACCATTCTATCAACGTTGTAAGAGAAAGCTGTGTAGGCCCTTCCCTCATCAATCAGCCCTGACCACATCGCTGCATTGTGAAGTCTAGTTGGCTTTGCTTGAATATCTTTAAAGCACAGTCTCTTGCCTCTGTTTTGCTCAGCAAGATCAGTTAGTTGAAGACCCGTCTTCTTCTCCATGGTTTGATAGCCTCTGTAAGCTAGCTCTCCATTGGTGACTGAGGCCAAATTAAGTATGGCATTACAAGCGTGCATGTCTTCTTTTAAAGAAGGATATTTAACGCCATCAACCTCACAAGTTGGACCTTCTGCAACCATTTTGTCGTAGAAGTCTTCAATAGGATAACTAACTCCGTGAGCTCCAAGGCCCCCCTTTCTAGGATTGGGTCCAAAGCTACAAAACTTATCATAAATTTTTGTGTAATCTCTTTCCACGACCACCAAATTGTACATAGTCTTGCCAGGAATCGCTTCACACTCACCTTTCTTCCAATCTTTAATTGAAGGTTGTGCAAGCTCTGCTGGTGTATCGTGCATAAGAGGTAGAGCTACAATATCTTTTACAGGCTCAGTAAAATGATTTTTAGACATTTCCTGAGTTGCGTAGGCAATATCTCTAAAAATATTCCAGTCAGACTTTGATTCCCAAACAGGAGGAATCGCTGGTGAAAGTGGGTGGATAAAAGTGTGCATATCCGTTGTATTGAGATCTGCCTTTTCATACCAAGAGGCAGTTGGCAGAACAATATCTGAATACAGAGCACTAGTGTCCATTCTGAAGTTGACATCAATAATCAAATCCATTTTTCCAGTAGGCGCTTTCTCATACCACTTAATTTCTTCGACATGCTCTTTAGCTACATCATCGTGGGCAATAGCATTAGTATGTGTGCCCAAGTAATGCTTTAAGAAATACTCGTGTCCTTTAGAGCTGGTTCCAATGGCATTCCCTCTCCAAATATACCAAACCCTTGGAAAACTATCGGGAGAATCTATATCTTCAATAGCTGGATTAACTTCGCCACTTTTGATTTTATCCAGTACGTATTTTTTAATGTCTTCATCGTTAGCAGCTCCACTATCTTGAGCCTCTTTACACAGATCAAGAGGGTTCTGTGTATATTGAGGGTAGAAGGGAAGCCAACCACACCTTACGGCTTTGGCATTCAAGTCAGCAGTATGACCTTTAGAAATTGGGTGCTGCTCAGGAGAAGCATTAATTTCATTATAAGGAGTATCGTATCTCCACTGATCCGTGTGCATATAGTGCCATGATGGAGCATTTTGAAGTCTTACTGGTCCTTGCCAATCTTTTGCAAAAGCAATGGCACCCCAAGGTTCTGCTGGAGCTAGTTTTTCTTGCCCAACATAGTGATTGAGTCCACCACCATTTTTACCAACACAACCAGTAAAAATAAGTGCATTAATTGCGGCCCTATAGATTAAATTATTGTGGTACCAGTGATCAATACCGGCACCGATGATTACGCTACACTTACCTTCGGTAAACTTAGCAGTTCTACACCAGTCATTGGCGAACTGAATGATTGTGCTTCTATCTATTCCAGTGAACCTTTCTTGCCATGCTGGCGTGTAACTATGCTCAGTATCATCATATGAATCTGGATAGTCTCCACCAAGACCTCTATTGACACCGTATTGGGCCATTAGAAGATCGTATACTGTTGTATAGGTTTTCTTCCCTTCAGCTGTTTCAATATGCTTTACAGGAACGCCTCTTGCAAAATGCTTTTCTGTAGCAAATTCCACAAAATCCACATTTAAGACTTCATCATTTGAGTCTTTAAGAGTAAGCACTGGCTTAATATCTGAGCCATCAATACTATCTTTAAGAAGAAGATTCCACTGGCCTTGTTTTTCTTGCCAGCGGTGACCCATGGAGCCCATTGGCATTTTTAGAGCGCCTGACTCATCTTGCATTAGAAATTTCCAATCACCGTTTTCTTCGCCTTTGTATTTATCAAGTAAGCCTGCCCTTAAAAATTTTCCAGGAACAAGTTTGCCACTCTGATTTTCAATTTCCACGAGAAATGGATTATCTGAATATTTCTTTTGGTAATCTAAAAAGTATTCTGTTGGATTCTTGTAGTGGGACTCAGTTAAAATAACATGATTAACCGCCATCCAAAATGCTCCATCTTGACCTTGATGAAGTGGAACCCACTGGTCAGCAAATTTCGCAACTTGTGAAAAGTCAGGGGATAGAACAACAACCTTAGTACCATTGATTTTTGCTTCTGGAATAAAGTGGCAATCAGGAGTTCTAGTCATATTGAGGTTGGCGCCCATAATGGCCACAAACTTTGAATTGTACCAATCAGCTGATTCGCCTACATCTGTTTGCTCTCCCCAAGTCTCTGGAGATGCTGGAGGTAAGTCACAATACCAATCATAAAATGAAAGACACACACCACCCATTAATTGAAGAAACCTCGCCCCTGCCGCATAAGAAATTTGTGACATGGCAGGTATTGGAGAAAACCCAGTAACTCTATCGGGTCCGTATTTTTTAATTGTTCTAATATTGGCAGCGGCCATAATTTCTAGGACTTGTTTCCAATTGGCCCTTCTAAATCCGCCCTTTCCTCTAGCTCTTTGGTAACGCGTTCTAAGAGCGTCGTCATTTTGAATATAATCCCAAGCCTCTACAGGATTAGCACATTTTGCTTTTGCCTCTTCCCAGATATCGAGAAGCGCGCCTCTAAAATAAGGATATTTAATTCTAATAGGACTATATAAATACCAACTAAAAGAGATACCTCTTTGGCACCCTCTCGGCTCATAGGGAGGAATATTTTTATCAAAAATAGGATAGTCAGTGGCCTGAAGTTCCCAAGTCACAATCCCATCTTTCACGCACACATTCCATGAGCATGAACCTGTACAGTTAACCCCGTGTGTAGAGCGCACGATTTTGTCGTGTTGAAAACGGTTTCTGTAAAATTCTTCCCACTGTCTTGTTTTGGGTGAAACTATATCGTTAATCCAACTCATTACTTATTCTCCTAAACTGGTCTTCTTGTTTTCTTTCTTCTATCACGCCAAATCAGATCAACTACACCTAGAGCGAGCAGCAGTCCTACCACTCCTAAGAAAATGAATTTTTTGGTATAGCCAAGAGACGAAATCTTTTCGCCCTCTCGATCTGACTTAAATAGAAATGATTTTAATTGGTAGACTTCGTCTTCTGTTAAGGCTTTCCCTCTATAGACTTCATCCATGATAGGAAAAGAGATTCTAGTTAGAACCTTACTGACGCCCTTGTCATTATAACTTGAATAAGTGTGAGTCAGATCTGGACCGAGAAGTCCTCCTCCCAAAAAGCCAGCACTTCCCGCAGAGTGACAAGATAGGCAAGCTGGCCCACCTTTTTCAAAAGCAAGCGTTCCTACAAATAGCTGCTCTCCCCTATCGATTTCCCAGGTTTTAGCATTCAAGGCTGACTTTACCTTTTTAGCTGCGGCTAGTCCCGCTCCGCCATTTTCAATAAAAGATAATAGATCGGCGATTTCATCATCACTATATGTCTGGTCGGGCATTTTCTTTTTGCGGTACTTATTAAAGAGTTTGATAGCGTATTCATCACCCTCTCCAATAACGGCTTGTGATTCTTTAATAAAACGAATCAGCCACGCCTTGTCCTTTCTTTTTGAAACACCTTTAAGATCTGGACCCACGTCATCCCCACCACCAACGGTATGGCAGCTAGAACACTTCTTCTCAAAAACCTGAGCTGGATCAAATCCAAAGGAGTTAAAACTTACAAGAATTAGTGTAAATACACATAAAAACCATTTACTCTTTTGAAGCATCACAATCATAACTCCGAAATTTATTGTACTGTTTGACAATACTTTAATATATTTAACTAAATTTACACGGTTACTAGTCAAACAAGAATATGATCATAATCATATTTTGCAAATAGAAAACTTACCTGACAAAAGGAATTATAATGGAAGTAAGCTCTAGTAAAAGGATTGAAAGGTTATTAAAAATAACCTCCCACTACATGATGGGAGAACTAGAAAAAATTATTTCTTTTGATTCCTTATCTGATGAACAAAAAGAACAAACAATTCAAGTGGCCTTGAAGTCATTAGAAACTTCTGCTGTCGTTGCAGATAAAGTTGTAAATGAAAGAGGTTGGGATGATCAGCTAATCGACAAAACATGCACCCACATTGACAATGACCAATTTGAAGATGCCTACAATATATTGTTTAAAAATTAATTTAAGTAGAAAAAAAGTTAAACAATTTCACAAAAAATTTTTTAAAACATTATTTTTTAAATAGGTTATACGCTGACCTATATATATCTTTTTAAATAGGCCATACGCTGACCTATATATATTTTTCAAATAGGTTAAGCGCTGGCTTATATATTTTTTCAAATAGGTTTATCCAACACCTATTTGAATTCTCAAAAAAAAAGCCAAGTAGATTTCTACTTGGCCTTCTTTATTAGTTACTCAAATCTTTAATTAAGGATTTTTGTGATCTGCTTTTGGTCCTAGGTAGTACCACCAATTAATTATGGCGCAAAGTGCATAGAAAACAGCAAAGCCATAAAGTGCGTACTGAGGAGTAGTTGCTTTAATTTGTTCCCCAAATACTTTTGGAATAATAAAAGCACCGTAAGCTGCAACTGCTGAAGTCCATCCCAGCACAGGCCCTCTTTGCTCCTCATTGAATATCATGGCAATAGTTCTAAAGGTTGAGCCGTTACCAACGCCTGTTGCTGTAAACAAGATGATAAAGATAATGAAAAATGGCATGAAATACTGCTCAGGAGTTTCTGAACCGTAAGCAAGAACCATATAGTGAGCAGCACCGAAAGAACATGCTACCATCACAACAGAACAAATCTGTGTCACTAATGCACCACCAACTCTATCTGAAATCCAACCACCAACAGGCCTTATCAAGGCACCTACAAATGGCCCTAGCCATGCATAGGCAAGAGCAGACGGCCCATTTGGATTTACCATACTGTGGTCAAAACCACCTCCAGCAATCGCCACATGCTTGAAGCCAAAAATGACTTTAATTGAAAGTGGAAAAGCTGCAGAAAATCCAATGAAAGATCCAAAGGTCATAGTATAGATAACTGTCATAACCCAAGTGTGTTTTTCATTGAAGATTTTATACTGACGTTTAAGCGAGTCTCCGATTTCTCCAGGCAAAAGCCTCATGAGAAATACAGTTGCGGCAATAACGATTGGCAACACAATCCACTTAGAGATTCCTATTTTGAGTAATAGCCACAATCCAAAAGCTGCTGTTGCAAAACCAATAAGAAGTAGTCCAGTCATCTTACCTACAGCAGAAGCCGTTGATCCAACATCAGGAGATACGGCCTTGACCTTAAGATTATTCATCAAAAGAAAGCCAAGCACTGTTAATACGATAAGAAAGGGAACCCAAATAAACCCTGCATTGTGAATATATGACAACTCACCAGCTGGAATTTTTCCAATGAGTGAGCCACTACTTTTAACAAGTGTCATGGGCTTGCCACCGAACATGCCAAAAGTCATAACGAGTGGAACTAGAATCTGCATAGTGGTCACACCAAAGTTTCCAAGACCTGCATTGAGTCCTAAGGCCATACCTTGAACTTTCTTAGGGTAGAAGAAGCTAATATTACTCATGGACGAGGCAAAGTTTCCTCCTCCAAAACCGGATAGCAATGCTAAACACTGAAATACCCAAAGAGGAGTATTCATGTCTTGTAGGGCAATCCCCGCACCGAGAGCTGGTAAAATCAAAAGTCCCGTAGTGTAAAAGATTGTGTTTCTACCCCCACACGGCCTAATAAAGAAGGTGGAAGGAATCCTTAGAGTTGCTCCTGTCAGGCCTGCAATTGCCATCAGCGAAAACAGCTGACTTTTCGCAAAAGGAAAACCAAGGTTGAGCATTTGAACAGTGATGATACTCCAGTATAACCATACGGCAAAACCGCATAAAAGGCTCGGGATTGAAATCCATAGATTTCGGTTGGCAATTGACTTACCTTCAGACTCCCAAAATTTTTCATCTTCGGGATTCCAGGTCGTTAGATTTGGTCCGGACACAATATTTTCTCCTATAAAGGTTTTTAAAAATAATCGATTTAATCCATCATATCTAAAATTTTGCATTAAAATATGAGATAGATCAAAGAGTGAACTAATCAATTACTTGCCTGAATCAGTTTATTTATCATCTTTATGGAAAGAGTTCAGAGATTTTTAGATAGAAAGAATTGGCTCAAAATGCCTCAAAGCTCGACTACCACTAGGACTACATTATTGACTCGCACCAGGGATAAGAAAAGCTGGCACTTCAAATAAATTTTATAGTTATTTATTCTTTAACTATGGGCCAAGAGTAAATCTATCTTAAAATTGTGAGGAAGAAATTTGACCGCAAGAAACCGTTCCTGCGCACTTGGAAAAATAAAGAGAAAACAACTATCACAAAAAATCAGACTTCAAACTTAAAAGTGCCAACTCACCTGTTGACACTTTTTACTACAATCTAAAATTAGCTTCTGCTTACTTGAACAGCACAAGGACCTTTCTTTCCTTCGCCAATTTCGTATTCAACAGAATCACCTTCTTTAATTGGTCCACCAACAATACCAGAAGCATGAACAAACAAATCTTTTGCACCGTCACTTGGTTCAATAAATCCAAAACCTTTTTCTTCATTAAAAAACTTAACTGTACCCTTTTCCAAAACTCACTCCATTTTAGCGTTTTCCTGTTTTAGGAAAACCAACTTTTTCGCTTATTATAATCAGAAACACTCATAGCGCCAGTCCCTAAATCAGAGAATTTTGAAACATCACTCAACTTTTGCACAGCACCGTTTGTGTTTATTTTGATAATGATCTCAACTTAATGATCCTGCTCATTAATTTTTTAACTTTTGCAGGAACAAGCTCTCCTCCAGTCTTTGTAGAAATAGAAGTTCCAACAATAACTGCATCCACATGAGGAAAAAGTTTTTCTGCATTTAAGTAGGAAAATCCTGAGCCCTGAATAACGGGAAAGGACTTGTCATCAATTCGAGCACTCTTTAAACGGCGAGCACTAGGCGGCATACCAGACTTTCTTCCTGAGACAATGACACCATCACTACCATAGTGCTTGGCCTCCGTGGCCGAGGTTTTCATTTTCTTAGTCGTATCTTTCATAAGAGCGTATTTGACTTGAATATCTGTAAACAAATAGACATCCTCGCCTCCAATTCTTTTTTTGTATTTCATCAAAGAGACAGGATCAATTGGAACGAGTTTTTTATCAGCAAACATTTCATCCACAAAGAAATCAAGTCTGACAAACTTTGATCCCGAATCAACCGCTAGCTTTAAAGTTTTTTTAGGGTAGTGCCAAAGAATTTCGACTCCTATAACAACACTATGAGATCTCTTTACGATTTCAGTCATAATAGTAGTCATATTCTCCATTTGAGTTTTGTTTATACGAGGATATAAAATTCCACCCAAACTAAACTCAAATAAGGCTGCTTCAACTCCATGATCTTCCAAAATTTTAATCTGAGAAAATGCTGTGTCGATAGCTTTCTGAACTTCTAGGTCATCTTCACCTTTAAAATTTCCGTGAATCATAAGTGCTGCAATTATAGACTGCTTCACTGGAAAGAGTTTTTTTAAGGGCCGGTTTGCAAATGCCCCCGATGACAAAATGAGAAGCGACAGTATTAAAGATAGTTTCATAAGCTCACCATGGATAGTAGGTTTGCGAGTCAAAGACCCAGTAAGCTTTTTGAATTAACATATTTAGATCAAAAGTAAATGGGGAGTGACGTTAGCCCAAAGAATACTCAATGTAATAACGATGTCTTATAGCTTTCCCTCTTTTAAAAGCCTCTTTCACAATATGGGGTTTTTCTTTTCAAGTCCATTGGGATGATAAGTAATGACTTCATCAACTAAAGCGAGCGCGCGATCATATTTACTGGTGGTATCCAAAGGAGCCACATTTCCTTCATTAGCATTTTGAGAACTCATTTGAACCTTACTAGCAACCACTGCGCTTTTCTCACCAAAACCAAAAAAACCTATGGTGAAAGCTAGTCCACCTCTTCACCCGACTATTCGGTCTAATAAGCTAAAAACTGATCCCCAAAGACCTTCTAAAGCACTGATTCCTGGAAGCTTCCTGACTAAAGTCCTCAGGCATTATGCCGAAAGGTCAGGTGAAGATCAAACATAGGATATTGATTGAAATTAGGGCCGTTACATAAAAAGTGCATCACCATTGGAGTTCCCGTCTTTAATGAAGAAGAGGGAATTGTAGAGTTTTTGAATCAAATTGAATCTGTTGTATCTGACATAAAACAAACCTATTCAAATCTAAGTGTTGGCCTTCAATTTATCAATGATGGTTCATGGGACCAAACTGAAGAGATTTTAAAAAACTATCAAAGCAAAAATCTTGATTTCATTAAGATCAAATCTTTTTCCGCCAACTTTGGACACCCAGCTGCCATATCTGCAATTTACGATATTTTCGATGCAGACGCATTAATTCTTATGGACAGTGATCTTCAAGATGAACCCAAAGTGCTCTCTAGTCTTATTTATAAGTGGTTATCAGGAGCCGACTGCGTAAGAGTAGTCAGAGGTAGTCGAGGTGAGGGATGGGTTTTTAAATTAGGTGCAAAAATATTTTATACATTTTATGAAAAACTATCTGGGTTAAAAGGAAATATAGGAATTTTTGGACTCTATGACAAAAAAGTCGTCCACGCTTTAAAAAGTTATCCAGAAAGAATGAGATACATCCCAGGACTAATTTCCACTGTGGGTTTTAAAACTGATTACATTGTAAGTGATCGAAACTCAAGATTTACAAGTGAATCTAAAGTGGGCTGGATCAGACTCATAAGACTAGCTATTGTGGGGGCCCTTTCTTTTTCCCATATCCCCATACATTTAATTACAAGCCTGGGTTTTATCGTTTCAATTATTTCATTCTTACTTTGTATTGCCGTTGTTGGCACAAAGCTTTTTACAGATATGGCCATTCCTGGGTGGGCATCTTTTATGACAACTCAATTCTTCTTCGGAGGAGTTATTATATTATGCCTGGGAGTGATTGGGCAGTATGTGGCGATTATTCATCAAGAAGTAAAAAATAGACCTCTATATATATGGCGAGACAGTGAAAATGAAAAACAGCTTGAAGAAAGAGAATTCAAAGAAAGAAAATCTTCCTGAACTAAGCTTAGTTGAAAGCGGAGAAACTTATCACTATCCAGGTGATGAGCTTAGCCTTTTTCAACACGCAACCAATTGGAAGAGCTACTTTGCGAGGCTTATAAAACCATATCTTTCAGGAGATATTCTTGAGGTTGGAGCAGGATGCGGAGGCACCACCCCCCTTTTATTTAATGAAAATGTGCAATCGTGGACTTGTCTTGAACCTGATTTGGCACTATTCAAAATATTAAATTCATCTATCTCACAATTTGAAGGCCAGCAAAAGATTAAGACCATAAACTATGGCCTTGATGGACTAGAGACTGATAAAAAGTATGACGTCATACTATATATCGATGTGCTAGAGCATATTGAAGATGATAAAAGTGAAATGCAAAAGGCCTTCGCAAAATTAAATGATGGAGGCCACATCATTATTCTCTCACCTGCACACAATTTATTATTTAGCCCCTTCGATGAACAAGTGGGACACTACAGAAGATATAACCGCTCTAGTTTGCAATCGGCAATCCCCGACCAAACCCACCAGGTTTGTCTAAACTATTTAGATTCAGTTGGTTTTTTTGCTTCTCTTGCAAATAAAATTCTTTTAAAGCAGTCAAACCCAAGCGCCTCCCAAATAAAGGTCTGGGACTCGTACCTAGTACCCCTTTCAAAAATTTTCGACCAATTACTGGCCTACCAGTTTGGAAAATCAATCCTAGGTATATGGTCTAAATAGCCAAAATCTCAGTAATTTCAGTAGCGTGCCGATTAGAATTCATGATTAATACGATTAAAGACAAACTCAGGGCACCCATTGAGCTCACCTCAAAATATGGGGCCAATAAATTTGTAAAATTATTTATTGTGAGTATGCTAACCCTCACCTTATTTATCAGAGCAGTCTTGTTTGCAAATGATCATGGTGCTGTAGAACATGATAGTGGTTGGTATATCGGCACCGCCTGGAACTTGGCCAATAACTATAAATACGCGTCTCTTATATCAACTTCATATAAACCAGGAGTGGGTGCCTCAAGAAGTATCCACACCAGACCTATAGTCCAAGATAAAGAGGGCCATAACTACTTTTCAGCTGGAGTCACCGTAGGCCCCGGCTATATTATTCCTCAGGCCATATTATTTTTTATCTTTGGAGATGGTCCTTGGGTCAACCGTGCTTGGCCTCTTATGGGATACCTTCTATTAGTCTTCTTCTCACTTGCTACTGTTTACTATTTAGGAAATTGGTTATCTCTGCTGGCATTTTTTCTATTTCTCTACAGCACACCCAGGTTTTCCATTCAATTTGCTTTTGAAGCATTCTCAGAACACATTGCAGTTTTATTTGGCCTATTAGCTTTTATTGTTTTTCACATCAATACATTTCAAAACAAAAGAGACTATCAAAAAAAATGGGTCTACTTGGTATCGGGCATGTTGGTCTCCATGTCATATCTTACAAAAATGTTAGGGCTATTTATTGTCCCAGCATTTTTAACACCTTTTTTCATGCAAATGTATCAAAGTGATAACAAGAAAGAGACATTGAAATTGTGGTTTATTTGGGGCTTTGGAATTTTAATTCCAATCATTGCCTATGAAGCATATCGATTTCTAATTCTCACCATTAAATTTGGATTCTCTGCTTGGCAGGCAAGTAATGAAGAGATCAAAAGTGTTCTTAACTCTGGAGGCTCTGGAGTTAGTAATCTAAAAAATATGAGTCTTGAAATTTTCGTAGGCAGGTGGAAGGTATGGAAGTACGCTGGCATCTATGAATCAAGTGCTTTTGGAATTTTATTTATTTTATGCCTCATTGGAATCATCTACTTTTCTAAGAAGAAAGATCGTCTTATAAACTACCACTTCATAACCATGGGACTCCCCCTGGTTATTTGGTTTTGCTCTCTTTCAAAGACAGGTTGGTTTAGACATATTTGGATAGGAGCGTGGTTCGTGGTTATGACACTGGCCATTGGCTGGGGCTATCTCTCTGAACGTCAAAGAGAGTTTAGTTTAAAGTTATGGGTCTTCACCATTTTCACACAAGGAATTTATTTTTCTTATGTGATCTTTTCCACCAACCCCTACTTTGATATGAAATATCGTCTTGGCGCTTCGGTTGTTGAAAATTGGAATAACACTAGAGGCTATGCAGGACTCCCCTCTGTGACTCTATTCGATCAAAAAGAGCAAAATGAATATGTAGACTGGATAGTAAAAAATGTAAAACCTGAAGACACTCTTTTCTTTGATGGATGGATGCTAGTTGCAGAAATCCCACCACTCATAAAAAGAACGACCCATTGCTTTAGTAAATACAAAGAAATGAGGCCTACTATGAAGGGCAAGTCCTACCTGATGTTTGGTCCCTATCAGCTCAAATCACCCATAAGAATTAAAGACGATAAATATGTAAACACCATCAAAGAAGCAGTATGTAGCAAAACAGTATTTAAAAACCCATCATATCATCTATGTGAAGTAGATCCTGAGAAACATAAATAAGCATTTTTACTTTGTTAAAAGGTAGGTTTTGACAGATTCTTTGCCTAAGGACTTCATATGTTCTATGTCTCTGCTTGAAACAGGAATCCCTTCTCCTTTTCCCACTGTTAGGTATTTAAAAAATGGAGATTCAGGCAGAGCATAGTACTGAGTTCCAAAGGGTGAGAGATTAGGAGACTCCCAAACCATATGAAACCTGGGTGCTACTGGATGATAAACGTATTTCATCTCGCTAATGGCATTAAAAGCACCCGCCCCATAATAGAGAAAAAATGGAATCAAGGCCCACTTAGGTAGCATAGTTTTTGATTTTCTCAAAAAATCTAAGAGAAGTATCATGAAAATAAATAAGCTGGGCATCACTCCTCTCATGCACAGGTCATTAAAAGTCCCGAATTTATAATAGAGTAATCCGAACATTGTAAGACTCATAATGATGAACAGAAACCTTTTATCAGCTTTGTATTCTTTAAAAAATGGTAAAAAGAGGTAGAGAAATAGAGGTAGAAACTCAAAGCTCGAAAATAAGAAAACACTTCTAAAAAACCTAGGCCATACCGGATCAACTCTCCCACTAGGATGATTCATCACGCCTGAACTCAAATATAGCATCATCAGCAAAAGCAAACCTATGCCAAATAAATTCTCATAACTAAATGTATCCTTTAGTTTTTTATTCCTAATGAAGTCAGCTGCCATATGATAAGCATAGAAAAAGAATAGCCCGAGAGTGGCAAACGGTGACCAAAAAGCGGTCAGACTAAACCACAATAGGGAGTGCCTAGATGAATGTTTTTTAATAATCTGATTGTAGATGATTCCAGCAAAGGCCCAGCTAGTAATCATGTGTTGTGGCACCCAGGCAAACTGACTTTGGCTACCTGAAAATTGCCAAGGTCTTATCCAAAACTCAAGATGTTGACCAAACATAAAAGGCTTTCCGTGGACATACATATTTCCGAACAAATCCAGCCCTGAAAATAGTATCAAAAAGAGCATATATCTGATTTTCAAAGCTCCGAGGCCTCTAAAGGCCCACATCACAGCGATAAAAAGCCCAAGATTAGCGGTAATCACCTGGGAACGGAGTCCCGGAAGATATCCAAATAGCTTTCCAAATAAGGCAGAGTAAATATAGTACCCAAAATAGTAGACTACATAAAATCCCTTATTAGCACCTTTCTCTAGTGGGTGAAAGATTGGCCATTCATACTTGATCAGTGAGTTGAACATGGCATTGTGTTTGTACCAGTCTGCAGTTTGCTTACCAAGACTTCCCTGACCACAAATATGACCCCAGAGAAAAATAAGGACGATCACCCCAATAATTGAAAAAAGGCTTAGATTGATTTTTCCATCACCAAAGCTTGCCTTGGGAAGCTTGTGAAGTTTATAGGCCGTGGTAAAATAGAAAATAGAAAAAATGAGAGTAACCCATGCCTTAGAAGAACCTACAAGATAGATCCATACAGGAAGAGAGAAATACCAAAAAGTGGCAAGCTCTAAGCTCTTAGAAGTGTCAAACTCACGAGATTTAAGAAGAGAATTTTTTAAATTTTTTAATTTTTCCATTAGCGTACTTATCAGTTTAGCTCATTACCAGCTTTTCCAATAGTTCAATTTAATGAGCGTATCAGAGCAAAATGATAGCCTTAAATCAGCGCCAAGAATGAATAGACCATACCCTTTACCACAACAGCTTTGAGTTTTTTTCTTGGAAATCAAACAAGATTATGCTACCGTAATAATCAACTATATCACCCACCCTTAATTAAGGAGGCCAATATGAAAGTCATCAATCAAATTAATGTAGGTCTTCTATCTTCAAATTTTAGAGCAAACTAAAGAGCACTATTTCTAGTTTCATTTCTAATTCTTAAGTCATCAGACAAGACCTACTTGTTAAGCAATTTATTTATTCAATTTAACAATGAGGTATCAATTGAAACCATTAACACAAATGGGACTAACCCCCTATTTTCAAAAACAAATACAAGAACTCGACCGCCTTACACTGGCAGTTGGCAGAGTGGTGGGAGAGCAAAGAAATTATTACGAAATACGAACAAATGACGACATCATCCGCGCCACCTTGAGTGGAAAAATGAGAAATGAGGCCTGCGAGCAGTCACAACTTCCCTGTGTGGGGGATTTTGTCTTAGTTGACTATAATCCACTATACGCTTTGGGCAGCATTTCCCATCTACTGAAAAGGTTCAGCTCACTTAAGAGAAAGGTTGCAGGTGAGTACACAGCTGAGCAAGTGATTGCTTCAAATCTGGATACAGTGATGATAGTCAACTCACTAAACCGCGATCTCAATTTGAGAAGAATTGAAAGATATTTGGTTATGGCCTTTGACGGAATGATCAAACCTATTTTAGTTCTGACTAAAAAAGACCTTGTGTCTCCCGAGCAAGTGCATGAGTCGATTAAAAAGGTTCGTGAAATTGCTGCTGATGTGGATATCGTCATTAC
Organism: Bacteriovoracaceae bacterium; assembly: GCA_018649885.1. Lineage (GTDB taxonomy): Bacteria > Bdellovibrionota > Bacteriovoracia > Bacteriovoracales > Bacteriovoracaceae > JABIHA01. The sequence goes on from JABIHA010000110.1 coordinate 16,082, forward strand.
AAGTAGTGATGATTTGGACTCACTGAGCTCACTCAATAATTACCTAGGACCTGGTCAGACCCTGGCATTAATAGGCTCATCAGGAGTGGGGAAATCAACCATTACTAACTTCCTTCTAGGAGAAAATATCCAAAGTACGGGAGATATTAGGTACACAGATGATAAAGGAAAGCACACAACCACAAGTAGAAAGCTTTTTGAATTGGCCGGTGGTGCCATGATTTTAGATACTCCTGGCTTAAGAGAAATTCAACTATGGGAGGGAGATGGTGGAGTTGACACCACATTTGGAGATATTATCCATCTGCTTTCAGCTTGCAAATACCAAGACTGTAATCACTTATCCAATGAGGGATGTGCTATTACCGAGGCAATCGATTCGGGAGAACTAGATCAAAAGAGATTCAAAAATTTTCAAAAGCTTAAACGAGAACAAGAGTACATGGAAAGGAAAATTTCTGGCAAAAATAAAAAAGGGAAAAAAGAAGAATGGAAAAAGCGCTCTAAAGAGTGCCGCGATCGTACAAAATTTCTTCGCAAAAATGATCTCTAAAAAAGAAAAGCTGTGGTAAAATTTACGGATGTCAGATACCACTATATTTAGAAAAGATCTTTTTAAGGGACGCGTTTACCTGGTTACAGGAGGCGGCTCAGGCTTAGGGCGAGCAATCGCCACTGAGCTGAGCACTCTCGGCGCAAAAGTTTTTATCACAGGAAGAACTGAGAAAAAGCTAGAAGATTGCGTGCAGTCTCTCAACCAAAACGGGGGCGACGCCCACTACTATCCATGTGATATTAGAGACGAATCCAGTGTTAAAAAACTGGTTGAAGAAGTGCTGGCGAAGTTTAATCGCATAGATGGGTTGATTAACAACGCTGGTGGACAATTCCCCTGCCCTGCTGAGCATATTTCACTGGGTGGATGGAATGCCGTGATCAATAATAATTTGACTGGCACATTTTTGGTATCAAAAGAGGTGGTGAATCAATATTTCGCCAAATTTGGTGGATCTATTGTGAATATGCTCGCCGAAAATAGAAATGGAATGCCCATGATGGCACACTCTGGAGCGGCCCGTGCTGGAGTGGAAAACCTCACTAAGTCTACTTCAATTGAGTGGGCCAAATACGGAGTTCGAGTCAATAGTATTTCCCCTGGAGTTATTAAAACTTCAGGACTTGATAGTTACCCCGAAGAGTTTAAAGCAGTACTAAAAACAATACCTCCAAAGATTCCCTTAAAAAGACTTGGAACATCTTCTGAGATTAGCTCCAGCGTTTTATTCTTACTATCTCCTGCTGCAAGCTATATCACGGGAGTAAATCTAAGAGTTGACGGAGGACTGTCTCTTTGTGGACATTTAATGGATTTACCTGAATACCCTGAGGCTGAGTCCTATAATATTGATTAAGTGAAAAACTAGAATCCGATCTTACATCCAAGAAATTAAATTTTGATCTAACTGGATACTTTGAAATAATGCCCAATGGACTAAAAGCCGTTCCGGCTTGGAGAATACCCCATAGTCCCAGTCAGTCAAGATGTTAATAAGTTCCCGTTATCACTCCTTTTTCACCATTCACCATTTCTCCCTGAAAATTTAGTCTTAACCAATTTTGTTCA
>JABIHA010000048.1 GCA_018649885.1 Bacteriovoracaceae bacterium
ATGCTATTAAGCTTCGTGTCATATCAAAATGTGAGGTGGGTGACTTTTAGGCCGTTAAATGGCACTTACCCGGGTGACTATTGGACTGCTAAAACCAGCTGAGGCCTAAAACACCTGAGCTTTAGCTTAAAAATTGTCAAAGAACGAAAATTAAACTTACCTAGCGGAGCTCAGCCAGCATTGAACCTGGCTTCTTTAATGCCTTTAAAACCTATAATATTATTCACTGATAATTGTATCAGCAATATTTTCTGTAGCTGAAAACTTTTGAGACTCTATAGTGCCATTTGAAACCCCTGTATAATCAACTTCTTGATTATGGGGAATATAACTCGTACCATTTTCACATCTTATAAGTCCTCTTCGCTTTCATCAGCAGTATAATTCAAATTTGCTCTTCATCTGCAGAACATAGAGCAACTGCCCTTTGTCTCCATTTTGCAGCATTCAGACTCTACCCTGTGCGATACTTGTAACTTAGGTACATATTCGAGGCAAATTCACAGTCTAGTTCACCTGAAGCACCGCAATTAACACCACTTTCAGCGCCATTACAATCAACTCCGTCGCCAGCGTATAGAGTTGATTAAAAGGCGGTTGTGCAAAAAATTGCAGCCGTTAAACAAAAAGTATTTCCACAACTTCTCTCCATTTAATTAGTGTAGTTAAAGATTACAAATAATTTGGAGAACAAAAAATTAAGAAATTTGCTAAAAATTAAAATTGTTTGTTGATCACTACTTTCATACTTTGATTCAATATCAAAATAGAAAGGGAATCAGTAGTGTGGTTTCTTTTTTAAGGTCATTGCTGCAAGTCGCGGAAAATCCCTTAATTTTTATAGCCTTTCTTCTTAACTACGTATCGAAAAAGTCTCATGGAACCTTTTACCTAGGAAGTTAAGCAGTAAGAGATAATAGCAGTGTGAAAGCTGGACAATATTTAGTTTAAACTACAAGTTGTATCACTTGGTAAAGTTTTGGTGATACCCGAATAACTAGGTCTTCCAAAAGTGATTAACCTTTTATTGCCCTCACCGGCAGGGCCGCTCCCTGGATTGGCATAGCGATTATTTGTGGTAATGACAAAAGTTTTATTATGAATTTTTGCTTTCATTGCAATTTCTAAACAGTTTTTTATATAGCTATCGACAGTCATTCCACCACCAGACCCAATTTGCCAAAAATTTCTAAAAAGCCATCTAACTTCACCGTGACCTGAAGCCTTTCCATAAATTTCGAGTTGTCTATAAAATCGACCATTTACTGGAATCATATTGTGGTTAGAAAAAGAAATACTACCAAGGCTTGTGAAAGTGTACTCTTCTTGAACTTCTCTCAATATCCAAGACTCTGAAGCAAGGGCCTGGCCAAATGGTATTAGAAGCACGGCAAAAACTAGAAAGGTTTTCATATTTCCTCCAATCTTTTGAGTTAGTTACCATAAATAGAGGGGTTATAAATTTAATAGAAATAATTTCAAACACAAATAATAATTTTTTAACTTTTAAAATTGGATTACAAGAAAAGGTACCAAGTAAAAGTGCCATACTCTGTTTTTTGTACAACTGCGAAACCACAGGAGCTTGGCACTTTTTTACCTTTTTTGAAGCTTAGGGGAATGATTTTCGCTACTGTTTTGGGACGATATCCAAAATTGAGGATCAAGATATGAAATACCTATTCGTTGCTTTGTTGTTTGGATTATTTACATTTAGTATAAATTGTTTTTCATCTGCTTCACTGGAGCAGATGGTTTGCTCTCGTGGGGATTACAAGACCTATATTATCTTGGACCGTGGTGAGCAAATGGATCTTTGTTTGGGATCTACCAGGTTGAAGCAGAAGAAATTATAAAGTTGCTAGAAACAGACATTGGTCTTAGGTCAAGGCAGAACTAGCACCACAACTTACGTCAACTAACTAGCGTCATTTTTCCTTCAGCTATTTAGAAATTCTTTTATGAAGGTATATGAAGGTCCACACCTTTGGGACTAAATGCGTTGAACGCACTAAGTCCCAGGCGTATCTAGTTCATTGACTTTAATGTAACTAAAGACGTCCCAAGGCCTGCGTGCAACTTTTAACTATTTTATCTTTATTATAGGCAAGCCTTTTGGCCATCAACTTCTTTTCTAACAAAAGTGTTTTTTGGTTTCCCATAGAGAGCTTTTTCTTTAGTGGAATTACTCCTTTGGAATTAGTATTGAGACTAGTAACTTTTAAATCTATCGTTGCATGAAACCTTAAAAAACAAACAGCTTCATCTAGTCTTTCATTATAGTCCCATTCTCGATAGCTAAGTACACTGTAAATATCACCCTTCTTACTTAAATCTTCATGCTCAACTAAAAATTCACCATATCCATTAAGCGATCTAACTTTAAAAGGCTGAACTTCCCATAGCACATTTCTAAACCCCATTAACTCAAAGGTGGGGGGGATAGTGGCCTTGAGGGATTCAATTTTAAATTTGATTTGGGTAATAGGAGCGATATTAATTTTTTGATCTTTAAAATAGGAGCGCAATGTTTTTCTAAGGTATTTTTTAAACTCACTTTTTTGTGTTGAATTCATTAAGTTACTCTCTTCAATACAACAACTCAAGACAGTAGGGTCCCCGTAAGACAGCTTCGGTCCTAGTAAGGTTAAAAATAGAAAGGTTTTCTTGATATTAAGTAATTTCATAATGTCCTCATTTCAAATATTTCACCCTTAAAATAAGTAATATCTACTTTCTTTTAAGTAAAGGAAAGTGTCAAAATTTCTAAAGATAAGTGTTTTATGATTAGCAGCTCAAAAGAAAGATCTATTAACAGAAAACGATAGGACACCACCTCTTTGTACAACCACCATACAGTGTTTACGGGGGCATTTAAGCATTCGAAGCATTCGTACGAGCATTCGTACGTGATACTTTTACTGAGCAGTAGGGTTTTCGGGAAAGACCTTACCAATTCGTGAGCTTCTAAATTCTATTCCTAGATAGAATCCAATTATACCACTGACTATCGAGGCGATAATGATATAGGTGATTGTTTTGCTCCAATTCTCAGGTAGTTTCATATAAGTAAAGTATGAACCCTTTCCTTTAAGTTTGTCCATTATGCTCCAAGGGAAAAAGGTGCCAGGGAAAAAGGAAAAAGGGGGAAAAGGAAAAAGAGGGGAAAAAGGTGCCGAAAAACGGAAAAAGGCGGAAAAAGGTGCCACGGAAAAAGGTGCCAGGGTCAGTACGGGATGCGTTGCGAAAAAGGTGCCAGGGTCAGTACGGGATGCGTTGCAATTCTGATTTTATTTTAGTCAGGCCTAACTATGAAAAGGACAAT
>JABIHA010000052.1 GCA_018649885.1 Bacteriovoracaceae bacterium
TTATCAATAATCTCAACTTGCAGAAAGCTTGGTGTGAGTTTTTGGAAATACCTAGATGACCGAACTTCGACCCGCGGAGAACTTCCTTTTCTTGCCCAAACTATACGATCTCTTTAAAAACAGTATATTGGGCAGTTACGGGCTTAATGTCTATTTTTTGGACACGGTGGTAAATATGGAGGTGAGTATGTTACAAGTTCATCAATTTTCATATAATGTATTGAACTTATCAATGGAGGATAAATGCTTTGGTTATTACTAGGTGGGCTACTGGCCTGTGGAATTCAAAACCTCGATAACATCCCCTCCGTTGAAGAGTTCATAGCAAATATCAAATCAAACCCCAGCGATCAATTTATCATTGGTAATTTCTCCACCACAAATAGTGTCTCCTCAACGACTTCGTATGTTGGAACTAATGGAGGAGAATGCAATCATGAGGGAGCACATCTTTCTTTTAAGGACCAAGGCGCTGATTACACTGTTGAGATTGTGGCCCCTCAAGATGGCTACGTAACCTACATAAGACCATGCAAAGAAAATAGAACCCATGATGAGACGGTATCTCCAGACGGAAATGACGCCTACGATATTTGGTTTAGAATGGCAGACAATGGCTCAGGATTTAGCAGAGAATTTGTCGAGTTAGAGCTAAGTATTGAGCCCATGAAGGGAATTTTTTGCAGCGGAAGAGATGGAAGTGCTGTGGATGAAGAATACTTTGTGAATGCTGGATATATCGATTCCAATCTCTATGAGAGCTATAATAAAAACGATGCTCCAGGCCTATTTTTTAAAAAAAGTGAAGTCATCGGCAAAATGTTAGTCCCCGCAGGAAGTATGGACGCTACCCATATTCATTACAATCTTCGAGTAAAGAAAAAAGGTGAGGATGAGTACAAGGCATGTCCAAACTTATTTACAAGTGCTATCGAAAGCACTCAAATGAGTTACCGCCAAACTGAATCCAATCAGTGTGGACAGGACTTAACTCCCTATTCTTTTTGTGCTTTTCCAGGCGACGGAGAAGATCTCTTTAAGTAATTTTAGCTATGGTCTCCAAAATTTAATTTCGTCTTGTGGTACGCCTGATGAATCGGTAGTGGTTTTTTTCCCTACTATTTTAAGACCGCCATCTTTAATTTTGGAAGTCACAACCTGCCAAGCTGAATGATATGTAAAAATAGGATCATTAGATTTAGACTTAAATATCTTGATTGTTTGCCCATGGACTCCTTTAGTCCATGTGCTTACAAAATAGACCTCGCCTCTAATATCCACAGTGTACAGTTTTTTAAATTTTGCATCATATGCTTTAGGTCTATGTAGTAAAATTGTCTTTGAATCCTTCAAAATATGAAGTTCATCAAAAACAAAACCCGATTTTTTAATTAACTGTTTGTTTAAAGAAATTTTGAACCTAGGATCCTGGGTCACTATTTTTTTCACAGTTAAAAGTTTGCCACTTACACCAAATGGCCAAACCAATAAAAAAATAAAAACATTCCAATTTATCATAAGGTTCGATCCATACATACCACAGGATTATTCAAGTCTGGCTCCTCTTTAAAGCAACTCATACATCTATCAAACCTTCGCAAATAATCATCAGGGCTATCATGGTCATAAGATAGTACACCGTCTCTTAAATTTCCTGCAGTTTTGATTTTCTGATTGATAATATTGTACATGGCCTCCATTTGAAGTGAGGGATCCTGGTATATTGCCTCCCAAACACCATCTCTTCTGGCCCTTGCTCGAGCTCGTTTTTCACTGGGCCATGTGTTGTCGAACTCCATATGTGAATTAACAGATTCCTCTGTAAAATAAAAAGCACCATTGCAACGATTCTCTTTTCTATCATCACAAAATGAACTTCTTGTGATCATTCCAAATCCATGGGCCGTACTTAGGGGCTCTCCTGGGCGCCGGTCGCAATAAGTATAATTGATGGCCTGTGGGTCAAAGTCTAACCCCCTTTGCCTTGTTTCAACTGCAGCGATACAAACTGGGACAAATTCATTGAGTGATGGAGTTAAGATGCTTGGGTCGTGTGCCAAATCGACGTAATTGAGGGATTTCATTTCCCGTTCTTTCTCTGAATAGTACTCAGTAACACCTTCAAGCATTTCAGTATCTGGAAACTGGGTCTGCACCAACTGAGAACACTTGGCAGGATACTGATCCTTTCTAATGCCATTAAGCTCCCCTATATCGAGCATGGGAAGCATCTTAGCTTTAAAATCTTTCATAATAAGATTGATACTCTCCTCAATAAATCCACTCAAATATTTTCCACTGACACTGGATTCATAAATCCACTCGCTCATATTGTGAATAGTAGGCCTATTTTCAGGGTATCCATAAAGAGGGCCTTTAAACTGTTCAACCTTATAGCGGTTATAACCATCTTTGCCTTTGATAAATTGATCGTAGGCAATTTGGGGATCAAGAGGATTTTCCTCCATAAATTTTCGAATTTCACTTTGGTGAGCAGGCCGATCAGCTCTAGGGATATACGAAGTGAGTGAGTCTACCAAAGAATCAACTGTCTGCTTTTCCATGCTTCCCAAAAAAAACTTATAAAACCTTGGAGCCTGGCTGGCCTTAACGGAAGTACGAGAATCACTTGTGTACATACTTTGAAGTTCCACTAACTTTTGATCACAAGACATGCGGTGATCAATTTCAATACAAGGGGCACGCCTCATATATTCAATTTGCGACTCTAAAACTTTTTGGGCCTTATCAAAAATCAGCTTAGGTAGAATCTCTCTCATTTTTTCTTCACAATAATTAGAGACTCCCTCTTTTTTTAGCTGTGAGTAAGACGTCCTCGATAGCCTAAGGATTTCCCTGGCCCTTTCTGCTCGGTCCTTATCTTTCCATATGGAATGCTTATCAAGCTCCTTTCCCACTTTGGACATGCACCCTTCCCCGGCCACAGATTTTGAAAACTGATCGATTTGATCAAGAGAAAGCTCACTCTCACTGGACTGGGGAATGAACAGCTCTACAACACTTCCATCACTAGTTGTATCAACACCTCTACAATAAGCGGGTATATCACCTTCATCAGCAGCGCCAAGCTCTGTTAATGTAAACAAAAGAAGTATTGTGATAGTGATTTTTTCCACAGTCTAACTTCGAATCTTTGAGTACAAGAGTTTAGCTAATGAATCATTTAAAACAAGCACTTGAAAACTTTACCGCACGTTTTCACCCTAGTATCATTGGTTTGTATGATAAAAAAACATCGGTTTTGGCTTAATCAATTTATGGAAAACCTCGCTCAGACCAATAAGTCTAATCATACCATCATCAATTACCGTACTGATCTCGTTAAATTCATCCAGTGGTTTGAGTCTCACTATCCTGGACAGTTCCTCAATCTTTCACGCGCACCAGTTATAACGGCCTATCAAAGATTTCTGACAACAGGGAGTAACGACACTATTCCGGCACTGATAAGAGGTGAATCAAGGCCTGCAAGAAAGATAGGCCCTATTCGAAGATTTTTTCATTTCATTAAATCTAAGTTTAGTAGCAATAAGACAAGGCATCAAAAACTAAAACTGGGACTTTTAAATCAATACCGGTGCATACCACTGAGTACTAATTCCACCAAAAGACATCTTTCTTGTATCAAAAATTTCTATGAATTTTTAAAACAAAGTAATGAAGATATCAATGAACTCTTCCAGGTCAATCCTGTGAAATCAAAGCTTCATCACATAAAACTAAAAGATGCGGATATCTCCCACACCGTCTACTTACCACCGAGTGATTGGGATAAAATAGAAGATACGATCTATCGACCTGAGGATAGACTGCTGATGCACCTACTCTATTTTGGGGGACTGAGACTTGAAGAAGCAGCTAAATTAAAATTTGAAAACTTTAAAACCCATGGACAATTCCTCTCATTTATTAGAAAAGGCGGAAAAAGACATGAGCTGCATATTCAACATCGTGAAGACCTATTTAAAATAATCGAGCTCCATGAAAATTTCAGAAAACACCATGGCCCCTATCTATTTCTCACAAAAAAAGGTTTACCCCTGTCCACTAGAAGCTTAAGAGACAGAATTCATAAAATTATTGAAAAATCGGGTTGCGTGACCAGAGGTCTAACTCCGCATAGCTTCAGAAAGGCCTGTGCCACAAATATGTACCTTTCAACAAAAGATCTTTTAAAAGTACGAGATTATATGGGACACGCAGACGCGCTTGTCACTCAGACCTATATCGATCCCAGCGCAATCTAAATTAGGAAGCATTTTTAAAAGATTCGATTGACTCCATAAAGACTTCTTTCAGAGTCACACTCTCCCCTTCCAGGTTTCGAACATAAAATTTCTGATATAGAAAAACCCCAATAAAAAGTCCAGCAACAAGATCAATGACGTGATGCTGATGAACAAATAAAATGGACAGATCAATAGCAAAAGAAAGGATGTACCAAAAATATTTGAAAAAAGAAGTTTTACAGTTTCTAGCAAAGGGAAAGAGCATCAAAGTAGAGAAAATCACATGAAATGAAGGAAATAAATTATGAGGCTTATCGAGCACAAAGAGCATCTCATATAGTGGCGCCCAAACACTGTTCACCGGAACTTCCCTGACAAAGCCAAGCTGTGTGGGGAGAAGAAGAAATATGGGCATGCAAATAAACAGAGAATTAGCGATAGATCTTGCCAGTAGACGTAGCTCTTTTTCATTTAATAAAATAGGGGCCATGAGTGGTGTTAAGTAAACGCTGACATAAAAAAACATCGTCCAGGTCAAAAATGGTATTTGGAGCTCATTATTTGTGTAAAGATGGTACACATCAGTGCGCGTGGAATTGAAGTAATTGCACGATAAGTAGATGAGTAAAAAGATTGCGACTGTTTTAGTCAACTCGACAGCAAACACCTTGTACCTGCTGAGTAACTGATCATTTAAAATTGGTCCTTCCATCAACTAATTATATCGAAAGTACTATCAAAACACCCGCTTACATCCCAAATAATGGAAATTTAGTGAGATAACTGATTCAAAAGTTGGGAAATTGGCCTAAATTTTGGCCATATTACTTAATTTAATAAACAAAAACCACCTAGGAATCTGCGTGGCTATGTATAAGTATATTGTCTAAGAGATTTGGGCACACGGTATTCAAATCAATTAAATACCGTGTGGATCTAAAATTTACTTTGTTTTTTTATCTTTTTTATATTCTTCAGCACGTCTGACAAAATTGTCTCTCTTAGTGAAGTTATACCCTCTTCCTTCAAATCTTAATGGCCAGTAGATAATAGCAGCTGGAGGCCAAAAGATTGAGGCCACTCTAAAATGCGACTTGATTTTGCCTTCATCTATGACTTGATTATTTTTTTCGATTCTGTAAGGAATTCCTGAAGAGCGGCTCCAGAAAAAGGGAGACCTGGTGTATTCACCGTACTCGGCTTCGGGAACAAGTCTTTCCTCTACATAGAGATCAGCGCCTTTAGGGACGACGAAACTTGTAGTTGTACTACAGCCCACAAAAAATAAAACACCAAAAAATAGTACCAACTTTGTCATAAAACTTCCTTGTTAAAATTTTTCACAATTCTATCCCACTGGAAGTGTGGTTGCCAAATTATTTGACTCCAAGATCTGTGAAAGCACTTAGAAGGGTGTTCACATTTTTGATCCCTGCACTTTGTCCCATCAGACCAATTCTCCAGATTGTACCGGCGAATGGACCAAGCCCTGCACCGATTTCAATGCCGTAGCGTTGTAATAGCTCGCCTCGAAATTTGCCATCATCAACACCACTGGGGATCTTAACCGCATTTAGCTGGGGAAGCCTCTCGTTTTCAGGCACGATAAACTCTATTCCCCTACTCTCAAGTCCTGTCTTTAAAAGCTGATGCATATCACTATGTCTTTTCCAGCTCGCCTCAAGGCCTTCTTCTAACAATAGACACAGGCTTTCATGAAGGGCATATATGGAATTAACAGGGGCGGTATGATGATAAGAACGCTTGCCATCACTATTCCAATAATTCATCACCAAATTTAAATCTAAAAACCAGCTCTGAACTTTGCTTTTTCGATTTTTTATTTTAGAGGTGGCCTTATCACTAAATGTGACAGGAGACAGACCTGGCACACACGACATACATTTTTGTGTTCCTGAGTAGACAGCGTCCATCCCCCACTCATCAACCAAAACAGGAACTCCAGCTAGCGAGGTCACTGTATCAACGATGGAAATCATCTGATTTTTATCAGCTAACTGGCAAAGTTTCTTGGCATCACTTAGAGCGCCTGTGGAAGTTTCTGCGTGAACAAAGGCCAAGCAGCTAGCATCAGGGTGGTTGGCCATGGCCTGTTCAACTTTCTGAACATCTACTGCTCTACCCCAATCATCTTTAACAATAATAGGAGTCCCCCCACAGCGAATGACATTTTCTTCCATCCGCATTCCAAAGACACCATTTTGGCAGACGATTACCTTATCTCCGGGCTCAACTAAATTGACAAAACAAGTCTCCATTCCTGCAGAGCCAGGCGCCGAAACAGGAAATGTCAGTTTGTTATCTGTTACAAATACTTTTTTGAGTTGAGACTTTACCTCTTCCATAAGATCCACAAAAACAGGATCAAGGTGACCTATAGTGGGCATACTCATGGCCTGTAAAACTCTAGGGTGAATATCAGAGGGACCAGGTCCCATGAGAACTCTTGTAGGTGGGTAAAATCGATTCATAGTCTCTCCGTTTTCTTTTGATATTATATTAAAAGACAAAGAGTCGTAAAACCAATTAAAAACGCCATGGACAGGCCATGGCGATGGAAATAAGAATTTTAATAGGCCCTATTATTTGGACTTATCAAATTGTGCTTCTTCTGTGGATCCTTCTAATGCAAGAGTTGATGCCTTGCCACCAGAGACGACTTTTGAGACAACATCGAAATATCCTGTCCCCACTTCTCTTTGATGTTTAGTAGCAGTGTACCCATGAACTTCAGAAGCAAACTCTGCATCTTGAAGTCTAGAATAAGCGGCCATACCTTCTTCGCGGTAATTGCGAGCAAGCTCAAACATAGAGTAATTAAGTGCGTGAAAGCCAGCAAGAGTTACAAATTGAAATTTGTATCCCATAGCTCCTAACTCGCGTTGAAATTTAGCAATGGTCTGAGCGTCGAGATTTTTTCTCCAGTTAAATGATGGTGAGCAGTTATAAGCAAGCTGCTTTCCTGGAAATTTATCTCTCACTGCTTCAGCAAATCTTTTGGCATCATCTAAATTAGGTGTGCTTGTTTCACACCAAATAAGATCGGCATAAGGGGCGTAAGATAGGGCGCGATCAATGGCCGTATCAAATCCATTATTAATTCTAAAAAATCCCTCAGGTGTTCTGTCCCCTGTTAAAAATTTGTGATCTCTTTCATCAACATCACTTGTAATTAATTGGGCCGCCTCAGCGTCTGTTCTCGCCACTAAAATTGTGGGGACACCCATTACATCAGATGCAAGTCTTGCAGCTGTTAGTGTTTTGATAAACTGAGAGGTAGGAACTAGTACCTTACCACCAAGGTGACCACATTTTTTCTCTGAGGCCAGTTGATCTTCAAAGTGAACTCCAGCGGCCCCTGACTCAATCATAGACTTCATCAGTTCGTAGGCATTAAGTGCTCCGCCAAATCCTGCTTCTGCATCTGCCATAATCGGAACCATCCAGTCCCGTGTGACATTGCCTTCAGCATGTTCAACTTGGTCGGCCCTTTGAAGAGCATTATTAATTCTTTTAACAACAGCAGGTACACTGTCAGCTGGGTACAAGCTTTGATCCGGATACATTTGGCCGGCCAAATTCGCGTCTGCGGCCACTTGCCATCCACTTAAGTAGACGGCCTTAAGACCTGCCTTAACTTGTTGAACAGCTTGATTACCTGTCAAGGCCCCAAGGGCATTAACGTAATCAGATTCCTTCATAAACTTCCAAAGGCTTTCTGCCCCTCGGCTAGCAAGCGTGTGCTCTATTTTAACACTTCCACGCAACCGTAGAACATCTTCAGGTTTATATGTTCTGGTGATTCCCTTCCACCGAGAATCTTCTTCCCAACTTTTTTTGATTGATTCCAATTCACTCATCATTCCCCTCCATAGAGATAAAAACAAAGAATATCTATAAATTCTTACTAATCTATATTAAATGGCGTTTGCAGACCTTGTCATGTTCTCAGTGAATCCATCGTCTTCTTCTTTTTCTTCCTGGTCATTGTCGCCTGAAACAGTCAAGAAATCGCAAAGTGTATCACTAGTGAACAAAGCTTTTGCATCTTCAGAGGCCTTAACAAATTCTCTTTGCACTGCGAGTACTTGTTCATCAGACTTGCCAGACATGGTCGAGATAACCTCGTTACATATTCTTTCGAGTTCTTCATCGAAAATGCATTCTACGAGATTTTTTGTAACTCTTTCACCTGAGTCTAGTGCAATCTTGTGATGCAGCCACTGCCAAGTTTGGGCCCTTGAAATCTCTAGTGTGGCCAAATCTTCCATTAAACCGTCCCAAGAGACACATCCAATATCATTATTCCAACCACGGAGATAGGCGATGCCTACTCGAATATTCGTTCGAAGACCTTGCAGAGTGCGTGGTCCAGTACCATCCATGATTAGCTTTGGATATTTTGTGAAATCTTCTAGTTTCACATCCAGTTGATTTTTTTTGGTAAAGCATTCTCTGGCGATATCAATAAAGTAGGGATGAGAAACCCAACACCCATCGTGACCAAGTGTGGCCTCGCGAGTTTTGTCTTCAGTCACCTTCTTTGTTTGGAGCTGTCTAACATCAGCATCTTTTCCAGGTGTAAAAGAAGACATTCCACCGATGGCAAAAGCACCTCTGGCGTGACAAATTTTAACTAGCCTTTTGGCGTAGTTATCCATCCAAAATTTATCCATATTTATGGTGGCACGATCAGCTGAGATTCGACGTGGATGATTTTTAAGAACTTTAATATCGCTAAATATTTTGTCCCATCTTCCCACATTCAGGCCAGCAGCGTGATCTCTCAGTTCAAATAAAATCTCTTCCATTTGAAAAGCGGCCGGTAGGGTTTCGATTAAAAAAGTGGCCCTAAGGGTTCCGATGCTGTGCTGATGATAATTTTCAAGCTTAGTGAAAAGATCATTCCACCACTCTGCTTCTAAAAAATGCTCACATTTTGGAACGTAATACTTGGGGGTCTTTCCTCTTTCTATAAGAGTCTGTGATGTGTGAAAGTAGCAAGTGGCCAAGTCTAGTAGACCTGCTGACGCTGGGCGTCCTTCAATGACTACATTGGTCTCATTCATATGAAGGCCTCTAACCCTCACCATGATTCCTGCCATATCTTTTGGATCAAGCCGGTAGTCTTTAAGGACTCTTCCAGTATCATCCACTTTTTGACAATTAATCGTAAGGTTACAAGCATCTATAACGTTGGTGTAACCACTAATAACATTATTCCAAGAGGGCTTCATGCTATCTTCAAAATCAAGCATCGCCATATCTGCGCGCACTCCTCTTTCATTAGCAGAGAGCATATTAATAACCATTTTAGTATCGTTAACAGGACCTGTTATCTCAACTCTTCTCTCTCTTAAGTCCAGAGGGACTTCACGAACACTCCAATCAGAGCGAGAGGCAATAGAATCATCCCCAATATACTCGGGTAACTTGCCTTGATCAAAGTGGCGTTGCCGAACTTTTCTGGTGGCCAGCAAATGAATTCTTCTGAGATTAAGTTTGTGATGTAGCCGCTTAAGGTGTCTGCAAAAATCCGGTGTGAAGACTCTCAAAACTTCATCCCGCCGAGTTTCCGTGTTTACCAGTACTCCTTCAATAATTTCTTCCATGCTCATAATTTCTCCTTATTTCCATTAAGGGGTTCTCTTTGATAGTTTGTGGCCAAAAATTATCGCTGTCAACGAATATCCGCTAAATGCCTTTTCCGCAACGTAGCGACCTGGCCCCTTTGATTTCCTATACTTCTGACGATATAAAGGACTGTAGCGCCCGGGTAATGTGGAAATATTTTTATGGGGACAAAATGCACTTTCAACAAGGTCTATTTAATTGAGACGAAATAAAGACTCTTTAAAATTCATTTTAGGTCTAAAACTAAAAGATCTTCGAGCAAAGAAAGGACTCTCCCTTAAAGAGCTGGCCTCCATGAGTGGCCTTTCATCTAGCTACTTAAATGAAATCGAAAAAGGCAAAAAGTATCCTAAGGTTGAAAAACTTCTGTCACTCGCAAGAGGACTTAAGGTTTCACTAGATGATTTAACTTCAGTAAGAATTTCAAAAAAGCTTAAGCCTATTTTAGAATTCATAGAAAGTGATTTGTATAACCGACTGCCACTAGATGCCTTTGGACTTACAGATCAAGATTTATTTGAATTGATGTCAGGTGCACCTGAGAAATTTTCTTCTTTTATAATGGCACTTCAAGGACTTGCTAGGTTTCACGACTTTAGCATGGATAAATTTCATAAAATTGCTCTTAGATCCTATAAAGAACTCAATGGAAATTATTTTCCAGAAATTGAAACGATTGCTCGCGTTACCCGATCACAATATTTTAATGAGACTCCCTTATCCATTGAAGGCCTTAAAAAAGTACTTGAAGAAAAGTTTCACTATAATATAGACACCACGACTCTTGGTGAAGACTCTACACTGACTAAACTTAGATCTCTTTATAAGGAAGGTCCTCCCCATCATTTACTTCTTGGAGGAAACCTAAAAGATTCACATATTTTATTTATATTGGCCAAGGAGCTTGGCAGTTGTGTGATGGGCCTACCCAAAACAGTACTGGGTGGGAAAAACCTCTACGATCAGACATTTAATGAAATTCTAAGTGACTATAAATCATCCTATTTCTCTGGCTCATTACTAATTAATGAAAACGAGCTGGCGGCAGATATGAGAGGCTTTTTTGGTAATTCCGACTTTAATGGACAAGACCTGTTAAAGATTAAGGCCAAGTACGCTGCAGGGACTGAAGTCTTTATGCAGAGACTGACCCAAATACTTCCCACCCACTTTGGATTAGATCAGCTCTTTTTCTTGAAGTTTAATAACCCATTTCTCAGCTCTAACCCTAATAAGATTACCCTCTCACAAGAAATTCACCTAGGTGGTGTTCACAACCCTCACGGAGTTGAACAAAATGAGCACTATTGTAGAAGATGGATCACTGTTGCCCTGTTGAACGAGCTAGCAAAGGGGGACAATAGAGAGCGCACTCACATAGTAGAAGCGCAAAAATCAATAATGATAGAAAATGGTTCTACCTATTTTTGTATATCTGTGGCGATGCCATCAAAAAGAAAAGATGACATGAATAGTTGTGTAACCATTGGCATGCGTTGTAATGAGCAATTTCAAAATTCTGCTAAATTTTGGAATTCCTCGGAAGTCAGAACCAAAGAAGTCTCCCAAACATGTGAAAGGTGTCCCATAACCGACTGTGATGATCGTGCTTGTGCCCCTTCTATTTACCTTGAAAGTCAGTCAGATAAACAAATTAAAGAAAAAATCACCAGTCTGCTAAATTTGTTATAAATCAATGTATTAACAGTCATAAAAATCCTTAAATATTCCGAAATAAGTGGTGATGAAAAATGCAGAATTAATCCCAGTAAGTGCAAAAGAGAGTCCTCTTTTTCGTGAAACCAAAATGAAGAGGTATCACTTCTCACTACTCACTCCAGATAGAGTGTGTCCTTGCAGTATCTACGTCTATTTTAGAGGTAAGTATATTGAAGCAGTAAAAAGAGAAGGAATCGTAGCGTTAGAGCTTATGGCAAAGATGTATCATGCCCAAAATTATTTCTTCTATGTCCTAGAAGACGAAGATGATCTGTTTAGACACTGGATTAAGGCCCGCCATTCAATAGAATTTTTACCCATGCTTGAAGTTAATGAAAAAAATAAAGTCGTGGAATTTAAAACTTCAAATTATATCAAGGCGGCCCTGGCATCTATCCACTTTAGCGAAGAGAATGCCTCAACAAAGCGGTTTTTAAAGTCAGCTCATCATAAATTAAAGCAAGTTGTCTGCCACCCATCATTAAAATGGTTCTTTGAATCAGAATGGGAAAAAGAGACAATTGAGCACACATCAAGAGTAGCATTTATGATGCTGCTATACTTAGAATTCCAAGAAGTAATTGCAAAAACGCTCAATCCTTTTGAGCTGATTCAAGCGTGTATCATCCATCACCTGGATGGTGAGCTTAGCTCATATAGAGAAGGCGAAACCTATCACAAGACCCTGAGTTATCTTACAAGTAAAAACCATATAGTTTCTGAAAACGTCTGCAAAATTTTGGGTGGAGTCAACGAGTTTCACAATGGTTCTGGAAAACCTAAAGCGCTCAAGCGAGATGATTTAGCGCTGGAAAACCAACTACTGTCAGTTGTTGACTATTTTGACCATTTTAGAAAATCAAATAATCAACTTACGAGAAGTAAGGCCCTAGCAAATACAAAGGTAGAGATGGTCTCTAAAAAAGCACTTTTTAATCCTAGTATGCTCAAAGGCTTTATGATGTTTTTAGATCTAATAGAAATTAAGACCTAGAGGAATATGATTGATTATTTTTCGATTACAGATTTCATAAAAAACTCTACCCTTTATTTTTTCTTAAAGGGAAGAAAGTATCAAGTCGTAGATGCTAGTGGTGTTGTTGTTCAAGATCATTCCGGTGGTTCGAAAGTCTTAACGCCATTAAAGTTGAGTCACGGAAAAGTTTGTTATGGAACGCTCTATGTTGACGATAAAAGTATCCAGGTGGAGCTCATTGAAAAAGAGCTAGAAAGCTATCTAGAGCAAAAATGCCAAATGGCGTGGACAGCGCAAAGTCAAATTTTAACAAATGAGCTCATATCAAATTTAAAATCTTCAGAAAATTCAAATTTTGAAACAAAAGATCTACTTGTGAATCTTATTGAAGGCGTAAGGTCTCACATTCGATGTGAAAAAGTGCTTTTTTTCACAGTTCAAAATGGAAGAAATTTGCAAGCAACTATTGGTATGGGAAAAGAGGGAAAAATCAGGCGACAAGAGTTTGATAAAACCGTTTGGAATAAGGCCGCAGAAACGGCCGCCTGTAGCAGAAAAATTTATTTTATCAATGACCTAGAAAAAGACCCTCACTATGAATTCTTTGATTTTGATGATGGCAGTAAAACAAACAACCTAGCAGCATTTCCCATCATGCACAGTGGAAATGTCATTGGAGTCTTTTTAACTGTCAATAAGGCCGAAGGTATCTACAATGAATATGATTTGGAAATTATTCACCGCTTTGAACAATTATCCGGTCATATAATTGAAGAAAGTTTATATAACCAACAACTCTCAAGAGCGGAGAAGATTTCATCAGAACTCTCTAAATATATGTCCAAGAGCATGGCCGAGAATTTAAAAGAAAAAGGGGCAGGGCAGGCCGGAGGTCAGCAAAAAAAAGTAGTTGTACTTTTTTTAAAAATTAATAACTTTCAGAAATTTGCAACAAAACTCAAACCGACTCAACTAATTAATCTTCTTAACTTCATTTATGAGGAAGTCCACCAGGTGGCCAATATTTATGATGGCACACTTGATAAAATCATGACTCCAGTTATGATGTTCTTGTGGAATCATCCCTTCGCTCAAGACGAACCTGAAGACTTGGCCTTACAATGCGCTCTTGAAGTTCAAAAGAAGATACACACTCTATCTTCTATCATAAGTGCTCAATTTGGAATAAAAGATTTCAGCGTTTGCATCGGGATTAATTCAGGTGAGGCCGTGGCCGGCAATATTGGCTGTGATGAATTTTTTGATAACACCGTTATTGGAGATACTATTAATACCGCCCAAAGACTGCAAGCATCAGGCACTGGGCCCGAGATAATAATCAGTGATGGAACATTTACTAAAAGCTCTTGTGCCAAAATGCAGCTTTTTAAAAATGTTAGTATCAAGGCCAAAGGTAAAAGCCTTGAGCTCAGTGCATACAAACTCCATGCAAGGATAGAAAAAGATGTTGCCTGACTACCTTAATTTAAAATTTATAATTGGAGATCACTTTATTGAAAAAAACCAATTTGGTGATACTTTTGCTATTTTTAGTACCTTTGGTGAATGTGTTGCAAGTAAGAACCTCGAAGCGGCCAAAAAGCTAGACCCAATTGCTATTAATGTTGGCGTCCAAAACTACGGCACACTTTTCATCGACCCAGCAAAGTCTTTGACTCTTTCAAAAATGGTAGCTTCAGAGATTCACGAATACCTTACTCTCACCGAAAGTGCTCACGCACTCACCATTGAAGAAGTCATTATTAAAGATCTTGATAAAATTCTAGAACTATCTCGCTCTGATAGTATGAAAATAGAAGAAGTTCTAGAAACATTTTTTCTCTATTTAAAGGCACACATCCCTTTTAAATCTGCAAATATCCTGACAGAAAACAATAAAAGTGAGTTAAAGCCGTTCATGACTCTCGATAGCAAAGGGAAAATAAAAAGAGATTCTGGAGATGGCGGACAATTTTTCAACATAAGTGACCTCGAAGAAATGTGTCACATCAATCAAAAGATATATTACGAAAAAGACCAAAAGATGTATGGATACTTTCCTATTGCCTATAACAACTATTCCCTTGGGGTATTAGATCTTTGCGATATTTTAGTAGATCTTCACATTGAGCAAAATAGGAGCATTATCACAAAGTTTCTAACTGTCTTAAGCCACATTATTTACCAATATCAAATAAAAAATGAAATTGGCCAAAGCCTTAAAGTGAGTCAAGATCTTAGAAAATATATGTCAGATAATTTATTTAATAGTATTGCCGGAGGCAGTGGAGCAGATTCAACTAAAGTTCAAAAGAAACTAATCGTCAGCATGTACGCAGATATAAGGTCATTTACAAAAATAAGTGAAAGCCTTGATCCAAAGGTTTTAGTAGAGTTATTAAATATCTACTTTTCTGAGCTGACACCAATTATCGAAGAGAGTGAAGGTACTATTGATAAATTTGTAGGTGATATGATCACGGCCTTTTGGAATGCTCCAGGCAATATAGAAAACCCTGAAATTAAAGCTGTCCAAGCAGCACTCAAAATGCAAAGAGCAATGGTAAGAAAAGTGGCGCCAAAATGGAAAGAGGCCGGAATTGAACACATGGGAATAGGAATAGGTATTCATGTGGGTCAGGCCATCGTGGGTGATTTTGGATCCAAGGCCTTTAATAATTATACCGCCATTGGACCAGTCACTGAAAGAGCTCAGTGGCTAGAGAGTCTGGCAAGGCCTGCTGAGGTATGGGTTTCAGAAAGTCTCTACAACAAAGCGGGCAAAAAAATCCCGCCACCAACAAGAAAAGATTCAAATAATATATACAGAGGCGAGAGAACTAATATCTACATCTACAAACCTGAAAACTACCCCGACTATACAAAAGCTTCATAA
>JABIHA010000046.1 GCA_018649885.1 Bacteriovoracaceae bacterium
AACACAATATAAAGCTGAAAGAGCAATTGTGACTGTCCCTCTACTAGTATTACCCATCCCAAAATCCCAAATTAATGAAATAGGAACGATTGAACTCATAAACAATGCAGAGAGCGATGGTGGCGAGGATTGGATACCAACAATGTTAAATAATTGAATCATAATTATCATCAGAGAAAGTAGGAAGCTATACAGAAAATATTGAACTTTAAATTCATTTACTATGTGTTGTAGCTGAGGAAGTAGCATTATCAAAAATAGCATCGAGATGAGTAAACTAACTCTTCTTGTTAACTCAAAAGGCTTGTAAGATTTAGATATGACTCTTGTTGATGTTTGAGACAGTACGAAGCTAATAAGAATCGCTAAGAATAAGATTATATTTGTTGTTGAGTGGCCTTGATCGGAAGGTCTTTCAATTACATATATTAAAAAAAGAAGAATTAGCGGAAGAAAACTTTGTATTCTTGCTTTTGGGCTTAGATTTTCTAACTTCCAATCATTGGAAAAGAAAAGTGCAAGAGTCGGAGCAATACATTTTATTAACACAATATTTGATGGGTGCAGGTTCTTTGGAAAATAAAGATATAGGAAATAGACAACAACATACCCTGTGGCCCAGCCCAATAGGCAGAGATTAGATTTTTTGTCATTTAGAATAAGTGGCTTTTTGTCTGGCCTCATAGAAAGTATAAGAAAATTGAAAAAGTTGGCCAGGCACAAAATAGCGATATTAATGATGGAGTCAGATGAGATACTTTTAAATAACTGCAGTGCCGAACAAAGTAACAAGCTTGAGATAATAAAATTAAAAACGCTGAGCTTTGCCATTAGAAATTGCTCACCTTTTTAGAAGAGGTGTCATTGACAGTGAAAATCCTAATATTATTTACCATTCCCCTTAATCTTCTTGGTTTTAATTCAAGTAGTGTAGACTTGTCTTGAATATATTTATATGCATCTTCTAGGAGCAGGCATTCACCGTTTCCTGCAATACTATTTAAAACTCTTGCAAGTCTATCAATTGCCCCATCAGATACTTGATTGACTGCTCGAATTTGTCCTTTGAACCGATGAACATTTGTCATCGAATTCATAACAAATCTAAATTGCATAGGCATATGTATCGAAAAATCCTTACAGTACTTACTTAGCTCTTCTTCATGTTTACTCAATGCATTTAAAATTATGAGTCCTCTCTGAGTAGCAAGGGATTCATCTTCATCTTCATACAAGCAAGGTATAACAAAGGCTATTTCATCGCCATGGACTCTGTTAATAATAATCCCTAATTCTTTGTGCCTGCTCCAAAAATCATGAATCCAAGAATCAAGTGCCAAATCAATAATATCCGCGCCAAATACATCATTTAAGGTAGAGCTTAGTACTAAATCGCCTTTAATGACACAGTTTGAGCCAAAGTTCTCAGACATTTGAAAGTGTTCCCTGAAATAATCTTCAGATTTGATCTGAATTTCATGAACGCCTAACCGTAGTGATGTAATTAATTCTGCATCAGAAATTTCTTTTTTCTTAGAAATAATAATATTTGAAGCATTAAGCGTAACCCGACAAATTTTCTTCATAAATGGCTCAATAAAAGGCGAAAGACGCTGACTTTGAAAGTAAGTGATACACAGTAGTGATACAACCGTACCATTTATAATTAAAGGATAGATAATATATTCTTGTGAGGGTTCACCTAAAGAGCCACGAATCGTTTTTCTTTCATTAAAGGCTTCGTTCAATAATTCGCTCTCCACCAGAATTGTATTTTTTGATTTCTCTATGAAACTACCATATGTTCCTAAGAGAATTATTTTTCCTTTTTTCACTTGTGAAATAGACACTCTATTAGCACGAACAATGGATGCAATCTTTTCTGCAAAATTATCAATTGCGTTATTTCCCAAAAAATGAAGTGGTTCCATATCATTTGAAACTAGGGCATCTAATGAACTTAATTGTTTTAAAAGGTCATTTCTATTTTTGTATCGTTGATTGTATAGGCTTAGAATTAGAGTGGCGATTGCTAAAATACCAATATAGTGATTTGTATAATAATATTTTGATTTTAATAAGAATAAATTTATCACATCGAATGTAAATGAGATTGCTCCTAGGGCCAAAAGAGCCGAAATGTGTCTTGGGAGCGAATGAAAATGCTTGTATTGAATTTTTTTTAGATGAATAAGAATTAGAATTGAAGAATAGAAAACCGTTATTGAAAAACCTGCACAAATTCCTAAAGTCGTAATCTCTCTTTTGGAAGAAAAAAATATAAAAAATGAAGAGAGGATAATAACGGAAAATAATATTTTATCGATTTTGAACTTTTCAAATATTTTACCAGTAAAGTGTTTACTAATAGAGATTAGAAAGAATGCATACATTGTAGTTTGAATCGAGTCATTAATTCTTGCCACAAGAGGCATGGAGATAAACATCCTTGGTATTGCGGTTAAGCTTATAAATGTTCCGATACACAATGAAAGAGTAATAGTTATTTGCAATTTTTCAAATAATGAAACTCCAGAAACTAGAAAAAGTGAAAAATAGATAAATCCAATAAAAAGGAATATTTCGAAAATAAAATAAGTGATATTTGTTGAGTTTTTTATAACGCTAATAATTAAGTTTTTAAAGTTAAGAATCCTTGGTGATCCAGACCTAATGCCAGTTTGTCGTGGCAGTATATCTTGATAGTGTAGAGTGAATGAGTATTCTCCTGCTTCGGTATAGAATGATTTAAGATCCAAGAAAAAGGGGATGATTCTCATGTAGTCAGGCTTTACTTCTTTACTTCTGTAAAGGCCATGGGTGAAGTGTGTATTTCGGATTGGCATTTGATTGAAATGAGTAAATTCAATCAAGCTTGAATCACCAACCTCTCCAATGTAAAGAAATTTGCCTTGGTCAATATCGGAACTTTTTACTTCGATTTTGCATTTATATAAACCTTTGATGTATTTTGAAGGGCCAATATCTACACCTACAGTTTTTCCTGATTCGATTAATTGGTCACCATCTACAAAGTAGTGTATACAATTCGCAGTTTGAGAGTATGCCTTAATTGTGAATAGAAAAACAAATAAGATTAGCTTTTTCACATTATAGAGCTCATTTGAGACAGTGATTCATCTCCATATTTTTTTAGTACTGAATATATCGCTTTAGCAATTGATGATACGACAGGTCCACATTCTCTTAATTCAGTTATAGTCCAAAATAAGTCTTCACCTTCAATTCCTATCTCTTCACATTTAACAATTTCTCTGAAATTTTCTGTGCATACATATAATCCACACCCTTGGAATATATTTGTAATAGAATGAATCAGGTCATCATTAATATTTTCTTTAGAAGTAAATAGCCAAGAGTAGTTTAATATATCAGATGCAGTGAAATTTTCTCTGGAATTATTTTTTATTAGTGTCCCTATTGTAACATTATTGTCATCATATATTTTATAATACTCTTGAGTATGCATATCCTTGCAAATGTTGTTTGTAGGAGTGAGGTTATTTGAGATCTCTTTATTTGTTGCAGTACTCTCTTTGAATTCAGTGCTCGAAATTTTTTCTAGATTAAATTTTTTGGAAATTGGTTTAATTTCTTTTGAGGCCTTTATTCTTATCAAATTTACAATTTTTTGTTTCTTTGCAGCTGCATGGCCATCAAACACAACAACTAGTCTCGAGGTGAACCTAGATGCCCTCCTATAAGAGCCTGCATAATTTTTAATTTGGGGAATCAAATATGATAGGTCAAATCCAATGTTTATAAGCTTTAAAAAACTTTCTATTGATTCTAGGTTTTTTAGCATACAAGCTGAGTGGCCATATATTGTATTCTCTGAAATCGGTAATGTTCCAACTGAAGCTACTAAATCATCTTCAACTCTTTTACCGAAACAGTTGCCTGGAATTGTTTTATCTTGCTGTTCCCAATTTAACTGTGTTGTTTCCTCCCACTCAAACTCATTAGTCGAGTCGCAGTAGCCAACTTTTTTGTATAGTTCCAAAAATTCTTTGTAGTTTTGTCTCGTCCTTTGGACTAAGCCTGAGCTTAAATTATTAACAATAATTTCTCTGATTTTCTTAAATATTTCAAGATTTTCATTGGCAAACATTAGTCCAATATTATTTTTACGTGTCTCTTTAATCTCAGCATTTATAAAAGTATTATTCGGTAGTTCCAAAAGTAACTTTTGATGATCGATTAATAATGGGGTCTGTTGTGGTGCTATTTCAATTAAGGCTCCTGAAATTGAGATAGATTTCATTGTTGCTTCTAACATTTCTTCATTTTCAAGGTGTGCTTTGACTTTAATGTTCGTATGGTGTCTAAGAAAAATTCGACCTGTCGTTGCTATTATGGTTTCTGGAATAAATATGTCCATTTCTCCAAAATCTTTATCGATTTCTTTTACTTTTGTTGAAAAGATATACGAAACAGATAAGTAGTTGAATTGGAGCTCAATTTCAGAACCAGTTTCAAGTTTCAATCTATCAATATCAAATATATCTATTGATAAAAAATCGATACTTGATGAATTGCTGCCAAAGTCTAGTGAACCCAACTGTTTATTAGAACCACCTTCTTTCAAAAGACTAATTTTTACAGGATAAAGGCAATCTTTTAAACCTGTAAACAAACAAGCAATTTCTTCATTATCAACTTCATTTTTTAAGTCAAATATTCTATAGGAGCTTGGATTTAGAAATAATCTAGGGTTAAATTTATATAATAGGTTTGTTATCTTATCTATTTTTGAATTTTTAATTGAATATATATTTCCATTATCTTCTCTTATGAAATTAACTTCCCACTTTCCATTAAAATAAACTTCTTCGTCTTGAAGAATCTCAATGTCGAGGAGAGAGTCAGTGTCTGGACTAATAGGCGAGCTTGTTTTAATTATGAGCTCACCATGTTTAAGTTCGAGGATTTCAACTTCAGAGACGAACTCCTTATTTATGAAGAGCATTCCGAAATTATCATCTTTTTGGTTTCTCGAGGTATTTCTACTTTCACCTCTCACCAATTTAAATGGACTATTAGCTTCCATATTTAACAACTCCAGATTCTTCATAAATTGAACTTATGACTTCATTTAGATTAGTTTCATTGAGTGCTTTTATTGATTTATGCTTAAGTTGTTTTGGTCTCTTTAAAATATTTTGAATTGTTTCATCTTTTCCTGACTCTTGGTAAGAGTGTGAGATGAAGTGACTTAATGTAATTATAAAACCCGCTGAAGTGGACGGAGAATTATTTTGGCTTGCTTTCGAACTTGTAGCAGAGAGTACATTCAGTAGGTCATGATGGTTTGGAGAAATAAATTCATTGTATTTATTGACATCAATATTTGGGGAGTAAATTAAATTTGCAGCTATTATATCAACTTTTTCTTTAGTGCTGAAATCATAATAGTTTAATAACTTATTGAGTATGGCTTGGGCATCTTTATTGTCTTGATTGTTGTCGCCTGCAATAGAATGTACCGTTTGGCCTACCGTCTTTGCATATTCAAATAATGTTTCGCTATTGTGAGACTGTGAATATTCTCTGGCAAACTTAAGTAGAAGAGTTTTAAAGTCTTCATAGTCATCAAATGGGCTAGCCGTAAGAAAATCAAAAACATGGCCAGCACTATTGGACTCTTTTCTTTTTAAAAAATCAGTAGAAGTTGTGATTGGTATTAATTGAACATTCTCATTGGCATTGATCATTTCCATTTGGATGTAGACATAATCTTTGTCATCTACTTCATCTTCAAAAATCACCAGGTTGCATTGATATTTTCTTGTTAGCTCACTTGCCTCTTTTACATCTTTGGCCGAATAGATCGACATTCTTTGTAATTGATTGTCTTGTTCTGATTTAGCCTCAAGGAAATCAACCGTCTCAAAGTTTTTGCTTAGGATTACAACCTTGATGTCTTTTGTTTCACTTGATTGGATTTCTATTTTCATTAAAGCCTCATATGTAAAAAGTCTACGTGATCTGTTTTTCGGAGGTTGTAACTATGGGAATTAATTAAAGTTAGATGTAGTTTTTTGAGTGGTAGTTTTTGACCATATAAGGACGGCTAGAGCTCAGAGAGATCCCGAATCTTAGAAGACATAGATTTCATAACAAGCCTGATCCATTTAGGCTGTTTTCCCAACATTGATTTGAAAAGAGAGTAGTCAAGTATATAAACTTCGCAGTCCTCCACGGCCTTAACAGAGGCCGAGCGCTCTTTGCCATCAATGAATGAAAGCTCACCAAAAATTTCCCCCGGCTCAATAGTCCGAATGGCGTACGTTCCCTTGGTAGCTGGCATGTCTTTATAGACTTTGAGCAGGCCACTTTTGAGCAGGTACATCGAAGTACTTTTGTCACCTTCAGTGATTAAGATATGGCCTTTTTTAATTTTAACAATGTCTTCCATGATTTCTGTTCGGGTGATTGGGGGAAGAGCTTAACTAGAGTTGTTTAAATTTGCGAAAACAAATATAATTTGTGGATGAAAGGAATGTTAGACGAAATATTACACATCTCAAAAGATCAGGTTTTAATTCGAGAGGGTGAGGCTAGTAAGGATATGTACTGGTTGAAAAAGGGCAGTATGTCTGTTCGAAAAAGATCACCTACGGATGATGAGATATATCCCATTCGAGTGATTCACGAGGGAGAAATTTTTGGTGAGTTGGCCTTTGTGGATAATCAACCCCGCTGTGCTACTATCGTTGCTCTTGAAAGTTGTGAGGTTTTGCGACTTGATTATCATAAATTTAAAGAAATGCTAAGCGACGAACCTAAGTGGATACGTGCTGTGATGGTGGCGATGGCGCATAAACTTCGAGAAACTTCTCAGATATAATTTCTTTCGCAGATTCCTTTTTTGTGTCCTTTCATCACATTGTAAATTGATAGAAACATGATTTATTTCATGTTACTATTTCTGAGTATATAAATAGTCTTTTATTTCCAAGCGTAGGAGCTTCTAATGCATGATAGCGTAGTGCTGATGAAAGTAGACGACCTTTTTAATTGGGGTCGCAAAAACTCTCTTTGGCCAATGACCTTTGGGCTTGCATGTTGTGCTATCGAAATGATGGCCACGGGTGCCTCTAAATATGATTTAGAGAGATTTGGTTGTGGAGCTTTTATGGCCACACCAAGAAGAGCAGACTTAATGATTGTTGCGGGAACTGTAACGATGAAAATGGCCGAGAGATTAAAAACTCTTTACGAACAAATGGCCGAACCAAAATATGTTATCTCAATGGGCTCTTGTGCAAATAAGGGTGGGCCATACTGGCAACACGGATATCACGTCGTAAAAGGCGTTGATGAAATAGTTCCCGTTGATGTGTATGTTCCCGGCTGTCCTCCAAGACCTGAGGCCTTGATTGAGGGAATTATGACTCTTCAAAAGAAAATTGCTAACGAGAGATTACTCCGCGACAAGTGGGTGAAGCATGCATAGTGAATTGGCAAATTTTATAAATTCTAAAGTAAGTGGTGCTGGTGCGGTATTTGAAGAAAGAGAAGTTGGCGATCACGTGATTTTTGTTGATCCGGCCCACATCTTTGATGTATCGAAAACTCTTAGAGATGAGAAAGACTTTAAAGTTTTGCAGGTGATTACAGGAACTGACTATCTCGATGATAAAACTATTGAAGTTAGTTATATTCTCGCCACCTTTGATCCACAAAATAGTGAAGATGATTTGATATTGAAAGTGAAACTGGATAGAGAGAATCCTGAATTGGACTCTGTGGTTGATGTTTGGAAGTCAGCTGATTATCAAGAGAGAGAGTGCTATGACATGTTGGGTGTGAATTTTAGAAATCACCCCAATCTCATAAGAATTCTTTGTTGCTATGATTGGGAGGGCTTTCCTCTGAGAAAAGATTATGAGGCAGCTAAGGAATATAAAGGAATGACAATTTACCCTGAGTCTAAGAACAATTCGGCCGATCAAGAGTTCAAAAAACTTTCTAAGGCCGATCCAGGGATAGAAAGACCTAGGTGGTAGAGTAATTTTTAAGGATAAGAGATATGTCTAATACAAAAACTATAGAAATTGGTGGGACTCCTTCAGAAAAACTAAAAACTGATCTACTCACCATTAATATGGGGCCTCAGCATCCGGCGACTCACGGGGTGCTAAGAATTGAAATTAAAACAGATTCTGAAATAGTTAGTGAGGCCATTCCTCATCTTGGATATCTTCACAGATGTATGGAAAAGCATTGCGAGAAAGTTGATTACCGTGGTGTGATTCCATTTACTGACCGTCTCGATTATCTCGCCTCCATGAGTATGGAGTGGGGATATTCAATGGCAGTTGAGAAAATGCTAAATATTGAAGTTCCTAAAAGGGCCGAATATATAAGATGCATTATTGCTGAACTCCAAAGAATCGCCTCTCACCTTATTGCCTTTGGAACCTATGCTATTGACCTTGGAGCTTTTTCTCCATTTTTATATGCTTTTGAGATGAGAGAGAAGGTTTTAAGATTTTTTGAAGAACTCTCTGGTGCAAGACTTCTGTACAATTATATTTGGATTGGTGGAGTCTGGAATGACATTGACGACAAGCAGTTGAAGCGAATCGGAAAATTTTGTGACGAAATGGAAGAAGAGGTAAAAAAATATAATGAGCTTGTTTCCTTTAATAAAATCTTCGTTGAAAGAACTGCTAATGTAGGAGTTCTCTCTATTGAAGATGCTTATCAGTATGGAGCGTCCGGTCCTGTTCTTAGAGGCTCAGGTGTTAAATGGGATCTTAGAGCAAACCGTCCTTACTCACTTTACTCAGAGCTTGATTTTGACGTTCACGTAGGTGAGGGTGAAAGAGGTGTTGTTGGGGATTGTTGGAACCGGTACTTTGTGAGAATGAAAGAAGTTGTTGAGAGTGTAAAAATTATCAGACAACTTCTTGATGGAATCGAAGATGGCCCAGTGATGGGAAAGGTTCCTAAGGTTATCAAACCACCAAAAGGTGAAATTTACATTAGAACAGAGTGCCCTAGAGGGGAGCTTGGCTACCATCTTATTTCTGATGGCAAGAAAACGCCTTACCGTCTTAAAGTTAAGTCACCTTGTTTTACTCACACTTCAATGCTTCCTCTTCTGGGGGAAGGGCAACTTATAGCCGATTTTGTGGCAACTATTGGTAGTATCGATATCGTCCTAGGGGAGGTTGACCGGTAATGGCAACAACAATATCTGAATCAAATAAGTTAACTTTTACGGGTTATTTTAGAAATATCTACGAGGCTTTTTATACTTGCGGTAAAGGGATGTGGATTACATTCAAATATGTTTGGGCGCATAAGCCAGTGACAATTGAATATCCTGAAGTCAAAGAGGTATTGCCTGAGAAGGCCAGAATGAGGCTTTTTAACGACGCCGAAAACTGCATCTCTTGCACACAGTGTGCTCTTTCTTGTCCTGTTGATTGCATCTATATTGCATCAAAGCCAAGGCCAAAGGGTGAAGAGGTTCCCAAAACAACAAACGGCTCACCCATTAGACAAATTCTCACTCAATACACAATTGATACGGCCCTTTGCTGCTACTGCGGTCTGTGTACAACTGTTTGTCCTACAGAGTGCTTAACTCACTCTCACGACTATGAGTATTCTCAGTACTCACTGTCCGGCATGAAGGTTGATTATCTCAATGATGATGTCAGGGCATGGAGAGAGAGAATCGTTAAAGAATAATATTTTTTGATACCCTCTAACTCTTAGTTTTTTTCTTTAAAATTAAAGAGTTAGAGTTTCTTTTTAACTTCACGGTTAAGTCCACTAGTACACTTTAACTAAATTGACCTGGAAAATTCTTGGGTGTTGCGTTACTGTTGTCTCAGATCAAAAGAGTAGTTTTACCCTATGCCCGTTTGGTGCCTGACCACACCAGAAATATCATATCATCTCCTAGATTTTATGATCTTACCCGTTTACCGTTTTTAATTAATCCAAGTTCTTTTTATAGTAGAAGGACTTGGATTTTTTTACTTTTCTTTTTTGAGTACAATGACTTTTAGGTAATCACCTTCGGGAAAGATTTTAAGAGCAGGACAGTCCCCGCCGAGTCCAAGAGTTTTTTCTAGAACAAGACCTTTGCAGACTTTATTTTCACTGATTATTTTTTTGATATGTTCTTCAAATTTTTTCTTCTTTATTGAGTGTGTATTTAAAATAACTACCATTTTCCCATCTGGGGAGAGAGTCTTTGCCATCTTAGGTAGCAGTGAAGTGTACTTTTGGAGGGCACTAGTCATTTTCTTTTTATCTGATGAAACTGTTGGTGGATCACAAACAATAAGATCAAATTCTTTTTTATCATTACAAAATTTATCTAGTGACTTGGTTACATCTTGCTCAACAGATAAATGCTTTGATGGATCGAGCTCTTTGTTGAGCTTTAAATTGCGATCTAACTTCTTTAAGTATTCAGGGGACAAATCAACTGATACCACTTCTCTAGCGCCACATCTTAGTGCAAATAGGCTGAATGCTCCAGTGTAGGCATAGAGATTTAATACAGACCTAGATTTTTCAAATAGGCCTTGAAGTCTTTGTCTGATGGAGCTCATATCAGTGTAGATTCCCAGGTCATAGAGGTCATCAAAAAATACTTCGTACGCTACATCAAATTCTTCAATCACTATCTTTTTTACTGGTCTAAAGGATTTTGGAGAGATGAATTTTCGGTGAACCGACTTGGAGCTTTCTCTTTTCTCTCTGATAATCGCTTTTAATTTAATTTGCGGATAGAACTTTTCAAATGCTTTTCTGCTAAAGCTAACTAGCTTTTCTCGGTATTTTTCCCAGAAAAAAGATTCATACTGGAAGACCATGATATCTTTGAGCAGTAGAATTTTAAGACCGGGTAAAAAGTCAGCTTCTCCAAATGCTAAGAAAACATTTTGTCTGTTATCTAGATATTTCTCAACAGCTCTCTTTTCAAAAGCTGCATAAATTCTGTCTCTAAGTGTACCGTTGAATAACCCAACTTGGTCAGTAAAGGGCTTTCTAAAAGTCCACACACGCGCCTTAATTTTTGGGTGAGTGGGATCATGAATGAGTAAGGCCAGCTCTTCTTCTTTCTTATCTGTCCCAATTATAAAGGGAGAAATTTTTGAAAACTTTGCGGTATAAGAATCCCTGATAATCCAGGGATGGCCTCTTCTAACTTCTTTTATAGATTGAGGATGAAGGAGTGCTTTGTCAGCTCTGATTTTCGGCGCTTTCTTTGGCTTACTATCACTAGCTGTCTGTGTTTTCCTTGATTTTGAATTCTTCTGCAATTTCATCTAATAGAACCAATATTTTATTTGTAAGTTGGAAGGGGTCACCAATAAATGTTTCGAGGTGATATTTTTTGAGAAGCTTTAAGACTTTCTTGTCAGGATTTCCTGAGTAAGGGTCGTAGGCATCACAAAGATATTCAAGCTCAGATTGGGCCAACTTTAATTTTTTTGCATTTTTCCAAGGGGCTTTGATTTCACTCACAAGATCCTTGAATTCATTTAAATTTTGAGACTCCATACAACTTATTTCCATAAATAAAATGGTCTGTCAATGCAATGAGTTAACACACCTTTATTCTGATGCAATTTTGAAGTAAATGACTCTATGCTTTTGATGATATTGCCAATAGGAGCGTGTCAAATACACATTACTTTCATGTATTTTTTGAAGATCACTATTTTGAGTCTGATTTCCTACTTCTTAATTGAGCTGTGTTTCAAATTATCCAAGGGGAAAAAGCTATTCAAACCAAGACCACAAGCGTTAGCGAAAGCTCTTTTAGATTTTCTTGAAGGCCCTGAGTTTGAGACTCACAACTTAAAAAATATCTCCCTGCCTGTGGATTACAAATTCTACAGCTCACTCATTTATCGCCTGCTTGAATCTGCCCATAAGTGTGGAACTCCACTGCTTTCCCCTCTCAAAGTATTGAGAAAGGCCCTCTATGAGGACTACAAGTTTGAGGTGAAAAATGCAGAGATTCTCAGTGGGGCCTGGGCCCAAATGGCGATAATTGCTTTTATTGGGTGGGGATTTTTGTTCATGGCCGCCAAGCTGACGGGGATTACTCCCACGGGCACCGTTGTCTTGTTGATACTTTGTCTTCAATTTTGTGGTGTTATGGTCTTCGGTACTTTATCGGCAAAAATTAAAAAGGCACTATTCAGTGATTATGAGCAGCTCTACCAATTGGTTTACTCACACAAGATGTGCGCGTTTACCTTTCAACTTCCCTCTGAGCAAGGAGAGGGCCTAAAGCTAACAAGAAGCAGGCTTTTAAATGTTAAAAAAAGAATACACCGACTGGAGCAGGCCATAAAATCTGGTGGCCATGGGATTTCGGCGATAATTGATGAGATTGTCGACGAGCTTCACTTTCTTCACGGTGCAGATAATGAAGTTTTTCTAAAGAGACTAATGGCGTTAAAGATGGCAATTGTACTGTTTTTTTTCGTCCCCTCGTTTTTTATTAATCTGTACTCACTTATTTCCCAAACCGCTGGTTTTTAGCACCTAGTACTCCGTCCATTAAATTTACCCTAATCAAACTTGATCTTTTTCAATCTGAGATGCTTCACTCAATCGGCATACTTCAGTATGCCTCACTCGTTCAGCACCTCAGATTAAAAAATCTCTGCGTTTGCTTATGCTGCGCATACGGTTAAA
This sequence comes from Bacteriovoracaceae bacterium, assembly GCA_018649885.1. Lineage (GTDB taxonomy): Bacteria > Bdellovibrionota > Bacteriovoracia > Bacteriovoracales > Bacteriovoracaceae > JABIHA01. Next base: position 12,709 of record JABIHA010000046.1, read on the forward strand.
CTTAATGGACGGAGCACTAGGCTGACGCTTCAAGCAATGGACAAGAGGGGAATATTAGCTAGAATGCATCCATTCAATCAATACAGTTTATTTGGAGTCATTAATGGATGATAAAAAGATCATATACTCAATGTCTGGTGTGGGTAAGGTCTACCCAGGAAGAAAGCAGGTTTTAAAAGATATTTCTCTCTCTTATTTCTATGGAGCAAAAATCGGAGTGCTTGGATACAATGGCTCTGGGAAATCTTCTCTTTTAAACATTATGGCCGGAATAGATGATGATTTTTTGGGAAATGCCGTGCTCTCAAAGGGCTACAAAGTAGGCTACCTTGAGCAGGACCCAAAACTTGATAAAGATAAAACTGTAAAAGAAATTGTTGAAGAAGGTGCTAAAGAGACAGTTCAACTTCTCAAAGACTTTGATGATATAAATGCAAAGTTTGCAGAGCCTATGTCTGATGATGAAATGACCGAGCTACTTGCAAAACAAGCAAAGGTTCAAGATAAACTCGACGCCGCTGAAGCCTGGGATCTTGATTCAAAACTTGAGCTTGCGATGGACGCCCTTAGATGTCCTCCAGCAGATCAAAAAATAGAACATCTCTCAGGTGGTGAGAGAAGAAGAGTTGCACTTTGTAGACTTCTTATTGAAGAGCCAGATATTTTGCTTGTTGATGAGCCCACTAACCATTTGGATGCAGAAACTGTATTTTGGTTGGAAAAGCATCTTCATAATTACAAAGGCACTGTCATTGCCGTGACTCACGATAGGTATTTCTTAGACAATGTGGCTGGCTGGATTTTAGAGCTTGATAGAGGGCAAGGCATTCCCTGGAGAGGAAACTATTCATCTTGGCTTGAACAAAAAGGAAAGAGATTAAAGACAGAAGAAAAGCAAGAGTCCAAAAGACAAAGAGCTCTTAGCTCAGAGCTCGAATGGATTAGGCAATCTCCTAAGGCCAGACAAGCAAAAAGTAAGGCAAGGGTTGCAAGATTTGATGAACTACTCAAAAAGAGTAAGGACAAATCATTTGAAACCACTGAGCTTTTCATTCCACCAGGACCAAGACTTGGAGACAATGTACTGGAAGTCAGTGGTGTGAGTAAATCTTTTGGCGATAAGCTTCTCTATGAAAATCTTAATTTTAAGATTCCTCCAGGTGCAATTGTAGGGATTATTGGTCCAAACGGTGCCGGTAAAACAACTCTTTTTAGAATGGTTATGGGAGAAGAGCAGCCCGACGCAGGTACCTTTAAAGTGGGAGATACTGTTAAATTTTCCTACGCTGATCAATCCAGAGGAATGGATCCAAACAAAACGCTGCTGGAAAATATCGCTGGTGATAGAGATATGATTACTGTTGGTGGTAAGGAAATTAACACTCGTGCTTATCTTTCGAAGTTTAATTTTTCTGGCGATGATCAAAAGAAAAAATACACTGAGCTCTCAGGTGGAGAAAAAAACAGAGTCCATTTGGCAAAAACTCTTTTATCAGAGGGAAATGTACTTCTGCTGGATGAGCCTACCAATGATTTAGATATAAATACACTTCGAGCACTTGAAGATGCACTTTTAAACTTCCCTGGAAGTGCAGTGATTATCTCTCACGATCGCTACTTTCTAGACCGTGTGGCCACACATATTCTTGGCTTTGAAGGAAATAGTGAAGTTTATTTATTTGAAGGTAACTTCAGTGACTACGAAGAAGATAAAAAGAAACGACTTGGAATCGATTCAATTGTTCCCAAGAGAATTCAATACAAGAGACTAAAGAGGTAGCTTGGAATACTTAAAAGAGAATAATGTTTATTTAGTTAGAATTGATAGGGGAGAGGATTTAATGTCCTCCCTATCTAATTTAGCAATAGAAGAGCAGCTACAATCCGGCTCTGTAACAGGGATTGGAGCACTAGAAAAAATCAAACTAGGCTTTTATCACTTGGATACTAAGACCTATGATTCAAAAGTTTTCGAAGGGGAATATGAGCTTTTATCATTGAGTGGAAATCTCAGCTTTATGGAAAATGCTCCTTTCTTCCACCTACACGCTCAATTAAGTGGGGCAGACTATAGCTGCATCGGAGGCCATCTTTTCGAGGCAACTGTAGCTGTAACATGCGAAATTTATTTAACATGCAACAACTTTGCTCCCACTAGAACCCTCGATAGCGAGGTGGGTCTCAATACACTGTCCTTTAAGTGACCCCCTTGTGCTTTTGGATGCACCATACCATAATATGAGAGTAGCTGTGTGCTTTACTTGGGGTAAATTTGAGCTATAGATATTTAACCATCCATTTCTATCTGGTACTGCTAGTTGCCCTTTTGGGTTGTGAGCAGGGTAGTGGCGTGGATGAAAGATCCAATTTTTCTGGAGAGCTCGAAAAAATTGATAGAGGCCTTGAAATCGAAACCAAAGCCGACGAACTCTTAGCAAAACAAAACCTTTTCAAAAATATTTTCGAACAAAGTGACGATGTTTTAATTGATGACCTTCAAGATTGGGCCAACGATCTCAACTTACAACTCACTTATTTTTTAAATGCCTACCGCTCCTCACTTGGAATTTCAGTTATTCGTGAACTTGAAGACACTTTTGATAAAATCACCTTACTACTTGAAGTTTTAAATGAACAAGAAGCTGGTGGAGTTGATATCCTGCCAGGGGAGCTTAGCTACGGCATTCGAGCAATACTTATCGATGGAGGCGACGCTGACATTGATTTCGATTCGATCTTTGTATTCACCGAAGACATCCAGGCATTGCAGTTAGTAGAGAGTAATTTTAGAGACCTTTTTCGCGAATCTGGGGTCAATACAAAACTGACAGATCTAGAAGAGTGGAGAGTATTTGCAATCGCTGAGATTGATCTTTTCTTACTCGAAAATCTCGACAAGTGTGAGCCCAGTCTTCTTGAAGATCTTCAAAATGGTAGGGCACAATTAGTTGAACAAGAAGAATTATTCGATAACTTAATTAACCTTCTAAGAAGAACTATTTTGCCAGTAGATATCGCTGAGGGAATTACAGCATTGTGTGTAAGTGACAGCGAAAGATTAGACTGGGAGGGCATTTTTACGGTCGTGGGAGACTCGGGATTTTCTAATATCGATTTTGATGAAATTAAAGAAATGATCGATGAAGATGGCAATATTGATATTATGGGAATTACTTATCCCATAGCTCAGGTTGAATACGAAAGCTTCAGTGCATTTTTAGGAATGGATGAACACGAAGATGATCTAAATGATATTTTACTTTTTAACACCAACTCAGCACTTGAAGATCTTCAAGAAATCGATGAAAGCAAGCCTCCAAAAAAATGGTTACTGGCGTTAGCATTCAAAAATAAGCTTAAAAAGACCAATAAAAAGCTAATGAAAGACCTATCCGACACCTACAGAGAAAAGATAATTGGAGGTTACGGATTCTACTTTGATGAGCTCCAAGTGTTACTAGAATCTCAAATGGCACAGGACCTTGAAATTGTGACAACGGGGCTTGAACTCAAATGG
>JABIHA010000092.1 GCA_018649885.1 Bacteriovoracaceae bacterium
ACGGCGGATGTCCTTAATCATTTTCTCACTCGATACTTTCTTGCTCATTACAACCTCCTTAATAAGGAAAAGTTTAGCAGAAAGTACCTCTTAGCTTTTTAACTCTTTTGGTCCACTTTGGGCTGACGTTAAACAGCTAACGCTCCATAAAATAGGGGTTCCAGGATGTCATTAAAGAAATTTGAATAAGTGCCTATATCTTTTTTAAAAAGGCGGCGGAGAAAGTTTTTAGGGCCGGTTCCCCAAAAGGCATCCCGTTCTACTCCGAACCAACCTTTTTTTTGCAGAAAATATAAAAAGACGATCTGGCCCAAGAGTTTTTTGGTGAAATCTACAGTATCCACACCACTGGTTTTAAAATCCTTTTTAATTTTAGGGTTGTTAGCCACCTGCTCGTCCAAGGCTTCTTTGACCTTCAAAAACAAGCCCCGGTACTGCTCAAAAAACTCTTTGGTTACTACTTCTATGCTAAACAGGTCTTCAATCTCAGCAAGAGCGGGATTTTCTTCGTCATTTTCTAAAAGTGACAATAATTGAAATTGGGCAGTATGGCTATTTTCATTTTCTCCTACTAAAAAGGAATATCTTCGAGAAGGGGTAAACTCCTCTTTGACCTTCGATTTTCCATGTTTATCTTCAACGAATTTATAGTCCATCTTCACGAAGGAGAACCGCCACTCATTTTCAGACGGAGAAACAAATGCTATAAGGGAGGCATCACGCAAAACACCACTCCGACCTCCATTCAAATACCATGAGATAAAGTTTCTCTGCATGGCTCTTGCACGATCAAGAGATGTTTCTTTTTTAAGCTGTACTATTAATACGTCTAACCCGCTACCTTCACTATCCTCATAGCTCCCGACATATTCCAAGCTTTCTATATGAGGTTTATAGGAATCTGGCAAATGGCTTCCTTTAAGAACAGTAGAACCCGATTCATCAATTTTATTCAATAAATTCTTTACAAAATAAATAAAGCGATCCTTAGCAAAAGATCGCTCAAATGTTTCTCGAATTAGTTTTTTCGCAGGTTCTTTATCCATTCTATTCCCCTACTAAATATTCAGATAAAATAACTTCCCTAACACCAGATGAATGACCAGAGATTTCCGAAACATGGCTTTCCAGTAATTCAGATGGTATGTTTTTTTGCAATATCCCCACGACCTTTATGGCCAGCCGTGATGGTTCGATAGTGACACTCAATTCATCAACCAACTCTTTATTAACTTTCTTCATTGTTTGCTTAGGCAAGTCACCTTCTTCCAACTTCACCCTAACCTTCTTTAAATACTCTTCTTGATCCTCAGTTAACTTCCTCTTATCTTTAATAGCCTTTAGAATCTTTAATATTTTTGCCCCGCTATCCTTGCCACCTTTGGTTTTTGAAATCTCAGGTGCTTCCTCAGTAGTTGCAAACGTAAATGCATCTTTACTCTTATCGAGAAACGCAAAGAACTCTTTCCCGATAGTTTCTCGTTTAGTAATAGGGTCAGTAGCCAATACCCTAGCGATTGCCATAAAATCTAGCTCCTCTGGATCGTCTTTTCCCGATAAGTAAAACTTTTCTACTTTCCCTTTTCTGAAGTACGTTATTAGTTTATTTCCGTCACACTTAAAAGACCTAGCTGTTCGAGACTTTCTTGGAAGCCTCTTAATGTCTGAAAATAAATCAGGGTCTTTATCTCTAATGTCTTTTATGACCTGTAAGTATTTTAATTGGCTTTCTTCCTCATCATCTTCGCCCAAAATGGTTTTCTTAGATATAAGCTGGTCGAACAATTCAAAAGATTCAATATCTTCACCTTCCGTTAGAAGCCTCGCATCTGACCCTAAAAGGGATATAAATGCTTTTATCTTAGCTTCTGCGGCTGACTTCAGCTTTATTTCATCGTCAGCCTGTTTTGTAGGGAAGAAATTAAATGAATATATTGTGTCAAATTCTGTATCCACTCTATTAATACGACCAACCCTTTGCATTATTCTGGTTGGGTTCCAAGGGATATCATAATTAACGACAACATTAGACCTATGTAAATTAACGCCCTCAGCCAACACCTCTGAGGTTATTAAAATCCTATAATCGTTCTTCGGTTCCCTTGCCTTAGCATCAAAATTAACGATAACCCTGTTTCTGGTCTCAGCACTAGAGCCACCATGATAAGCAAGAATACAGTCTCCAAATTTTTCCTTGAGGTTTTTTGCCAAATATTCAACCGTTTCCTTGGACTCAGAAAATACTATTATTTTGCTTTTCTTTAGAATCTCATTGGTCTGCAATATTTTAATGAATTCCATAAGTTTAGGATCACGATTTACACCTCTCCACAACAATTTTATTTCCCTTAACATTTCCAAATCAGACAACAACCCTTCTTTCAATCCTTCCTCAAAGTCTTTAGCTGGGAATACTCTTGCCTTATCTTCATCAATTAACTTCTGAATTCTTTCTTCGTCATCATTTTCAAGAAATTCAAAAATCTTAATAGCGTGTTTTTTGCTTAAATAAACTCTACCCTTTTCCAACTCTGCTATGAATCGTTCGTAAGATGCGATGAACCTGTCTACAGAGTTACGAAATGCATAAAAGCTACTTTCCAGCCTTTTAACTAACAGGATTTTCATAAAACGCCCCATGTTCTTCTGGGACTGGATTTCTAGTTGGTCAACATCATCACCTTTGTAAAAAAGCATTGGGGTATATCGAGAGTACTTGAAGTCTCTCGCTATGATTTCTATGGTTCGATTAAATACGCTGTCCTCAACATCATCCAACTGGTAGTAGACTGACACCGGATCAGCAACGTCAGGGAATTTAAGACCCTGCTTTTTCAAGTCTTCTCCAAAGTATGTTTCGATCTCATTTCTAGTTCTTCTTACCATTAAATGTTTAAGAACTTTCTCTCGAATCTCAATTGAATTTTCTTTTATAGCTTGCATATATTCGTCATGGTCATCCTGTCTATCTAATCCCTTTAAACGCTTTGCAAGTTCTTTAAAGAATTTGTCGAGATTGGGCAGGTTAGGGATAGTGCTTTTCTTAGAACTCTGAAAGAGCTTTATCTGGCTCATCAAATCAGAGGGAGTATTATTTTGAGGGGTGGCAGTTACCAAAATTACTCTCTTGCCTCTGCAAATTTGAGCAAGTTTTTCATAGGTAATATTATCTTCGCTTCTAAATCTATGGGCTTCATCAATAATTACGTTGTGAAACTTTTCCGTTCCTCTTTTGATTAATTTATCTAACTTTCCTAGCGATTCAAATTCAGCAGGGATTCTAAAATCCATAAATACGTTAATCCATGATCCTGGATTGTCTTTATCTAGTAGTACAGGAGGAGCAATTACCAAGGTACGCCCATCTATTTGGTTAGCCAGCATCGCAGCCATGAAGGTTTTTCCTAAACCCACTACATCTGACAAGAACACCCCTCCATATTCTTCTAATATTTTTTTTGCATTTAAAACTGCCTGTTCTTGATACTCCAGCTTCCTAAAATTAATCGGCTCATATTTATAAAACACCTTGTCTGACTGACCTAGCTCACCCTTAAAATACTCATATAGGAATTTTAGATAAAGCTCGTAAGGGGTTATTGTATCATTCAGCCACGTCTTATCATTGATTGTGTTTATATACTGATCTTTTACGTCTACTGCATCCTCCCAAAGATCGTCGAACTTGTTTAAAGCAAAGTCATAGTCAGATTTATTCTTGAGTTCCACATTAAATTCTAAATTATCAATTAACCCTGATCTCGTAAAATTACTTGATCCTGTTATGACTCTTCCATCGTCTTTATCATCTTCATGAAAGGTCATGATATATAGCTTTGCGTGTAAATTCTCTGTGGGGTAAGCCTTAATCTCTAGCTTTCCACTTCTCAACCATTCAATAAACTTATGAACACCTTCTTCAGCTTGCTCACTATCCTCAGAGTCCTCTAGCTCATCTTTTACTTCATCTGAAAACTTTTCTTTTGTCTCAGCGTGAGAGAACTTTAGCTCTTGCTGTTTAATAGGCTTGTTATTTTTCACAGAATCTACCGTATGCTTATTGGTTCCAATGCCAATTAAGATTCTTATTTTCTCTGTATTCTCTAATGACTTATAAATGGAATAGAACCCGCTTGTATAGAAATAGCCGACAAGAACATCAAAGTCGCTGGTATCCTTTATAAGAACATTAAACCTGTCCCTAAGGGTCTTATTAGCTTCATTTGTGATAAAGGTAGTATCAGATGTCATGTGGATATGAGTTAGGTGGTTTTAGGACTAATATCCATCCATTTACAAGGGACAGATATAGTTTCAAGGTGAAATAAATTGTCTTCAACCCAGACGGTCAGACTCTCTTGATTCTTTTCATAGGACGTTATGTAGGCCATGAGTTTCCAATTAACAAATGCACAGCCTCTTCCTCTCCCCTTTGCCTCGATTTCAACTGTCTTTTCATTATAGGTAATCGCTAGAACATCACCTTGGAAGTCAAACGTAGCCTCATTACTGGCATATTTCAACTTTCGCTTCCTTCTCCTCCCATCTTTCCCAATCTTAATAAAGTCGTCCAACACGTCCATTAGTTTTTGAGCATTTACTTGGTAACATACATTCATGGGAAATATAAATTGATTAACAGTTATTCTTGCTCTATGCCTTCTATGATTGGAAGGAGTTTAACCTTATTGACTTCTTCAAACTCCCTGCTAATTTCTTCTTTAAGTTTTTGTTGAAAATTTCTCATCTCATCTCGCCAAAGATTATTCTGAAACCATTCATAAAGATCACCTAAAAGTGCCTCAGAAACAACTGACACAACTTCCCAGTCAACCTTCTTGTCGAAACTGTGGATAGTATAAACAAGCCAATTAGGTGATATTCCTCCAACATAGCCAACGTTGTCAACGTTGCCACCGTTTCCATAAGGGCTGTGCAGTAACAATACTGGATACCTAAAAGCTTTCTCGAAATCGGCGTAAAGGTGCTGAAAATATTTCCCCATCATTTGATCTATCAGTATCCCTATCATCAAGAAACCTCTCATTTGCCTGGGATTATCGGAGCCTTTAATTACCCTTTCTGAAGCACATTGGCAAAACCCTCTCCCTTCAGAAAAGACAGTATTCATCAGCCTAAATCTACCATCATACTTTACGGGCACTGTCCAGAACCAATCAATGAGCCCCCTGCATGAGGGCTGGTCCATAACTACACCACTTCTCTCCCCCTCAGCAGTGGAACTATCAACATTCACCCAAGCCCGGCATTTCTCATTTAATTCATAAATAAAGTCCTCGTCAGACTTTGATATGGCTTCCTTTCCTAGAGCCGTTAACTTCCACAGCCCCCTAAACTTAGTAATAAAACCAGCCTTTACGCATTTACTAGAATAAGAATGTACAGACAGCTTCCATTTAGGCTTTCCTGTGATTCGATTGACTACTAATTGATCTTCACTAAGGTTTAGTTTTGGTTCGACAGCAGATAAAATATCTTTGTGATAATCCTCCCCACCTGCATTATTGATTTCAATTAAAATAGCTTTGAGAATTTTTCCGATTCGCTCTCTTGGAATTCTTGTAGCCATTCTAAATCTCCGTTCAACGTATAAATTTCTGGTTAGAATAGTTCAAGATCAAAAATCTTCTATATTATCTATTAAACCCACCTCATCCACAAACCTATTCCTATTCCCCTGAACAGCCTCGATCAAATCGTTTCTTTCAATTTCCCAATCATCTGGCGGGTCGCTTAAATTCCATTGACTCAAGATTTCTTTATACTCACCAGGAATTAAAACATCATACTGACTGGACATATAGAAATAGGCTCTAGCTATATCTCCTCTTATAGCTTCTGTCGGTTCTGCGATCTTACCTTTACGCCCAAGATTCTTTCTTAGTTCAAAATCACATTGCCCATACACTCTAGGTTCGTCAGGAATATCTCCAAATGGGTGGTTAGACCGATCTCCGTTGACCTCACCAATTGAAGGAAACAAGTTATGCATATCAGCTTGCATCATTTTGAATTTATCTGAAATTCTGGAACAGCATTTCCTTCCTTTATAAGTCTTACCATTTCTCTTGGTACATAGCTTTTTTTGCCAGCATTGCAGGTTCTTTCCGAAAGCATGGGCTGGCATAACGTGCTCCCACTCCAATCTTCGACTTCTCTTGTTAGTTTGCTTTCTGGGAACGTATCCACAAGACAAATGGTCTATATCCTTAGCCTTATTAAAGGAACAACCGCAATAGAGGGTTTGAGTTTGACCGGCATTTAAATAAAGCTTCATGAGCTTTTTTTTAGATTGGGAGAAACTAGTGCTGGTGGAGGGTTGCAGCGTATCAAATGAGCTTGTCTGAAAACTATATGAAATAGTACTCAGGCTCAAAAATCCAATCAAAGTGGTTATTTGGACTATGTTTTTCATATATAATAATATTTTCTCTTACACAATAAGCTTACCCTAAATTTTATAACCTAATTATAAGCTTTCTATCTTTCTAAATCATGCCACCTCTACCTTTAAGTCCCGGAACTCTTGTGCGACTCATAGCAAATCCCGGTAGAACTGGAGTAACCACAGGACGGAGTCGGGAGAGAGCAGATCGTATTTACTGGCAAGTAATGTTCCCTGATGGCTCTGAATGGGCACTCGAAAGTCAAATAGAGGAAATACCAGATACCGAAGACCCTATAGACCAATTAGAAACAGGAAGGCTAGGACGAATCATAGATTTACGCAGGAATTTGACCTTTATTAGGTTAAATGGTCAATTAGCAAATCTAATATATAGCATGGACACAACCAATACGGACTTTTATCCACATCAATTTAAACCAGTCCTAGATTTTCTAAACTCTCCAAGCAATGGAATTTTAATAGCAGATGAGGTTGGTCTGGGAAAAACAATTGAAGCTGGCTTAATATGGACAGAACTAAGAAGTAGGTTTGATTTTCGCCGCTTAATGGTTTTGTGCCCAGCCATGCTTAGAGAAAAATGGCAATTTGAATTAAAAAATAAATTTGGAATTTCTGGAGAGATTTTAGACGCCAAAGAAGCTCTGAAACAATTTAAAGAATCCATAAGTGGTCAACGAAATGAATTATCTATCATAGCAAGCTTTCAGGGCTTGAGACCTCGAAGAGGATGGAACGAAGATGACTCAGATAATAATGACAATGCATCGAAACTAGCTCGATTTATAGATGAGGTGGCATATGAAAATCCTCTATTAGATTTATTAATTATTGATGAAGCCCATTATTTGAGAAATCCTGAAAGTATGACGTCAAAGTTAGGGCGGCTATTAAGGCAGGTAGCTGAAAATATAACTTTATTATCAGCAACTCCTATTCAACTGAGAAGCAGAGACCTTTATCAACTGCTAAACTTGGTTGACCAAAGCACATTCAATGAGCCAACTTCATTTGATGAAATTCTTCAAGCTAACCGACCGTTGATAATGGCCAGAGATATGGTTTTAAGAGGGTGGGTATCGAATGAGGCTGAAGGAAGGCAACAAATTAGTCAGCAAGATTTATTATCCACCCTTAGAGACGCACAATCCCACTCTCTTTTACAAGATAATCGACAACTTAAACACTTACTTGAAAATCCTCCTACAGACGATGAGCTAACCAATAATGAATACCGGGCTTATTTAGCCAATAGACTTGAAAACGTAAACTTATTAGGTCATGCCGTTACTAGAACTAGAAAAAGGGACGTTGTTTCTTTGCGAGTTCGCAGGGATGTTATTCCAGAGGAAATTCCTCTATCAGAACCAGAGGAAAAGTTTTATGAAAAGGTAACCAATTTAGTTCGTGAATTTAGCCTCAGTCATGGGGTGCATGAAGGTTTTTTATTAGTTACACCTCAAAGGCAAATGTCCAGCTGCATGGCCGCCTCTCTAGAGCAGTGGGAAAAGACACGAAAAGAAATTATTTCAGAGAACGCCTATGACGAACAAGCATACGAGGACCTTGGGATAATTAAAACTCCATCTAAAACCTTTGGGCCGTTGACAAGTATGCTGATAAACGAAGCTTCCAATATGGGAGATTTGAATGAACTGACAACACATGATAGTAAATTTAATCGTCTTAGAAATATTTTAAGAGATTATTTAAATAGAAACCCTAATGAAAAGATTGTGCTATTCGCCTACTTCCGCCCAACCCTTCGCTACCTGAAGAAACGGTTAAATGAGGAAGGAATTGAGTCAATCACCCTCATGGGTGGCGATGCCAATAAAGGAGAAATATTACGAAACTTTCAAGACCCTAGTGGTCCCAAAGTTCTCCTATCGTCAGAGGTGGCAAGCGAAGGTATTGACCTACAGTTTTCTAAGTTTTTAATTAATTATGACTTGCCTTGGAATCCTATGAAAGTGGAACAGCGAATAGGACGCATAGACAGGTTAGGTCAAGATTCTCCCAATATAAAAATATGGAATCTGTTTTATCAAAATACGATAGATTCGAGAATATACACAAGACTATATGACCGTCTAAGATTGTTTGAGAATACTTTGGGTGACCTAGAAGAAGTCTTGGGTGATGAGATTCAAAAGCTAACCTCTGATCTTTTAACTCATCACTTAACATCAGAGCAAGAAATTGAAAGAATAGAACAGTCCGCCCAAGCAATAGCAAACCTAAGAAACCGTGAAGAAGTTCTGGAGGGTGAAGCTGGAAACTTAATAGCACATGGAGATTACATCCTAAACCAAGTCAAAGCTTCAAGGGAGCTAGAAAGATGCATAACGGGAGAAGATATCTGGGTTTACATAAAGGACTTTTTTGATGAAAATTATACAGGTAGCGAATTTATTAGAGTAACAGACGGTGAGTTATTATTTGATGTCAGACTTTCAGAAGAGGCAAAAATTAAATTTGAAGAATTTGTTCAATCAAATGGAATGTTGAGCCAAACCAATTTGGCATCGACTCATACGAGAGCAATTCGGTGCAGATTTGCAAACAAGGTTGCCGGTTTTACTGATAAAACAGTAGAGGTGATTAATCAGTTTCATCCTTTAGTAAGATTTTCGAGTCATAAAATAAAGGAGTTTGGGCCATCCTATTACCATAAAACAGTTGGCGTCAAGTTGCCATCATCAGAGCTTCCGGGATTTCCTATAGGTGTATATGTATTTTTTGTAGACCTTTGGTCACTTCAAGGAGTCCGAAGTATTGAAAGACTTAATTTTGTCGTTAAGCCATATAATCACGGCAACTTTATTTTAGAGGACAAGGCAGAGCAACTAGTGACAACAACAGCAAGGAAGGGTATAGATTGGATTGGAGCTGAAAATTTCGTTGATATAGATTCAATTATGAGCACTGCTAACGATTGCATATCCAAGTCTGAGGAAATGTACAATAAGTACGTTCAAGAAATAGCGGATGAAAATAACGACAGGGCTGACCTTCAAGAAAAATCAATAAAAAACCATTTGGCACGAAGCTTAGATAGCTTGAACAATGTATTGCAAGGACATAGAACAAGGGGTCGGGAAGCTCTAGTCAGAGCTACTGAAGGCAGAATAACTGCTTTAATAAATAGAGTTGACCGACAAATACTGAGAATTAATGATGGCCGAGAATTAAAGCATCATAAACTAACTTCCTGCTTAGGTATAATTAGCTTGGAAGACTTTAGCTAATTCAAATTAGTATTACTTGGTTTTTTAAATTATGGGAGTTTTTGATTTTTTATTCAAGTGGATTAGAAGTAAGAAAACAGAGCCTAAATTTGAAACACCACCTGAAGCAAAAGCAGAACCAAAACCAGAGAAAAAGCCAGCACCAAAACCCACACCAAAGCCAAAACCTAACCTAAAACCAAAACCTAAGCCAAAACCTAAGCCAAAGCCCAAGGTAGAAGTTGATGCCGAGCTGGTTGTTGGCTTTGATTTTGGAACAGCTTTTAGCAAGGTTGTTATAAGGGACTATTCACATGGAATAGTTGGCAAATCATATGCCGTATCGTTTGGAAGCTTGGGTTCTTCTATGAATGAATACTTAATACCGGCAAGAATATTTTATGATGGTGGTAACTCAATTAGCCTATCTAGCAATTCAGGCGAAGAAATATCAAACCTAAAGCTAGGTCCTTTAAACCATCAATCATGCTCAGAAGAAGACGACCAGTTTGCTACTGGGTATATTGCCTTGGTTTTAAGAGAAACTAGGCGTTGGTTTTTTGCTAAATATGGCGACAGCTATAAAAACAGAAAGATCATTTGGAGCCTGAATATAGGCTTGCCTTCTCGAAGCTATGAGGACGAAGAATTGTGCTCAAAGTTTCGTTCTCTTGCTATTGCCGGTTGGGCTCTGTCTAATGAAAGTGAGCCACTAACAATTGAAAACATAAATCAAAAACTTAATATTGCCAGAAACTTTTTAAGTCAATCCCAGCAACCACGCATACCGAATGGGTTTCTTCACAGAGGTGACATTAATGTGGTACCTGAGATCATTGCGGAAGTTGTTGGATATGCAAAGTCAGATTTAAGAGTAGACGGACTTCATATGGTATTAGATATAGGTGCAAGCACCACCGATCTCGCCAGCTTTATAATTCATCAAGATAATGACAATTTAGATGATAATTATGAAATATTAACTGCTGAAGTTAAAAATTTCGGGGTAATCAGTTTTGACAACGCTAAAAACGAAGGACACGGTTCTTTTGAGAACTTACGGAGAAACTTTTATACCTTTATAGGAGATACAAACAGGGAAATGAGGGATATACGATGTGGAAATGATTGGATGAGAGGTTTCCCACTTTTCTTGTGTGGGGGTGGGGCAAAAATAAAGTTTTATCGAGACACTGTTAAAACGATAAATAGGAATTTAAAATCAACAACTAGTTTTTCAGGGTTTAATTTTAAGCAGATACCAAAGCCCGGTGACTTAGAAGCTCACGCCATTTCAATTGACTCTTATCATAGACTAGCTGTGGCCTATGGTCTTAGCTTTAGAAAATTGGACATCGGAAGGATTGTGCCCAAAAGTGTAATTAGCGATATGCCTCCTCCACCTCCTCCACCTAAAACTCGAACACGATACTATCAAGATAAAGAGGATCATTATTGGGGAACATGAGTAATGTTAATTATTCTGCAAATCTATAAATGATGTAATAAGATTCAACGGCTGGCACTCGTCACATAGATTTAATATATGTCGAGAGTGCCTGAAAAAAGCGGTAAGATTTTAATGGGTTCCTACAAAATAAACCTCGAAAAACAAACAGCTACCTCAATAAACGGTGTCACCTTTAAACTTTTAAAGAATGAACATGGTGAATATAAAAGTATGTGTCTCAATCTCAAAGATTTTTAGCTATGGCTCAAGAAATGAACCATAAACAACTTATAGATGATTTAGAAAACACCGGAAACTATAGGGTTCTACAGAAATATCAAAAACCGGATTTTTATAATCAAGAAGATGGTTCAGAAAAAATAACTGGCATATTCCTAGATGTAGAAACTACTGGGCTCAGTCATGAGAATGACAGAATTATTGAGATTGCCCTAGTTCCTTTTGAATTCTCTAAGGATGGTCGTATTTTTAATTTACTCGAAGCTTACTCTGGCTTAGAAGACCCTGAAACTCCTCTCTCTCAAAAGATAATCTCATTAACTGGCCTTACGGATGAAATGCTTGCCGGAAAGTCTTTTGATGATGAAGCTATTAAGAGCATTGTTGAATCTTCTAATTTAATTATTGCCCATAATGCGAATTTTGACAGGAAGTTCGTAGAGAGAAGATTCTCTATTTTTAATGGCAAATCATGGGCATGTTCAGCAAGCCAAGTAGCTTGGGAGGACGAGGGACTTGCTAGTGTTAAGTTAGAATATTTAGCGTACAAATTCGGATATTTCTTTGAAGGCCATAGAGCACAAGTTGATTGCTATGCTTCCCTGCATCTTCTTTCAATGACCCTTCCTAAGTCTGGCGATTTGGTTCTAAAGAGCTTACTTAATAATGCACGATTGAAGTCATATAGAATTTGGGCTCTTGGTAGCCCTTTTGACTCAAAAGACTTGTTGAAAAATCGAGGGTATAGGTGGCCTGGTGACAATGGGAAAAATCGTTCGTGGTATATAGATGTAGACGAGGAAAGCAAAGAACAGGAATTAAAATATTTGAGAGAAGAAATCTTTAAGAGGGATATAGATTTACCCATTAATCCGATTACAGCCTTCAATAGATTTTCCGAACGAATTTAATTTAGATATACAACCACTTGAAAGACATGGGTTCCTACAAAATAAACCTAGACAACCAAACAGCCACTTCCATCAACGGTGTCACCTTCAAACTCTTCCAAAATAAAGAAGGTGAATATAGCGGTATCTGCATTAATCCAGAAGCGATCCCGCCAGATGATATGGATGATGAGATATTAGCCAAGATGATTAAAGATGCTGGAGTGTTTTATGAA
Organism: Bacteriovoracaceae bacterium; assembly: GCA_018649885.1. GTDB lineage: Bacteria > Bdellovibrionota > Bacteriovoracia > Bacteriovoracales > Bacteriovoracaceae > JABIHA01. Next base: position 12,474 of record JABIHA010000092.1, read on the forward strand.
CTGGCTAAGAAGAGGAAATAAATAGCATGGCTAGTGACATCTACAATAAGGTCACCAATTTCTACAGTCTATTGCTAGAAGACAATAATCATAGATATAAATCCTGGGAACATTGTTATTCACATTTTATGGATGATGATGCATCTAGCAATGTTGACATATCATGCTTGCATTTGTCTTTCTATCTAGCCAGTTGGGGTATGTATAGAGGCTCAAGCTTCCTCCTGTGGAAAGATTACCGTATCCATAAGCCTGTTGTTGAAAAATTACTTAAAAACAGACATCTCCAGAATTACGACTTTTCATCAATTGATGACACCGATTTAAAAGAAATATTAGATTTAGCAAAGTGGATTAAAAACTGGTACAGGGAAAACATAAATAAAGTAAATGGTGAATCAAAATCAGTTAATGCAACGTATACCCTTGTGACTAAAATTATGCTGGGAACCGTTGGCTGTATTCCTGCCTATGATCGTTATTTCATTGATGGAATGAGAATGTCTGGAATTAAATATTCTAAACTTAGCCAAACAAACCTGAGTGCTGTCTCTCAATTCTACAAAAACAACAAGGCCGAGTTCATCAGGGCACAGAAGGCTATACAAAAGAAGTGTAAAGTTAATTACCCTGCAATGAAACTAGTAGATATGTATTTCTGGGAAATTGGATTTCAGGCAGACCCCAATAACTAGGGAAACGTATTTATTGATATAGACCGTTCAGAGCATACTAACTAAATTTGAATCCAAACCTCGCCTTCAAACGGAACCCAAGTCTTTCCACTTGAAACGAAAAGTAAGGGACTCCATCCCCTATCCCTGCAAGGCACAATATACTCAATACAATTTACTAGATCGCCAAGTTCGTATTTAATTTTCTCATAAATACAATTAAAATAATCTTCTTTGAATCCTTGGGCAATAACGGATATTGACTCTACCCACTCCTGCCCAAAGTTAAGGCTAGGATTGGAAATTTCCCAAAGGGTTCCTCTCCCTCTATAGCTAGATTGCTTTAGCCATATCCTGGTAGGTTCGATTATGCAGGGCAACCAATCGAGTTTTAAGTCTTGAGGAAATTGTGAAATATTTAATTCGAGAATTGGAACTGCTTGCCTATCGTTAAATATTAACTTAGGATTTAATAACGTTCTAGACTGTCGTTTTGGCATGACTGGACTCCTCATAGAAAAAGCCCTCGACATAGCAATCATCAGTTGAGTCATGCGTATCGAGGGCAATATTTATTTATTAACTTCTAAGGTACAAACTGATGGTTGCGTCAAGCCGCTTTACAGTTCTGCCTATTTTCAACCCACTTCCAGAAGGCTTTGACATTAATCAAGATTCTTGTTCCTATCATCTTTATCACTCCTGAAGCGACCATCCCATTCGTTTCCCTACTAAACAAATGAGAGCGAAGGCTTCCATTTGAAAACATATCCTGAGCTTCCACAAGTTGCCCGACCGTCATATACTTGCTGTTCAACCTTGAATGGCCTCCAAGATTCTTAGAACTTTTTCCACTTAATTCTCTTAGTTTAAATTTACCCACCGCCTCGATTTGATCTGTTTGTTTTTTTATTCCTTCTATTCTTAATAACTGTGCTCTTGTTAGAACCAAGTTATTGTCCTTCAGTTTCTTCTGCACAGCCTTGGGAATAGCTTCAATCTTAATGGTTTCTTTTATCCATTCGACTGTCTTTCCAATGGATTTTGATAACTCCTTGAAGCTAGACTGGCCACTTTCAATGCAAATCTTAATATTTTTTGCTATTTGAATATAATCCCTCTTTTTAATCTCCAAATCTTCAGCCAAGCAAATATCCATACTTTCCTTATCCACTATTCTTGCAGGAATTGTTGCCTTGCCTAATTTCATATAAGCATTTAATCTACGACCCCCAGCCAACAACACATAGCCATTGTTCTTTTGTTTATGCAAGGTTACTGGATGCAACAGACCGCATTTCTTAATTGAACTCGCCAATGTCGCTATAGCTTCCTTTCTATAAGTAGCCCCTTCATATTGTTTGCTTAACTTGATCTTTTCAACTGCAATACTTTGAGTTTTCATTGAGAATTCCTTTTTTCATGGTTTTGAAACACAAAAAAGCCGTCTAGAGAGAATTCCTATTAAAGTCGGAAGTAATTCTTGACGGCTTTGGCAATGAAACATTTTTTTATTTCAAACTACTACATCCTTGTCTCCTTTATGTTGGGGTTTTCATTTGATCGTTTTATAAATTACTTTAAAAACTTGTCGTTCATTTATTTCACTACATCGTGACTATGTGCTTTCGATAAGTGATCGTACCTTTTAACCATTTGTAAGGTCTTGTGCCCCAATACATCTGCTATTTCAGGCAAGGTCGCAATCACCTCTTTTCTATAATTTGCTGTTTTATACTGCTCACTTAATTTTATCTTTTTAACTGCAATGCTTTTAGTTTTCATTGAGAATCCCTTTCTTCTAGGTTTTTAAAAACAAAAAAGCCGTCTAGAGATAATTCCCTTTAAAATCGGAAGTAATTCTTGACGGCACTGACAAGGCAAAAGTTATTTTCTTATTTTTTAACTATGACAAATTTAATTCCCCCATTAAGTGTGTTATGCGTAGGCAACTTTTCAGAATTAAGCTAAAAACTTTTCGTTCATTTTTTTCACCACATCGTAACTATGTGCTTTCGATAAGTGAGCGTACCTTTTAACCATCTGCAAATCTTTATGTCCAAGCACATCTGCTATTTCAAGCATCGTAGCCTGATTCATTGCTAGATAAGATGCGGCTGTATGCCTTAGGTCGTGATACCTAAAATCATTTATCTTGGCCTGCTTTATAGCTTTATCCCAAGCTTTTCTGATAAGAATTGGCTTTTCACCGTCTGCTCTTGGGAAAACGTACTCTGTATCCATTCTTCGATTGTTTTCCATATCCTTTAATAAACCCAAAGCGACTCCGGCAATAGTGATACTTCTTTTTTCTTTATTTTTGGTGTCATGCAGTGCCGCAGTGCCTATTTCTAAATTTATATCAGAATATTTTAAATATATAATTTCGGAAGCTCTAGCTCCTGTTGCAATGGCTAAAAATACAGCCGGATATAAAAACTTATTGGTGCTTGCTTTACAGGCTTTAAGCAATCTTTTCTTTTCATCCAGACTGAGAAAACGATCTCTTCCTTTAGGCTCTGTTAATTTCTTTACCTTTGAAACAGGATTTTCATCTATCCACTCCCATTCTTTCATAGCGACATTAAAAGCGTGGCTCAGAGCCGCCAAATACCGATTGACTGTGGCTGGAGTTCTTTCTTTCTTGTTGCCTTTCCTTAATTTTTTCTTACCCTCTTCAATATCGCTACGAGAGATTTCCGCTAACGCCATATATCCAATTTCATCTTTCCACCAATTGAGTTGTGTCGTCTGATCTGCCTGCATGACACGGCCTTTGTGAACCAGCACTTCATCCTGATATTTCTCGATAAGTTCAGACAAAGTGATGTTTCTTCCTTTCAAAACTTTAAATCTCTTGCCATCCTTTATTTCTGACTCCGTCTTACTCACCCAATTTTTTGCATCTGTTTTTCGCTCGAAGGCTTTTACTATTGTTCTATGACCTTTCAATCGAATTTTTGCGTAGTAAGAAGTTTTACCTGTTTTATTTTTTCGTTCTGTAAATGAGGCCATAAATTTTTCTCCAAACTTAAAAAACTAAATTTTATATTTTTTATTTTCATCAATAAAAAAACATATACAAAATTAAAGGCGTAATTTTGCTCGACATATTTGCCCACGCCAACTATCTCATATTTTAAAAATATGTCAACTGTTTTTTAATCAGTTGTTCATCACTACAAACAATGAGACTAGTCTTATATAGTGACACTAATTAGACAAATTTAAACACGCAGCCAAGCCAAGCATTATCAAAATGGGACGATCACTACTTCTCTATTAGTGTTGTACGTTGTTGGGATGTGCTGTGGTTTGCTGGGGGTTGTTGCTGGAGAATGTCACTAAAAGTGTCACCACAAACAAAAAGGACCTAGACGAATATCGCCTAAGTCCTTGTTTTAAATGGTGGGCCGTCTCAGGATCGAACTGAGGACCTACTGATTAAGAGTCAGTTGCTCTACCAATTGAGCTAACGGCCCATAACTCATTTATTTACAATAAGTTATAAGTTTTTCTGGGTGTGTATTTTTAACGCTAAAACTATCTGTATTCAACGTGTATTCAACACTAGTTCTGGAAGTTGATCTGAAGTTTGATCTGTCGCACCTGGTTAACATGACAGCACTATACCATGATGCAATAGCTCATTCCATACGATGCTAAGAAGGTTCTGTGCTTTCAAATGCAAATTAACCTCTTAAACCAACCACAACGAACCGGGCTGAGCCGAGAGCTTTGGGTTGGTGATTTGCGTGGATGGTTGTACAATGGAACTGTTCGTAAGCCATCAATATTTACATTGGAGGTTTTTATGGAAAATGGAACAGTTCATAACCCATCAATATTTTCTTCGGAGGTTGTTATGGAAACTGATAATCCACCAAATCATTAATTCACATAAAATAAAATCCCATTCAATTCCAATATAAATTGGAATATGCCCGATCTTGACCGAGTGATTTAAAAGACGGGTCAAAGAAGAGATTAAAGCCCCACAACCCTGCAACGGGGTTGATGGGGCTTTTTGTTTTATCAGGTAATTGGCAATCAAAACAAAATGGCCTAGCCAAACTTGAACACTCTCAAACCAATCCAAACGAACCAGGCTAATTCGAGAGTTATGCGTAATTTTGCGTGGGTGGGGAGAGGCAATCGTTCCGGCGTGAGAGACCTGGCGATTTAATTTGATTCTTTAGATATTTGCGCAATATATGTAACCCAAGAATCGGTCCTTAATAAAAGAGCTTGAAGTTGTTTTTCTGTCAATTGTGGTTCACGGTCATGAAGACGATTAAAAAGTTTAATTAGCTTAACCAGTGAAAGTGTGTCCTGCTCAACAAACTGAGATAACGGCTCATTATTCAGGTCTCGGCAAATATATAAAACACGAGCCTTTCTTGTAGGCTTCCCTTCATGTATAAGTTCTCCGCTATCGTTAGGAATCCAATTCATTACTGAGGAGTCAGGAGCAAGATTCCATAATAAATGGTTCCACATTTCCCTTAAGGACGTAAGGATATGTCTTGTTCGATCGGGATTATTGCCTTTAAAAGCCTCATAAGCTCCCTTATGCATAAGGGCCAAAGAAGGGTCTATTTCATGAAGTAATTGAACACAAAAAGAGGTCTCCTCTTTCATTTCGATTATTAATTCTTCAGAAATATCTTCTTCCTCAGGCTCAACATGGTCTATCAAAGTTTTTAGAACTAACCCGCCTGTGAAAACTTCACGGGTTGCCCCAGGCATAATAAAGCTTGGTAGCTGAGTTAACTCAGAAAGCGTTTGAAGGGATTCTGAAAATTTATCATAAGTAAAAACTACCCCTTGAGTAATTTTTTCAAGATCGCCAACAATAGAAGCATTAAGTTTATATGTTTGTGAGAGCGAATTAAAATTCAAACTCTTCATGATTTGGTTAGAATATTCCAGTTCCTTTGAAATTTGATCGAAAGACGATTGAAATATCCCCTGAATCTTTGGAAGTTCATATTGAAGCGGCCTGATCTTTTCAATCCAAGTTTTATGACCACCTTGAATTTCCTCAAATAAACTAGTCGGGATCGTAACCTTGTTCATCATTAGTTTTAAATGATCATTTGCATGAGTGATGTTATTAAGCACAAGGTCGGACTTGGATAGCTCTAAGGCTTGATTAATTTGGGTCAGGCTATCTTTATAGGGCTGTAATGATCGGCTAATCTCGTCAAAAGCACTTTGATAGGGTTTTGTTAAATGAGCTATTCTCTCAAATTCCTTTTGTATTTTTAGGAAATTTGAAAGATTTAAATTTTCGTAATTCTTCATAGAAAAAATCTTGTTTAAGGGATAATTATTAACGCTTTTTCTTCTTTAAATTAACCCAAGCTGGCTTCTTTTTTGGATTTCTTCGAGGTATTGGAGGACCAAAAATAACTACTGGAATTCTCCGCCAACCTATTACGCTTCCACTTCGCTTTACAATGCAATCCATGTAATGAGTTCCATTGTAACGAGAGGTTTCCTCAGCTTTAATATCGTTGCCCGCTCTATGGCCCAAGTCATTAGAATATTCGGCTTCTTCCCCTTCATTGCGTACTACCCATTCGATTCTTGCATCGCCTGGTATTTCATTTTGATTAGTAATATTAAAACTTATTTTGCATTCTCTTGGGATAGGACCAATCGAATTCATTTTACTATAGGTCCGATGGGAGTTGTTTTCTGGAACAGCATCCACCCTGACTTCGGGAATAAATGTTCTAATTGGTAGCTGATTACTAGCCGTTGATTCCTTTAGTAATTCATCTACGCAAATTGGAAAAAAATGCCCAAAAATGCTTGTCCATTTATCAATCGCCGTAAGAAGATCGCTGGTAGAAAGAGCCTCTTTGGCTCTACTCCTAAGATCCTCAAAGTTGTTTATCAACACACCAAATTCCTGCTCACTTAAGTGGTCAATTAAAGATTCCGTATTGTTTACTGGATTATAAACAGTAGGATTTGCTTTTAATCGTTTAAGCAAGCTTTCAACTACCTTCAATAAGGCATCGTCATCAGCCACAATGGCTTCACTAGGTATGTTCGGAATAGCTTCAGCTATTAATACTGTTAAAAGAATTGAGGAAGGTCCACCGGTAGCCCCATTATATTTCTGCCCACTCCAGCACTTGAAATATTGAATCAGGCGACGTACCTGACTCCGAGTAGTATCGTCAAACTTTTCTTTAAACCACACATAAATAGCCTTTGGATCACTATCTTCCCATTGGTTTTTTTCTGTTGCTAACATCCTATTATCATTCATTTCGTTTAAGTGATATGCAGGAGCATCAATATGGAAATCTCCCTCAAACATTATCCTTGAGCATTTTTCTTTAGGAGGTATCAGCACTTCCTTAACACCTTCCCCCGAATATTCACTAAGACTATTCTGGACGAAATCTTTTAATTGCTTAGGTTCCCAGCTTCCCTGCTCCGGAAGCCCGTTCCATATAAAATAGACACCTAAATCAATATCAAACTCTTTTCCATAAGTTGGGCGGATCTGGGTTCCAAACTTATAAGACCCCTGAATCCAAGTTCTAATGCGACAACCAGTCCTTATATCAAGATCAGATACAAGATATTCTGCTAAGTCATTCCATCTCTCTTGCTGTTCGCTTTGTTGATCTTGGCTTGGTGTAATTCGACGATGTAAAGTTTGTTTTTCCATATCAGTTGAATTGAAAAACAACAATTTAGCAATACCCATTTCTTTCCTCTTGTAGTTTGTATATTGATTCTAAATATTGAAGAATCGAGGCTGAGGTGCTCTGTGTGACAGAATTTTAATCAGTCTTGGGTCGTTTACGTTGCCTTGAATAGAACCTGACGCAACTCCTCTAATAGTCTTTTGAGCATTTTTTGTAGCTATATCCAACCCAATATCACGCTCCTGATCTTTGGAAAGGATTTCATCTATGCGCATGTACCTATCCCCTAATTGGTGGCCAAGGATGTAAGTTGCATCCATTTGTTGTGCAGATATCATTGTTTGTGCAAGACGCCGTCCCCAGCCAAATACTCCAAGGTTTAAACGACCTACATGCGAGAATGAAAAATTAGTTGTAGTTGTACCTATACTTAGCATCTGGATGTCTTTTTTTGGGACTTCAAAAAAGTGCTCCGCCTCATGTAGTGCCAAAATATCAGGCGAATTTGCATATAGCCCCCCATCTGCAAATAATTCATCTCCTATTTCAGAAATCGGAAAATATGTTGGAGCGGCTGAAGTAGCCAGTGCGACATCAACAATTTTGAGATAGTGGTCACGTACAAAGGTAGAGTGATGTGGTGTCTTAAAGATTTGTGGCTTCCCCTTTGTGAGATTCACGGTGGGAACCATCACAGGGTGCTTTAAATCTCCAATAATGGTCTGCTCACCTACAATTTCAATTATTGTCTTTCGTAGTTCTTGATTTTCATATTTCGATTTTTGAATTGATGAACAGAATTCTAGGAGTTCCCTTATTTTGCCAGTTGATGCAGGGCGATCAGAAAATATTTTTGAACCGTTTTTTTCAAAAGCACTCTTAATATCAATAGCGGGTCTTTCAGCGGCTAAACCCAAAGCAATTATTCCACCAATTGATGTTCCTGCCATGAGATCAAAGCAAGATGCAATTGGACGGCCTAAATTCTTTTCAAGTTCTGCCAAGATTGAAACTGTATACAGACCTAGAAAACCACCACCGCTTAAGCTAAGAATATTGAACATATAAATATTTTCCTAAAAATATTTACTTCAATAAAACATAATTTGCCTCAAATCTTTGTTTTCGATCTACTAGAATTCAAAAATTTGGCATTTCGATATTCACAATACCATGTACGAATAAATTAAGTTTTAGAGAAATGTAGTAAAATTGATAGATCACGTCATTAGATTATCAAGCCATTATAAACAAATGAGTTACACCCATTCTCTCCTTGACATACCCCATTTAATGTAGTAATATCTTTAAATAACATATTTATACTTTATTTTTAGAGGTTAATTATGAATATTCCAAGAAGACGTGGAAAGGCCAAAACGCTCTCAAAAGATGATTTGAATCGTCTCATTGCCTATCAGAAAGGAGATCGCAATGGGATCAGGAATACCTGCATTTTGTGGTTTTCGATTGGCTTAGGTTTGCGTGTCGCTGAAATCGCAAGCATCACTATCGGGAATGTGATGAACGAAGCAGAAGAAATTCGAGAATCATTTTCTTTAAAAGGAAAGGGCGATAAGTATCGCACAATTTATCTCGTTAATAAGAAAGTGCTAGATGCTCTAAATAGCTACCTCGACTATCGCAGAGAACAGGGTGAAGACTTGAACGCAGATAAACCTCTTTTCAAATCACAAAAATGCAGTGGTTTTAATGGAACAACTATGCAAAGACTATTCAAGATCATGTTTCGAAAATGTAATTTAGACGAACAACTAAGTTCGCACAGCGGGAGACGTGGCTTTTGCTTTAATCTGATTCATGCGGGTGTTGGGTTGAAATCAGTTTCCACTCTCATGGGACATAGCAGTATCCAAACTACAGTAGATGTTTATTGCGACGATGACGAGGACATCCTGAAGAACGTGTGCAAGAACTTCAAGTTCATTTGATTTAGCCTCAGATCACTCAAAAACAGCATTTACCTTCCCAAATAGCCTTTCTTCCTTAAATACCCTCAGATATAGCCATAAAACGAGCTAGGACCGCCTCTCAACGCTTTAAATGGGATTCCCATACTTTCCCATGCCCTACCCCATATAACTTATTGAAAAGACGGAGAGTAGCGGATATCTCTTGTCGAGGCTTACCATGTATCTAAGAACAACCTGCCTAGGATCGCTGGTCAGTAGCGAAGAACAGAATATGGCTATGATTCATGGATTCGATATGGCAAAATTGCTGGAATTACCGAATATTGGAAAAGGGAAAACCAAATGACCAAAGCTGAGCTAGTTGAAAAAGTAGCGAACCAAATCAAGCTCACCAAGAAGCAGACTGAGATTATCGTCAACACAGTTTTTCAATCCATTACCAATTCTTTGGCTGAAGGGGAAAAAGTAGAACTGCGTGGTTTTGGTAGCTTTAGAATCCGGGAAAGAAATTCCAGAGTCGGACGCAATCCCAAATCAGGAGAAAAGGTAGAAGTTCCTGCTAAAAAAGTTCCCTTCTTCAAAGCTGGCAAGGAGTTACGTGCTTTGGTAGACGAGAAAGGGTTGGAGATTTCGTGAGTTATCGAGATACAGCTTCTTTTGGAAAGCGTCAGGAATATTCAGTTATTGCTGAGTTATTGAAGCGTGGCTTCGATGTCTATATGACTCTAGTTGATGACCAGGGAATTGACTGCGTAGTCAGGTTGGATAACAAGAGATATTTAGATATCCAAATCAAAGCTAGATCAAAAGATGCTAAGCAGTGGAATTTCTTTTCTATGTCATTCAAGCCAAGAAAGAATCTGTACTTCATTTTCTACACAGAAAAGAATGACACATTCTGGACAATTCCATCTGCAAGAGTAAAGACGCTGGGCAGATCAAATAAAACTGGAAATAATATTGGCAGGACAAGCTTAAACCTTCCAAAACTAGAAGCAGGAGAGAAAACTGATAAATTTGAGCAGTTTAAAAATGATGATGGGTTTAAATTACTAAACAAATTTGGAAAGTGATTATTTGACTATGCTTGAAAATAATCTTCTCAAGATATTAGGAGTTCATGATAGGGAAGATACATTTACAAACTTACTAGCATTTTGCTTCAACAATTCTGATAAGTTCCAAAATTTATTTATAAAGTTCATAAGCAATAATAGTCTAAAACTAAACTCCACAGCTAAAGCCTACACTCGAATATCCACATCTAAATCAGGAGTCCCTGATTTAATTATAACCTGCAAAGACAATCACTCTGATACCCTCATCATTTTAGAGAATAAATTAAAGGCCGATGAAGGGAAAGATCAAACAGATAAATATGGCTCTAACGAATGTAGAGATGATCTAGTCAAAAGATTTCGATTAAACTCAGATCATTTGAAGACACATTGCTACTTCCTAACATTATTCCCAGATCAAAGGCCAGCAAATGAAACTTTCACACCAGTCACATATGAGAATTTAATAATTGAGTTGAATTTATTCTCTGGAGAAAAAAATGAACTGGTCAGGCAATTAACAGACAATCTAATAGAATTATTGACCCTCTTCTACGACCAAGGAAGACTGCAACCAGAAGATATAGTTTTAGAAAAACTGGAAGATTCTGAGGGAATGGATGGGGGATTTCTTTACTTTACAAATCTACTTAACTCACTAAATCTTCCTCAAACATTAAAACCTAAAGAATTTTCAAAGAATAGCAAAACAGGGAGAAGATATTATTTAACACAGCTTATCAAACCAAACTGGGCTCCAGAGGAAATTAAAGCAAGCAATCGAGGCTTGGATTATAAAAGCTTTGACCCATCAAAGCACTTCAACATACATATTGAGCCTCAATTCTCCCCATTAAACAACAGATTCGATATATTCTTACATTTTGAAACGAATCCATATCTTCCGGTTAAAGAAGCTAGGCAATATCTTGACCCAATTAAATACAAAGAGTACTTGGAGATTCGATCAAACTTTTCAGAAAAAATTAAATTAGCCGATATTAAAGAATTCCGGGTAGGCGGAAGGTCTAATCAAATAGGGAAAGCTATTATAGATATTGGAGGCAAAAACCTTTCTCAAGCACAGGGATGCTTAAAAAATACCATTTCAAATATTGCCCATGCTGTTGATAAAATAATAGAAAAATAATAAAGAGCTAAACCCTATGGAAACTCCTCTCAGCGAAACTGAATACGATAAGCTAGAATCCATTCTCGATCAGTTTGAGAAAGAGAATGTGATGAACCTTGAAGCAGTGGATGGTCTTTTCACAGCTTTGATTTGCTCACCAGAAATGACCCAGCCTAATATTTACCTGAGGGCAATTTGGGGTGATAAGGGGATACCCGCAAATGAATTACTCCAGAACGATCAAGATACGCAAGATTTCATGTTTTTACTAATGCGACACTGGAATGCGGTTGTCAGAAAGTTAGATGACGATGAAGTATTTTTGCCAGTTCTATTTGAAGACTCTGATGGCAATGCCAAAGGCAATGACTGGGCAAAGGGATTTGTTCGAGGTATGCAAATTCATAAAGAAGACTGGGCTGAATTATCTGATGATGAGGAAAATGGAGGATCATTGGTTCCCATAATGGCTCTAGCTCATGAACATAACCCTGACCCTGAAATGCGTACCTACAAAGAACCTGTCAATGCTGAGCGAAGAGAACAATTAATTGCAGGACTATCCGCTGGAGCAATGAATATTTATAAATATTTTGAACCACATCGGCGTATGTCAGCAAGCACAGGGAATACTTTCAGAAGAGATACTCCTAAAGTTGGTCGCAATGAACCCTGCCCTTGCGGTTCAGGACGTAAATACAAGCGTTGCTGTGGTGACGTGACATTAAATTAAACAAGGGCAATTAATTGTTTATAAAACAATAATTCCCTTCCCCACTCACTCACAAACATTATATTTTTTATTTAGTTCATTTATCCTACCCTGCCAATAATCTGGGTTCGGCTGAACAGTATACTGACGATCATCTTGGCTTACTTCCGCAATTTCAGAAAAATCATATTTATCTACAAGCTCCTCTAATGTAGATGCACCATTTTGCTTGAAACCACTCAGCCAATTATCGTTATTTAATGATCGAAGTTTATAACTATTGCCTCTAACAGTAATTAACAAAAATGAACTTCTATTTAATTCCTTCGAATATACGAATCTATGTTTAGGCCAATTAATCGAGCTTGCGTAAGATGGCTCTTGGATTTTTGAAGGCTGAGGGGATACCTTTACATACTTAATTGCAGGTGTTTCTGAAAATATTTTTTGGATATCTGCCCATACTTCCTCTTTCGATCCCTCAATGCGAATCAATTTATTTATTAGTTCTTTAGTTTCTAATACGCAGAAGACAAACAATATGCTTCTACGTTTTCCTCCAAAGTATTCCCTAAGATCATGGAAGGCTTCCTGAAATTTTTCGCAAATTCTTGGAAGTGTAGCACTGTTACAGTTTTCCAAAGTATGAAACCATAAACCGTCAAGTTCCTCCCTGAGCAACTTTTCTAAATCCTTGCGCAGGTTTTCCTTTGTTGCATTGTGTGCTTTTAATTCAATGTTCACCAATTTCGATGACGGTGACGGCGTCTCATATAAGCTAATGTCAGTTCGTGCACTTAAAGGGGTAGCACCTGATTGGACATAAGTTTTAACTGTTGGGGTCTCCACTGAATAAAACCAGCGGGACTGCTCAAGAACATTTGAAAATATGATTTTTGATTCTTGTTCACTGATCCGAATCCTTTTATCCCGATATTCTGGGAATATTAAATGAGGCCGACTAGGGTGATCATCAGTCATTTTCCATAACTTTTCTGACACTATCTTAGAAAGGCTCTTCAATTCATCAATTAAAGTCATAGGACTTGTATCCAAAGGGCTTCCGATTCCTAATTAATCAATTACAGATTCTTGGCGAGTTGGTATTTTTTGTACCTCGTAGCCGTTCTAAAAAGATTACCTACTCGAAGTGGAATTCTCTGCGAATCCAACACATATCCACGTTGCTCCATAATCTGTCGGACCATGTGACCGCACATTTGCTTGTATCTTATCAATTTAGAATTATCCCCCTCCCTGAATCTGAACTCTTTAAACTCATTGATGAGTTCATCCTGAATGGCTTCACAAGCCGGTCTTCGCAAATAGGTGGCTGTATCCATACGAAGCAAAATATCAGAGGTTGTTAAGAAATTCCAAAGACGAACCCCAAAATCTGACTCGCTGATATCGGAAAATTTGTTGGGTTTATAATCCTGAAAGGTCATGGAGAGCCAAATAATTGTTGACAAAATAGTTATTAGGATGCATATATACTACATAATAAACGGCAGGTTATAAGCATAGCATATATACAGCTTTATATACAGGCTCTTATAGCTGATTTGAACAAATACCTCCGGCTAAGGCCGTGGCGCAATATCTACGACCGTGATGGAAGATAAGTTTATATCTCTGATACCAATTTTTTAAACAATTACTTTGAGGTGGCCCTATGAACTTTTCCCTTATCGACCTTTTTAAGGAACGTAGAGTCAACCATATTTCCAATTTTGCCAATTATGCTGGGCATTTGGATATTTTAAAGTTGGAAAGGTGTTATATGAAACTTTTTAGAGAGGCTCCAAGAAGGGCTGAGAGAGGAAAAGACTATTTTGTGGAAGGTCATAACGGAATCACCAGTAGCGGAAGCCACTCCAATCGGTCTGAAGAACATTTGGCGGTCGCCCTGTTCAATGCCACAAAAAATGGGGAGGATTTTTCTCTTACCGGTGGTCAGAGACTTTCTTTTCTCGATTATCAGTTTCCCTTAAAGGCCCGACAGAGCGACCAAGGAATTGGCAAGGTGGACCTTTTCTGTGCCATAGAAAAAAGTATTCCGGCAGTGGCTGAATTGAAGGTGGCTGGGAAAAATGGGCAGTTGGGCGATACCCCCTTAAAAGCACTTCTTGAGGGTCTGGCTTATTGTGCCATCATCGAAGCGAACATGGAAACGATTGCCAGAGAAGCCAAGGACCGTTTCAAGATAAATTTGAAGACTGAAAAACCTGACCTCATAGTCATGGCTCCTCATGATTACTGGTCGAATTATTTAAAGAAAGATGCGGCTGGGGACTGGGTGACAACGCTCAACAAGCTGGCTGAAAAAATTAAAAATCGGCTCAAAATCAACACGCATTTTCTTTCATTGAAAAATTGTAAGTTTGAGATGGGTCTTGGCGGTAGACCGGCAGAATTAAAAGGCAATTGCAGAGTTGAGGTGGTCCAAGCATTAATATAAAAGTTTTTTAAACTCAAATTAATTCGGGTCTGCTAATGAAAGTATGCATACATCGTGGGACACAGGAGATTGGCGGCACTTGCATTGAAATTGAATCCGCTGGCCAGCGCATAGTTTTAGATGTGGGGTTGCCTTTGAATGCAGACAGGGATGTGGATGCCAGATCCTTTCTTCCTGACGTTAAAGGATTCGCTAATCCGGATGACAGCCTGCTTGCCGCATTGATCTCTCATCCTCATCAGGATCATTTTGGTCTGGCTCAGTTTCTTCCTCCCCAAATTCCTGTAATCATAGGAGAGGCGGCACACAATATTCTGCGATCAGCCACCTTTTTTACTCCCTCTGGCGCTGATTTCAAAAGAACTATTTACCTGCAAGACCAGGAAACCATAGAAATAGGACCTTTTGAGATTACGCCCTATCTCGTAGACCATTCAGCCTACGATGCTTATTCAATCCTGATATCTGCGAATGGGAAAAGGCTTTTCTATAGTGGTGACTTCCGGGCTCATGGACGCAAAGCAAAGCTTTTTCAGAACATGATTAACAACCCTCCAAAAGACATTGATGTGTTGTTGATGGAAGGAACCACGATAGGAAGAGGAAATCCCGAGGACAAATTCCAAACTGAAGATGAACTCATTCCAGAATTTGTAGAGTATTTTGATTCCACCCAGGGTCTTTGTTTAGCCTGGTGCTCTGGTCAGAATATTGATCGGCTTGTCACGATATATAAAGCCTGCAAAGCAGTAAACCGTCAGTTCATCATTGATTTATATACTGCCGAGATTTTGCGAGCCACAGGAAACCCTAGTCTTCCCCAGGGACACTGGAAGGATATTCGAGTATTCCTTCCCAAGTCACAAAAATACCAGGTCATTGAACAAAAACTGTTTGATATATCCAATCAGTATAGAAACAACCGCATCTATCCGGAGAATTTAAGCAGGGAGGCATCTAATTCAGTGATGTTGTTTCGTCCATCCATGTCAAAAGATCTGGAAGCAATAGGATGCCTGGATGGAGCAAGCCTCACTTATTCCATCTGGGAGGGTTATTTGGAAATGGATCAGCAAAAACCATTTCTTGATTGGCTGGAAAGCAATCAAATATTAATGAAAAAAATACATACCTCAGGTCATGCATCCATTTCCGATCTCAAGGATTTTTCCAATGCGTTAAATCCAAAAAAATTAATCCCCATCCACTCCTTTGAAACCGATCAGTTTCCAGATTTTTTTAAAAATGTTGAACTAAAAGAAGATGGCAAATGGTGGGAAGTTGAATAGCTGACTCAGTTGAGATAAGGCACATGAAAGCTAAAAATGAACACCTGATTGAACCTTAGATGACCATAAAGAATGAAATAAAAATCATTATATTTTCCAACGGAGTAACTGACAAAAGCCAATTAAAAATGATGAAATATTTGGCCGGGGAACGCTTCTGTCTCCTTCGTTTGAATGACCATGAAACTCTTCATTGTTAGGATTACTAAATTGTGAATAAAGTATTGGGAATATGTGTTGGAGACTTTGATACCCAGAAAGCCACTGGACAAGCAAGCATACTCTTGCCAAATGGAGATAGGTATGTAGGTCAATTTAAAAATCATACAATAACCGGTAGTGGAGTTTATATTAGGGCCGACGGCAGTTGGAGTGTTGGTCAATTTAAACATGGCATATTGCATGGTCTGGGGACTTCAACGACGCCCGATGGCACTAAGTACGAAGGGCAATTTGAAAATGACATCCCTTGTGGTCAGGGAACATTCACGTCTGATGATGGTATGCAATGCATAGGCCAATTTAAAGACGGGAAGGTTCATGGGTTTGGAAAATTTCTCTTTCCCGATGGGACTAAATATGAAGGGCAAATTGAAGATAGTAACGCCCATGGGGTTGGGACAATGATTTGGCCCGATGGGAATAAATACGAAGGGCAAATTAATAAAACAGAAATGTGTGGTCTTGGAACGCTTACGTTTGCTAACGGTGGCAAGTATTCCGGTCAATTCAAAAATAACGAGGCATGCGGTCAAGGAACCTTGACCTATGTTAACGGAGAAAAGGAGGAGGGACAATTTAAAGGTGGGGAGTTACATGGTTATGGAACTAGGACGTTTGCCGATGGTGATAAGTGGATGGGGCAATTTGAAAATGGAGTGTTCCTTAATGATGGAGAATCTCGTATTAAGGAAGAAGGTCTAAATGAAAAATTTGAATTGGCCATCATAATAGCAAGTAGTTGTTTTTTTGCTGGCTTAATGTTGTCGGATTTAATATTTTGGGCAAAAGTGAAGATGTTTTTATGGTTCTTATTTGGGGTTGCTGTATTAGGACTTTGTATTGGAATAACAAGAGCAATTTTTGACTAACATGACAGTTTAGATTTGTGGCGATAAAAAATATCTATAAAATAGTATGAGGTGAAATAACAATTTTGGCTATTTTTAGCATAGACCCATTCACTCTAAAATATTTAGAAAAATGGAAAGCAATAAGAACATTCTCCCCAAAAACAAATTAAACTTTCTTGCCACAAAAATAGTTGATTTTTGTTTCAATGAAATTGGAGACAAGGGATTTAGAGTTTTATATTCCGAGGCTCTATCCAGATGGACTTTAAAGGGCAAAAAAATTGAGACTGGCCTTTCAACTGAAGAATTCAAGATACTAAATAAAAAAACTCTTCTAAAGATATACCTTAACCTTTCAGACGACTTGAAAAGTTTCTGCCAAGAGTTAACCTTAGTAACTAGGCAGTGGAACGGTCAGATATCTGTCAAAGACCTAGGAAAGCACACTTTGACCGGCACTGAGGACATAAATTTAGTTTTATACCTAATTAGCGAAAATAAAAAGTTTTTATCAAGCAATATTAAAATTAAAGGTCGATACATATATTTTTTTGCAGACGATAACTTAAAGAAAGTATCAGAGACCCCTAAAAGGGAAACAGTAATTAGCGGAGCCAAGGGAGAAAATTATGGATTGATAGATTTAGGAAAGGGATATGATGCCATTGTAGATAAGGAGGATTTGCAAAATCTTTTGCAATATAACTGGACTATTTCTACGATGAACATTCAGGGAAACACCTATAAAGTGGCATTCACATCCATGGATGGAAAGTCAGTTTATATGCACCGATTCTTACTAAAACCTGAGGGAAAGCAGGTTGTCGCACATAAGGATCGTGATGGTTTGAATAATAGAAAGAAAAATCTATTCTTAGCCTCAAGGAAACAGACGCATCAAAGACAAAGACTCTCTAAAGGAGGATCCTCTAAGTATAAAGGAGTATCTTTCCATAAAAAGTCTAAACGGTGGCAAGCTTATATTACCGTGAATGGGAAAAAGTTGTATTTGGGGTATTATAAATCTCAGGATGATGCGGCTATTGCATATAATAATGCGGCGCAAGAACATTTTGGTGAATTTGTGAACTTAAATAAATTAGATTAGCTACCGACTGTGATCCTAATTTAAACTCACCAATGCAAACAAGTCCAGCATATCAACTCCTCTGTATTTACTCAGCCTAGGTTATCCTTTCCTCTTACCAAAATAGCGTTATATTGCTATAATTTACCTTCATTCAACATATTATATTTTTAGGTTTTATATAGATGCCTGAGCCAAAATGGGAATTTCGAGTGATGGTTAAGGGGGAAATGAATTCTGACCCCATAGAAAGCGAGTTTTTTTCTACTGAACACTTGGACAGTGTTGCAGATGCACTAGTTCGTGAATGCATCCAGAATTCTCTTGATGCTGGGTTGCCAGATCAGACCGTTCGGGTGGCTTTTCGTTTATTTACGGAAAATTCAAATAAAAATGGGGGTATGGCTCAATATCTAAAGGGTCTTCAGCCACATTTAACTGCTGAGCAAAATGGCTTAATTAAAACCCACAATCCTGATGATCCAGAAAACTTTTTGGTAATAGAAGATTATGGGACACGGGGCCTGGAAGGCGATCCAACTCAAGATGATGATTTTCAGCCAACAAGCACAGACATCAAGAATGATTTTTTCTATTTTTGGCGTAACATAGGTAGATCAAAAAAAGGCGCTAGTGATCGTGGTCGGTGGGGTTTGGGCAAAACTGTGTTCCAAGCAACATCAAAAATTAATACTTACTTTGGGCTTACGGTCAGAAAAAGCGATGGGAAATCTATGCTGTTGGGCCAATCAGTTTTAAAAACTCATTTAATAAATGATAATAAACACTCTCCTTATGGATGGTACGGAGCTTTTGATGAAAATTTTGCCTTACCCATTGAAGATCAACCATACCTTGAGAAGTTTTCTGCAAATTTTGGTTTAAAAAGACAAGGAAAAGCAGGGCTATCAATTATAATTCCTTATCCTGACCCTTCTGTAGAGATCAAAACACTTCTATCCTCGGCCTTACTTCATTATTTTTTCCCAATTTTGTCCAAAAACCTAGTGGTCGAGTTACATAAAGATAGGAAGCTCCTCATCATTGACGATCAAAAAATTGACCAACTACTCAAGTATGTTGACTTCTCAAAGTCTAGAATGACAAAAGAAGCTTTTCAGGATTTATTCAGTCTTACTCGCTGGATACATTTACTATCCCCAAATGATCTGATTAGAATTAATTCTCCATCCGCACTGATTGCTCCTAAATGGGATGAAAACCTAATTGAAAAAGAAGCCCTAGCGAAACTTCGAGAACAATTTGATAAAAAAGAAAGAATTGCCCTTCGGGTGCCCTTAACAATTAAACCAAAAGATAAAAATCCAGAAAAAACTTATTTTGATATTTTTATAGAACGAGACGACCGCTTGGACCGTGCAGAAGATCATTTTGTTCGAGAAGGAATCACCATTGCTGGTGTAAGTTCCTTAAAGCAAAAAGGAGTCCGGGTGGTAATTTCAATAAATGACCAGGCTTTGTCAGCCCTTTTGGGTGATTCTGAAAATCCTGCACACACAGAATGGCAAGAGCGTTCTCCAAAATTTAAAAATCAGTATATCCATGGAGCATCATGCCTCAGGTTCGTCAAAAATAGCCCCAGAGAAATCATAAAAATCTTGAGCAAACCCTCTATTGGAATAGATAAGAAGCTCTTAGAAGAATTCTTTTCGGTAACACCACTTACAGATAAGGGAACCAATAAGTCATCTGGGCAAAAGAATGATTTGCCGGAGGGATTGATTGGCTCAACCAAGGAATTCCATCTGTTCCGTAAGCAAGGGGGATTTATATTACGCAAAAATCCAAAAGCTACACATATGCCTAATGGTATCCATGTCACGGTTGCCTATGAAATTCTGGGACGCAACCCTTTCACAAAATACAGCCCGTTCGATTTTGAAATGGATAAAGTGCCTATCAAGATAAATAGCAAAGGGGTTCAAATAAATGCAATTAAAGAAAATCAGCTAATTGCTAAATTAGACAGCCATGACTTTCGGTTTGAAATCACAGGCTTTGATTTAAATCGAGATTTAAGGGTAAAAGTCATAGGAGTCGGGTAAATTTCGATGATTAGAAAACTCAATTTTACAGGTCGAAAAAAAATCCCTCGAAATCGCACTATGGTTACTTTGTTGAACACTGACAAGTATCCTCATTCTTTTGACATTCAAATAAATCTCTCTGATTTTGGTCTACCTAAAGAAGCACTGGTTTATGTTGAAGCCTATAAAAGAACCTCATACATGCGATTTGATTATGGAAAGGTAGGCACCCTTGAGATTCCCTCAAACAGAGACCTTATAGGTATTGAAGCTGGGGCAATTCCCCTATTTCGAGTGAAAATCGTAGACAAAAGTGGTAAGCAGGGCCGAATCATAGCAATTGCCGATAAAATTCATCCTAAGGGAGTTGAAGATGTTAATAATGAAAAAATAAGTTTGTTGCATGTTGAGTTTGCAGAAGACCTAGGAGATCAGGTTTGGAGATTGGATTTAACAGGAGACTGGCCTGTTGTGCAAGTCAACAATCAGTTGAGTTCGATAAAGGAAATTGCAAGAAATGATGCGGCATTTGTAGCATTAGTATACCCAGAAATTGTACGACAAATATTAAATGATATTATCGAATCAGACCAATTAGACCCTGAAATTGATGAAGATGACTGGCCTAGCTTGTGGGTTAATTTTGTAAGTTCTCTACCAGGTGTGGGTTCCCCTCCCACAGGCAGAAATCCAAATATTAAGAATGACCAAACAGATTGGGTTGAGAATGCAGTGCGTGGGTTTTGTGACAAATGGCATCTTTTGGACCAATTTCAAAAACTCCACGCTGAGGAGGAGAATTAATGATTTGTGTTTCTAGGTTGAATTCAAGAGGATTAGAGTATTTCAAGAAATACCTAAATAATCTTCGTGAGAATCCTGACTTAAAACCACCGTTTGAGATTTTGGAAAATCCTGATTACTCTGAAAACTTTCAAGACAAGGCTCATGTCGAGCAAATGGATTTTCAATATCGAACCCATATGGTCAAATATTTATCTAAGGCTTTAGAGAACCTGAATACTTCGTTAGAATTAGAAAATCAAGGGTTGTGGAGCTGGTTATCGCTTTTTTACTTTAATCAGGTTTGTCCTGAAGACCTAGATAGAAAAAGGACACCTGGCATGGATTACCGTCACATACCAAATGTTGGATATCGTTATAAACACAGACATTTACTCGCAGGACCTTTCCAGGTTTTTAAAATGTATGAGGAAAGGGCTCGACTTCTTTTGAATGGTGTAGTTCATACTGAAAATAAGATTCACCATGAATTAGGCACACGTCAAAACTTTATAACCAACCCAAGCATTGTAGAAGTAGCAGATGCTCTCTATTTTGATAAAAGTAAAAATAAACCTAAGGCTGGAACACAATCTAAAACTAGAGGCGGCTCCCTGTTTCGACTTATCACTGTCATACAACAACTGGAGTTGACTTACGATTTATACAGTATGAACTCTGAAGAAATCCTGCAGTTGTTACCCGAGGAATTTGATAACTGGAAGGATCTACAACCTGTAAGTAGCTAAATATTTGGAGGGAAAAATGACCCCGGATAAGGATAAGAAATTAGAAGAAGAACTAGAACGGCTAGAGGAAATCAATGGAAGCGATTCTGAGGATGAAATGAAAAGCGAATTAGAGCGTCTGCGGGCAGAGAATGAAGCATTAAAGAAAAGCAAATCAAAAGAGATAACTTTCAAGGTTGGTCAAAAAGGAGGCATGTCGTTATATGGTCTTGGTCGATTCCCAGTAACCTTATACAAAAGTCAATGGCTATTGCTTTTGGATGCCGTAGAGGAAATTAGGAATTTTATAAAAATTCATGACGAAGAGTTGAAGTAATTTAATGAAAACACAACCTTTATCCAGCTAACACGAATGAAATTTTTGCTGAAATTCATACCAACCTATAGCTGAAACCTCACGGAACGCTCTAATTCGCTAGAGGACCGTCATTCACGAACTTTGATGGTTTATCGTGGCTTCCTATTCCAAATCACAGAAAACAGCTAGGATCACTGGTGAGGCTTGGAGGATCAAATCCTGGTTTTTATTGCTCACGATTAAACAATCCTCGGGCCCTCTTCCCTTTTAATTCTCACATCTCGATACTTCCTTAACCATTCAGCCTCTACAAAGTAGCCTTTCCTGTTTAGCTTAGGATATATATCTTCGTAATCTTCAGGCGTTAAACCTAAAGAATCAAATTTATGAATCATTAGAGGTGTTAGTTTAATTCGATGCCACAACTCTGATGATGACATTTCTTTCTGATCACTCTCGAATAATGGGATTGCTCTGTATATACCTTTTTTAAAAGACGGTATTCTTCCTGCCATTGTTAGACTCCTATAAGACTGGTTTAAAATTATGTTTCATATAGGTATTTTACTTTATTCTTTTTACTTTCAGATTTTATTTCACCGACTAGAAATTACGTTATTTAAGATAAAGATTCATTAGAATATTCACTCTCAAACTTAACGTCAGGCAATAAACCTACTTTCTGGTTGATGGATATAATACCTATCGCATACTCCTGCAAGAACTCATGAAGTTTGCCATGACTCTGGGCAACTTCAAAGTTTTGTATTAAGTTATTTAGGATAGAAACCATTACCCGGTTTTCCTGTTCGCTGGCACTGGGAAGAATGGTTTCAGTATTTATATTAGTAACAGTCATAAATTAAGAGTCCTCTTATTAAGAGTTGAATAAAACTACCGCCCCAGACCGTTATAGAAATGGTTAAACGGTCATAGGAACGGCGAACTTGGTGAATTTTAATTATTCCTGCGATTTACTATGAAATACCTACGAGGAAGGGATTTAAAGGCGCTTGGCTTTATCTAAGCATGAATAACTTCAAAGGAGTGTATGTCGTCAAATGAATGTGGACCAAAGTTGCAAATTTCTAAGAGATACCTATCTGCCTGAAGGGGTCTTTCTTTAACCTATGGAGTTGTGAAAAATGATTCTCAT
>JABIHA010000058.1 GCA_018649885.1 Bacteriovoracaceae bacterium
AGCATCTGCCACCGCCGAAGCAATGGCCTCTGCCACTGCCGAGGCACAAGCATCCGCTACCGCCGAAGCACAAGCATCCGCCACTGCCGAAGCACAAGCATCTGCCACTGCACAGGCACAAGCATCTGCCACTGCACAAGCACAAGCTTCTGCCACAGCACAAGCAATGGCCTCAGCCACTGCACAAGCGCAAGCTTCCGCCACTGCTCATGCCCAGGCCACATCAACGGCCATTGCAATGACTTATGTTCAATCAACAACGCCTATAAGAAATGCAACAGATATTGATCCTAATACTGAAGTCACAGTAGTATTCGAAACAGCTATGGACGAGACAACTATAAATGAGAACACTGTTTATATTGCCCCTAAGTATTCAACTAGAAGGATCCCTGCTGGCTATATGTACGATGCTCCTACTAAAACGTTGACTATGTACCCTATGAGAAATCTAAATCCTAAATATGACTATGAAATTGTTGTTACAACAGCAGTGGAAAATTCACTTGATGTTCCCCAACCAGTAATTTACCGAGAAGGATTTAAGCAGATGGGTGGATTTATAAATGTCCACGGACTTGATACCGAAGGCCCTAGTATTACAATGAAAACCAAGTGCAGTACCAATGCAACTGGCCTTGGCTATAGTATTGATAACTCCGGAACGCTATCATGGGTCGACAGTGACTGTCTCGATGGCACGGCTTCATTTACACTTACCCTGCCCACTTCAGAGGTAGACTACGAATTAACCCTGACCGCAGGGGTTGGTGGAGGAAACACATCCTCTAAAACAGTGACAATTAAAAGATGTACTTTTGGCACTATAACTGAAGCGGGAAGTTTCGCTGGAGGAACTGGGACCGATATCGATCCTTACCTTATTAATACCCAAGCCCAATTAGCTAGGATGAATAGTTTTAAAACATCTTCATTTAAGTTGACCAGTGGCATACCTCTGTCATGTAAAGAATGGACCCCTATAGGTACATCGGGTTCAAAATTCCAGGGTAGTTTTGACGGTAACGGTTATGCAATTAAAAGATTGAATGTGACCTCGACAGGGTCTTATAAAGGCCTTTTTGGATATGTTGATGATGGGTCAAAAGGTAAGTTTAAAAATATAAAGATATATAGTGCTAATCTAGAAGTAGATAACAATTATGTAGGTCTGCTTGCTGGCTATGCAACGGATGTCGTCAACTTAGATAATGTACATGTTAGTGGCCGAATTAACGCCTCAGGCTCGATTTATGTCGGAGGAATTTTTGGTTATATCAATAATAGTGTCATTAACACCCTGGCCTACCTAGACAACTCATCTATGGTAGATATTTATTCCTCAACGACTTCAACCTCTAGTCATATGGGCGGCCTTCATGGTTATGGCCTTCGAACCAAATATCTAAGTTCTTCGGCCCATGGAAATCTTGCCAACCTTGGAGCTAGACTTGGTGGAGCCTTTGGTTTCTGTGACTATTGCGACTTGCAAAAATGTCACGCTACAGGAAACTTAACTGGCGATCAATATGTCGGCGGTTTTGGTGCAGATATTGGTGAGTCCGTAATCAATCAATGTTTTGCTACAGGAAAGATCAATATTCAAGGAGCCGAAGCAGGCATAAACTCTGGAGGGTTTGGCGCCTACTTGTGTAGCAGTAACGCTATTACCGATTCATATGCTACTGGAGATATGAGTGGTGGCTCCCACAACTACCGAGGTAGTTTTGGCGGGGCGATCTGTATGTCCACAACTGTTAATAGGGTTTATGGTCAAGGTGAGAGACTCGCAAACGGTACTTTCCAACCATTTTCAAATGGCATTAGTGGCGGCGCCAACAATTACTATTACACAGACGAGGGTTGTGGTGCGTCTTCTCCTGGATGTTCAGGAAATGGAGGGACTGGCTACAATACCAATATGATGCAAAAATCTAGTAGCTATAATACTTGGGACTTTAACAATGTCTGGCAAATAGAAGAAGATGCTAGTTTTCCTTATCTTAAATGGGAGAAAGAGTAATAGCTAATTGCTAAGCTCAATAAAAGTACAAATTTCTGTAAAATTCATTGAGAACAAAAAGGAAAGATTATTCTTCGGAGTTAAGCTTCTCTATTTCTTCGATAAAGTCTTCGTCACTAATTTTTGATAATTCTAGGTAGTGTTCAAGCTCTTCTTTTTTATCTGTGGTGGCAACTAACTCTTTGAGAGCATGTCTGGCCTCTTTGATATTCATCCGACCTTTTAAAATTTCCATACACATAATACACATATCGATATCTCCCAAAAGACCCTATTATTGTAACACAGATCACAAATTTTGATGTATGCCCCTAACTAAACAAAATTTACCCGGGTGATTTGGCCAATACTGCTCTTCATAGCCTCCATTCCCCTATCGTACTCTAGTTTTTTTACTGCCAATTGATGCTTTTTAGTGGGTAAGTGGGCATTATTCGTGACCTGCTTATCGTAAATATTGGCCATAGACACAATTTGGGCCCAGGGAGATATTTCATCAAACCCTAGTTTTTTGGGAAATCCCCCGCCATTATGGTTTTCGTGATGCTGCTCAATTATCTCTATTACTTTAGTGTGAATATTTGTCATCTTTCGAACTAGATCGCCCCCTAGGGTTGGGTGTGATTTTACACTTTTAATTGGTTAGTCACATTTGCGCTTAACAATTGTTTTGCCAAGCACAGTTGTGCCAGCACCAACTTTTTCACCCTTACCTAAAATGGCCAAATCGCCACTAACGGAAGACAGGTGGCTTTTGCAATGAGTATTAATTGTGGTCTTTCCAAGAACGTTTACCTTGCCTTTAAAACAATACCATCCATTGGGATTAGTTAGATTGTAAGTCGTTGCAGAGAGTACACTAACGGACGCTCTGACAAATACCAAAGAAGGAGCAGCTGTCGCCTTAGTGTCTGAAATATCTTTGCCGATACCAAAAACTTTGACAGCTGGGGAAAACACTTTAAATTTTGTTTGGTCGTTAAAAGGATGTTTTCCCCAGTTGGACATACATTTTTTTACTTAGGGCCAATATTGAGAGTACTTGTCGTGAAGAGCAGTAGCAGATGCATCACTCATCAATATAAATGAATAGCACATCGTAGTAAAACTAGTAATAAGCACTCTTCTCATAAATAACTCCGTTGTATCTAAAACCTATCTATTTCTTCTTTTTCTGTGAACGATCATAAAATATATGCTTAACAGCTTGGCCAAATGCCTCTACTCGTACTGGTTTCTTGGCCTTTTCTATTGGGTCTCTTTGCTGTACTTTTTTATAGGTTTTATTTGTTCCAGGGCAAGCTTTCACTACCCCACCACGGCATGATTTTTCCAGTAGCTGTGCTACATACCACCTATCTTCATAGTTTTTGAAAAAGCCAGCTAGTTCATAGCAAGCCTTCATTTGACCTTTATCACAAGCTGCCTGAAAATAGGATTTAGCATTTCGGACATCTTTTTTGGCAGCAGCTTTTTTACCGTGAGCAAAAAGTTCATCACCACTTAAATCACTGTTTATTATCTCAGAGTGTGAACACGAGATTAAACAAAAAATTAATAAAATGGTATTGAGAATTTTCATAGTATTAGATTGTATTAAAAATCACAGCATAAGGAAATGAACTTTAACTGGACGTCACTCGCTGGGTATCCCACTAACCGAGCGCCAAGGTCAAGCTTTAAAGAATAACCCCTACTATTTCGATCAGTCAGGGTGGTAAAGCAACTTTTTTTAGTCATATTCTTTTTAGTTTTCTGGTCTGTGAATGTCTATTCACAGGAAGTGGAAATTATTCACGATTTTGTGACAAATGCACAAGGCATTCGAATCCCTATTACCATTTACAAATGTAACTCTCCTGGAACCTCGCTAGCTGATCCAATCTTTGCCGTTCCAGGAACTACGGCCGTTATGTGGACATTTCAAAAATTAAAGCGAGCTGCTTGCAATAGCAAAAGTCGCTATGCCTTTTCCATGAACACCACAGGCCATGGCTCGGGAGAGATGATGGCCGTTGACCCAGAGGATGCAAGGCGTGGAGTTACTGATGGGCAATTAACCTCAACAGGTCACAGAAAATATGGCATGCACACCATTGGACAAGATGATCTCAGTGCTGCTGTTCCGTATATAAGCGAAAAATACTTAAAAGGCGGAAAAGTCCAGCTAGTTGGCCACTCTCTCGGCGCTCGAACCATAGTCGTTTGGGGGGGAGGGATAGAAAAACTACCTAACGGAGAATTCAGGGCCAATCCTGAACTTGCTCGTTTAAGAAATCAATATGTCAGCGCCTATATTCCAATGGGAATGTGGGACCCCGCATACGCTCCCAAACGCATGAAGGCAGCCGCTATAGCAGCTCTTCCACTACTAGAAAAAGAGGAACTCTGGGGACTGCGATTGGTAAGTGAACAATCCGCAACTGAGATAGTAAGGAGTAATAGACCGCTTACTAAAAGTGAGCTCATAATGCGAGAGTTTCTTGGGCAACTTGGTGCCCAGCTCTTTCCCAAATCAATTGCTGATTTTAGAGGTATGAGAGGTGTAGCAGTAATTGAATTTGGAGAAAAAGGTGCCGGAACCAGACTTCATCCAGATATAATAAAAGATTTTATTGAAATGTTCGCCTACGCTGACGAAAGCTCCGAAGTCCTGCATGAGGCACTAAAAGTATTGGCCCAACAAGGTAAACCTATAATGTTCATAAGTAGTACAGGTGACGGAGTAACTCCAGGAGCACATGCTCAACACTTAGCTGATGTCATAACCAGCGAAAATCCAAATACAACCGCCAAAGTTGTACTGCTCAAAGGTCGAGGACATCTAAACCTCTATATAGATGATGATTTGATTGAACCACTGGCCAGAGTCTTAGAAGAGTTTGCAAGAGATCCTGAGGGGTTTGATATTCATAAAGCATTTGAGGGTATTGAGCTAGTAGACCCAGCAAGTGAACCTCTTCGGGCCAGATCACAAACGGCCATGGCAAGGCTTATAAAGTGCTATTTAAGAATGAAGCGAAGAGGAAAATAAATTCTAGCTAATTAAAATGACCTGTTCCTGACGATTCCAAACAAGATACTTTGATAAGTCCTCTCCATAAGCCAGCCCATTACTCATTCTTTGAAGGTAGAGATCAACTTCTTCATTTGAAGGATCATTTCCCTCTTTTCCACTCAAGGAGGAGACGAATATAAAATTCCAGCTCTTGGTCAAACCATCAGCCTCATCAACAAGGGCACTAAAATCAGTCAGCTCTTCAGGGCGCTTATCCACACACATCACAGGGTCAATAGTTCCACTGTGATGACTATTTTTTGAGTTATCAAGCATATCTGTAGACTTGGCAAAGAGAAATAAGAGCCTTTGGCGCTGAGGCATATTTTTAGCTTTTTCTAAAAGCTCATTAAATTGAGACATGATCTAATCCTTTTTTCTATTTTTAACATAAAACCTCTGGATTCGACAAAAATATAGTGATTGATTGGCAAGCTGTGCAGTGCAGATAAATTATCAAGATGAGATTCTTTCATCCCTTACAACTCGAAATATTGTTTTATTTTGATAGAGAGCTTTAACGATCAAGCCTGTCTCACTCCATGTACTGATCAATTTGTAGGCGCTACTTTTTTTAATATGATAAAAACTCATTAATTCAGATAATTCAAAACTATCCAAGTCATTCAAGAAAAGTGGAACACTGTCACTTTCGTCCCAGCTAACAAAAATTTTGTTTTGCTCTTTCTCACACATCTTAACCCATTCGCCTTGCGCTTCAATTTTTATTCCCAGTTTAGACTCAACTCTTTTAAATAGTTTCCGGAGACGATCGCCGTGAAGGAAATGTCCGCAAATATCATCACTCCATAAAAGCTCAAAAAGCCTAACCTTTGAAATTCCTAGCACTCCGGCCCTTCTTATGTAGCTCAGAAGTTCTACCTCCTTAGGAAGAAAATGAGATGGGACTCCCCGCTCTATAAATTCACCCTTTGCTAGATATATTGAAATCTCACATTGATCTGGGTTTCCAATGGACATCAGACTTTTTAAATTTCTAAAGTGGTAGTTGTAAAAATCTGTACTCGGATAACAATCAACTGCACTAATCAATTTTTTATCAAAAATATATTCTTTTCTAAGAAAGTCTAATATGAAAATAAATGATTCAACTCTAGAGAACCCATTTTCCAGCTGCCTAAACTCTAATTCAAGATACTCCTCCATCTCATTTTCACTTTGATCAAAAATGCCTAGTTTTAGCTTTGTGTATAAGTAAAATCCAGTAAACATAGCAGTCTTTAAAAACTTTTTACCTAAAGTACTTTTAGCTTGGCGCTGACTTTCAAAATATGTAAGTCCCTTTTGAAAATCCCCTTTCATGGACTCATTAAGGCCTCGCCAAAAATTGATTTTTGATTTGGCAATTTCATCATCAAATCCAGCAAGAATTTCAATATATTCGCAGGCCTTGGAGTGTTCTCCTAAGTAAATATGCCCAAGTATGATGTTGTGGAAGCAAACTCTTCTTTTTTTATAGGACTCACAACTCAAGTCTCCCAATGCCTTTTTATAAAGCTCTATCCCCTTCTCAAAATATCCATTGGTAAAATAAACGCCTCCCAAGTAATGAAACTCACTAGGCCTTGAAATACTTGCCCCTTCTAAAAGTCTCACAGCGAAGCTTCCCGCTCCTCTCATATTTAGCAAAACAGATGCATAGAATGCACGTTGCCCAAGAGAGAACGAAGTATCAATCTCACCTGATGGAAATTTATGGATGTCGAGGACTTTCAATCCCTGTTTGATATTTTTTGTTCGTTTATGCCAATTAAAAAGTCTCTCAATGTCTTCAAAAGAATCGGTATAGTGATCTTTTATAAATTGTTTAATCAAATTCACAGGATCTTCAAAGGTATCGATACGACTTTCAATTTCCTCAATAGAATCTGTTTTAACTTTCTTTTTACTCATAATAAGGTATCGGAGTTGGCCATAAATGCTAAACATGAAAGCTCGTGTAATGGCCCTATCACTTCATTAAATTTATTTAATAGTAAGTCTTCTTGCCACCATGCAACTCAGCGGATATATCAAACCCGGGATGTCTTTAATAAAAAGAACAAAATTCGGAGAAATTTATGAAAATGTTAGTTTTACTTCTATCACTATCAGCAGTCAGCTTAGCAGCTGCGTCAACTGACTTTAGCGCCTTTTCAGTTGGTGACAAACTCTATGTGACAGTTTTGGGTGACTCTTGCAATAGTATCAGGCCATCACTTCTTGTGGCAGAGAACTGCAAAGATGACAGAGTGATGAAAAATTTGGCCTATAGATGCACAGTCAAATTTAGTTACGCTTCAACGAAAATGTACTGCAATGACAAAGAGCCTGTGCCCAGAGTAATGAGCTTAAGTCTGAGTCAAAGCAATGTTGCGAAAGAGGCGAAGCTTCTCTACCTTGAGTTCAACGCTCAACATATCAAAGTTCAATTAGATCAATAGTTTTTTTCTGGAAGGCCCAACCATTGGGCCTTTACTTAAAATTCAAATAAGAGCCTATCCTTAGGTAACAATACCTCGACGGTTTGCTTTGTATAGGGATCAACAAACTCGAGAAGATAGGAAACAAGTTGTAATCCTTCTCGGTTCTTATTATTTTCACCATATTTAGGATCCCCTATTACAGGATAACCTGCATGAGAAAAATGGATTCTGACTTGATTTTTCCTCTCAGTAGCAAGGCTTAGGTCCATATAGCTTTCCCCAAAATGAGTTTTTACACATTGATAGCGAGTTAAGGAAAACTTGTCATTTATAGGAAGATTGAACTCTGCGCTGCCTTCGATTTCACCTAGAACGATGGCCTGATATTTCTTAGTCACATCTTGGCGCCACATTGATTGAAGTAAGTTTTGAGTTTTGGAGTCATAAGCTATGACCACAAGTCCTTCCACTTCTTTATCTAAACGATTGACCATGTGGGCGAATCTCTTATTTTTTTCAACAAAACGAAGTAGACTTACCCCGTCCCCATAGTTTGAACCTTCACTCATGGCCCCAGCTGGTTTGTGATAAACACCGTAGTGCTTTGTTTGATGGAGTGCTTTAAATTCATAGCTTTGATTTAAATCGATCTTGGGATCAAAATAGCATTCAAGCTGGTCACCACCCCTAAGAGTCATCTTTGCTTTTCTGACCCGTTTTCTAACATTTTTGTAGGTTTGAAAAACAGCGCCAAACATCATCAATTTTTTGATGAGCGATTTTGAAAGGCCCGAATTTTCGGCCAGAACATCGACTATAAGTCTGCCATTATCAGCGGGTTTGACGGTTAGTTTGATGATTTGTGCTTTCTGAATCTCGTTTTCCATGGATTTCTTCTAGTTCACTTTCCTCAATAAGAAAAGCTGGCCATAAACTTTTCCTCTCGCCCCAGGATCTGGGGTGAAATCATCTGATTTCAAATAGATAGTACCTAATCTTTTAAAGAATATATTATAGAAGACTTGCTAAATGTGCTAAGTCTATGGTCAATAGGTTTAAATAGATTGCGAACTCCCTTAGGGCCTACTTATGCAAGAAGTAATTGATGATATTGTAGAAAAAAGCTTCACTCAGAAAAAAGAGTTATTTTCGAAGCTTTTGAGTAAATGTATCTACAAAAGTAAAAGTTTCGCTACTGTCGATGAGTTTAGATTTGAAAGTGTAATATTCAGTGTCGACAAATTATTTAAGGGTTTTTCACCTTTTATCAATGAGCTAGGTAAAGATACAAAATATGAGTCTGGAGTGGCCGCCCTCAGTACCATCCTAGAAGAGCTGGATATAGAAGTAGATAAAAATGAGTGCTTCATGCTTTTCCACATGAGAGATCTTGGAAAATTTAGGATAAATGAGGCAAAACTTCACCATGAGCTGAAGACACTTTGGAAGAAATATCCTCACTACTACCTTGAAGATATTGAGTTTTCCTACTCGCTTAAAAATTTAATGAGAAAAAAATTAATCAACTACCGCAGAGGAAGTGTTTACCTTAACCCCTCTGTTCTAATCCACTACCGCAAAGAACATTAAGTCAGACAATTTACATTAAACCCGCTTGCAAATGACTTTTCGCCTTGTTAGGAAATATTTAAACTAACTAGGAGTCAAATAATGGAAAATACAGCCAACGAGAACGCCAAAACTTGGGGACAAAAATGAGTCGAATTTGCCGTCAATGCAAAAACCGAGAAAGATTGGGACAAGTGGGAAACTGGAAAAAATGAGTTTGCTTTTGAATTCGGCAGTTGCTGGAACCAAACAATAGAATATAAAGTAAATGATTTTGAAGCAGAAGTTGGTTTTTTTATCGATGTACTAGGATTTGATTGCAATAGTATCTCTGAAGACTATGCCATGTTAATGGGACCAAAAAAAGAATGTTTCTTTTCTGTCAGAAAACCTAAAGAAAATGAAAGTGCCACTCCTGCCGATGCCATAACAATAGAGTTTATGCTAGCTGATATTTTTGAGACCGCAAAAAAGCTTAGTGACAGAGGAATTGAGCTTACAAAAGAAGTATCAATGGATGTTCCAGACTATCCTCTTTACGATGCAAAATTTCAAACACCTAATGGTTTAAGTGTGAGAGTTTGGTGTTTCGATCCGAAAAGTAAACAATAGTTGAGTCGCAGTAGCGTAGGCCCATTTCGAGAACAATACTGGGAAGACCACTCTAATTATTTTTCTTAGGTGGTTTTGCGCTTCCTATGTTTTTTATTTTAAAGTTATTGATAGGCCAAAATATTGGAGAACTTTTTTTTATTAGCGCGACCTCTTATTACTTATTTTATGAATGGCCTCATTTTTATTATCATTTAAAGTCAAAGAGCTTTCTCGATTCAATAAACTGGCTCTATTTTTTAAAAAAATACCACACCCTCCATCACCAAAAGACAAAAATGAATAGTTGGAATTTTAATTTAACAATTCCTGTTATGGACTACCTTTTAAAAACAAAATGGAAACCACCTGAAATACATAAGAAAAATTAAGGATTGATCAATTGCAGCACCCAACTGTCTCTTCAACTACACCTTTTGTCCTATTAATCTAAACCTTTTGTCTGATTAAGCTCATAAATCTTCTAAATTATCGTCCTATAATTTAATTGAGTTAGAAAATAAATTAGAGAGAGAATGGGTTCGATAATGAGATTGACCCCAGATGCAAACGATAAAACTGGAGCCTGTTATGAAGAGATTATTTGGATTTTTTTTAATTATGGCATTTGCCTTTTCTTGTAGTTCAACAACGAATAAAGAGATTGAAAGCGAGAAAGAATCAATCAAAGGCGTCGTAAGTAGAGCAGAGATGATTGATAGGACACGCAGTATCCTGGAAAACTCAACAAATCTGACTAAGTCTCAGCGTGAAAGCTTTCTTGATCTACACGCTAGCATTATGAAAGATGTCAGCAAAATCAATGTGGACATAAGAAAGTC
This sequence comes from Bacteriovoracaceae bacterium, assembly GCA_018649885.1. Classification (GTDB taxonomy): domain Bacteria; phylum Bdellovibrionota; class Bacteriovoracia; order Bacteriovoracales; family Bacteriovoracaceae; genus JABIHA01. The sequence continues at coordinate 10,510 of JABIHA010000058.1, forward strand.
GAAAGTCGTTCTCTTTAATGCAATGGTTGGGGAAAAATTCAACCAAGCTAAAGTAGATAGCTTAACTAAATCAATTAAAAAGCTCTATGACAAAAAGCTAGACCTTATGATTGTAGGTATGGCCAAAGGAAAAGAGATCATAGGGGTATCCTCGGTAGATTTATTCCAACACGGAATGCCTCTCGAGCACTTTGGCAGCAACTACTAGTCCTTGCTTTCATTACAGTGGGTCTTTTAGAGACCCACTGGTTTTTTAGAAAAATCATTGCCAATGCTATAGAGAATTGGCACGAGTATCAATGTCACCAAGGTTCCAAAAAGTAGTCCATACATTAAGGCCAAACACATTGGACTAATGAAAGGGTCTGAACCTCCAAAACCGTAGGCCGTAGGTAAGAGCCCAAGAATTGTTGTTATTGAAGTGAGAAGTACAGGGCGAAGCCTTGTCACTGCTCCATCGATAATTTTTTCAATATGAAACTCTGCTTTAGAGATAAGCTCACTAATAGTAAAAACCATAACGAGAGAATCATTGACAATAATTCCCGAAAGACCAATTAAAGAAATGATCACAAACATGGAAAGTGGCATACCGTGGGCCCAAACTGCCAGTACTATCCCTACAGCACCAAAAGGTACTGCGCTCATGACAATAAGAGGTTTTATCAAAGAATTCAAAATAATGGCGATAACAATAAAGACGGCAAAAATAGCAGAGATGGCGGCCATCCCCAGACTTCCAAAGATCTTCTGGTTTTCAATGGGCTCGCCTGCAAAACTCACTTGAACTTCTTTAGTTGAAGGAAATTCTTTTTTGGCAAAAGTTAGAATGCTTGCAGGCGTTTGATTAACCTTATCAAGCTGTCCAAAAACCACTGTAGTGCGGTCACCTCCGATGTGTTTAATTTGTGATAAACTTACCCTCTCACTAAATGAAGTTACCTTTTGTAGAGGGATAATATTTCCTGAGCGATTGATGACTTTTAGAGTTCGAATAAACTCAGGGTCTCCCCTACCCTCACTATCAAGTCGCACACGTATATCAATGGGCCTGTTATTCTCTACATAGTCGGTGACCACTTGACCGTCAAAGGCCAAGCGAATGGTCTGGAGAACATCTTCCACAGTAAGACCCACCATGCTGAGATGATCATAATCGAGAATTAGGTTAAGCTCTTTTTTTCCAAAGACCTGATCGTCATCGACATTTAAGACCCCTTTTAAATCACCAAGACGCTTTTTAATTTCCGCCGCTTTTGCATTTCTCAGCTCATCACTTCTGGAGCTGACACGAATTTCAAAAGGTCTTCCCACAGGAGGACCAATACGAATGATTTCAAAAAGAGCACTCACTTCCAGTTTCTTTAAGTCATCTTTCATCATCACCTTAAGATCATCCACAATCTCTTGGGCCATGCGACTTCGTTTACTAAATGGTTTTAGGTACACAAAAATTATCCCCAGGTGAGGCTCTGTTCCCCTCTCTGTAAATGATTTCTTGGACTGAGTTCCAATTCTTGATGAAATCCCAGAAAGCTCTCCATCAGGAAGGGCCAGCAAGTGTTTTTCCAAAATTTTTAAATTATCTTCCGCTTTCGCCATGCTGATACCAGGTTTTCCGGTCAACTCTATGGTAAAGCCTTCCGCTGAGTCTTGAGGAAAAGGCTCTTTTCTCAAATGCTTGGCGGCCACAAATACGGCCGAAACAAGTACCACTACAAATAAACTGATAATGGCATAGCGGAGCTTGATGGCCAAATTAAGAGTGCTTCTATAAAAACCTTCTAATTTTAATAGCCCTGCTCCCTTTTTTTCTTCCACATGTTTTCCATGGGCCAAGTGATTGGGAAGAAGAAAATAGGTATCAAATAGTGAGAGGATTAGCGCAATCCCAACGACAGTAGGTATCATCCAAACAAATTTTCCGGCCATGCCACCCATTTGGCTGATGGGATAGTAAGCAAGTACAGTTGTGATACTGGCACCTAAAATAGGTCTCCAAACTTTTCTTACGGCCACGACAGCTGATTCAACACCTTTTAACCCATTTTCTTTTTCATTATTCACCTGTTCGGCAACAACGATGGCGTCGTCAACCAACATCCCGAGTACTAGGACAAAACCAGCAAGGCTAATAGAGTTAATTGTAATTCCAAGATAGGGAAGAAAAATAAAGGTTCCTGCCAAAGTCAAAGGAATTGAAAAAGCGGTCCAAAAAGCAGTTTTGGCACCTAATACAAAGAATAAGACAATTGCCACCATCGCTATCCCAATCAGTGCATTGCCAGAAAGAAGGGAGAGACGATCACGGGTTAAAACTGATTGATCATTGAGAAGTCTTATTGATACTCCCTCAGGCTTTTGAATACTCTCAGTTACTTTTCTTATTTCATCAATAGTATTGAGGAGGTCTCCATTAGATTTTTTAACTACCACTAAACTGATTCCAAACTTACCGCTATTTCTAACCTTAAGTTTAAGATCTTTAGGTGTTGTACTAATCACGGCCACATCGCGAACTTTGACCCCACGATCACTGGTAGAGCGCCTAATATTGGTATTTAAAATTTCCTCTACTGTATTAAATTTATTAAAGGCGACAATTTTTTTCTCACCAACATAAGATTCCAGAGTTCCACCACTACCCTCAATATTTCTTGAACGAAGAGCACCTACTATGGATTTAAAATCAACCTCATACTGATTCATCTTTTTTGCATTGACTTCAATCACCATCTCTTCATCTGGAAACCCAACTTCTACAATTTTTGAAATTCCTGGGTTTCTCTTTAACTCGTTAACAATGAAAGGAACAAATTTTCGAAGCTCGCCTTCAGCTCCTTCAATGGCAATTTCAATAACTGGCATATCTTCTGAGGTAAACTGGGTATAAGACGGCGGCGAATCCAGCTCAGTGGGGAGATCTTTTACCCTCGCCAGCGCATCTCCAATTTCATCGTAAACTTTTGCAAATTGCTTATCACTCAGATCATCATCGGCGACCAGGGTTATACTAGACATTCCCTCAGAGGAAGTGGACAGAATTTCTTTAACATTTGCTATATCGCGTAGCTCATCTTCAATGGGAACTGTCACATTGAGCTCCACATCCTTAGCAGAGGCGCCTGGATAAATTGTGCTGATCATCGCCTTATTCTGAGAAGCAGATGGGAAACCCTCTTTTTGAGAGCCCAGCATGGATTTTATTCCCAAGAAGAAAAGTAGAACAATGGTTAAATTAACCAGAAGACGCCTTTCGGCAAAGTAGCGAGTGAGATTTTCCATGGGTTATTCTATATCAACTACACATCGCTACGCAAGACAGATTAAGTACCACAATAAGTCGTGCAAACTCTTTGATCCACAGCTGCTGGTTCTTTGAAGTGATCATATTTAGGTTGTTGTTCAAAAGGATTTTGAAGCAATTCATTCAATTGGTGAAACACACTGAGATCTCCATTCTGAGCTCCCTGAATCGCCTTTTCCACAAGGTGATTTCTTGGGATAAAGATAGGATTTTTGCTATTCATTAGCGTGACAACTTCATCAAGGCCACAAGCCTGGTTTTGAATCCTCTCTTTCCAAGACTTTTCAAATTCTTTAAATTTCTCAGTTTTTTCTATGCTTGAAGCCGTGCTCTCACCCATAAAAAGTGCGAGAAGTTCTCTAAAAGAATTAGTAAAATCGTGGTCTCCCTCTTCGAGTAATTCTAGCCAATCAGTAATGAGTTTTTGATCACTGCTAGTTGGATTTAAAATTCCAAGTTTTCTTCCCATTTCAGAAATCCATTTTGCTAGAAATATGTCTTGAATTTTTTCCAACTCACGGCCTAGAATTTCCTTTGCCTTATCTTCATCACTATCCACAAGAGGCACTAAGCAATCAGCTAGCCTAGAGAGATTCCAATAAATAATAGTGGCCTGATTCATATAGGAGTAACGGCCATTTCTATCAATATAGCTAAAGACTCGATTAAAGTTAAAATTTTCCATAAAAGCGCAGGGGCCAAAATCGATGGTCTCCCCAGAAATTGAAGAATTATCTGTGTTCATAACTCCGTGAATAAAACCAACCCCCATCCATTTAGCGACAAGTGTGGTTTGGGCCTCTATCACCTTCTCCAGAAATAGCACAGGAGCATTTGAAGGCCCTATAATTTCTGGATAATGCCTTTTTATGGAATAATCAAGAAGTGCACGTAGACCCTCATGATCATCTCTTATGGCAAAATATTGAAATGTCCCAATACGAATATGACTTGAGGCGACTCTGGTAAAGACTGCTCCAGGAAGGGGTTCTTCTCTATCCACATAGTCACCAGTGGCCACAGCAGCGAGCGCTCTAGTTGTAGGTACACCTAAGTGAAACATGGCCTCACTAACAATATATTCTCTTATGACTGGCCCTATAGCAGACTTGCCATCCCCATTTCGAGAAAAAGGAGTAGGACCTGAACCTTTGAGTTGAATATCAAATCTTTTCCCTAAAGGATCGACGACTTCCCCTAAAAGCATCGCCCTACCATCCCCAAGTTGTGGGACAAAATGACCAAATTGATGACCGGCATAGGCCATGGCAATAGGCCTAGATCCTGCTGGCAGAAGTTTACCTACAAAAATCTGTGCTAGTTCACTATCGCTAAAGGCCATAAGGTTTAAACCTAATTTTTCCACAAGATCAGTGTTGAGTTTTAGGAGTTTTGGGTCTGTTGAATAAGCTGCTTCTACATCTGCAAAAAATCGGCTGGGTAAATTGTCATAGGTATTGTCAAAATTCATATAAATGAAGCTTAAGCGAACAATTCAAACTTGTCACCTCGTCCCACAGAAAAGGTAGTGGATACCTATAGAGGCTTAAAAGGTTTTCACGCTTTAATATTTAGAGTTTTCTTTTAATTTTTGAATTTTTCATGTAGGTAAAAAGAAAAACTATTTAGGAGAACTCTATGCGTTATTTACTGATTGCTCTTACTCTGTCCACTCAACTCTACGCCCAGTCTATTTCTTTTAATGGTAAAAAATTTGCTCCACTTGATTCAAGAAATTATTACCAAAATAAATTTCAATCATTTTACTTAGAAAAAATGTATAACTCTGTACTATTTCCGGCGACATTAGATAAGTCTTATTATGACCCGAGAAGTTTTGAACAATATAAAAAAGCAGTAGGTGAACTAGGAAGTGTTACTGAGGGAGAAAAGTTTGATAATATCTTTATTCGAGTGCAAGACTTCAGCCTGACTCCATCCCTTGCCTCCCTTGCTGTCATTTCAAAATTTGCAAAAGAAAAAATCATTGTGCTTTACTACGGCATCGAAAGTGATCCAGTGAAATATGGTTTTAAAAAGGCTACACATTTCGATGGATCCCCCACTCCCGTCAGATTAAAAAACCAACTTTACCAGATCGGAAGAGCTGGTATGTTCATGATCCCCTACACAAGTGCTTCAGATAATTTTCTCAGAAACTTAAGCTCTCTGGAAAAAAGTGGAGTCTTTAAAAAAAATCAGAAAAATTTATTAATCTCCCATGGAATTGGAGTTGTTGACAGTATACTCACTTTAAAAAGATTAAACGACAATGGGGCGATAAGTCCCTTTTCCAAGTTTTGGGCCTTTTCTTGCCCAGATATGACCTCTAATAGTGCTCCGTTTGTAGTGAGAGCTTTTAGAGACTACGTCCCCTATCTATTTAGAGCAAGCATGGGTGGAAGAGGTCATGCAGAGGGACTAAAGCTAATGACCGAAAAAAAGATTAACCACTACCTTAGTCGACCCCACTTTGATCAGTTTGTAGACCTAAGTATTTCAGGAGTTCTTGGTTTGTCTAAGTCCAAGGGAGTCAAATCTCCAATTTCACCAGTGTTTAGAATTGTGGCCCAATTTGAGGAAATTAATCAACCGTCTACAAGAGATTTTAGAAAATTCCTAAAGTCTATAAGTAGTGGCCGTAGTACACTTAAAGGCTCACTATTAAATAATGGTGTCGTCACTTACGAGCATACTCTCTATGGAAAAGATCAGCTAAAACTCAAAACGAATGTAGACCACAATTCAATTTGGGGCGATTATCATGCGATGATTGAAGTTTTCAAAGGGTCTGCTACCCCATAACTCACTATTTTTTACCATTGAGGTAGAGCTTGAGTTTAGTTTTAGAAAAACTAACACTCTCCCCTTGCCATGTTCTAGTGATCCTAATTGTTAGGTAAAACTTCTTCCCAGATTTTTTTAAATTCTTATAGGCTTCTTTGGCAACAGCTCCAACTTTGAGCACAAATTTTCCATCAGAAATCGTAGTTTGGGCCTTAGGGAATTTTCCTTCAAATAACGTCTTCTTCCTGAGTCCCTTTTTTCTTTTAAAAAGAACTTCAAAATTTAATTCTCCAATGAGTCCCAGATTTGAAAGATCAGAGATAGTAACAATGGATTTATCACCCAATCCGGTGAGACCATCTATAGAGAAATTTCTAAGCTCACTTTTTTTGTAAATTTCAAGAACGCGGTGAATATGAACATCACCTTTTTCTAAAATTTCCTTTTTATAGATTACATCCCCAGAGATTCTACTGGTAATTGTTCTATCATCATTAAGTACACTCATGGTCATCAAATTAAAGTCACCAATATCTCTGCTGCTGACCCATTCATAACGAAATAATTTCTGGATAGTTTTATCAAACTCATAATAATTATTATTTAAATATGAATTTGGAGCTAGCAAACTGAGGGCCCCAACTTGTGAGAGCCACAAATGTTTTGATAACTGAGTATCCACTGATTCGATTGCTGCAAGTGATTCACGAAGTGTTGGCCTTACCCCAGGCAAGCGAGCGTCTCTTTTAACAATGTGGAGGATTCCACTGGATCCATCGCTTCCGTCTGAACCGTCATTCCCATCCTCTCCAGACTCTCCATCTTCACAGTAATGGGTTCTCTCACATGTGATTTCTTTGCCCGTATCATCAGTACAACTGTAGCTAGTCTGCCAGCTGTAAGTATCACAAGTGCACCCACTTCCCCCGTAAGCTCCTCTACCTGCGTATGAGGCATATCCGCCCCGGGACTCTATGAATATATTTTTTAAAGCATCGATATTTTTATAATAAATAGTAACTTCTCCTCCGTTACCTCCATCTCCTCCATTGCCGCCATCACCACCGTCGCCACCGGGTGCTCCAGAGATGTCATAATCTGGCTCAGACTGATAACAGCTATAGCCACTATCGCCTTGTTCACCATCTTCTCCAGAAGTGCCATCCCCTCCATTTAAAACAAATTGCTGAGAAGCAGCTGTTGCAAATGTAATCTCATTATTTCCGTCGTAACCGTCATCTCCACTACTTCCATCACTGCCATCACTTCCAGCTGATCCAAAGTCATAGGCATATGCGCTTATGGCGTAAATAAGTAAAATAGATGTAAATGTGATTAATTTCTTTTTCATTAAGACTCCCCCGAATATAACAACCCTACTCAATTGATAAGTACAGGGAGCAGATTGGTCAATAATTACCAGGTGAAGAATTAATTACTTTTTTTTATTCACTAAATTTCAATTGCTTAATTTAATTCTTACAATATTTTACCACCATCAGGGCCAAATTGTCCTGGCCAGAGCTGAACACCTTGCCGAATGAGTTTGGCAACCAACTACAAATCATTTAAGAAGGGTTCTTCCCGAGTGGAATGTTAACGGAATGGGCGACTATCTTCTGAGAAATTTCTTGCGTACCGAACAGAGTACTCAAATTCACTAAAAATTGCCGAAAGTGATAAAGAAAAGGCCCGCGATACTTTAAAAGAAATAGGTGGAATTACAGTTTTTCCAAGTGCTGCGAATTTCTTTTACGTAAAGCTTCCACAAGACATTAATGGAGCTGAGCTCAGAAATCGGCTGATCAGCAAACACAACCTGTTCATCAGAGAATGTGGTAATAAAATTGGCCCTTCATCGCAGTTTTTGAGAATTTCCGTCAAACCACTTGAAGATATGAAAAGGCTGAAAGAAGCTCTGCTAAAGGAGTTGTATATATTGCACTAGATCAAGCAGTGGCCCCTTTTTACCTTGCCCAGCGGTAAAGACAGCACCGTGGTGCTGTCTCAGTATTTTCTCTACTATTCACATAGGGACAATTTTGGTAAAAGTAGGCAACTATTTTTACTATAAGTGAGATCACCATGGGCAGAAAATCCGCAAAAATCGCCACTAGAAAAGGTGCAGCTGACAAAGCAAAAAGCAGAGTCTACTCCAAGGCACTACATGATGTTGCCATTGCCATAAAAAGTGGTGGTGGGGATCCGGCCACAAATTTTCTTTTAAAGATTGCCCTTGATCGCTGTAGAAAATTTAATGTGCCAAAAGACAATATTGACCGGGCCATAAAAAAAGGACTGGGCAGAGATAGCGACGGTTATCAAGATATTAATTACGAAGGCTATGGCCCAAGCGGTGTGGCCATATTTATTGAGGCCTCAACTAATAATATTGTCCGTACGGTGGCCAATATCAGAAGTTACTTCAAAAAAAGTAATGGCTCTCTAGGAAAAGACGGCTGCTTGCAATTTGTTTTTGACAGAAAAGCCGTTTTTACAATTCCGCAGGGTGAGCTCGATGAAGATGACTTTACTCTAGAGATGATTGATGTGGGAGCTGAAGATATTGATCTTGAAGAAGGTGTATTTGAAGTTATTGGTCCCATGGACAGCTTCGGTGAAATTCAAAGTAAACTACAACAGTTATGTGTGACTCCTGAAGAAGCCGGTCTTGAGAGGATTCCCACTAACTACAAAGCTGTTGATGGTGAAGAGTCAATGGAGCAACTTGAAAAGCTCATAGGCCTTTTAGAAGATGATGAAGACGTAGTCAGCGTTTATCACAATATTGAAGCCTAGCTTACCCAGTTCAATTATAATTCTGGCGAAAATCTTAAATGACCACCAAGAGTATCTAAAATCTTTGTGGTGATATCTTCAATATAGTATTGGGGATCATCATATTTAAATATACTAAAAAGTTCTAATTCCCCTTTATATTTGTCACTAATGACAATTTCTGAAATTCGACCAGGAATGGCCCTTAATTGCTCTACATTAAATTTTGCTTCACGATAAAAATTTTCTTTTGAAACATAACTTAACAGCACATCAAGCGTTCTCTTTTTCAGGGAGTTCACGGAAAATAAATTGACCAAAGATTTCAGTACACTGTAGGTTAATGTCTTTTTCTTTTTTATATCAAAATTATCTTTATCCAGTTTACGATATTTTTTTACTGCCTTGTTAAACCTTCTGATAAAAGAAATTACTCTTTCTTTTTTCACAGTGAGTTTTTCAAAGAATTTACCAGATATAATAGTAGAGCACCAATTTGAATAATCTTCAATTTCATTGATTTTGCCATACATTTCACAAAGCTCGGTATCGTCTTGTGGACCATTTACAAGTATTTCCTTAAGCCCCTCATCACCTAGTACAACATGAGACCTCATCACAAATTCGCCCACATAACTAGCTGTTGTGTTGAGATCAAAGAGAATTTGATCTTCGGGAAGAAGGTATTTGAATTTATCATATATTTTGACCAGTTGATCTCTCATCATTCCATCATAAAAGAAATCGAACTTGAAGGAAGTGTACAGTTTTCCATCCTGATCAATCATTCCTCTTGTTAGAAATATATCTCTATCAGTGCCAATAAAATCCATCTTCACATTTTTCACTCGCTTCTTTTCCAGAATAAGAAACTCACTTTCTTTACCATCAGATTCAGATATCATATGGATTTTCCTATCAGTTGACTTAAAGGTGGGAAGAATACCCAACAAAGATATTTTCAATTTTCTTTGAATCAATGAAATTTTCCCCATATTAGTCTGATACGGAGCAAGGTTTGTTTTAGGTAAAATACCAAAGTAAGATTTAAAGAAATCACCACTCTCAGTAGAGTCATTTAAATCAAATTGATAAGTGTGTGAGCTCTTTTTAAACTGCTCAACACTTGCCTCTATTACAGGAAGGGAAATCAGTGCTGATAAACCAGCTGTGAATTTCACTTTATTTTGGAAAACTCCGGTTACATTGTGAATCAGCTGTTGATCTTCCCCCATTAAAGTCATAGACCTTTTTGTTATATAGTGCTCAGATCCCACCCCGATTTTTGCATTTATGAAATAAAATAATGGATATTTAAACTCTATGGCATTTTCAGTTCCAAAATAAGAACTACTAATTAAAATATCTCCCTTTTTTACCTTTGCCAGTAAATTTCTTGAGAAACCTTTTTTCTTCACCGGGTGGTTATCCTTTTGTAATTTTTGAGAGGAGACAAAAGTTGAAACCGGTGTTATGTGAATCCATTCTTTTCCAACACTTACTTCACTTTTTAATCCCAAAAATTCTTGGAGAGGTAGTTCTATTCCCAGCTCAGATAACAAGGATGCATTTTTGTCAACAAGAGCTACTCCAAGCCTAAAGACATCAACAATCCAATATCTATTTTTATATAATTCGCCATCCCCTTTTTTAAAATATGGATTAACAACAAGGAAACGATAGGGAATAAATCCATTGATCCCCACTTGCAGCCCTTGAAAAATACAATCACCTTCCGCGCAGAAGGGGATAATATTCATATCGGTACCTTTAAATCCAACTCCCGTATTTGAAACCATGAAGGACTCGCTTATGATGGGTCCCGCTAAACTGGCAATTTCGTATTTTAAAACATTATTTAATGCTGCCTTGAACTCTATTACTGATTTTTCATCAAGATTTCCTGCATCGCCAAAAGGAAGTGCTGTTCCCCAGAACCTGGGAAATGATTCTTTATCTGAATCAAAGAGATCATTTTTTGGATCAGTAAGAAAACCAAATTTAAAATATTTTTGATCCTCAATATTTGACGCTTGATAAGTATCTTCACTATAAAGATTGGGACAGCTCGCTTTTTGATAATCAGATGGCAACTCAGGATCTGTGCTGATACAACTTCTTTTTGAAAAGGTTATTTCAGCGCCCAAATCATTTTGAAGCTTTTCACCTAGGATACCAAGTCCTTCAATTAATTGATCAAACCTGTAAAGAAAGACATCTGTGTAATATTCAGATACAACTCTAGGATGACCTGCATAGAAGAATGCATCATAGATCTGCTTTCTCGACAGTTGCATTAATTTTCGTGATAACCACTTTGCATCTGAAAAGGAAACAAGATTAAATAGAGGTAGCTTATAAACTCCTTTATAAGCAAAGTTTATTTCTTTTAATTTTCCTTTCCTATTCTTTTTCACTTTTTTTATAAATTTCTTTTTATAGTAATTAGGATAACCTCGGCCAAAAGCAGATCCCATATCTGACGCCGAAAAGGCCACTGCATAATCTTGATATCTACTCATTTTTTCAGCAGAGTTTATTAATTTCATTTTGGCATTGGCATTTTTGGGATCTTGATCTTCTATGAGTGCATAAAACATTGCAAGGGCCCGGTGCTCTCGTTTAAGGGTTCTACCGAAACCTTCTTTTAGAAAAGTCCCCATATTGAGATCATTTAAATTATCGGTTTTTTTCTCTAATAACACATTCTTTAAAAGTACATATTGATTACCGTCCTCGTCGACTTTAATATTCCTAAAGGCCGATTCAATATTGACAATTTCTTTAAACTCTCTTTGAAGTGACTCGATAAACCTGGCCAATTCAAGATCAAAATCTCCATCTTTTTTGTAAAATTTCTTGGGAAAATAGAATTTTATTTGATGTTGGTAGTATGTTGGATCAACAGTAAATCCGATAGCTGCAGCAATATTATTAACAGCTGACTCGGTGTTAACTTCACTTCCAATTAAAAGTCTACTTGTTATACTTTTAAAATCTGATCTTGCAACACCTTCAAGCTTATTGGTAATAAATTTGAGCTTGAACTTTTGGTCTCTAATCCTTACATTCATCTTTGGAGAGGCCCCTCCAGTTACTCTACCTGGATCCAATCTTACTTTCATCGTAAAGTTCGGATCCATAATCTGCCTTGCTTTTTTACGACCTTTTTCTAAATCAACTTCATCATCATCATCATCATCATCATCATCATCTAATGCCAAGGCATTAACAAGGGAGTCATATCCCAGTTCATGATAATTGCTGGTATTAAATTTTGAGATCGGCACTACTGGCTCTCTCCAAACTCCAGAGTTACTTGGAGATAATATAGAGATATCAGCACCTAGTGTTTTTAATTTTTCAAGTTGACCATTCGAAAAATAGATTTGACTAACAGTTTTCTCCTGTATTTTTCTAAGAGCTGCTAGATTTTTAACTTGTGGAAATGACTCTTCGAAATTTGTTGGAATTAATAAATTTGAAGGCTCAACCCTTTTATCGTCTATTGAGTGCTTAAGCAAAAGGGCCGCGACTCTTGCATAATTCTTTGTTACCTCAGAGCTGTAATCCCCTCTTTCTTGGTCTTCATTTCGCATTCCTTCCCAGACTTCCATCGCCTCAAAAAAAGAGCTTAAAAATAGTGAAGCCTCTTTAGTGTTTAAAAAATTTTCACTCAATTCAATTTCACGACCTAGTTTAAGGGCCCTTTTAAAATTTCTTTCAACAAATTCTGAGCCGATATATATCTGGTCTTTTTTAAATTTTTTAACTATTTTTTTAAATTCTTTCTCACTTTGACCCTCAAGGCAAAACCTATATCCATATTCGTGAGATACACTCTTATATTTTGCTAATTTGGTTTGGCAATAGGCCAAAAAGGCCTGTTTTTTATAATGTTGAATGCCCTCAATCAGCTTTTCGACTTTCTGAACATCTAGCATATGAGTTTTGGAGTTTAAATATTCACTAAGAATCTTTGATGGAGTTCTTCTTTCTAAACCATCTTTCTTATTTTTTTTGTATTTCAAATTACCACGGTAAAATGGAGATTTTTTGTCAAAGCTAATATAACCTGGATGGTTTTTTACCCCAGTAAATGCCCCTAAGACGTCTCCATATGAATTACTATGAAATAAAATGGTAGCAATTGCCATGACAGTCGCCATCGTTACCCTAGACAAACTCATTGATCCTCCACAGAATACTGGAATTACCCAGCAGGCACCTTTGAGAGTGGAACATACAACAATGACGCATTGCATTCAACTAATAACATGCACCCTCTGTAGTATTTTCACATTCAGAATTCTTGTAATTTTAAGTGGTTAGATCCTGAAAGGATTAAAAGCAAAAAAATCTATGCTATTTAAATTTTTCTCCAGCCATGGCCTTTATGCCGGGTAATACTTCCCCTCATGCCCGCTATGTTCATAGTAATAAAACCACAATACGTTTCACAATTTGTGAAACGTATTGTGGTTAACATTTTTTCAGATGGATGGTTAATCTTTCAAAATGCTCTATAGTCCTGAAAAACTAGCTAAAAACTATCGCAACATAGGGACTTAAATGGACTACGACTCCAAAATTTACTCAATTGCCAAAAGCTGCCCTTGGTACGATCTTCAGCAAAGATTTGGCCCCCCCAATGTAAAGTGGTGTGAGGAAACTCTTTGTCAGTATATTACAGAGCCCGCCAATACTTGGAGCAATCTTGGCTACATGCTACTTTCATTTATCATTATTTACCTCATCAGAAAAAACAAAGTCGAAGGATATTTAAAGCTCTATGCCCCGATCGTTTTCATCATGGGTCTATTTTCCTTTATATATCACTTCTCACTAAATTATCTGACTCAGTATCTAGATTTCTTTGGTATGTACTTCTTTATTGGAATTGCGATCGTAGGATCTCTTTCATGGAATAAACAAAAATCAGTCGCACAGGCCAGTTTAATCATCTTGGCAGTAGTAGTGGTTAATAGCTTGTTGTTTGCATTGTTTCCCTTCATCGGGATTCCTATTCAAACTATTATAGGGCTCAATGTTCTTTTTGCCGTGGCGATAGAACTGAGAAACAAGTTTGTCTTAAAAATTAACTTACAATATAAAAATTTGGTTATTTCTTTGTGTTTATTTTCAGTGGCACATATTTTTCAAGTCTTGGATCTCAAAAGAATTCTTTGCGATCCCACCAATCATTTCTTTCAAGGCCATGCCATGTGGCATTTAATTGGCGGTGTTGGCAGTTTATTTGTATTTTTACACTACTCTCAAAAAAGAGAGTCCTAGTACACTAGTGAGGGTTTACTGCAAAGATGCTGGTTTCATCAAACCAATAGGATCCAAGCATAACCCTGTGTCCGCCCTGCTTACAAAAAGTATTTTTGAGTCGCATTTTTGAAAGAGTGTTCACTGCCTTTTTGGGTAGTATGTCGGCACTATATTTTAGAAAGTCAGCCTTATTTCCAACTTTGACGAATCTTCTTCCTCTAAGGTTGAGGCGAAATGGAAATTTGAAATACTGAAAGAAATGTAAGTAATCAAATTTTTTGATGGCCGCTCTTTTAAGAGAAAAGTAGGTTTTTATAAATGATTCTTTAAGGGAAACCGAATCCATTTGACAGAGAGATCCCCCCTGGGCACCTTGATTCCTGGAAACTAATCCCGCAGGGTAATCATAGTAGAACTCAAGACGATTGTATCCGCAAAATGCAGTTTTAGATTCTATGAGAACATCATCATCACTAAATTCAAATTTAATCTTTTCATTTTTTGCTACTTGCTTTTTAGTTTTTGAGTACGGTGACTCTATTTTCAACAACCCTTTAAGATTTGCTTTGCAATTGGATTCAGAGAATTTTAATTGATATTCAATACCACCATTTTTTGTCAACCTTGTTTTTAAACTTCCTCCCAGTGTTTTGAAGTCTCCGGAGAAAAAAGCGGGGTCCTTTGATATGGATCTAGTATAGGGACAGGTAGAGTAATGGTAGGGAAATTGTCCACTTGATTTTCTATTTTGACGATCACTGGGAAAGCGACACGCATAGTTGGTACTGACCCAAAAGAACTCTCCTGATTTTGCTTTAACACAAGAATAGGTTCTCTTGTAAGGAGTAGAGCTAAAGCTTAAAATTTCCTCATACTGATAGATCGCATACTCTGTGAACTCTGTATTTTTTATGATTTTAGAAATGTCGAGAAGTTTGCAATATTTTGGATCTGAGCAAAATTTGGGATTGGGCCCAATGATTTTATTCGACACAATTCGAATCACTCTATTTGTGGCCGTCACCCCATCTGCTTTTACACCTTTTGGAACACACTTGGCGGGAATAGCGCTTGAATCTGCCCATAGATTAAAATAAAAAAGGGTGGACAAGAGCGATACAAATAATTTCAAGATTCTTTCCTTAAAATACAGAATTTTATATTGAATTGTATTTTAAATATCTGAGATAGGCCATTTTACAAGAGGTAGTGCTGACATTCACCACTGGCACTTAGAAGTATAAAACCTCTAACCAGTTTTCCATCGTAACTACCAGTATCTTCTGAACCTTCATTGGGGTGTGCAAGTTCGGTACCCAACAGCTGAGCATCCATAGTGCCGCTAATTGCCATGGATGAAAATGAACTAGACCCGGTCAAACCATAGTTGTTTTGAATATTGTATTCATCTGTTGCCGTGAGAGATCTCTGAATTGTTCCGGCCGAAATAGTGGGCCCCATAACAGTATTTGATGAGCTGTGATCAAGGCCTAGAAGATGACCTGTCTCGTGAAGGATAATTGAGGGTAAATCATAAGTCCCATTTGATCCATTGGTTGAAAAATTCCAGTTTTCTTCGTTTATAAAGATATCGGCATGCTCTAGTTCTATATAACTTCTGCCACTACTATCAATTCGGGTAACTCCAAAGTACTGAGTGACAGCAAGAGCATCTGATGAAAGTGAGCTAGGCCAATCAGTTAAACGATAAATTCCCATTTCACCGTCATAGTAATCTTCCAGGTTTTGTCTTTCCACATTTGGACCTGTAGTAGTTGATGTAAAGAAATCTTTTCCACCATTCGTGGCCGTTTCCCACTTCCCTAACATGCTTGAAAAATACGAGTGATCGCTATTTGAAAAATCATCGGAATAAGTGATTGTTAGTGGTAACCTGTTATCCGGCCAATGACTATTGCCTTTAGAGCTAGCAGAAGAGCTTCCTGAGGAGGTATTAGAAGTCCTCTCTCCTCCACTGCTTCCACCCATAAGTGCATTACAGCTGGTTAAAATTATGAAACTGGCCATTAATAAAAATTTTTGTAGCATCCATTTTCCCTTGCTCTTCTATTTTCAGGCCATAGGGAAATCAATGCTCCATAAATGTTACTATTAATGAAAAAATGTTCTTTTTACCATCATTTAGACAATACGTGCATATTTAGGTCACTAAAAAGAGCGCCAATAATTATTGCGGTATTTGGGCCATGAGCACAATAAAATATATTTATATAATGTTATACCTACCTCATATTTTATTTGGAAAAAAGATGTTTAAAGTTGGTGAAAATAGTTATGGGAAAATTCTGTTCACGATACTGGAGCTTTTAGTGATCTAATGAAGTCCTATAAATATCTTTAACAGGGTCGCCCAGACAAGGCATGATTTTTAAGCAGAGTATTTTTTCCTGTAACATTTGTGGAATCAATTAAGGAAGGATGCTGTTCACGGTGCTGGAACTTTTAGTGATCCTATGAAGTCTTATAAGCACCTTCATCGGGGTCGTCGCCCAGACAAGGCATACTTTTTAAGCAGAGTATTTTTTCCTATAAGATTTGTGGAATCAGTTAAGGGAGGATGCTGTTCACGGTGCTGGAAGTTTTAGTTATTTTATGAAGTCTTATAAGCACCTTCTATCAAGGCGTAAATTTTTAAGCAAAGTAATTTTTTATTGATGTCTCGCTCTAGCAGAGTTTAGTTAGCGTGGTAATTGCTCTTATTAAAAATAAATATGTGGTTCGGTGGTAAATTTGATTAATACATTAGTTTGTCAGTTTGATAGCTATTTGGATTTTTTTTTGTCAATGTGGTGGGACAAATTTTGGCCGCAGCTTGATATCAATAAACAAGTAAGAGAAAAAAATTGAAGCCGATCTATGAGTTGCCTAGCTCTGATTTATATATAAATCCATTTTTCCTTGTGAGAGTGCCACAATAGCAGCTCTTGCATTACAATTTGAGCATAATTGGCGCACGTTCCCAATCGCCGATGATCCTGAAATACTATAAGGGATGATGTGATCAAAGTGTAGATTGTATTTTGAACCACAGTTCTCACACTTATTTCCGGATCTTGCGATCACAGCTTTTTTGATAACAGCAGAGATTGCTCTTTTGTTTGTGATGACCTTAGATTTTCTTGATCCAATACCCTTTATCTTTTTTCTCATGGATTCTGCCGCAGAATTAATAATATGTCCGATGACCTCATCTGGTTTATAGATTCCCTTATTAGATAGCTGCTCTTTTATAAACTCATAGTCTTTTGCAGTTTGTCCCACCAAGGTTAGGTGCATACGTAGACTACCATCTGAATGAGCACAAGTTTTAAATTTTGTAGCACGCTTCTTTCCAGTTAATTCGTCCACCATCTCCCTTGTCTGGGTTTGAGTTTTCCCTTTAATACAGTTGAGTATTTCATTTTTCTTTTTGTTGCTTTTGATATTTCCCACTAAATTTGAGACTTCGGCAAGGTTAGTAAGTGTCACTTGTTTATTTGCCAGTGCTTTATCCGCACCTGGAATATGTCTTAGTGTTTTTGCTGCTAAAACCCTGCGACTTGTTTCACTATCACTTTTATTAAAATTCTTGCGAATATATTTAAAGAGAGAGCCTGTCTTGTCATCACAAAAAAGTCTCCGTCTATTGACTTCATTAATGTGGCGAAGGAATTGGCGAGTACAATGTTCCTCTTTTTCATTCCACATTTTAGTATCTGCAATAAGTCTTTCATCTGATAAGTTTCGTAATGACAAAGCTACCTCCCAATTAGAAGTAACATACCATTTCAATCACATAAATTAAATGAAAAGATAAAAAGTTGTCCAATCTGAAGTTAATAAAGGCTAGTGCAGTAAGCACTTTTAAGCAACTCACATTCAAAAAACAAGGCAATGTAAAATACAACACATCAACCAATTATCACAAAACCATTCCACCAAACTGATAAAAAAAGACAAAGATTCCAAATACCCATAAGGCCCACATAATCACTTTTTCTATAAAAGCAACTACCACGCTAATTAAATCCAGCTAGAGCGAGACATCAATAAAAAATTACTTTGCTTAAAAGTTTACGCCTTGATAGAAGGTGCTTATAAGACTTCATAAAATAACTAAAACTTCCAGCACCGTGAACAGCATCCTCCCTTAACTGATTCCACAAATCTTACAGAAAAAAATACTCTGCTTAAAAAGCATGCCTTTTCTGTGCATCCCTGAAAAGTGCTCTTCAAAATTTAGCATCCCCACTAATTTTTCCAGGACCATAAACAACTTACCCCGCAATTCGTTCTACAAGGCGCTCTTCCCTTAAAGAAGTCATCTTTAAGCACTCTTCTGCAAAATTAAGTGGGGTTTTAATCAGATAGCCAAATACAAGGTTATCAGCACAATTTACTTAAAAAATTTTTGGATTATTGAAGTCATTATTGTCAATGCACATAGAGGCCTTACTCATAGGATTGCAGCGATTAAGATAAATCAACTGTCCCTGGTAATATCTTGTGTTCTTTTCATCGAGAAAATCTGCAGGACAACCATCACGTTTTGCCATTCTTTGGTATGTAGTTCCAAAAGAGGCATCGAGAAATACTGAATAATCCCAATAGTCACACACCTCTTCTCGGTGGAGAAATATCCCATCAAAAACCAAGATCACATCTTCAGCAAATGAAATGGGACAGCTGGCCAGCTCTGAGTCTATTTTGTGATCAAAATGCTTTAAATCGATTTGTGGATCGGTTTAAAATTTTAATGGATCAAGCAGCTTTTGTTTTACAGCATGGTAATTAAAAGAATCCTCAAAAAAACTTTCAGCAGAGCTTTTTCCTTCTGGATATCTTTTTATTCGTGGGTTATGAAAATAGTCAATTGAGCTATGTAGTACTGATCGGTCAAAAGACTCTAGAACACTTGTCAATTCAGTTGCAAAGTGTGTTTTCCCCGATCCATCAACTCCATCTATTCCTACAAGAAGTGGACCTTGTTTATCGATGGATAAAAGTTTTTTTGCAAGTGAAACTAAAAATTTGTTTTTAACATTCATCAAGTTGAAACCAATAGTTGAGGATATTAAATCTGGCAGTTATTGAATTTAGCAAAGGCCTTTAATTTATTCATAACTCGGTCTTTGTACTTAGTCTTATACTCCTGGCTTTCCCAGGAAAGGGTGTTAACAAGGAGTTTCCCCACTTTGCGATCGGCCTTACAATCAATTCTGGCCACGAAGTTTTGTCCCACAAGAATGGGAAGACAGAAGTAGCCATACTTTCTTTTTGCGGCTGGAACATAGCATTCGATTTGATAGTCAAAATCAAAAAAATCTAATAATTTTTTTCTCTGAATAACCAAGTTATCAAAGGGGGAGAGAATGTGAACTTGTCTATTTCTGACAGGCTTATGGTGGAGGGTCTGAGGACTAGCAAAGTAGTCTTGATCAATACCTTCTACTGCCAACCTAACCAACTCTCCATTTTCAACCAAGTGATTAACTTCAGTTTTCACAAGATTTTTAATGTGGCCACGTTGTAAGTAGGCCATCTCACTAGGAGTGGCAAAGTTGTGGTGCCTAAGAGTTCGCCTTATAAGATATTGTGCAAATTCAGAATCCGTGGGCATGGTTTTATCAACACTGTCTGGTATCACTCTCTGTGCTAAATCATAAACTTTATGAAAGCCTTGGCGGTGTGTGACTTCAAGCTTTCCCTCCATAAAAAGTCTTTCAAGTGCTTTTTTGGCCGGCTTCCACTGCCACCAGCCATTCTTTGTGTCACTAGGCGCGCTAAAATCCTTTGACTGAAGGGCCCCCTCATTTTTTATGCGCGAGAGTACCGCTTTCATTAATTTAGGATCTCTTGGCCACCATGAACTCTCCCTTTTAGCAAAGCGCTTTTTCATATGAAGAGTGTATCTATAATCTTCCATTGGAAGATAAGCCGCTGCATGGGCCCAGTACTCAAAGGCCTGCCTTGAGCTAACTAATTGTTCCAGATCACTCGGCTTATATTTTGGGAATCGACTCCAAAAAACGTGGTGGTGGGCCCTTTCAACAACACTGATGGTATCAATTTGGACATAACCGAGCTGCTTTAAAACATCTATGGGAGAACTCGAAACACTACCTAGTGCTTGGCCTTGGAGGAGAAGACTTCGTGCTTGAGAAAGAGAGAGTTTATAAGTCATCCCTTGTATTTACTAAATCAGGAGCCTAGGCGCAAATAATCATAAAAGGACCCATTTTGAAAGTCTGCAAGAAGTGATACAATTTTGTATGTCGAAAAATACAACTCCTAGCTGGAAAGCGAAAATGAAAGTCTATCGGGCCCATCAACTAATGATGAGGTCCCTATCAAAGGTAATCCCCTTTCCAAGGCCCAAATTATTAACTGGTGCTGGGTGTGTAAGTGAGTTGGCCGACCATATAAAACAAAAAGGTTTAAAAAGGGTTTTAATTGTCACCGATAGTGTCTTGATGGGATTAAAACTCCTAGACACTCTCACCGCCTCTTTTGATAAACACAATATTAAATACACAATTTTTGATGAAGTGCAGCCTAATCCAACTATTAAAAATGTTGAAGATGGAAGAAAGGTCTACCTAAAAAACCGCTGTAATGGCATCGTGGCGTTTGGTGGTGGCTCCCCCATGGACTGTGCAAAGATGATTGGAGCCCGAGTACGTAACCCCTATATGTCGGTACAAAAAATGAGGGGTCTATTTAGAGTTTTTATCCCTATCCCACCATTTTATTGCGTTCCCACTACTGCAGGTACTGGATCAGAAACAACAATTGTCGCCGTTATAAGTAATCCTGAAACCCACGAAAAACTTGTTATTACAGATTTTAAATTGGTGCCTAAGGTTGCAGTTCTTGATCCTGAGTTAATGGTAGGTCTTCCAAAACATATTACCTCCACAACAGGAATGGATGCTCTTACTCATGCCATTGAAGCTTATATTGGCCACAATGGAACAAAATTTACAAACGGTAATGCAGAAGAGGCCACAAAACTAATTTTTGAAAATCTTGAGAAGGTCTATCACGACGGATCAGATCTTGAGGCGAGAAGTAATATGGCCTTGGCCTCTTTTTATGCAGGCCTTGCTTTTACCAAGGCCTATGTGGGTTATGTACACGCCATTGCTCATAATATGGGTGGCCTTTATGGAGTGCCTCACGGTCTTGCCAATGCCATCATCCTTCCCCATGTCTTAGAGTTTTCGGCAGAAGCTGCAGAGTCTAAACTTGCAAGTCTTGCTATCGCTGGTGGCATAGGAAAATCTACAGAATCAGAAAGAGAGCTTTCACATCGCTTTATCGCTAAAGTAAAGGCCATGAATGAAAATATGAGTATGCCCACCACTATAAAAGAGCTTAAAGAAAGTGATATACCCCTTATTGCAAAACGTGCGCTTGCAGAGGCCCATCCCGATTACCCTGTACCTACTTTTATGTGCCAAAGTGAGTGTGAGGATTTAATAAGAAAACTTCTGCCTTAGCCCACTGTACCCTCTCGGCCCTAAACTATATTTTTGTTGTCTTTAGCCTCAGTGAATTTGTAATAACTGAAACGGAACTAAAGCTCATGGCCGCAGCTGCAATCATTGGGCTCAGTAAAATTCCAAAAAAGGGATATAGAACTCCAGCAGCAATGGGTACCCCAGCAGCGTTGTAGATAAAAGCAAAGAATAAATTTTGCTTTATATTGGCCATGGTAGCACGACTCAATTTTCTGGCGCGAACAATACCTCTTAGGTCCCCCTTAACAAGTGTCACTCCAGCACTTTCCATGGCCACATCTGTTCCCGTGCCCATGGCCACTCCGACATGGGCCTTAGCCAGTGCGGGAGCATCATTAATGCCGTCTCCTGCCATGGCGACAATTTTTCCTTCGCCTTGAAGTTTAGTGATGGCCTCTACTTTTTGTTCAGGTAGAACTTCTGCAATGACTTTATCTATTCCTAGCTTCCCTGCTACCGCCTCAGCAGTTGTTAAGCTATCACCAGTCAGCATCACTAATTCGAGTCCTTCTTTGTGAAGTTCTAAAATCGCCTCTGCAGTTGTCTCTTTTATGGGGTCGGCCACTCCAATCAATCCACCAAGTGAATTATCGATTGCCACAAACATTACTGTTTGCCCCTCTCGCCTATAACTTTCCGCCTCGGTCATAACATCTTCTAGAGAAATATTTAAATCCCTCATTAAAGATGCATTTCCTAAGGCCACCTCTTTGTTATTGATAAGACCTTTAACACCCTTACCAGTCACAGATTCAAAGTTAGTCACACTTGAGAAGTCGATATTTCGATCCATTGCACCTTTGACGATCGCCTCGGCAAGTGGATGCTCACTGGCTTTTTCAATGCTACCGACAAAACTTAAAAGAGAGCTCTCATCTAATTCTCCCATGACCTTGACAGTCACAAGCTTTGGTCTTCCCTCAGTTAAAGTCCCCGTTTTATCAACAACTAAAGTGTCCACCTTTCTCATCACTTCAATAGATTCTGCATTTTTAAAGAGCACTCCCATAGTAGCTCCCCTTCCGGTGGAAACCATAATAGACATGGGGGTAGCAAGCCCCAGAGCACATGGACAGGCAATAATGAGAACTGCAACAGAGTTAATCATGGCATAGGCCATAGCAGGATCTGGTCCCCAATTGGCCCAGACGATAAAAGTGGTGATTGCTGCAAAAATGACTGCAGGAACAAAGTAGCCCGCAACCACATCGGCCATTTTTTGGATAGGAGCGCGACTTCTTTGCGCCTCAGCAACCATGTGAACGATTCTAGAGAGTAAGGTGTCTGCACCTATTTTTTTTGCAACGATTACAAGTGAGCCTGTCCCATTAATTGTGGCCCCAACGACTTTCTCTCCAGACATTTTCTCAACAGGAATGGGCTCACCTGTTATCATTGATTCATCAACTGAACTTTTTCCCTCTAAGACTATACCATCGACAGGAATTTTTTCACCAGGTCTTACTCTTAGTTTGTCACCTAACTGGACTGCTTCAAGTGGAGTGTCTTCTTCTGATCCATCTGGATTAATTTTTCTTGCAGACTTGGCAGCTAAACCTAAGAGTTTTTTTATCGCCTCATTGGTCTGACTTCTGGCACGAAGCTCTAAAACTTGCCCCAATAATATCAAAGTCACGATGACACCTGCGGCTTCATAGTAGACAGCAACATGTCCACTTGCATCTCTAAATGAAATTGGAAATAAATTGGGAATGATGGTTGCGACCAAGCTATATAAATAGGCCACACTCACCCCCAAACCAATTAATGTGAACATATTGAGGCTTTTTCTTTTTATAGAATCAATTGCCCTCATGTAAAATGGCCATGCAGAATAAAGAGTCACAGGAGTTGCTAGTAAAAACTCAATTCCAATTTTCCACTTTGGTGAAAAAACTTTAGATATTGGACTACCTGGTAAAAGATCTCCCATGGAAACAATAAATAGTGGAATAGTAAAAAGTGCTGCAAGAGCAAATCTTCTTTTCATGTCAGCTAGTTCTTCATTTCCGCTATCATCTGCAATAAGTGGCTCTAGTGCCATGCCACACTTGGGACATGGCCCTGGACCAATTTGTCTTATTTCTGGGTGCATAGGACAGGTATAGACAGCATTGGGATCACTGCTTTTATGACTTGCAGTTGAGGCTGCATGCTCTTTGTGATGATGACAACTGTGTTTCATCTCTGAGTGCGTTTCCATCAGTATTTTCCTTTATAATTTTCCACGTTTTACTTTTGTGATAATCTCCATTAACTCATTAACGAGATCCTCCGTATTGGCAGCTGATTTTCTTTTTAGAGAGTCTTTTACACAACCTTCCACATGTCCTCTTAAAATATTTAATTCCACTGAATTAAGGGCCGCTTTAACAGCTTTAACTTGATTGAGAATATCAATACAATAGCGTTCATCTTCAATCATTTTGATGATTCCTCGAACCTGCCCCTCAACTTTGTTGAGTGAGATCACTTCTTGAATATGACACGATCCCTTTTTCACAAATACCTCACCTTATATTTAATCCACTGCTAATTGGAGCTTACCCCTTGCTTCTATACCCCCCAGGGTACATAGCAAGAATAAACATGACTATACTCATGAAATTTAATCAGATACAAAAGTGGCGGCTGCAGCCAGGATGGTTAATTTGAAAATCGATCGGCGTCGTTTAGAATTTTTTCTGTCATCATCTGATAGCTGTGAGAATGATCTGTCTTTGTTATTCGCGGACAAAAATTGTGGCCCATGGGTGAATGGATCTCTACTTTTTCCCAAAATGCAGTCTTGGCGTTTAACCATTTTTCACCGGAAATATCTTTGACCCAAACTGATCGAATGGCCTGTTTTGAATTGCTATTTATCCAGTGAACAGCGCAGCCTATATCATCAAATTTATAAACTTGATTATTTTCTCCAATCACTTGAGCGGCAAATCTTTTATCACTAATAACCATTCTACAATTTGAACAACTATCGCGGTCCCAATGAAGCTCAATTGGTTTTTCTATTTTTTCTGACAAACAGGATTGGAATAAAATGAACGCTGCACAGAGTAGGAAAGTGCTAAGTGAAATTTTTATGAATTTAAAATGAACTACCACATTCCACCCATTTTTTCTAAAAAAACATAACGATTTGTTAGTTTAAGAAGTGATCTAGATCATTAGATCATTAGATCATTAGATCATTAGATCATTAGATCATTAACCAATAAACATTAAAGTCAATCATATTCGGTTACCTAATGATCAACAATGTAGGCTTTTAGCTTTCCGGATTGTTTTTATTTCTCAAAGAATTATAAGTCAAACTAGCAGTACTTGAAATTTATTGGGAAGTAGGTTTTGAGTAATGTTTAAAAAATATTTCATAGTAAAAAAAAATCAATAATATCGAGGAGGACATTTGTGTCAAAAAGAGCAACATTGAAGACTTTTTTGAGTCTAATCACAGTACTCAGCTTATTTTCAACTACTTTATTTGCTGAGTCGTTAAAAAGTATCGCAAAAAGAAGAGGCCTATCTGACAAAGATTTGATAGCCGCTGCAAAAACTTACACTCCTACTGGTAAGAAAGATGAGTACCTCGTTTTTTCTTCTGGTGGTCAATCAGGACATCTCATTGTTTATGGGGTTCCCTCAATGAGACTACTAAAATACATTGCTGTTTTTACGCCTGAACCATGGCAAGGATATGGTTATGGTGAAATCGAAGGCATGCATCGCCTGAAAGAAGGTGAGATTCGCGGAAGGAAGATTACCTGGGGTGACACTCACCACCCGGCCCTTTCAGAGACAAAAGGTGACTATAATGGTGACTACGTCTTTATTAATGATAAAGCGAATCCAAGAGTTGCTGTTATTGATTTGAACACCTTTGAAACAGTTCAAATCGTAAAAAACCCCATTTTTAAATCTGAGCACGGCAGTGCAGTTGTGACCCCAAATACTGAATATGTTTTAGAAGGAGCTCAGTATCCAGCTCCCTATGAAAATAAATATGTTGCTCTCACTCAAGAAAACTTTAACAAAGTCTATAGAGGTGGGATGACATACTGGAAATTTGATAAGAAAAAAGGAAGAATCGATCTGAAGAGATCATTTACAGTAGAGCTTCCTCCCTACATGCAAGATATCACCGATGCCGGTAAATCAATAAGTTATGGATGGTCTTTCACCAACTCCGTTAATACCGAAAGATATATTGGTGGTTATGGTAATGGAAATACAAAACTAAAAAATAGATTGGCCAATGAAGCGGGAATGTCTGAAAAAGATACCGATTACATGCACATCATTAATTGGAAAAAAGCTGAAGAGCTCTTTAAAAAAGGAAAATTCAAAAAAACAAATGGCATGCCGGTAATTTCCATGAAAGATATGGTCGCCGCCAATGCACTTGTATTACTTCCTGAATCAAAAAGTCCACATGGTTGTTCTGTTAGCCCGGATGGACGATATATCATTGTGGCAGGAAAGCTAGATACCCACGCAACTGTTTTTGATTTTAAAAAGATAAAAGCGCTTATTGATGCTAAAAACTATGCAAGTAAAGATGCTTACGGAATTCCTGTACTAGACATGAAAAAAACTATTCATAAACAAGTTCAACTGGGCCTTGGACCACTCCATACTCAATTTGATAAAGAAAAAGGAATTGTTTACACATCTTTATACGTTGACTCATCAGTTGCTAGATGGAATTACCTTGAAGGGAAATTAATCGAAAAGCTTCCCA
The DNA here is from genome assembly GCA_018649885.1 of Bacteriovoracaceae bacterium. Classification (GTDB taxonomy): domain Bacteria; phylum Bdellovibrionota; class Bacteriovoracia; order Bacteriovoracales; family Bacteriovoracaceae; genus JABIHA01. The sequence goes on from JABIHA010000058.1 coordinate 36,923, forward strand.
TTCATTACAATATTGGCCACCTTATAACGGCCGAAGGAGATACTGTTAATCCTGATGGTAAATATCTTATTGCATTAAACAAACTTGCCATTGATAGATTTAATCAAGTTGGACCACTCCACCCACAAAATCACCAGTTAATTGATATTACTGCTAAAAAGCCAATGCAGCTTCTCTACGATATGCCTCTGCCACTGGGAGAGCCCCATTACGCACAAATGATTAAGGCCGATAAATTGCATCCTAAAATTAGATACAAAAAGAAAAGCTTTAAGCACTATGTAAGACCAGGGCAAGAAAAAGTTGAAAGATCTGGTAAAAGTGTCACCATTCATTCAACTGCAATTAGAAGTCACTATAGCCCAGAAGTTATTGAAGTTAGAAAAGGAGATCAGATTACATGGCACATCACAAATGTTGAGCGTGCTCAAGATCAGGTCCACGGCTTTGGTCTCGATACTTACAACATTCATGGAAGTATTGAACCTGGCGAAACTGTGACTTTTGAATTTGTAGCAGACAAACGAGGAGTTTTTCCTTTTTACTGTACTGAATTTTGTTCGGCCCTTCATTTAGAAATGACTGGTTATTTCTTAGTCAAATAATAAGGCCATAAGGAGAATTGATATGAAAATCTTAAAAACTATAATATTTGTACTTTTAATGAGCGCCTATTCCACTTTGGGATGGGCCAATACTGAAAAAATTGACTATAAGGCCAAGTATGTTGAAAAACAAAAAGTGAATAATGACACTATCGGTATCATCGCTGGAGTCATTAACTATGTTTGTCCAAAACTAGTCAGTAAATCGACTAAAATTTGTAAAGTTAAAGACCCCGTAGGAAGTGCTGTGGGATTCCAAAAACAGCTTTTGGGAAAAGGCGACATTGATGATCTTGATGATATATCAGATAAAGAGTTAAAAGCTGCCCTAAAAAAGAGAAAGATTCTGCACAAAGAAGGTGCCATGCAATTTTATGATGCCGTCGAACAATTTAAGATGCACTACCCAGAAAGAAAACTTGCCACTGATTTTGCGGCAAAGAAAAAATGGAGACAGGCATTCCAACACGAAGAGATGGCATGGCAATTTTTAGTTAAATGTGCCAGCCGTGGAATTTTTGCTAAAAAAATGGTTGATGGAGAATAATGATGTTTAATATCCTAAAGACAATGAGTAGTTTTTTCTGCATTTGTTTATTAGCGGCCTTTCTGATTCCAGGGAAGGCCAAAGCCGAAACAGGTGCAAAACTTTTTAAAAAATTGACCTGTATTTCATGTCACGGAAAAGAAGGACGTGGGAAAGTAAGGCGTAAAGATAGAAAGGATCCGAAAACTGGTAAGTTTAAATACAGAAAAGGTGATCCGATGAGAGGATTTGAGGAGTATCCTAAGCTTGCAGGACAAAATCCTCTCTATCTATATATCCAAATGAAAGATATCTTCAGTGGAAAAAGAACAAATGGAAAAACCAAGGCGATGTATGGGATTCGGAGAATGATTGAAAAGCAAGCAACTGACGCCGATTTAAAGGCCATTGCTGAATACTTGTCAAAAGTAAAACCGCTACCATAACTAGTTTTAAATTTAAGGATATGATAAATGAAAAAATTAACAATGCTACTTCTCTTAGGACTCTTTGCTCTTTCGAGTACCCTATATGCACAAAAAAAGAAGTCTACAGGGAAGTCTACTGGAAAGAAGTCTACAGGAAATAAGCCCTCAGATTTTAAAGGTACTTGGGGAACAAAGGTTGAAGAGGCCCTCAAGGCCTTGAAAATAAAAGGCAATACTAAACACGGCGCAATTATTTATGAAGAAATCTGTGCTAATTGCCACCAGCCTGAAGGTCATGGAGATCCCGCTGGTAACTTCCCTCAGCTGGCCGGACAGCACAGTACAGTTGTCATCAAACAAATCGCAGATATCCGGGCCGGAAATCGTGATAATCCAACGATGTATCCATTTGCAAATGCTATTGCCCTCCAAGAGCAAACAGATGATCTTTTTGATAAGCCAAAAACAGGAGCCGAAACACTGGCCGATGTTTCTGCTTTTATTGAGACTCTAAAAATCTCTACTAAAAATGCTAAAGGGGATGGAAAAGATTTGGCCCACGGCGAGAAACTTTACAAAGCTAACTGCGTAAAATGTCACGGGGACCATGGGGAAGGAAAAGCAAAAGACTACTACCCTCTAATTGCCTCACAGAATTACAATTATCTGATGAGACAATTTAAATGGATTAAGGCAGGTAAAAGAAGAAATGCCAACCCAGACATGATTAAACAAATTAAGAATTTTTCAGAGCGTGATATGAAAGCTGTTCTAGATTACGTTTCAAGACAGGTGAAGTAGTGTCAGATTCGCAGAGTATTAACTCAAGAATTCTTTTAAGCAAAGTACTGATTGTACTCTCAGTATTGTTGTATTTGGGCACTTACACTCTTGGACCACTATTCGAATATATCGATCCAGTGACCAAGGAAGTGGAATTTGATCCTGAAAATCTTTCCTTCCAACCATTTAAATTCTTGATGCCAGATGGTCTCGAGGAGATGACGGTTCCACCTGAGCAGCAAAAGTACTTGGGGAAAGTTTCCTATGAGTTTTTTCCTGAGGGAATTTATGCTTATCTTATAGGATACAAAACAATGCCAATTTGGAGGGTTTCACTAGAGGCCCCCCAATATCCAAAAGCATCTTATCCTGAGGGTATTCCCGTTTATTTTACTCTAACAGACTTCCGCGGACAAGTGGTTGAAATGAATGTGATTAATCACTACATTGGTATGGACCCCATGGAAGTTGGCGCTTTCAAAGTCAGGAAGATGGTGCCCTTTCTGATTGGAGGCGCACTTCTTTGTTTAATGGTTTCCCTATTCTATAGTGGCCCATTTTGGTGGATACTAACTCTTGGTCCATCTGCTTTCCCTTGGATTTATATGGGGACTTATATTTACTGGTTATACTGGTTTGGCCATAATCTCCACTCCTATGGAGCATTTACCATCAAGCCATTTATGCCAACAGTTATCGGTGATGGGAAAGTTGCCCAATTTACCACCCACTCATATCCTGCGGTAGGATTTTATTTCTTATTTTTTGGCTTTATTTTAATCATATTATCCACATTAATTAAAAGGAAGGCCTTAAAAGAGAAGAAAGAAACCATTAGAATATGAAGTGCACAGTCCTACTTATCGCTTTCATTTTCTCATACGCACATGCACTGGAGCGGCCTTCGCTTCAGGCAATAATAGACTCAACTCCTAAAGATGCAACAGTAGTGCTTAAGGCCGGAACATACCAAGGCCCGGTAATAGTAAATAAAGCAATCACCATCGATGGTCGAAATGAAGTGATCTTCGATGGCGGTGGTAAAGGAAGCGTTATTACTATCTTGGCAGATGGTGTTGTAGTAAAAAACTTAAAGGTAATTAATTCAGGTGACAGCCATGACAAAATGGATGCTGGAATACTTGTAAGGTCATCAAATAACAAATTTCACAACAATATAATTTCCAATACTCTATTTGGATTTAATTTAGCTAAATCTCACAACAATGAATTAATTGGAAATGATATCTCGTCAAAAAAAGTTGACCTAGGTATGCGCGGTGATGGCATAAAAGTATGGGCGAGTAACAACAACCTCTTTTCCAAAAATATCATTCACGACTCAAGGGATATGGTGATTTGGTATTCTGATGGGAATAAGGTTTTGGATAATAAGGGGTGGAATAATCGCTACTCACTACACTTCATGTATTCTGGCGCCAATACCGTTCTTAGAAATAAATATAGAAATAGTGCTGTAGGAATTTTCTTGATGTACTCCCATGATACCGTCATTGAAAACAATCAAATTAGTTTCTCAACAGGTGGTACCGGTATGGGAATCGGTATGAAAGAAGTGGATAATCTAACAATACGATTTAATAGTATCGTTTACAACACAACGGGCATCTATCTCGATCAGTCTCCTCATAAACCATCCGCTCACAATATAATTTTTGGCAATACAATAGCTCACAACAAAGATGGGGTTGTTCTCCATGGCACACTGATAAACAATGTTTTTAAAGGAAATGCATTTCTAGATAATATTGAAGACGTCTATGTTCATTCAAATGGGACTGCAAGTGAAAATATTTGGAGCGGTAATTATTGGGCAGATTATGAAGGATTTGACAGAAATAGCGATGGATATGGTGACTACAAATTCACCAAGAAGAAATATTTTGCCCAGCAATGGATCGAGCACCCCAATGGAAAATTCTTCTATGGCTCACCTATTTTGTCTGTCTTAAATTTTTTATCAAGGCTTGCTCCATTATCTGAGCCCATTTTTGTTCTCGAAGACAAAAAACCTATCTTTTTTAAGAATTCAAAGTTAAGACTTTCATCAAACAATATGGTTTTTGACCGCAGTGAGCTAATCTTTGATGAAGATCTAGAAGATGACGAGGATTATTAATATGATTTGTTTAGAAAATGTTGGAAAGAAATTTTTTAAACACCATGTTTTATCAAAAATTAATCTCAAGTTAAATTCTTCAGACCGCATAGCTATTATCGGTGGTAATGGGGCCGGCAAGACAACTCTTTTTAGATGCCTACTTGGTCATTACACCCACCAGGGTAATATCACCATATTTGGGAGAAATGCCAGGCGCAATAGAGTGGAGCTATTAAAAGATGTAGGCTTTGTCCCCCAGATCCCTCCTCCCATCCAAATGACTGTTGAAGAATTAATCAACTTTAATCTTTCAATCTCAGATACTGTGACAAAAGATGATATTTTTAGCGTTGCCAGTGATTTGAAACTAGATATTTTAGAGCATCAAAAAAAACCATTTTTCAAATTCTCTGGAGGAATGCAACAAAAACTTTTAATCGCTTTGGCCTTAGCAAAAAAACCTAAATTATTAGTTTTAGATGAACCTGCGGCCAACCTAGATCCTTATGGCAGAGAGATTTTCTTTGAAAGGCTTCAAGAAATCCCCAAGGAAACAATCGTTCTACTCACCAGCCATAGAGTTAATGAGGTGAAAAATTTTGTCAATCGTGTGATCGAGATGGATTGTGGCAATGTAATTGGCGATCAAAGATTTGAGGTAATAAAGTGAAAAGCTTTAACTCCATTGTTTATACTGAGATTCGCGAATCTATGCGAACTAAATGGTTTTTTCTATATAGCTTAATTTTTGGTGGCGCAGTTATTACGCTCTACTCACTAGGAATTACAGAATCTCAAGTTTTAGGTTTTGTGGGTATCAGTAGAGTTTTGATCATTTTCATTCAGCTATGTCTTGCAATCCTGCCTATTTTTATTTTAATTTCAACAGTACGGGCAGTTGTAGGTGATAGAGAGACCCATGTTTTAGAATATTTTCTATCCATGCCCATTTCTTTAAGAGCATATTTTTGGGGGAAATTTCTTGGAAAATTACTAGTTGTTTTTATTCCTACCGCCTTGGCCCTGATCGGCGCTACTCTTTGGGGTTTTATTAAAGGTCTTGAAGTGGCATTGCCTTCAGTATTTCTCTATATTGTCCTACTATTCTCTCTCATTATATGTTTTCTAGGCCTTGGCATGTTCATTTCATCTATTGTCAAAAAAGTGGAATGGGCCCTTGGGTTATCTTTTCTTATTTGGCTTACACAGCTTTTATTCATAGACGTGCTACTTATCGGTATTATGCTCAAATACCAAATTAAAGAAACTTTAATTGTGGCAGTTACCCTCTTAAATCCACTTCAAGTTTTTAGAGTCGCCTCGATCCTCGTTTTCGATCCAGAAGGATCGATTTTAGGTCCCTCATCATATGTGATTCTAGACTCTATTGGTCGAACTGGTTTTTTAGTTTTTTCCACGATCTACCCTATAAGTATTGGCTTTCTACTGGCAATTCTTGGATACAGTATTTTTCGAAAAGGTGACCTGGTCTAAATTAGCTTATCAAGATATTTAATACTTGGAGTTAAGGCAGTATCGTCACAGACATCAACGCAGAGTCCACAACGAGTGCATTCCCCCGAGGCTATATACTCCCCAATACCTTTATTGACGGTATCTTTTAAAACAAAAGGTACCATACACACTGCCTGACACTCTTTGCAGTTTGAGCACTTATTTGGATCCCAATGAATTTTGACAGGAGAAATCATTCCCAGGCTTATATAGCTGACTCCAACAGGGCAAAAGTACTTGCACCACGCTCTTTTACTGAATAATACTTCTAGCGCGAGCATGAAAAAGACAATCACTAAAATAAGACTTGGCCCATAGACAAAACTTCGACTGAGTCCGCTGACAGGATTTATAAATTCAAAGACAGTAAATCCTGTCACAAAGGCCAAAATGAGAAAGACAAAAAATAGGTAGTATTTTATTTTTCTATTAAAGGTCTGGTTTTTAAATTTGATCAGGCCCTTTTTTCGCAAAGTTTTGTGAAAAAACTCAGCAATTTCAGAAAGGGCGCCGTAAGGACAAACCCATGAACAAAATGAGCGTCCGCCAATGAGAATGTAGAGCACAACAATAGTAACAAGGCCTATGACTAAATTAGTTTTTACCATTTTACTGGCCAACATAATTTGTAGAGAGGCAAAGGGATCGGCAAGGTGCAATCCTAAAAACCTTGATGCACTAAGGGATCCTTCAAGGATTTGAATATCAAAATAAAATGAAGCAAAGAAAAATAAGTTAATAAAAATGAGTGATATCCAGCGAAGAATTCTCCATTTACGAGGAGATTGGTTTTCTTTAATAGAGATTTCTCTGCGTCCAGGACCTTTTTTTAATGTACTCATACCACACTCCCTTTTTCAAATTGTGGTGTAATCACAATACAGGGGTCCTCAACAGGGCACTCCATTTCACAAACTCCACAACCAACACAGCTATTTTGGATATGGGGCCTAAATGAGCCTGTAGAAGCTGAGTCCTCTTTAAAAATAATAGGCTTTTCATCTTTAATAGGACATTTTTCAAGACATATTCGGCATGTCGTTTGACTTTGCTGGGCCTGCTTGGCAGATTCCGCGAGGGTGTTTACATCTTTAGATGTTTTTATTTTTCCAGCAATTTCTAATGCCAACTTTTCACCATCACTTTTAGTACCAAGGCCAAATGATGAAATTAATAATTGTTTCTCTGCATCTGTAAATCTAGAGACTAATTCTTTAATTGTTTTTGTAAGTTTAATCTTTTTTAAAATTGGGCCTTGTCCTGAAAAACCCAGAGCTATTTGATTAAAGGTATAGACAAGATCATTTTCTTTTTTTACAGCGAGGCAAGTTTTTGGACTTCTAAGTACGGCCAGGCCCATATCAGCATCTTTCCCCTCAGATAGGTCATGGTTTAAAGATCCTGTTGGACAGGCAAGTACACACGGTAGGCCCTTGCATAGCACGCAAGCTTGCTCTCTGGCAGTTATATAGGGTGTTCCAAAACCAAAACCCTGGTCGAAGCCAGCTAGATTAATGGCCTTTGGAGGACAAACTTGAAGGCACTGTCCACACTTTATACATGAGGCAAGAAAAAGATCTTCATCAAGTGCCCCTGGAGGCCTTAAGAGTAGTTTCTTTCTTCGCAGCACAAATTTACTGCCGAAACCAAGACCAAAAGTGCCAACAGCGATGGTGACCACAGAACTTTTGAAAAATTTTCTTCGATTTGTCTTATCTGTGAAATTCTTAAATATGCCCATACTGTAATTGTAATATAAATGGAAACACTTGAAAAGTATCTCTATAGCGTAGTTAGGCCACCGAGTAGAATTGTTTTAAACATGATAAAACTCAAGTTTGAAGGGCAGTGGAAACTTCTATCAAATCATTTCTTTATTCCCATCTTTTCAAAATGGGATATATTAGTTTCATCGTAGTTGTAGCTATTAGAAATCACTCCTAAATTTATTCCGCGGTCTTTCAAGCTGGCAAGTGTTTCACAAAGATCTTCTTCCATAACAAGATGCTTGCTATAGATTGAGTTTTGCTTATTTAGAGCTTCTATTTTCTGAGAAGTAGTTAGCACGATACTTCTTTTCTCTAAAAATGGATTAAGGAAATCCTCAATAGGGTATTCTATTAGATGTTCTTTTCTTCTTGGGGTCACATAAGATAGCCATGGGTTTAAGAATTCACGCTCTAGCTCAATTGGTGAAACTGCCAGATTGCTAAACTGGCTTAGATATTTGGCCATCTCGACTACCCCAAGCATTTCTTTCTCATCATCACTTGGACCTTCGTGAAAACGAAGTAAGGTATTACCCATATCCATAAATATAGTTTCAATTTTTGGTTTCATGATCAATTTCTCTCTCTATTCAGCTCAAAAAGAAACTCACCTTTAGCACCACTAAAAACATATAGTTTTTCCATGATCAGAAATTGATCATCCCTTTCGTAGGCACCAGTTATGAAATCATCAATACCATCATCATCTAGGTCTCCAATGCTGTGGATGCTGAGACCAAGGTATGAGAAATCATTAATTCCTTTTGATTGACCCGGTATTCAATGGGATTTTCAAGTCCAGATTTCTTTAACCAACTTTTGTATTTAGTAGATTTTTTCAACTCTCCAACTTGGGTAAGTAGTTAAATTGAGTTTTTTAAGATGATGGTTTGACCTGAGCTTAACTCACTAGAGGAATCTAGTTTATTCCACACAGCAATTTTGTCAGACATTTTGATATTTCCGTATTAGAATTTTCCTTACCTCTTGTTCCAAAAGCTGGAGAAATGGCAAATAAGAAGAAAGTAAAAATGAATAACCTACAAAGCAATGAACCCATTGAACTATTTTAGCACAGTATTAAATTGCAGCATCCTCACCGCGCTTAATTTACTTTCATGTCCCCAAACCTGACTAACTAATTATGTCCGTTATTACTCGCAAAGGGCCAAATTTTTCCTGTTTGGGGTTAATTTAACCTAACTAATTAATAATGGGGATTAAAAGACGAAATGTTACATAAGAGGTTCGCATAAACCGTGCGCTACCACTAAACACAACTTCTCTATGACGGATGAGGATGAAAAAAGTAAGAAAAATTTCGTTGTTATTTATTGCGACCATCAGCTGTCTGTTTGCACAAAATACCAAGCCCGCGGCTAACAATAACTTCTTTGAGTTGGCGGTTAAGGCCCAAAACAATGGGAACCTATATCAGGCGATAGATTATTACCAACGAGAGCTGTCAAAAAGACCTTATAACATCAAGGCCCATTTAAATTTGGCAACACTATATTACGGAGTGAAAGAATACCAAAAGGCCCATTTTGTAATGTCAGAAATTTTAGAGCTAAATCCATTTAATCTAGAAGCAAATTATAATATGGGAATGATGTATTCCAAGGAAAGAAAGTGGAGTAAAGCAGCAAAATATCTTATTACAGCGGCCAAACTAAGACCAGCAGATTTTGATTCCCAGTACCAGCTGACTCGTGTTTATTCAATGTATATGCCTTTTTCTGTAACAGAGCAACAGTATGTGGAACTGCTACAACTCAAACCTGCTGATATTTCAATTAGAGTGCAACACGCAGATTTTCTTATTAAAAACAAAAAATATGAACAAGCCGAAAAAGAATATTGGAAGCTACTTAGTCTTGATAAGAAAAATTTTAATATTAACTACCAATATGCAACTCTTTTAGATCTTATGAAAGATCGCGTTGATAATGCAATTAAACAATATCAAAACGTACTCCTTTTAAATGAAAATCATAGTCAGGCCCGTTATAATTTGGCCTTTAATTATGAAAAAATGAAAAATTGGGAGCTGGCAAAAAAGCACTACACATCTATCACTGTGAATGATCCAAACTTCTACCAGGCCCATATTAGGCTAGGAGTACTCGCTAGAAGAGAGAGCAAAGATGATAAAGCATTTTATCATTTTGATCGTGTGATCAAACTAAGGCCCAAGGAAATTATCTCCTACGAAGAAAAGGCCCTTATTTATATCAAGCAAGAAAAATTTGATAAAGCGGCTGAGCAATACCTTACTATATCAAGATACCATCCAAGGTATGCTAAGGCCTATATTTTTAAAGGATGGTTGTTTGAACAACTGGGACAGGTCCTTCGGGCTGAAAAAGAATACCAGCATGCCTTAAAGGTAGACAGTAACTCACTTGAATCATTACTTAGTCTCGTCGAATTCTATCATAGTCATGGACGTGTCGATGATGCCAAGCAAGTGTACAAAGATATACTAAAAAGAGACCATCGCAATGACTTGGCCAAATATCGGTTGGGTCAAATTTATCATGGTCAACAAAGTTTCAATCAAGCAAAGCTTTACTTCAATAAAATAACAAAAGAGTCAAAGTACTACTCCCAATCACAAACTGAATTAAAAAATATAGAAGATACCATTGCAAAAAATAAAAAGGATGTTCAAAGATTACCTGCGAGTGAATAAGAGGTAATTGAAAATCAAAAGTAGGTCAGACATGATGAGACACAGTTTATTGATATTTTTATGTACAGTACTGACAGTCTTTTCTTATGCTAAAAGTGAGAATACGACTCCTCAATTAAAATATCGTGTCAAAATAAGTGACTCCTTAATGACAATTTCCCATCAGCATTATGGAACCCATCAATGCTGGAAGATTATACAAAGCGCAAATCCACAAATTAAAAACTCGAATCAACTAGAAGTTGGAGAACAGCTCAATATTCCAGCTAACTCCTATTGTAACCACCCAAATAAACCTTCCACTAATGTTAAAAATATCGTCACCTCAAAACCCACTATTAAAAAAAGAGTAAGCCCGGTAGTTAAGCGCAAGAAATCAGCAAAAAGAACTGAAACTGCAGGAGGTCTTGTCCTATTTAATGAAAAGGGTCAAAAAAAGAAAATCGGCAATTTGAATATTGGCAATAGGCCAAAAGGCTTTAATAAAATAGCTGTTTATGAAAATCCTAAATTAAAAAAGATGAGAGAAAGGCAAAGGTTGAGAGTGGCCCTTGCACGTAAAAAAGCAAAACAAAAAAATCTAGCTCATCAAAAAGAAATTGAACGTCAACGCAAATACAAAAAGCAAATGGAAATTGCCAAAAAAGCAGAGAAACAAAAAAAGAAGTTAGCGGCAAAACAAAGAAAAATAGAACAACAAAAACAACGCGAATTTTTAGCTAAGAAGAAAAAGAAGGCACTACTGGCCTTAAAAAAAGAAAAAAGAAAGAGAGAAGAAGAAAAGTTCAAAAGAGAACTTGAACACCAACAAAAGCTAGCAGAAATTTCAGAAGAAGATAGGCAAAAAAAGCTTGCTTATCAAAAGAAAATGGAGATCATACGCCAGCAAGAAGAAACAATAAAGATTGCCAAAGCAAAAGAATTAAAAAGAAAAAAACAAGAAAAGAAAATAAGTGAGCTGAAGCACCAAAAAGCATTGGCCAAAATTGCGGAAAAAAAATGGCAAAAGAAGTTGGCTTATGAGAAAAAAATTGAACAATTAAAATTACAGAAAAAAGATGAACAAATTGCAAATGAACTTAAGCGCAAAAAAGCATTGGCCAAAATTGCTGAACAAAAATGGCAAAAAAAGCTGGCTTATGAGAAGAAAATTGAACTATTAAAATCACAGAAAAAATCAGAAAATATTGCAAATGAACTTAAGCGCAAAAAAGCGCTGGCCAAAATTGACGAAGAAAAAAGGCAAAAAAAGCTGGCATATGAAAAAGAGATCGAGCGAATCAGACTGCAGAAAAAAGCGATGAAGATTGCCAAAGTAAAAGAGTTAGAAAGAAAAAATCATGAAAAGAAGTTAAATGAGCTTAAGCACAAAAAAGCACTTGCCAAGATTGCAGATGAAGCACAACAAAAAAAGATTGAATACGAAACACAAATAGACGCAATTAATAAGCAAAGAAAGCTAAAAAAGGCTGCTCTTGCTAAAGAAGAGAGAGTTGCCAAAAGAAAAGAAGAGCAAAAAATTGCAGAAGAAGAAAGACAAAAGGTATTTGAACATCAAAAAAATCTTGCTAAATTGGCCGAAGAAGCCAGAGTCAAACAAGTGTTACACAATAAAAAAATGGCAATTCTGAGAAATCAAAAGAAACAAAAAGAAAGAGAAACAAAGAAATACGAGGCACTTGCAAAGACAGAAGAGGCAAAGAGGATAAGAGAAGAAGAGCATAAAAGTGAAAGAGAACACAAAAAATCATTAGCAAAAATATCAGAGATGGCAAGACTCAAAAAGGAAGCGGGAATTGAAAGAAAAGAACGTGAGATATTGGCAAAAAAAGAAGAAGAGAGAATAAAAGAGTTAGAATATAAAAAATCACTTGCAAAAATTGCTGAAGATGCAAGACTAAAGAAAATAGAGCAAGTTGAACAGGCCAAGATAAGACTTCTACAGATAAAGCAAGCGGAAGCAACTCGCATAGAAAATGAGAAAATTGCCAAGAGAGAAGCGATTCAGCAAAGAAAAGAACAAAAGCTTGCAAAAGAGCTTAGTCACAAAAAGATGCTGCTAAAAGTAGCTGAGGATGCAAGACTTAAAAAGATTGAAGATCAAAAAGTTCTCGCTATGTTACTTAAACAAAACAAAAATATAGAAATATCGCAAAGAAAAGAGCATATAAAAGCACTGGAAGTTAAAAGAAAAAAAGAGTTTAAATACAAATGGGCCGTGGCGGGAGCTATTGAAGAAAAACGACTACAAACAATTGCTGAAAATTCAGAAAGAGAAAGAAAAAGAGAAATTGCACAACATCGAGAGTTAGCACAAATACAAAGAGAGATCCTTGAAACCAAAAGAAAGATAAAGCAAATCAAGACGGTCAAAGAAACCAGGGCCTTGTTAAAGCGAACATTGAGAAACTTAAATAAAAGATCTATTGCAAGCAGCGACTTGGAAGCCCCCTCATACACTATCCAATTAGCGGCCTACAGCTCACCACAAGAAGCACGCATTCTTAGTAAGAAGTTGAGCCTTTCCGGTATCAAAAATAGGGTTGTAAAATTCAATGAGAAAAACAAAAAACTATGGTACCGAGTTCGTGCTGGTCAGTTTCAGTCTATGAGTGCGGCAAAGAACTTCCTTTTAAAATCCAATATTGGATTTTTCTCTAAAGACTCCTACATTATCAAAAACTAAATATACCTCTCAGGCCAAATAGAATTAGTCGATTCTATAGGTATTTAAAATTATTTAGAAGTATTAATTTATCCTTATTTGCAAACATAGGTTGCCACCTTTGATAAATAGGCACCAAAGCACTCACTTGTAATCTCTCAAATTCCAATCACTTATATTTTTTTATTAATCCACCACTCCCCTGTATTAGTATGTATTAAACTCCCCTGTATTAGTATGTATTAAAAGGACATGAGATTATATGAATCTAGTGAGACTTACTCTCATGAGCATGATGCTCCTATTTTATTCATGCATAATTAAGGATGGTTACAAAGACATTACGGGAGGCGGAAGCACCTCTTCAAGCTCAAGCGCTCTTCTATCAGGATCAATTTCACCTTTTTCTGGGCTCATTGCCCACAAATCTCACCCTCTAAATCCTTTTAGTTCTGCATGGGCTGCAACTTGCGCTGGAGTAGTTGAAGCAAAGCTTTATTTGCTCGATTCAAACGGACAAGCAACTGGTAGTGCTCTAGCAACTTCGAGCGTTGGATCAGATGCAGCGTATAGTTTTGATTTTACTTCTCTGGGAATTACTGTTGGTTCAAAAGTTACTCACGTAGTTGAAGTTACTGGCTGTACTGAAGTTCTCTCACTTCCTGTAACTGGTACAGGATCAAATAATATTGACTACACAACAACCCTTATGAGTTTTTCAGGTGGAACCATCAACCTCAAAAATGTAGATACCTCTTCCCTAAAAACCTTTATGGGAAATGTCTCAGGTGCCACCCTTACTGGTGTATATAATAATATCAATGGAGACGCAGGCCTCAGTGCAAGCTTTTTATCCGTTTTTGGACAGGCCCACACAAAAATTTTAAACGCTCCTCCCAAATTAAATTCTGTTACCATTCCAACCACCATTGCAGAGGGAACACTATCTGCTTTCCAGGCAAGTGCCTTTCACTTTGCAGGTGGCTATGATCTCAAGTACCGGTGGGTTCTCGATGGAAGTACTGTATCAAATGCTGCCACTTGGAACTGGACTCCAGGAAAGAACCAACAGGGCGCACATACAGTTCAGCTCTTTATGGGCCAAAATAATGATGGAGGTGATGTTGATATAGCAAAAGATCATCTCATTAAGGCCTTTTCTGTCACAGTCGCAGATACTTTTCCTGCAACTTCTCCAACACTTAGCTTGACTACTCCCGCCTCATCTCCTGTTACTGTAGACAACTTAACTCTCAATATTGCAACTGGTGCAGCTCTTGTAAACTGCGCGACTTTTACCAGTCTTGCTATAACAGAAAATGATGCGACTACTCCAGCAGCTGGCGCCTTTACTATTACTTGCTCTACTAACACAAACCAGTCCCTCGCCCACACATTAACTGATACCAGCGAAGGAACTAAAAACTTTCGGCTTTGGGCAATAGATGCAGCTGGCAATATTTCAAGTTCAGCTAGCACTTTAAATATAGTCAAAGACACAGCAAATCCTGTTTCATCACTAACAACTCCTACTGGCCCACTAAAAGGTGGATCAACTGAAACAATTTCACTTGCTGGAACCGATACCGGTGGCAGCGGTGTTGCCCAAATTGCACTTCATTATGCAAGTGACGGATCAACTTTTGCTCTTGTAACAAGTGGAATATCAACAAGTGCCACGAGCTATAACTGGACCGTCCCCAGTGATGATGTCGTAACGGCTAAGCTAAAAGTCATTGTCACTGACGCCGGCGGAAATACACATCAAACGATTTCATCGGCCTTTACAATTGATTCAACTGGTCCTGGTGCTCCTTCTTCAACAATGGTAAATAGTGCATACACCACGGCGGCAAGTGCAACCTTCACCATCACCAGTTGTGCTGACAGATCCGCAATTTTTGTCAAAAGTACTGCAGGTGCCCCACTAGACTCAGATGCTGGTTGGCAAACATGTGCTACTACTGCTGGGGCCATAAGCTATACACTAGCAACAGAAACTTCATACACCTTAAGGGTGTGGGCCAAAGATGCCCTAGGAAATGTTTCTGCAACTTCAACCGATCACAGCGTAACCAAAGATAATACTAGTCCCGCAGTCTCAGTAACCGGCCCAAGTGCCACAGCAAGTAGTGGTCAAGGAAATATCACTATCACCTGGACTGCAACAGATACCAATATAGCGACCAACCCAATCTCTCTAGATTACTCTGCTAACGGAGGAACTAGCTGGACTTCAATAGCCACTGGTGAAGCAAATGACGGCACCTATACTTGGGCCTCTCCTGGATTTGATGGAACAAGCTACCGAGTGAGAGTTACCGCTATCGATCAAGCATCACTCACTACCACCTCAGAGCAGTCTTCCAACTGGACAATGGATTCAACTGACCCTGCAGCCGTGGCAGCCTCTTTTGTCATCAATGGCGGCAGTGCTACAACCAATACAAATTTTATCAATGCAGCTTTTAATGTTACAGATGCTCTCACGACTGCCACTGCTTTTTGTCTTCAAGAAAATTCAACCACTCCCCCCTCTTCGGGTGATAGTTGTTGGATTCCCTTTTCAACAATTTCGGTCACACCTTCAAGTAATGTGGCTGTGACAACTTATGGTCATCAGCTCCCCTTTGCTAACGGGGGATACGCAGTCTATTTATTTATTAAAGACGGTGTGGGAAATATTTCTGATCTCACAAATACTGGTGCTGGAACTGATGGACAAGATAAAGATAGTGTTACCTACACTCCAGGGAATGCACCTGTTGTTCAGGATATTCTTGCAACGGGCGCCGATGCTCCTACAAACCCTCCAACCTCAGGTGAAAAGACAGTTACCTCAGGTTCTGATCTCTATATCAAATGGAATGCCAGTGATGTGGAAGACGCCGACTCTACACTCACAATAAATCTATACTACACCACTGATGACTCTACTTGGACCAGTATTGCAGCAGGACTAACGAACGCCCAAAATGGTACTTGTACAGTTAACCATGGTTCAACAACTGCCGATGACAATGCTACTGGTTGCTACAAATGGACAACTGGCTCCCCTACTTCTTCTTACTATCGTGTAAAAGTCGAAGTGGCCGATTCAGCTTCTTCATTAAACTACGCAACTTCTGATTCAATTAACGTGCCATTTTTAAGAACTATTGCTGGCAAAACCGGTGATGGTATTGGAGCAAGTGCAACTTCAGCAGTTGTTGGAACTGGGAATCCCGGTATAACAGCTCCTGATGTAAGATCATTTGTTGTCAGAGGTGATGGCACCGTTTATTTTCGTGATATAAGTAAAGGGATTTTAAAAGTTGACCCCATTACGGGAATATTATCAGTGTATATTCCCTATACTGGTACCTACTCAGGAGAAGGTGGCGCGCCTACAAGTGCTACGCTTAATTACGTGGAAGGCATTGTACTCGATTATAATGATGATCTATACATAAGAATGACGGACCGGATTTTAAAGGTTGATTTTACTGCAAATACTATCTCAACTTGGATTGGTGGTGGCTCTGATTACAGTGACACAATTGTCACTCCAACAAACCTTGCCTTTACTGCTCCTCCAGCTACAGCTGCTTACCGCTCTTATGTTGATCATGACCCTTTCTTTTTTACTCCCAACGGTGATTTTTATTTTGCCTCTGAGAGAATTCTAGCTTTTGGTACTTATGACGGAGCAGGAGGAACTAGTAATAATAAATCTAGAATAAGAAAGTTTGTTGCCAGCAGCGGACAAGTTGCTTCAATTGATCCGGGAGGTACAGGTATCGCCGGACTACCAACACAAGATTTATCAAAATGTAGTCTTTTTAATTTTGCTGTTAAGTTTGACCTATCAACTTCTGCCTTTACAAGTGCCATCACAATGGCGACAGGGAGGCCTAGTCTTGGAGGAGAATCAGCTACAGGGTGTGAGACCAACGTTTTGCCAGCTTACACCGCAACTCTAAACCCAACAACCTTTCAAAGTCTGGGCTCTGCGAATGCCTTTACACACCCCGCGGTGTCCACATGGTGGCAATGGGGTAGCCGCTTTGTACAGGGTATGAATGGAGAGCTATATATGCTGATGCGTGAGACCTCAACGGTTTACCAATATAATTCTTCAACCAAATCATTTGACATAATAATTGGTACTGGAAGCAGAGGAACTTGTGCAGATGGAACAGCTGCCACCAGCTGTACTGTAGACCCTTGGGATTTATTCGTTTCTTCTGCCGGTACAATTTACCTTCTCGATAACGGTGTTATTAGAACCATCGACTCTAGTGGAAATCTTCAAACAATTTTTTTCCAATCAAAATTTTATGGTGATGGTGGAGTTGCAACTAATGCCCGCCTCAATCAAGTACAAAATATTAAACTGTGGAGAGACGGCTCCACAGACAAAGTTGTCGCCTACGATGTAGGTGAATTTAGATTTAGAGAATTTGCTGTGGATGGAAATATTAATACCATTGTTGGAAATGGTGATAGCTATGGAAAACACAGCCTTGGCTCATCCATTTTAGGTAAGCACTATGCTGTATCTTATGGCCAACCCATGCCTAATTTTGGTCTAGATAGTTCAGGGAATCTTTATCTTCCTATAAACGATTACGTTGTCAAAACCAATAGAACTTCAGGGCTATGGGAAAGCTGGCTTGGTAACCCGACAAGCGGTACCACCTATTCACTTGCCGATGGAACAAATGATGTCGATATTGAATCGGGTTACTTCCCTCAATTCATTGGTAATAACGGTACCGATTTTCTTGTCACTAAAGGGACTTACAATGGCACAAGTTTTCCCGATAACACTGTTTTAAAAACCTATAATATCACCACCGCTACTCAGGGGCATGTCGCAGGGATCGTTGGTACCAGCCAATACGCAAATCTTTTCAATTGCGCAAATGGCGCTGCTTATTCAACATGTGATTTTGCTACACTATCAGCCACTTTAGCAATGTATTGGCCATGGGATAGTAACAATAGTCGTTTTATTGGAGCTCAAAATGGCAAAAAAGATCTCTATGCTGTTGCAGCTGGTGGAACAAAAACTGTGATCGCCTCAGTTGCCCAAAATATACATGGACTAGCTTATAATACGACAGCAGATATCATTTACTACTGTAGTACGGATACTGGTAGAATTTATCAATACAATGTTGGCACCACAACGGAAACTGCACTCAATTGGCCAATAACCTCTATGGCATGCACCAGAAATAATTTGATTTATAATCCCAATGGAGATGGAGGCAATGGCTCACTTATTTTTGTCTATACATTGAACAATCAGCAGGCCATTGGCGAATATCTCAATCCTTAAAATCTAATGTAAATCTCTCATGCAAAAAATCAACAAGACCCTTAAGCCTTGCAGGCATATACTGTTTGTCATAATAAAGTAAGTGAATAGGAACCCTATAAGGGGCCCACTTGTCTAAGACTTCAACTAGCACTCCACTGGCCACTTCCTCCCTACAGTAAACTTCAGGAAGCCTTACAACACCTAGTCCTTTTAAGGCGGCATTCTTTAATGCGCGGCCATTTTTACAAGAATATTTTCCTGAAACGCTAACTTCTTTAATCGTTTTTTGGTTTTTGCGATTGGTAAAAGACCAAGTTGAAATACTTCCAGTGAGACAATTATGCTTTTTTAAATCCTTTGGACAATCTAGAGCTGGCGCGGAAGATAGATAGTCCTTACTGGCCAAAACACTCATGCAGGCAAATCCTAGTCCTCTTGCCATAAACTCTGAATCTTCTAATTTCCCCAAACGCACAATAAGGTCATACTTGTCTTTAACCAAGTCAACCCGAGAGCTATTGAAGTCTATCTCAAGTTCAACTTCCCTATGGAGGGCCGCAAAATCAGCAAGAAGCGGAGCTATTATATCTTCACCAATAATACCTCCCACACAATTTATTAAAATCTTTCCCTTCATTTCTTCTGAGTTGTCCAAAACCTCTTCGACGGCGCCAGCAATGCCTCCAAGGGCCTCTTTGCAACGCCTATAGAATTTATGCCCATCCGCAGTCAGACTGAGTGACCTTGTAGTTCGAATTACCAATTGAACTGACAGCTCGCTTTCCAAGTTCTTTAATTGCTTAGATAGATGACCCCTGGAAACACCCAAGGCCTGGGCTGCTTTAGTAAAACTTCCATAATTTCCGATAGTTACAAAGGATTTGATATCCTCTAGCTTAAGATTATTACTCATATAGAAACTATTATTTTCATTATAGGTCATTTACGCACAATACTTCTAAGCTTAAAAACAATCAACCAAATTTAACAAACCCAAAGGAATTAACATGAAAATTTTAATCACTCTTTGCATCACCTTAGTATCCTCACTCAGTTACGCTGGAGGAAAATACAGCTCAAAAAACTTTGTCATCTGTGCCATCACAAACACAAGCTGGACTCAATTTTCGAAAACAGGAATCTATAGTCCTGATTCACTCTCCGAAGAAGGCTTTATCCATTTCTCAAAACCAGATCAGTTGAAATATGTCATGAATAAGTATTTAACAGCTGATTCCTACGTGCTCGCCATTTCGAGTAAGGGTAAACTAGGCAAAGGGCTTGTATATGAAAGTACCGGTGCCTTGGCCTTTTATCCTCACCTTTACCGACCTCTGCTGTTTGAAGAGTTAATCACCACCATAAGTATTGTAAGAAACCATGATGGTACATTTAGTTTGCCTGAAGAATTTAGATTATAGGCAGGCAACGGGGGGCATCCCACAAAGCGAAGTCCCCTCTTCTAAACGCGATGTGCGTCATTAAAATGCTATGACTAACCCTTCAAAATAATTAAGAGGAGCATTACGCCCAGCTAAGTTTTCTGGAACTTCCAAATGAGACATGTTAACAATCTAGCCCATGGATAATACAGACGATTTAATCAAAACTGAGTTTTCAGAGCAAGAGCTTGAAAATGCCCTTAAGGTACTAAAAAGCTTTAGTGAAAATAGCGAGCAGCTTACTGTTTTGTCTGAAGAACAAAGAGTTGATCTACTTAAAGCATCTGGGAAACTCTCAAGACCAGACCGAGAAGAAATTAGAAAAAGACAAAAAGATGTGAAACGTCTTCGAAGACAAGTTACCAAGTCAGAAAATAAAAGAGCAAGAAGGGCCACAGGTATACGCTCAGCTAGAGAAGTTGATGTATTTGTCGCTCCTAAAATGATTGAAAATGCTAACACCAATGACTCACCTGAGCGTGAGTACAATACTCCACACGATTGTTATGTATGTAGAGCAAAGTTCACGAGTGTTCACCACTTCTACGATACAATGTGCAAAAGCTGTGCTGACATAAATTATTTTAAACGCTATCAAAAAGCCGATCTCACAGGCCAGGTCGCCTTGATCACTGGATCTAGACTTAAAATTGGATACCAGGCCACTCTCCTACTCCTTAGAGCAGGTGCAACGGTCATTGCCACAACTCGCTTTCCCGTTGATTCGGCCCTTAGATACTCAAAAGAGCCAGAATTTGAAAAATGGGGTCACCGCCTTCAAATTTATGGGCTGGATCTTAGACACACCCCAAGCGTAGAGATTTTTGCTACATATATTGAAAAGACATATGAGCGTCTAGATATTCTCATTAACAATGCGGCCCAAACAGTCAGAAGGCCTAGTGGATTTTACTCCCATCTTATGGAATATGAAAGAAACCCAGAGAGGGTTTTAACTGCTGGGGCAACAAGTCTTTTGTCAAAGCATCACGCGTGTATAGGAAAACTTGAGGCGCACATATCTGGTGACAAAAATTTACCCGTTGCCTGGCATAGTGACGCTCCAGGAGTTGGAATTCGTGCATCAGCGGAGCTTTCTCAGATCCCCTATAGCTTTGATAACTCACTTGTTAGTGACGAAGTATTTCCTGTAGGAGAGCTCGACTGTGATCTTCAACAAGTTGATCTTAGAAAATCCAATAGCTGGAGGTTAAGACTTGGAGAAATTCAAGCACCTGAGATGCTTGAGGTTCAGCTAGTCAATGCTGTAGCACCATTTGTCCTGGTTAATCGTTTAATCAAACTTATGAGAAAAGACTACACTGGAAAAAAACATATTGTGAATGTGACGGCGATGGAGGGGAAGTTTCACCGCTTTAAAAAAGAAGACCGCCACCCTCACACAAATATGGCCAAAGCTGCACTCAATATGATGACCCACACTTCGGCGTTAGATTTTGCAAAAGATGGGATTTACATGAATGCTGTGGATACGGGCTGGGTTACAGATGAAGACCCTGCAATATTGTCCAATAAGAAAGTTGAGATTCACGATTTTCAACCACCACTTGATATTGTCGACGGTGCAGCAAGAGTATGTGACCCTTTCTTTGATGGAATTAATACAGGTAAGCATTGGTGTGGTAAATTTTTAAAAGATTACTTTCCTATTGATTGGTAGCTCACTTCAAAATTTTAATTTCTTTTTGGAGGCGTGTAACTTCCTTTTGGTGGGAAACAATAAATTGTTGTGAGGCAGGTCGATCTAGATCTTTTTGCCAATAATCAAGAGAAGCTTCAGCACTTTTCAGTAAATCTGGAAGCATCTTCTTCGCCTCGGCATTAGAAATACGCGTGATCCCCTCATCAGTATATCCATTGCCTACACCAGACTCTGAGTCGTGATCATAGTGATAGATATAATAAGTAAGGCAGTGCTGACACTTTCTTAGTTCACCATCTGTAGCATATCCACCAATGGTACTAAGCTCACTTACCTCTTTAGGTAACCTCTTAGGCGTGTGAAGCTTTTCCACCATCAAAGTCTTTGGAATATTTTTGCAGCTAGAGCAATTTTCAAAATCAGTCATATAGTTATTATATTCAATAATCGATGGATCGAAAGTAAGTTCTATAACAGACAAAAATGAACAGAGACTAAAACTGGATATTAGTGATGGGACAGATAAACTCAGACAGACGCATCTTGTAGTCCTGTTCAAACTCTTCTCTTGAAATGTATGCAAGCTCGGAAAATTTAGATTTCTTTATATCTGCAATAAGATCATAGGGAAGATCTTGTTCGAAAGTGTCTAGCCCGTCATCAAGTTCATTTAAAAGTGTCTTAAATCCTCTAATATAGCCAAAAGCTTGGTCTTGTCTTTTGTATCCTTCAAAAAGGGCCGCCACTATCTCAGCTTTTTCGGTCAGTGATAAAAGACTACTTTCCCCTAAAACCTTGCCCCAATCATCCATAAATGGCCCCACCGGAATCAAAAACTTGTAGGATTTTCGTATACACTTAGGTTGCCTCATAGACATGTGGCGATGATTTTCTTTTGAGCAAAATTCTTTGTTAACTTTTCCTGTGTAAACCAAAATGGGTGAATAGGCGCTATTGAGAGTATGACCTAGCTTGTAGATTTCCTGATAAAATGGATCACTAGAATCCATCTGCCATTGGTCTACCACCCTATCTAGGTCTCCGAAGTTATGGGCCATAAGGGGAGCCGCTCGTAAAAAATTTAAGTGGTCTCGGTCTTCTCTCAATTGAAGTAGTATCTTTTCTTCTTTTCTAATTTCAAGGAGAATAAGCTCCGCCATTTGTGAGGCCAACTGGGTTTTGCGATTTTTAACAAGAGCGCAGTATGCACCGATGGCCACACTCAACCAGGTACCTTCATGAGTGCTCATAACTTGATGGTTTAAGCTATTATAGGATTTTCTATTGGTAACCTGTGAGTAATCCCACTCCCAAGAGGCCATAGTGGTTTTTGCCATCTTCTCTATAAATTTTAGAATCTGTCCGTGTTTCCAAAGGCCTTCTCGAATTTGATTATCAACGTCTGTGGGAACAAAGGTTCCAGCAGTACTCCAATGGGCGCAAAGGCAGATATGAAAATATTCGGCTAAATCAATATTTTTTAAGAGTTTTAGGTTTTTTTTATAGAAGCGGAGTTTTTCTAGGTATTCACATTTTGGAGATTTGCTATCGATCTCCCCTTTAAATAAAAAGGGGGCGGTATTTTCCACGTGCTGTAAAAGGATATTAGGTGATATCCCACTCAGTACGGTTCCCGATTGTAGTTTCTTTTTTGCCATGCCCGAGTCATACCACGACAAGCTCAAAAAAATGACCAAAAACCACTATTTCTATCAATTTTTAAATAGTTAGACTTGCTAGAAAGAAATGAAATTACGTAATGGGTGTGTTACAAAAGCTCAGCTCATAGAAGGTACAAGATAGATGTTAGACAAAATATCAATCAGATTAAACAAATACATTGCTCAAAGTGGCATGTGCTCGAGACGTGAGGCAGATCGTTACATTGACGAAGGCAAAGTTATCATCAATGGCAAACAGGCCGGCGTGGGTGACCAGGTATTCCCAGGTGATAGCGTAAACGTTAATGGAAAAAAGATTGAGCCCCGAGATGAGGAACGCTTGATTTTCCTTGCTTTAAATAAACCAATTGGCATAGTTAGTACCACTGAGAGTAGCGAGCGAAGCAATATTGTAGACTTCGTAGGTCACCCCACCCGCATTTTTCCCATTGGTCGTTTGGATAAAGATTCACAAGGCTTGATCTTTCTTACTAATAATGGAGATCTGGTCAATAAGATTCTTCGCGCTGGCAACAATCACGAGAAAGAGTACCTAGTCACAGTAAATAGGCACATTACCGAGGACTTCCTTAAGGGTATGAGTAGCGGTGTACCCATTCTAGGAGTTATGACAAAAAAATGTAAGGTTCAAAAAGAATCTACAGATGTTTTTAGAATTACACTTATTCAGGGAATGAATCGCCAAATTCGCCGTATGTGTGAACATTTTAATTTTGAGGTAACGAGGCTTGAGCGCGTTCGAATTATGAATGTGGGCCTTAAAGATTTGCCTGTTGGGGACTGGCGAGATCTATCGCAAGATGAGTTGAAGACACTATTTACACTAACAGAAGACTCGTCTTCCGCTTCCGCGAAGGAAGCAAAAAAGAAGAATTCTCCAAAGCGATCAAAAAGGCCATCTAAAGAATTTAAGTTTAAAATCGACAGTGAACCAAAAAAGAGATTGGGGCACTCGAGCAAAAAACAAAGAAGACGATAGCTGCCCCGTAAATCAATACCTGTTATTTATAAATAAAAACCACCCTATCTCTAAAAAATGATATAGATGACCAATTTTATTAAATTCCAGTAAGGAAAATTTGATTGTTATTACTTAAAAATGACCGATTATATAGTATATACATTTTTTGAGGTATTAAATGATAAAGAGTCTCAAAAACAGCAGCGACCTTTACTACCTCGTTGGTGTGATAATACTAAGTGTATCAATACACATCTTCTCACTCATCGCATCGAGGACCTTTCTTTCTAGCTGGAGTTTAGTTCACTACCCCCTTCATACTGCTCTTGAAATCGGAGGCTCATTTATCGCCTTCTTGGTAGCATCATCGCTCATAGTTTTGGAAAAGAATGGCAGAGGAACATCTTATAACTATATTATCGCCATGGCGTTACTCGGAATGGGAATTTTTGATGGGTTCCACTCATTTGTCCACGCTGGTAAAGAATTTGTCTTACTTCACAGTATGGCCACGCTATGGGGGGGATCTCTTTTTGTATTGATCTTTCTCCCTCGCCCTCTAAGGACAAAAATCAAACTTTCTTGGTGCATGGGAATAGGATTGGTTTCTGTGGCACTTTGCCTTCTCGTAATATCAAAACCTCATATCTTTCCAAATATGCTAAGAAATGGTCAGTTCACAATGTGGGCAAAGGCACTCAATATTATGGGGGGGATTTTCCTGATCCTGACCTCTATGAAGTTTATTTTGTATTTTGTGAAAAAGAGAAACTTCGATGATTTCCTTTTTTTCCTTCACACCCTTCTTTTTGGACTCGCTGCAGTTATGTTTGAACAATCTCAACTTTGGGACGCTGCCTGGTGGGGATGGCACTTCCTCCGATTTTTTGCCTACGCTGTTGCTGCTTGGTTTGTCATAAAAAGCGTCAAAGCCTCCATGCGCGAAATAGCTGACAAAGAGTTAGAACGTAGTCTCATTTTAGAAAATAACTTTTTCCTTAAAACTATTTTGGATTCTTTTGAGGATTTTGTGTTTGTATTTGACCAAAACAACCAGTATTCATTTTGCAGTAACTCCGTTGTTGAAACACTCGGTTACGATTTAAAAAAGTTTTCTAACAAAAATATGGAGGAGGTCAAAGATATTGTTTTGAAAAGTCACAAGAAAAAAACAAATGTATTAGAGGCGGCAATTGAAGAGTTTTACATGGTAAATTTAAAGGGCGAAAATGTTCCAATTTCTATATCTATCAAAGACTTGACTAACAGCAAGAGAAAAGAGATTGGAAAAATATTAATTTTCAAAAATTTGATAAAGCTTAAACTGCGAGAGAATTTAATAAACCTTCAAAAAGAAAAAATCATCAATTCTTCAAAACTAGCTTCGTTAGGAGAAATGGCAGGAGGGATTGCCCATGAGATTAATAATCCGTTGACAATCATTTCATCCTCTACCTATGTTTTAAAAAAGATCATTAAGAAAGGTAAACTTAGTGAGGATTCTGTTAATAAAGTCATCTCAGATATTGAAACGACGGTAAATAGAATAAGCAAAATCATCAATGGTCTGAAAACAGTTTCAAGGGACTCAAGTGGTTTTAGCTTAGAAAAAACTACACTTGGGGAAATCTTCAGTGATGTCTTAGGACTCTGCTCAGAGCGCTTTAAAAACAATGACACCAGGCTTGAAGTGAATACTGATTCAAAAGAATTCAAAACGGTATTTAAATGTGACAGAGTTCAACTCTCACAAGTGCTACTCAATATGCTGGGAAATGCATATGACGCCGTGGAAGACTTAGATGAAAGATGGGTAAAAATTGAACTGACTGAAAGTGATGATTTTTTCACCCTGGCCATTACCGACAGTGGACATGGCATTTCAGAGGAAGTTCGAAAAAGGATATTTAATCCATTTTTCACCACCAAAATAACGGGAAAGGGAACAGGCCTAGGACTATCCATCTCAAAAACAATTATTGAAAAACATGGTGGTTCACTTGAAATCGACAGGGGTTGCCAAAACACGTGCTTTATCATTACGCTGTCAAAAAAACTTTCAAAAGATAGTTTAGATGTGGACTAGAGAAAACCTACTTTAAATTTTCGATTTTTAATTTTTCCAGATCTTAGTTTGAAGACTACCTCTTCCGCCTTTTCGCTAACAATAGCGACAAAGCTTGTAACATTTGTGACAGAGATTTTGCCAATCTCTTTAAAGTCTAACCCAACTTCTCCAACGATAGCACCAACAATGTCCCCAGGTCTCAATTTATCTTTCTTTCCACCACTAATATAAATAGTGGTCATAGGTGGAGTTAAGTCATATTCGCTTGCACTAGATAACTCTTTAATAGACTGGGGTTGAAATTTTTTGCCGCTTATCTCCGAAATTTCCTCAAATTCGTCAACTTGCTTTGCTGTAAAAAAACTAATGGCAATACCTTTTTTTCCCGCCCGAGCAGTCCTACCTACTCGGTGAACATAAACTTCTGGACTAAAAGGGAGATCAAAATTAATAACTAGCTCAAGATCTTGAATATCAAGCCCTCTTGCAGCCACATCGGTTGCCACAAGTGCGGACAAACTTCTATTTGAAAACATTGTAAGCACTTCGGTTCTATCATTTTGCAGTAAATCCCCATGGATCGCCTCAGCATATACCTTATTTTGCCTTAGAAATTTGGCAACACTATCTGAGATGATTTTTGTTTTACAAAATACCAGAAATCTATCGGGCCTGTAATGGGCCAAGACTCTAAGTAACGCCTCTTCCTTATCCTTGTGAGATTCAAGCTCAAAAAAACTTTGTTCAATAATGTCTTTAGAATGCTCTGTATCCACTTCAACAAGCTCCGCATCACTTTGAAGTTCAAGTCCAAGATCTTTTATGGCCTCTGGAAAAGTTGCTGAAAATAAGAGAGTTTGTCTATCTTTAGGAATTTCGTGAGCAATTTTTAAAATATCCTCTTGAAACCCCATATCCAACATTCTATCTGCTTCATCTAAAACGAGTGAATTAGCAGTATGAAGTTTTAAGGTATTTTTTCCAAGTAATCTAAGAACTCTCCCAGGAGTTCCCACAATAATATGGGCACCATGACCTAGAGACTTTTCTTGATGGTACTCGGGAGTGCCACCGGTAATGGTCAGTACTTTTACATTTTTTAGCATTCTAGCAAGCGTTCTAATCTCTTTTGCCACCTGTTCAGCAAGCTCTCTGGTAGGACATAAAATAAGAGACTGAACCCTGGTATTTGAAATATTAAGTGAGTTTAATATGCCCAGTCCAAAAGCAGCTGTTTTTCCACTACCTGTTTTAGCCTTGGCAATGATATCCCTTTTAGCAAGCACTACAGGGAGTCCCTTGGCCTGGATAGGAGTCATAGAATGGAAATTAAGCTCTTTTAAGTTCTCTAACAACTCTTGTTTTAAATTTAGTGATTCAAATTTACCCTTCATTTTTAAACTTTTACAGCACAAAAAATTAAGTGTCCAGCAAGCTGAATTCTCTACTCAGTTGATATATTCTGGATACTTGGCCCATTTTCTTAATCCTATTTTCATCACCCACCTAACTTTCAAAAATGGCCTACTGCTGCCTTACCCGAGTGTTCGTGTCAATATCTCATAAGCTATTGAAAAAATGCCGATAAGTGCCCATGTAATGACTTCTATGGAGGCATATATAAAAGAGAAGTTTTTCATCCTGGTTTTTTTCAGCTTTTTATTTGCTGCTTGTAATGTAGTAAGCAAAAGTAGTGTAGATGATAGCTTTCTTCAAACTGAAATTGAGGCATTTGCTTTTACAAATTCGATCACCAGCTATGGCACACTTTTTAAATCAGAAGAAACTCTTACAAAGACTGTGATATTTATCAATATGGGTACACAAGATATTCCAAATTGTAGCTCAGCTGCATTTACTGGTGACACATCTCACTTTTCAATTATCAGCGATAGTTGTGGAATCAAAGATTTAAAAAGAGGAACCAGTTGTAACTTTGAAATACAAGCAGCTCCAACTGCAGTGGGAACATTTACAGCGACACTTAGTCGAACTTGTAATGGCAGTACAGAAAGTACACAGGTCCAAACAACAGGTGTAGGTCTTACAGTAACGGCCTTTTCTCCTGTCTCTGGATCTACAATTCATGAACCTAATTCAAATTTATTTGCTGTGTTTTCTCACGCAATCAGTACTTTCTCTCTTTCTGGAAGCAACATTTCACTGCTTGATACAAATACCGGGATTAGCTTCCCCACTGACTTTAGTTACAATAGTTCAAGTAAAACTGTCACCATTGATCCCAAGCTGCCCTTGCCCTCTTCGAGATCAATAACTATGACTGTAACCACCAATATTACAACAACGCTTGGTACGGCCCTTGAAACTGAAACAAGTAATGTTATCACTACCGGAGATGCTCAGGTCTTCACACATGGCTATGCAACCACTTACAATTCCCCCTCACTCAGGGGAACATGCTCACTTACCTCTACAAATCTAACTGCCACGCTAAATGGTGCAGCCGCTGGAGTCAATATTGTTTACAACGATGTGGATTGCAGTGATGGAAATTTTGAAATTACACCTGATTTATCCATTGCAGGTAATGGTTCACAAACAGTAACCATTAACGTTGACAGTAATAGCACAACGAACACCTCTTCAATCACGATCACTATGAATAAGTGCGCTTCTTTTGCGGCCATTGCAGCTTTTGGTGCATTTGATGGTGGAGATGGATCTATAGGTGACCCTTACCTCATCAGTACAAGAGCGCAATTAAATGAAGTTCGCAGCGATGTGACAAAGGCCTATAAGTTAACCGCTGATATAGATCTATCATGCTACTCTTTCGCACCCATTGGACCTTCTAGCTTTAGTGGTGTTTTTGATGGAGATGGATATGCTGTGAGTGGCTTCTCTCTTGAAAATGATGTGGCAACCCCCAGAGGATTTTTTGGGGTAATCGATGATGGGCTTGTGAAAAATTTTGATCTAACAGATCTTTTTGTTGAACAAACCGGAGGCCAGCCCTATATCGGGGGCCTCACCGGAAGGGTTATCGCTGGAACTGGTCCAGCAATTGTTTCAAATGTTTTAGTAACAGGTAGAGTTATTTCAGATACAGGTTATGTGGGCCTAGTTTTCGGTTCGTCTACTACTGCAAGTCATTACTTTACCGATGTCTGGGTTTCTGGTTTTGCTGAGACATCTGCGAATCCAAGTATCCTGTCGCTTTTTGGTGGAAACAATGGCGATACAACAATGCAAAATATTTATGTCCAAGGCTCACTGTCAGGAGCCAAACATATTGGTGGAATTGGAGGTTACAGTGCTGGTGGAGTGGTTTTTAAAAATGGATTTTGCGATGTCTATGTCGACACAAATGATGAAAGAGTAGGGGGTTGTTTTGGAACCCTCATCAACGGCACCTTGTCCAATGTAGCATCCAAAGGAATTGTGCTAGGAGCTAACTACATTGGGGGAATTTGTGGTCTTACCGGTCAAAGACCATTTTTTCACCGCGTAAGCTCTGAATCAAATGTCACCACTTCAGGTGCAGTTGCAGGTGGCATCTCTGGTAAAATCATGGACTCAGCTGTCATCAGTCATGCAAGGTCATCAGGGACAGTTCTAAATACAGGGCCATTCGACTACAATGGTGGAATTTCAGCAATTATGAGTAATGTCACAATGGTTTTGAACTCATCGTCAACGTCCAATATTTCTGGTGGAGATAATTTTAATGGGGGAATAGCAGGGCTCCTTCTGACAGGTATCATCATAAATAATTCTTACTCAACAGGCACCCTTTCAGGAAATAACAATACGGGTGGAATCGTCGGAAGAATTGGGGATGCTAACACTTATGTTGAAAATTCCCATTACTATGGAGGAGATATTACTTCCACCTTGAGTGCAGGAGGAGGAATCACTGGATTAAACTGGGGAACCATCACCAATAGCTATTTCTTAGATGGACTTTGTGAGCTAGGCAATGGCTGTGATGATACCAACGGTGGAGTTGAGTATTCTGCAGCTCAGATGAGTGTAGAAGGAAATTATTCTGGCTGGGATTTTACCAGTGGAAGAAACTGGGTTTTAAAAAGTGCAGCAAATTATCCTACTCTTAGTTTTGAAGACTGCACGACATACACGGAGGTCACTGCAGCAACTAGCTTTGCTGGGGGAGATGGGACTGGTGGGGCCCCTTATCAAATCGAAACTCTTGCACAACTTCAATTTGCAACCACACTACCAACATCAAATTTTATTTTAAACAACAATATTGATGCCTCGGGATCTTGTTATAGCTGGACTCCATTTGGCAGTAACGCTGCTCCTTTTACAGGGGTTTTCAATGGCAACTCTAAAACCGTACAGGGTCTCTTTATAGAAAATGATTCAACTGACTCTGGATTTTTTGGTTCCATCAATGGAGCAACAGTAAGTGACCTAAGCTTACATAACTTTGTAACTGGTTTAAATAACCTAAGAGCGGGAAGCCTTGCTGGGGATGCCAACAACTCAACTATCACCAGTGTCATTAATTACGGACATGTGGTAAACGCCGCAGATGATACTGGTGGATTAGTTGGCATTGCCCAAAATGGAACCACTATTACAACAAGTAGCAATTCAGGTTATGTAGGATCAAACTCTGATGATGTGGGAGGGCTGGTAGGAGATTGCGATAACTGCACCATCACTAATTCCACAAATTCAGGAAATATTTCTGGATACGATGATGTGGGAGGAATTGTAGGACAGAGCTCAAACACTGCAACAATATCTGATGTCAAAAATTCGGGATTAATCCAGGGAGAGACTTCAGTTGGTGGAGGGGTAGGAAATTTATCAGCAGCGACTGATTCAATAACCAATGGACTCAGCATCGGCTCTGTCTATGGAGATACAAGCTCAGCAAGCTTTGTGGCAGATAAAGATGCTGGCGCCACTGTAACAGATAGCTTTTTCTTAGATACTGCATGCGGAGTTGGACCACCCGTTGGTTGTGCGGAGGCCAGTACTGCTATAGGGCTGACTCAGGCAAATTTAATTTTACAGGCCAGCTATCCAGGAGGATGGAACTTTACCACCATTTGGGAGATCAATAACGGTGTAAGCTATCCAAACTTACGGTAGAACAAGTGTTCCAAAAACCATCTCGAATATTTAAATACTTATACACTTGTAGCTCAACAAACTAAATTATAAATCCTGGGTTTTTCATGGAAATTTTTCAATTTTCTTTGAAAATTTCTCGTAAGTGTTAGTCTCTGGCTGCACAATACGAAGGAAGCATTCATGATTAAATCAATTACGCTTTTCGCGCTTTTAAGTATTCTTTCTTTTTCCAGTTTCGGAGTAGAGCTCACCCTCGGGTTCGATGAAACTGAAACATGTTTTAGTGAAACAGTTTCGGATGAACACATTGATAAAAGCTCGAGAGTTGGTACTTTTCTTAAGGTCACGGGGATTAGATTCCCTTACAAATTGGACCCTAACAGTACTGCGAGCACCCTGCCTACAAGAGGTGACGCCTTAAGAACACTGGAAAGTGGCCTATCTAGAGACAATTGCCGGCCATCCTACAGTGAAGATGCAGTAAATTTTAAATGTGTTGGTAAATTAGTTGATACATCAACAAGGAGAGAAGGTACCTCGAGAGCTACTCTAACTGGGAGTAAGTTTAAATGTCAGGTTGTCAAAACCTGTGAGGTAAGCGAAGAGGTTTTTGATTTATATCATGAGGCCATGGAAGATGAAGAAGAGTTTGAACTTCCATTTGAATGCCAAATTTTTTAGGCCGTAACACTAGAGATTATCACCAAGGGCATCATGCAAGCTTGGGGGAATACCCTACTGTAGTGTTCAAACATTGAAATCATTTGATTTTTTTTCCAGAAGACCATCAATTGTTTCTATCAAAAGCTTCTCATCAATGGGTTTAGCTAAAATA
This sequence comes from Bacteriovoracaceae bacterium, assembly GCA_018649885.1. Classification (GTDB taxonomy): domain Bacteria; phylum Bdellovibrionota; class Bacteriovoracia; order Bacteriovoracales; family Bacteriovoracaceae; genus JABIHA01. Next base: position 69,060 of record JABIHA010000058.1, read on the forward strand.
ACTGAAACACCTGCGGCCATTGCCATCTTTTCTACTTCTTCAGCACCATGACCTGTAATAAGAATAAGTGTAATAAAAAGCTTTTTGACCTTTATAAAATTGGCCAAATCTATTCCAGTCTTGTCTGGCATCAAATAATCAGAAACGACCAGATCAAATTCACTTTCCTCAAGAGCCTGCTCAGCCTCATCAACACTTCCGCAAGTAGTTACCTTATAATAGTCTTCAAGCACCATTCCTAATAACTTTCTTGCCGTTGGCTCATCATCCACCACTAGAATATGCTTGAGGGAAAGACTAGTACTACGACTGCCTCCTAGAGTTTTCTGATCCGATTTAAGCTTACCTTGATGGTCTTCCTGGGCATTCATATTAATCTGCATTTTCCATCCTTTCAATTTTAGATTTCTCTTCTTCAGTCAACAAAGGGAGGTGTATAGAAAACTTACTCCCCACACTTTCAGTAGAGCCAACTACGATTTCTCCATGGTGGTCCTTGATTATACCATCAGAAATCGATAATCCAAGGCCTGTACCTTTTCCAACATCTTTTGTTGTAAAAAATGGATCAAATACCTTTTTAAGTTTTTCTTTTGAGATGCCTGTCCCATTATCTTGGAAAGAGATAACCACTTTGTCGCTACAGATTTTTGTAGATACAATGATTTTTTTCTTTAAATTTTCATCAGCTAAGTCTAGTGCATCTCTGGCATTAGAAATTAAATTAACAAAGACCTGCTGTAAACGATTACCATCACCTGCGATTTCAGGTTGCCCCTCACAAAGCTGTAAATCTGCAGCAATGCACTTCATTTTCAACTGCTCAGCGAACATTTCCATTGAACGCTCAACAATTTCGTTAACTTTAACCAATTCAAATTTATTTTCAGACAGGCGAGAAAAATCTCTAAAATGAGAGATAATAGTATTCATTCTCTCCGCTCCGTAACCGATTTCTCTTACAAGCTCAGAAATATCATCTTTCATGCTCTCTTCATTTTTCTCAAGGACCACCTTAATTCTATTATTAAATCCTTTTACGAATGAAAGCGGGTTGTTGAGTTCATGAGCTAATCCTGAGCTCATCTCTCCCAATGCTGCCAGTTTTGAAGATTGTATGGACTGGCCTTGTGCTAGTTTTAGCTCGGTGATATCAAATCCATAAACTCCTATTACATTTTCCCCAAAAGGAACATATTCTAATCGAATGTTACGATTGGAGCGACTAATTTCATGTTGAAAAGTGGTTCCTGACTGAGTCACATTTCTTAATTTTTCCCTTGTTACATCTTTGCATAAATCAAACCAGCATTGCCCAACAAGCTTACTGTCATCAAAAAAGTTTTCTGCAGCTGAATTGGCCAGAGTAATTTCTCCATCTGTATTAAGTCTTATAACAGGAGCGGGGTTTTTTACTGGAAAATCCGTAAACTCTTCCAATACTTTTTGAGCAACTTGTAGCTCTCTGAGAATTTTAGAGTCCTTTGCATCTTTTGCGTAGATAATAACAGCTGTGGTTTCCCCACTTTCATCTCTCACAATACTACCTGAAACAAGTACTGGGACTTTTTCACAAGATTTGGTAATACAATAGGCGCGAATGTCTCTTGCACCACCTTTTTCAATGATATCGTAAAATCTTGCAAAATTATCAATTTTTAATTTTTCGTCCTCTTCCTTAATAAGTGTTCCAATAGGTAGCCCTTCAATATCTCCTGCAGAGTACTTAGATAGTTCACTAACCTTTTTGTTAACCATTTTAATAGTGCCATCACAATTGAGAACAAAGAGCATTTCAGAAAGCGATTGAAGAATATCCTCGACATACTTCCTGGAGTGGCTTAGTGCTTTCTGGGCCTCTTCTAGTTCTGTGAAGTCAGATAAAAACCCTCCAAAAAGAATTTCACCATCATACTTAAAAGAATAAATATCAATTATTGCTGGAAATTTTTCTCCATTTTTTTTCAAGGCATTAACATGTCTTGAAGTGCCAATTATCTTAGCAACACCTGTTCTTAAATACTGTTTAATATATGAATCATGCTTTTCAGCATCAGGAGATGGCATTAATACACTTACATTCTGTCCAATCAGTTCATCTTTCGCATATCCAAATAATTCATCCGTCTTTGCATTTGCTGACTGAATAATTCCACATGAATTAATAATAACTAGTGGATTTGGAATCATATTAAAAAATATCTCATGTTTGACTTGAATTTGATTAAGTTCTAAATCTAATTGTTTTTTTTCTAACTCCGATCTAAACCTAGCGGAAAATATTTTCAAACAAAGTCTATAAAAATTCTCCCAATGGACTAAAAGCCGTTCCGGCTTGGAGAATACCCCATAGTCCCAGTCAGTCAAGATGTTAATAAGTTCCCGTTATCACTCCTTTTTCACCATTCACCATTTCTCCCTGAAAATTTAGTCTTAACCAATTTTGTTCA
>JABIHA010000085.1 GCA_018649885.1 Bacteriovoracaceae bacterium
GGTTAATTTTTGAAATAAGTCCTCGGTTTTTGTTGCTTGATTCCCGGCAGACTGGGGAGTCTGCCTCAGTCACATACCTCTCATCATCAAAATAGTCCGCTGGACTTTTTTGCTGCTGGAGGTGCACCAATTATTTTTTTTTGGTCTTTTTTGAGATTGGGTGCTGGGTTTTTGTTTTTGGAGGCACGGAAGGACTGGGGAGGTGGGGGTAGAGTTTTTTCGGATTCTGGGTTTAGAGATGTTGGGAGTTTTAGTGCTTGATTCTCGGCGGACTGGGGAGTCCGCCTCTGTCACATACCTCTCAGCGTCAAAACAGTCCGCTGGACTGTTTTGACGCTGGAGGTGAAATATGAAGGTAATTATTTCAAATTGTTGAAGTTCAGGTGTCCATTTTGAGCCTCACTTAGTAACAAGGGGGAAAGGATCTTGATATGTTTAAAATTGTATTTGTTGTAGCCGCATTTTCTGTGGGATTAGCTTATGGCTCAAATTATTCAAAAATTAGCTGCTTTGATGGTGGGAGCGAACCAATACTGACTGTTGGTCAGAGTGGAGAAAAGCTACAGGTAGGTGTAAATTTGGAAAAAGGGCATCGAGATATCAAAGGAGGAGATCTAAGTCTTTCATTTGGTCTCGAAACTTCTGAGTTCGAAATTGCAGATTTTAAAGGCGAAGCAGTGATAAAAAGTTTCACAGCTCGTGATAAAAATTATGAGGTTTCTTTTAAGCTAACCTATGATGATGGTTATAGTGTTCCGGTAGAGCAAAAGAGTATGACTGCTCAAATTAAAGTATCAGGCAAAAGCAATAGAATTCATGATCGGTTTGGTCTTTCAAATGGGGCGTTATCTTGTTACCAGGGAGACAAGTTTGAACGTGGAAAAGTGATTGATAGCATTTCGTGTCTACATCCAAATGGTGTTATTGAATATACTTCTTGGGTTGATAATAAAACTAAAAAAGGTGTCCTGGAAGCTTATTTAACAATCAGTCCTAGTGGAAAGAGTGAGAGAATGTGGGTCGCTGATGTAACTGCTTCAGGCAATGGAGATACTTTCTACTTTCTTAGCGGTGATGGTTTTTCTTTGTCCATGGATTTTGAATCTCATGGTGGTGGTGAGTTTGTGGAAGAATCTGAAATAAATGGAAAGGAGGTTAGAACTCAAGTGCAATGTGAAGTCGTCTCTGGCTTGCTTTTCTGAAAGGTTTAATTTTAAAAATAGTAGAAATTCCAAACATATTCCTTGAATTGTGAGAAGGGCACCCATTTAGCGTGGCTAGTTGAGCAAGGATAGGATTGAGTCGAATCACAAGGGTATGAGTCCCTGATTTGCACTTTTTCAACAAGCTGACTTTTCTTATCATAAACAATTCCTGTAACAACAGATGCGTGGTTCGGTCTTTGGCAGCGGAATTTATTAGACAGACCAGGCCAGTGAATGTCTGGGCAATATCCAATTCCTGCTGGTAGTGGGTTAATTTTAGTAAAGTTTGAAATGAGCAAATTGTTGAATTGGTCTTCGTCACTATTTTTTTCTATATTATAAGGAAGAGATGATAAATCTATGCCAATTCCTGGCAATTCACTCCAATATGTAAACAACTCGAATAGAAATACTTGGTAAGAATGTGAAGTGAGGGCCTTGGCGAGTACTGATGTCGAAGGAATATATTCTTCTTTAATAAAGTAAGAGCCACCGAAATACTTCGTTAATTTATGAGTGAGAGAATAATATCTTTCATCATACTTTCTTTTATTTTTTGGGAGATTTCGGACTACCTGAAAATCATCGTAGTACTTTTTTAATTTATCAAGTTTCCACTGAGAAATTGTATGAGGGTTAATAAATAAAGGGCGAGAAAGTGCACCTAAAGATATTGAAACCTCGTAAGCCTTGTCAAGAAATCCACTATCAACACCAGTTGATACGAATCTTGATTCAGATAAAAACTTTGAGATAATAGCATTCCCAAGGGGTGAGAGAGAGTCATTAGTGAGCAATTTTCCATCTGTTATTTGATCACTTTTTAATTTTGCTTCCGCCATTTGGGAGGCAGCGACTGCGTAGCAAATCCCAGTTTTTTTCTGTGAGAATGCAGGGACAAGAGACATAATTTCTCCAGGTAATTCAAGATCAACAGTTGTCGCTTGCAGAGATTGAATGAAGAAAATTAAAAATAGCTTAATCATAGGTTTATTCTAAGATTAATGGGGTTACGGAGGCCTTAGATTTGTAAATAAAACACGGGATATCAAAAAATGGACACATGCAAGTACTTGTAATTACAAAAGGATTATGTAAGCAGATCTCTTTTGATTAGAGCTAAAAAAATAATGCTTGAGATAACTGCTACGATAGCGACTGAAATATATTTGTATTTTTCTCCGTCGTTGATGGCAGTCTTATAAAGGCGATAGGAGTAGAGAACACTGCCTGTGCTGAAAATGGCAAGAGCAATGAGGGCGTAAAGAGGAGGTCGAGCTAGCATTCTAGTAGTCTATTAGCATAAAAGACTAAGGTCTATTGAAAAAACGATGGAGTAATTTTTCCAAATCTTAGTTTCTCAACTATAATAATTCATTCGTCTTAAGGAGATTGTAGTGGCTACCTTTTTATCTAATGAGTTAAAGTCTTTAGTACACGATTCAGTTGAGGTCTTAGGGGACGTCATTCGAAATCAGTACGGTGAAAAATTATACCAAGATGTGGAAAAAATTAGACAATCTATGGTCAAGGTCCGAAAGGCCAACCTTGAATCAAGTTATGAAATTTTAAATAAAAACCTAGTTGGTTTAAAAAAGAAAAATAGTGGAGACCTATTTAAGATTGCTCACAGTTATTCTTTGATGCTTGAGTTAATTAATAGATGTGAGACGGCTTACCGCTCTCACAGGCTCTCCCAAAAAGAATTGACTCTTTCTAAAACACGGCCCTATGCCATTATTTATGTTTTTACTTCTCACCCTACAGAAGCGAGGGCCTCGAATGTGGTTTCCCTTTTTGAGAACGTGGAAAAAGAGCTCGTATATTCTCTTACTAAAGGGTTTTCTGATATTAAAGAGAGGTTGTATCACCTTCTTAGCTTACTTTTGAAAATTCCCATGGCCAATACAGAGAAACCTACTGTTGCAGATGAAGCCGATTATATTCTTTCCTTTGTATTAAATGAAGGAATTCTTCAGGAGCAAGTAAATCTACTCTCAAGGGGGCTGACCGTCCATTTTAGAACATGGGTGGGAGGTGATAAGGATGGACATCCAGGTGTAAATTCTAAAACGATGAAAATGTGCCTTGAAAAATCGAGAGAAAAATTACAGAAATTTATTAAAAGGCGGCTTCGAAATTGCCATGCAACGGTTGAGCTTTTAGGTACTAAAAAAAGTGAAACGGGTGACCTACTTGGTAGGTTAGAGAAATTAGAAGCTCTGCTTGATAGTGCTAAGGCCATTAAGGCTGAAGATGGAAAAGTTGTAGCAGAGTTTACAAAAAACTTTGAATCGTTGAAAAAGGCCTATTTCAGTAAATTAAAATGTGATTCACCTGAATTGCAAGAGGTAGAACACTTGCTTTGGCTCTATCCGGCACTTGTGATGCCACTTGAGATTAGAGAAGATAGTGAGCTTGTTCATATCGCTCTAAAAAAGCCAAATCAAACGATTGAGAAAATGCTCATGTATTTAAAAAGCATTTCTATTGGTCATGATCCTAAGTGGTACGTGAGAGGATTTGTTCTTAGTATGGTTGCAACTCATGAAGACTTGCTGGCCGGTGTGAAGCTAATGAGAAGAGTTTTGGGGGGACATAAAATACCTGTAGTTCCTCTTTTTGAAAATCAAAAAGCATTGGTTGATTCATGTGAGATTTTAGAGAAATTTTTTACGATTGAATCCAGAACTCTAAAAAAACACCAAGGGACGTGGAACTCAAGGTATGAAGTGATGTTAGGTTACTCAGATTCTTCAAAGGAAAATGGAGTTTTCCCAAGTCGGTATCTTATTGCCAATGCTCTCCATAAACTTGATAAGTTTTTTAAGAAATGGGAGCTTACTCCAGTTTTCTTCCATGGTTCAGGGGGAAGTGTTGAAAGAGGTGGAGGATCTATAAAGGAGCAAACTAGGTGGTGGCCCAAAAGTGCAGTTCGAATTTTCAAGGCCACAGGCCAAGGAGAGATGGTTGCACGGAATTTTGGAAATTCACTTGTAATGAGAGGACAAGTGCTCAAAATTGCCAATGAGCTGGGAACTGCAAGAACTAGATTGAAAGATGCCGGTAGTAAAAAGAGTGTAGAGAAATTTTGTAGTCATATAATGAAGTCGTATAAGGCAACTTGGGATTCTTCAGATTTTTTTGAAATGGTAGAGAAGGCCACTCCCTATGGTTATCTTGATCAGTTGAAAATAGGATCGAGACCCAGTAAGAGAACAACTGGGGGAGCAAAGAGACATTTGAGGGCGATACCATGGGTTTTATGTTGGACTCAAACAAGAGTACTTTTCCCTACCTGGTGGGGAGTGGGAAGTGCTTGGGCCAAGCTGAACCCAACCGATCGCTATCATATTATGCGCGCCCATGCTGAAAGCGATCTCCTTAAATCTTTTGTGAAGGTTCTAGGATTTACCCTTGCTAAAGTTGAGCTCGCAGTGTTTAGGGTTTATTTAAATCAATCGAAGTTAGATAAAAAAGTAGCAGATCACTATTATCATTTATTTTTGAGAGAATACCAAAATACAGTATTCTTTTTTGAAGAGGTTACGGGGCAAAAAGACCTGCTTTGGTTTAGACCTTGGCTACTTGAAAGTATTTCTTACCGATCATCAATGATTCATCCTCTCAATCTATTGCAGCTAATTGCACTTGAGAGAAAAGATTCAACTCTTTTACGTGAAACAGTAACAGGTATAGCTTGTGGAATGTTAACAACAGGCTAATATATGAAAAAAACTGAAATGATTAATGAAATGGTTCGGCTTCAAATTTTGCAAAATAAAAGACATAGAGGTTTTATTAATGATGCAAAATCTACTAAGGCCATAAAAAAAATGATGAATAAGTTTTATCATCAGGCATCTGAAGGTGGAATTATTGAAAGTTATTGGCATCGGGGAAAACTCCAAGCCATTTTTTTGATTTTTGAAGAAAAAGATAGCTCACTGGGGAAAACAGAACATAAAATCTATACTGCCGAAAATCCTAAATCCAAAAAAAGTTGGAATTGGATAAAATCTAATTTTAAAAAATATTCAAATAGCTATGGAAAGGACACAACTTTTTGGCTTCACGGACAAGACAAACCCAAACTCTTATTTTTTGAAAAGATTGGTTTTAATATTGAGGCATTAATTCAAATGGGTGTACCTAGTGTTGGTCTAAGTAAGCTGGAAAGGGCCTATAGGCCTAAAGACAACTTTGAGGAGTTTGGATTAATTTGCGACTCTATAAAAACAAAGGGTGAAGTTGATGAGGTCATGAAGATCTATAAATCTTACTTTACAAGAAATCCGCAATATTGCTCGTTTGCGACAAATCCTGGCCAGTTAAAAAGTATGAGGGAAGAACTGACAGAGGCAAAAAGAAGTGGGGATTCTCACGTTTATATAATCAAGGATAAAAAAAGAAAAGTGCTAGGAATGTTCAGCATGTCGATTGGGACTGATCCATTTTTTGGAAAAAGGGCTGGCATGGAGTTTGTATTTTCAAAAACACTTATTGGGAAAGGGTTTTCTAAAGTTGCCTATAAAATTTTATTAAAAAAAATGATTAAAGAGGATGTTAGGTACTATTTTGGAGGAACTTCTCAGCCAGCAGTCATAAAGCTTGGAAAGTTGATGGAAAGGTGGCCTTTGGGTTTTTTTTTAAGTTATGGCGAAGGCTTTTTTCCAAGGTCTCATTTCTTTTAAAGTTGTTGAAATCTTGGAAGAAATCATTTCAACAGTTTTTAACCATAAAATTTACAATGATATTGAGAAATCGGGAGCACCATATTACCTTTTGCCCAACAAGAGGGTTTATTGTGAGACTGAGTTTGGGTGTAGCTTCTATATTACTTTTTTTGATCATTTCGCTTGAGCTCCAAGCTGGTCCACCACGGATTAAGCGGTTTCCGCTCCTAGATATAGAGGTCATGAAGTGTGTTACACATCGCTTTGAAGATAGAGTGGATTATTATGAGGGGTTATCAGATCAATACTACGACGATCACTATAAACGTTTTGTACTTAGTGAAGAAGACCCCTATAAAAGAAACTATAGAAAGATGATCTACTATTTTGAGTTACATGGCTGGCCTGCAATTGAATATATGAGGGCCATAGAAATCTGTTATAGGGCAAAATACAAATAGATCACTCAAGTAACTATTTTTATTTGATAAAAATAGACTTTCTACTTACCAGATATAGCAGTTTAGCCGACAAGTTGTGTCTATGGGTGCTGCTGAAAAAATTGAAAAATGGAGTCACTTTCCGAAGAAAATGTCTCTGGGAGAAATCCTTCCACATTTTATTGAAATGGGCTGGATTTCTGAAATTGAGGCCAAGAAACAACTGAAAAGATTTGAAAAAGATCCAAGGCATCCTTTTTTGATTCTGGCCTTAGCAAAGCTAAAAGACAGCTCTGTGCCACCAAAACTTATTACTATGGAAGAGATGACTAAGTGGCTGGCGAAAGCCTCAGGTTTTCCGTATCTCTATATTGATGCAATGAAAATCGACACTGCTATTGTAACTTCTGTTATTCCAGATAAATATGCCAAGAGGCTTGAAGTTCTGCCAATAGCTGTGAATAAAGATTCTGTGACCTTGGCAACAGCAGAGCCATTCAATCTTCACTGGTATCAAGAGCTAACGCGGTTTTTAAAAAAAGAAATTAAACTAGTGGTTGCCTCCCCAGATCAAATTACTCGTTATCATCAAGAGTTTTATTCTGTTCAAAGGGCCATTAAAAAAATAGAGGTTAAGGAAAAGAGAAGCCGGTTTGAGTTAAAAAAAGCAGGAAGTCTTGATGAGCTGGACAAATTGGTTGAATTCGGAAAAAGAAGAAATCTTACCAGTGAAGACTCTTCTGTTGTTAATATTGTTGATTGGTTACTCCAATTTGCATTTGATGAAAGGGCCTCAGATATTCATTTAGAGCCTAAGAAAGGTCTTTGTACAATTCGTTTTAGAGTTGATGGGATTTTGAGGGTTGTGTATCGATTTGATCCTGAAGTATTTCTACCTATTATAAGCAGGTTGAAAGTTGTCGCTGAAATGAAGGTTGATGAAAAAAGAAAGCCTCAAGATGGAAGGATTAAGCATTTTATCACTGAAAGTGAAAGTGTAGAAATGAGAGTTTCTACAATTCCTACCCACCACGGTGAGAAAATGGTCATTAGATTTTTTGATCCAGAGCTTACCTATAAAGAAATGGACTCTCTTGGATTTTACAAAGAAGATTTGGCCGTATGGAATGATATAATCAGACATAGCAATGGGATTATTTTGGTGACAGGCCCTACCGGCTCTGGGAAAACGACTACGCTTTATACTTCTTTAACTCAAGTGGCCACCACTGAAGTCAATGTATGTACTGTTGAAGACCCTATTGAAATGCTCAATGATAATTTTAATCAAATGCAGGTTAACAAAGATATAGGTGTTGATTTTTCAAATGCAATTAAATCATTTCTTCGGCAAGACCCAGACATCATAATGGTGGGAGAAATTAGAGACCTAGCAACTGCAGAAATGGCGATCCAGGCTTCACTTACGGGACACATGGTTTTTTCCACGCTTCACACCAATAGTGTGATGTCTTCACTGGTGAGACTAACTGATCTTGGGTTACCCATGTTTTTAGTCAATGCCACAATTAAGTGTATTTTATCTCAAAGGCTTGTGAGAACACTGTGCTCACATTGTTGTGAAGAGATAGATACACCTATTGATAAGTGGAACTTACTTTTTAAAAAGGAAGGTATTGCTCCTCCCAAAAAAGTATTCAAAGAAGTAGGGTGCAATAGTTGTAAGGGGACAGGGTTTATAGGCCGGGTATGCATCTATGAGATGGTCCCATTTGGAAATGAAGAAAAGGCCCAGCTTGTTGAAGGTATGAATTTGACAACAATTGAGAAAATTTTTGAAGGAAAGTACACCACCATGAGAGCAGTTGGAGCGAGAAGAATTATTGAAGGAATGACTACTATTGGTGAAGTTTATAAAGTTGTTGTTTAATAACTAAAATCAAATGAATAATTATTTTCACATAAGCCCTTGCACAGACATATCCGATTTGGCAGGCTAGTAAAATCAATTTTTTAGTAGCTTGATCTTGTTGTCAACAAATTGTCTATTTTTTTGACATAGAAATATTACAAAATCTTGTTTATGTTAAAATGTGAATATTACTTATGCTATGATTCTCAAAACAATGTTTTAGAGGGGCTTCAAAATTGAAAAACTCGACAATAGTATTGGTACTTTTTCTCGCGTTTACGAATGTTTATGCTGCAAAAAAAGCATCGAAAGTTCAAGTTGGATTACCATCACGAATGTTTCTTATTGGAACTATAGACCCTGATATTGTTAGGTATAAGTTAAGAAATGAATTGCCTCAGTTTAGTAAATGTGCAGCTAATTTAAACAGTCCTATGACCATGAGGGCATCATTTACTATTGAAGCAGAAGGCAAAATTTCTAAAAACCCTTTAATAAATTTAGTAAGTGGAAATATTAATAGTAAGACAAAAAAATGTTTTCAAAATACTTTAATGAGCATTAAATTTATCTCAAAGAAATCAACTGGCAAAACTGATGTTCAACAGTTAATTCATATTCGCTATCGATAAAAATTAATCAAAAAATTATTGTACTCAAGTGCAAGCCCCCAAGGAAGTGTTTTACCATATCCTTGGGGGCTTGCAGTATCTGGTCTAGTCTTGATTACTGGAGAACCTCGATAAGTGCGTTAAGAGCATCAATAGAGGTGAATATGCCAAAGACTTTTCCATTTTCATCGCTTACAAGTGCTGATCCAATCTTGCGAGTGGACATCTCATAGACGACTTCTCTTAGAAGGGCCTTGCTTTGAACGACGAAGGGGTCTTTGGTCATGACATCGCGGGCCTTGAGCTCATCCCACCACGGTTTGTAGCGTAAGCAGTAAATATCGCGTTCGCTGACAATTCCAACAACTTGACCATCTTCCTTTACGGGTAGATGTCTGACACCCTTTTCTTGCATAATTTCAAGGAGGTCTTTAATCATATCGTCTGTCCCGGCCTCCACTAAACAAACGCTTGTAAATTCATCTACCTGAAGATTGTTTACATCTAAGGCCTCGTCTAACATGTGTGATCTCCTTTAACATTGTCTTGTTGTCAGAATAGCTTAAAAGTATATGGCCTCTTATGGCAATTGACACTCAGAAGGTTGATAAAACTCATAGTTTGAAGTGGGGTTTTATAGGGTTTTTAACACCGGCCATCATGGGCAACCATCGGGTTTAGTCGATAAGCTATCATCATGATGAATTACTTATCAGAATTTTATTTCCATAACATTCATAAAGGAGAATTTTAATGAGCTGCAGTATCTCTTACCATGGAGTTGATCATTCACAGGCCTTAGATTTGTTCATAAAGGATCATGTGGAGAAGATCGAAGAAAAAGTTAATGGTCGAGTGAAGCTTGAGTGGGTCGTTGGGATGGAAAAAGATGTCTATATCGTTTCTTTAAATCTCTGGGCGAAACAGAATTTTATTAGACTCTCACAAAAGTCCCATGAAGTTCATAAGGCGATTGCCAAGGCTTCGGAAATGGCCCAAAGAGAATTAAGAAAAATGAAGAATAAGAAGATTAAACAACTTGTCAGGACGCATGCCCTGTAACGCGAAGCGGTTTTGATTACAAGAGGCCTCTGCTAGTTTTACGCAACTTAAAATGCATAAATTAGAGGAGGCCCCTTTGAAGGATATCCAATTTAGTGATCTGGACTATCACTCATGTGAGTTTGAACACCTATACGGCGAGAAAATCCACCTCATAAAAAATCCCTATCTTTTATCCCTACTAACTAAATTTTCAATGCCTTTTATGGTTCAGCCAATACTTAATATGGTGGTTAAAGAACTCTACACAGGCCTTGTCAACGAAGCTGTAAATAATCATTTTGAAAGAGAACAAATATGCGTTGATACCCGCATGAAACCACTAAATCCCAATGGACAATTTAGTGGCGAAGTTATTAAAAATGACCAAAGGGTTGTAACAGTTAATTTGGCCAGGTCCGGGACTTTTCCCAGTCACTTATGTTTTGAGCAACTCAGTTTGCTTTTAAATCCTGAGTTTGTAAGACAAGACCACTTTTATTTAAATAGAAAAACCAATGATAATGGAGAGGTCATAGGGGTTGATGCCTCTGGATCTAAAATTGGTGGTGATGTGGAAGATGCAATCGTTTTGTTTCCAGACCCTATGGGAGCAACTGGCGGTAGCTTATGTCACGTTGTTGATTATTACAAAAATCAGGTGGAGGGAAAGGCCAAAAAAATTATTTCTCTTAATCTTATAGTTACACCGGAATTTGTGAGAAAACTCTCAAGTGAGCATCCTGATGTTGAAATATATGCCCTTAGAATGGATAGAGGTTTGTCTGATAAAAAGGCCTTAGCTTCAATTCCAGGAAAACATCCTGAGCTTGAAAGTGGTCTTAATGAGATTCAATATATAGTTCCTGGTGCTGGTGGTGTAGGGGAAATTCTAAACAATTCCTATGTCTAAATAACTACTGAAGAATTCTGAGATCGCTTCTTTGGATAATGTATTTGGTATGGCAATAATCACACTCGGTCTCAATTTCACTTTGATTTTTATCAAAAAGAGTATCAGGATTTTGGTTATTTAAAGACATTATACCTAGAATCATTTTTTCTTTACTGCATGGACAGAAGAACTTCACCTTTTTCTTGTTAATCATTGTAAAGCCTTCGCTTTCAAAGGCCTTCAAAATTTCATCGTTATCTGTGAGGCCTTCTTTAAATAGATCTGTCAGAAATTTCTTCTTTTGTAAGTAATAGGCATTGATACTGGGCCTTTCTTTTAGCTCATTTTTATTAACATTTATGGGAGGAAGCCTGGTTATCATAACTGATTGATCAGATTCAGTGGCGAGGTAGACACTACTATCAACTTGGTAAGAGTGAGAAAGTACATGGTTAACAACTTCAAGCACACTCATGCCACTAACTTCTATTATAGAAGTATAGGGCTTTAAATGTGTGCCTGGAAAAATTTTAGTAAGCCTGCCTTTTCCTAGAAGTGTTTTGGGGATTTCGTCGAGGGATTTTGGTAGCAGCAGAAATCTGGTAAGACCATTGGCGCCTGTTTCAAGCTTAAACCTAAAATAGGGCTCTTCATTATCAATATATAAGCCTACTGATTCACCAGCTTTTAAAAAGGAAATAATAGGCTGGGCACTGAGGATGCAATCTCGAAAATAGACTAGATCATATCCATGCTTTTGGTGGATTGTGGCCATATCAACAATCAGCTTTTGACCTTCCAGGAAATGAACAACAAAGTTGTCCTCTTCGTGTAGGAAACTGTATAGCTGGCTTTCGGGTATCAAGAACTCCTCCATTTTCTAGCACTTATAAAGTACTGGAAATAAACAAATTGTATACAGTGCAGTGCGTTACTATCTTTTGTGTTTGTCCGCTCTGGCCCAGTGAACGCTATTTTTACACGGTGCCTTAATTTTATAAAAGATTTTTGATAGCACTAGATATTAGGATTTTAGGACAGAGAGAGATTTAATGAAATTTTTGTTGAAAATGATCCCCTGGGCGATTGTGGGCTTATCTATTTTTCAAAGTACTTTGTTTGCGGCTAGCAGTATTTCGGAACAACGAACGCTAGACTTCTATGTTGACCCAAGCTCTATCGCTGTTGGCGAGGGAAAATATTCTTTTGAATATCAAAAAGCTAGTGATGTTTATGGTGATACGAGGCTTACCTTAAATCGGTATCTAGGGCTTCTGGAAGACAGTTTGAGCGATTATGAGAGAGCACGCTCCTGGATTGTGACCTATAAGCTAGCGACTGTTATAAGTGGCAGTCTGGCCAAGCTAACAATGGATAGTTTATTAACGGTAGCGAAAGTTAAGAAATTTGGTGGGATGGTAAGCCTTAAAGAGGGGAGGTCTGTAGATCATATAAAATTATTTTCTGGATTCAAAAAATTTCCCCTAACCTCGGGAAATACTAAAATGACTTTTTCTACCTATTTTTTCAACGTCAATAGAGGCCGATCTAATCAGGCCCAGTTTAGGAAATTTAAGTTAGGAAATGAGCACTTGGATCCTCAGTTGAAGGTGATAGTAGGCGTGAAAGGCAATAATGTTGATGAAGATGCATGGCCTTATTTTGGCTCTTCAAATGTCTTCAAATTCTATGAGCTCTCGGGTGGAAGGGTTCTCATTATCTCAGAAATTCTTATGGCCTTGGATGGGAAGGCCTTTAGAAGCAACTTACTAACCAGAAAAACTGTCAAAAAATCTTCTATACTTGCAGCAGAGAATTTTCTTAAACTAGTAGATTTGCAATAGTAGAAACCAAATATTAACTATTTAGACTCTATGCACCTTATGGAAAATGACATTTATCATGGAAAATGGACGCTTTTTTCAGGGCCTTATCCCGTATTTTTGGAGATTATAAGATCATAAAAAAGGAGTTGAACATGAAAATCGCTATTTCCACACCGCTGGACGGAAAACCACAAGAGACATTTTTAAAGTTGAAGAATAACCCAATATTTAAAGATGCCGAAGTTCACTTTGTTCATGTTTTTAGAGTTAACTATTATTTTAATGAATTTAGTCTCTACTCTTATCCTATGGAAGATCAATTTGATGAGATTGAAAAATCTGTTGTGAAGTCACTGTCAGATCTTTCAGATAAGATTTTTTGTGGTGATGTTAAGCCAAAAGAAATTAAAACTACTTGCTTATTTCATCAAGACACAAAAGAAAAAGTAGTTGAATTTCTCAAATCAGATAATTTTGATTTGGTGATTACTGCTACTCGTGGAAAGCATGGCATTGATGGACTCTTTTCAAGTTCTTTTACTGATCACTTGAATAAGTTTTCACCTTGTGATGTTTACGTTTTAAGACCTGTATAGGCTTTTATTCGGCTATTACAATGGTTTTTGTAAGTTGTTTATGACAATGATTGAGCACGATATCTACGCGCTCAATCTTTGGAATAATGATAAATGATTTCATGTGGACAAATATTTTTTTCACGTAGTGATCCTTCTCATTAGGCCAAAAGGCGTAGTGAGAGTTTACGGCTCTGCATATTCTTTTTTGTACTGTGAGTTTAAACTCGGGAACAGGAAGGATTGAAAATACAACGCTATCTTTTTTAACTTCGTGGATATCTATTCCGTAAGCTCTCTTTTTTTCGAGGGAGTTTAGAGGCTCTAGTTTGCCTCCATTTTCCACCATATCCCAATAGACTGTGACCGGATTTTTTTGATCAATAAATCGTTCTCTAAAGTTTAGCTCATAGATGAGGTAGTTTTTATTTTCAGATCTCTCCAGAGTAAATAAAGGCGTGTGCATTTTATTGAGCTCGATTGATGTTCTGGCGTAGAAGTTTCTAGCAAAAACGGAAGAAGAGCATAGGTAAATAAATAACAAAATTGAATACTTCAATTAAATACTTCCCTGTACCTTATTCTTACAATGTTATTATTTTAACTCCAATTATACTGTTCACCAAATTTAATGGCATGATTTGTGAAAGTTTTCCTCTAGCTCGAGGTCCATGGCAAAGGCAAGCCGGTTGGCCATATTGAAGTAGCTGACAATGAAAACAGCATGTTGCCAGGCACTTTCATCTTGATGAATGGAGTTAAATTCTTTTTTTAATAAATGTGACTTGTGCGGCTCACTAGAGAGGGTCTGGGCCAATTTTCGGTAAATTTCCTTTTTTTCAGAGGGCAAGTCAATTTCTCCAATGTTATCGAGCGCCTTTTGATGATGTCCTATACAATATGGACATTTATTTGCCTCAGATGTGGAAACGGCCAGAAACTCTCTTTCAATTCGTTCAAGCGGGAGATTATCACCCACGATAATTTTCTGGTAGAACTCGAAATGGGCCTCCATTGCCTCAGGAAAATCTCGAAAGGCGTGGTGAATCTCCGCCACTTCTCCTCGCTCTTTTCTTATTCTATCAATGATCTTAGAAACTCGATTTTTTACCATGCTACAACCCCTTTTTACCATTAGTGTCGGAATTTTAGAGTTTGTTACAAAATTTGAGATTTTATAGGCACATTTTTTCTATTAGGGCCTGGATCATATCCACGCCACTTTCAAAATGAGACAACTGGATTGATTCATTTGGCATGTGTGCCTGAGAAAGGGATCCTGGTCCACAAATATAGCTATCTATACCTAGATCAGAAAAATGTCCCGCATCCGTCACATAGGGAGCTCCCACCACCTGACTTTGATTGTAGTAGCTTGATAAAAATTTAAATGCCTCAGTTTGGTCACTGCTTCGAAGAGCAGGGGCAGTTAAAAGACCTTCCCAAGAGACAAGACCCTTTAAATTGAGTTTGCCGATTTCTTCCTTAATTCTAGCTATGATGGTATCAGCATTGTTTTGCAGTGTGGATCTGACCGAAACTTGAATTTCGCATCTTTCAGGGATCATATTGTCTGCGACTCCCCCGAAAATTCTCCCAATATTTATTGAACAATAAGGCCACTGTGGATAGAGATCGTGATCTAGGTTTTTTTTCTCAGAGATTAACTCGTCATTGACTTTATCGATGACATTAATTATTTTTGTCATATCTGTTATGGCATTGGTTCCGCGGTCAGGCCTTGAGCTATGCCCTGCCACCCCAGTTGTGATCAAGTGAAAAACCCCAATACCTTTATGGGCATGAAAGACTTTGAAGTCTGTGGGCTCACCCACCAGCGCTTGTGAAGGCAATGGGCGTTCACTAAGACCCTCTTTTAATATAGGAACTAGTCTTTTGGCACCTTGGCAGCAGATTTCTTCATCACAAGTTAAAATAAAAACTAGCTGGGATTTTAATTTTTGAAGGTTGATCTTTTTTAGGGCCACTAATGCCTGAGTAATAAATACCTTCATATCAGATGTACCGCGACCAAATAACTTGTCATCTTCTAATGTGAGTACAAGTGGGTCTCGAACCCAACCTGGTTGGTTTTCAAAGGGAACTATATCTAAATGTCCTGAAAGAATGATTCCATTGCCCCCGTTTGCAGGCCCTATTGAGGCGACAATTTGTGCTTTATCATCACCAAACATATGGTCGCGGTAGAGGTCTACTTTGAAGCCAAACCCATCTAGGTAGTCTGCAATATATTCTGAGCAGCTTACATTTTCTTTGTTGGACACGGTGTCGTATGAAATAATTTTTTTTGAAAGATCGAATAGTCCTTTATTCACAAACATGCTCCCTGTCTATAAATCTTAACAATCAAGGGGGTAAAGGTCTAATACCAACTACGCTAAATTAGGGGACTAGCTCAAAGATTAGAAAAAGTGTTCTTTGCTTATCACTGAAATTATTATCGCTGGCAATAATAAGGGTATGGTTTCCATTTTTCAAACGAGGTCCAAGACACATGGCCTCCATATTATCAAGTCTTTGATTTGCCTTAGAAAGCATAGGGATGACTTTATCAAGGTTTAGTACTAATTTCTTGCGAAGGATATGGATCTTTTTTTTACCAAGTTTTGTTGTCTTGGAGAAATTTGTTTTAAATACTCTGATATCATTTTTCTTGGTTTTAGGGTTCCAGCCTCTTTCCAGGGAGAGAAGAGAGTTATCATTAATAGCAAGGAGCTCTACAAGTCCTCTTCCTCCACCCAGTGGATAAAGGGCCTGGCGATAGGGACGAAATCCATTTTTTGATTTTTTATAAACAATAATTCGTGAGAGATCATGTCCTAGCTTTTTCACGTGAGATTGATCTTGTCTTAGGCTGTACTCTGTCGCTGTGATTAAATGTGCTTGGTTGGGAGTGATGGTTAGGCTTTCAAGGGCCATATTATTTTGCACACCTCTTTTGGCAATTTGTTTTGCTTCCATTGAAATTAAAAAATCGGGGAGTTGGTATCTTCGAGTAAAATGAAGATCACGATTGAACTCTAAAATCATAGGGCTGACAATTGCGCCGTAGCCTTCAGAAGAAATTAAAACGTTTCCAGATTTTGTAACCGCTAACCCCTCAGGATCCAGCATCATTGCTGGAAAGGTATGATCTTTTTGTAAAAGAAGCGGGCTAAAGCTAATTGGGTCAAATTTTCCATCTTCAAGACCCAATTGAAAGTAAAAGACTCTTGGCGCAGAAGTTATCTTATCTCCGCGGCCACCTCTATCATCTGAAAGGGCCATGAAGAGTTTTTGTTTTTCTAAGTATGTGATGGCAGAGATACCACCAATCTCAGAGCCTAAAATTTCTTCTCCGGTATGAATCGTAAAATCGGATAGAAAATTAAGAGTAGTAGCACCAATATTATTTACGCAAAGCGTTGCGATGAATAGGCATAAACCAATAAATTTCACGATAATTTCCCCTTAGCAGTTATTAAATTGAGTAGCATTTGGGAGCTAGATTGCCCAGTTTGGAGAATTGATGATTTTAAAATTTATAAATGATTGTAAATTATATAGACTAGGGCTTGCTTATTGGAGGTGCTGAGTGAGCGAAATTAGGGACCCAAGGTTTGAACTTGCATGTGCAGCTGTAAAGCGAGCTAGCGAGATTATCTCCCCGTTATATCAAAGTGATTTAAAGATCATGGAAAAAGATAATGGGAGCGAGGTCACCAAAGCTGATAGAGACTCTGAAATCCTTATAAGGGAGATGATATCAAAAGACTTTCCTGAAGATAATGTTGTTGGAGAGGAATTTGAGAATATTGAAAACGGCGATGCTAAATTTACTTGGTCCATTGATCCTATTGATGGCACAAGGGCCTTTTCTAAAGGAGTACCTTTCTTTGGCACCATGATTGGTCTGAAAGATGAGTCTGGGCCATTATTTGGAATGATAAATCTTCCGGCCCTTGGCGAAAGCATTTGGGGCTATAGAGGGAAAGGCGCTTTTTGGAAAAATCAAAGAGGTGAAGTTTCAAAATGTTGTATTAGTAAAGTAGACTCAGTGGAGGCAAGTGTTCTCTCGACCAGTGGTGCTGAGTACTTTAAAGACAAAAATTTAGATGACAGATTTTACGATCTTGTTCGAAAAACAAAGTTTCATAGGACGTGGGGAGATTGTTATGGTTACTCTCTACTGGCCACAGGCAGAATCGATGTCATGATTGATGGCTCACTTGAGTTTTGGGACATATTACCACTTATTCCTATTATTAGAGAGTCGGGTGGTACCATTACTGATCTAAAGGGTGAAGATCCTCTTTCGGGCTACGGTGCAATTGCCTGTCACCCAGATTTACATCAGAAAATATTGAATCATTTTATCTAAAGCTCTAAATCAGGTTCAAAAATAGTCTTATAAATGCTTTGAGCTTGCTGACTTTCTTTATTGTAGAGAGTTTTCGAAATATATTTTACATCACCAGATTTAGTACTCTGACTCATCAGAACAATTTCAAGCTGGGGGTCTGTTTTAAAAAGATGGGTTGCCATGTCTGTGGCCGTTAAAGTTTTAACCTTTGGGGAGCCTGGGACTGTACTCATTTTCCATTTTATATGACCGCCGTAGGCTTGATAGATGAGTTCAGTACATACAATAAGGTTTGAGGTCTCAAAGTTAAAATTGAAGTCATAGGGAGTACCAAGGTATCCGAAAGCTTTTTTTATGGCATTCATTTTATTTTCACTTGAAACACCTTTAACTCTTATTACTAATATATAATTTGAATGGCTGAGAAGAGTTTCAAATGATGTAAATGATACTCCCTCTCCTACGGCCTCTAAAATTAGTGGTGAGCTTAGGCTTCGAAAAACTGATCCCTCTTCTGTATTTTTGAACATTTTATGTATTGATTTAACATCAATGATATTTTCATAAATCAGATCTTTTGCTGAGCCAAGATAAAGAGCTCCATGAGTCCAAAACCCAGGGAGGGCGATATTGCTAATATAGCCAGTTGACCTGGTTAGAATGATATCTCCCATTTCCAAGTCAGGTGCTAATTGATCAACTGAAATTTCTCCGAAGGTAGGGGATTTTACGATTTGAGTATTACCCCCCAATAGAGAAAGCGTCTTTTTAATTTTGTATATTGGATTTCCAATCATTTTTTGAATTTTTCTTTTTTTAGTAATTTCTTGAAAAATTTTGGCCACTTGATCATTGGTTTTCACTTCTCCGTCAGATGTGAGGTAGTAAAGCTTTTGAATACCCTGGGCATACTTATTGACTCTTCTATTAATTTGGTAAAAGTCGTGACTTCCATAAAATGATCTTTCGAACGGGAACTGATCTATATTGTCTTGGTACCAACTAAGTCCAGAGACTAATTCTTCTAGTTTTCTTTCACCTGTTATGAGGTTTAGAGCTTTGTCGAACTCACCAGCTGGTATATTAAATGATTTATTTTCAGAGTTTAGTTTTTCCCAAGTGTAGTCTCGGGTGGCAAAAAATGTGATTAATCTGTAGGCATTTGTAAACATTGTTAAGCCTGCACTACCGCTAATATACATCGCCTCATTCAGTATTTTATCTCTCTCATCATCACTTGCGAAGTCTTGTGTTGGCACAAGGTGATAATTTTTTGGATGAAATACATTGTATAAAATAGAGAGTTGATGGTCTTGGTCTATATACAATTTCCATAAAGAGAGTATCACCCCTTCTTCTTTTGCATTATAACCAGTCCGCTCTATACCTAAGCTCCTTTCACGGTCGTATTTTTGTTTTAACTGAGTTATTTTGGTGTCAATTTCATCAAGCTTTGAAAAAATATCTGAAAGTCTCTTTAGGGCCCAAGTGTGCCTATCAGCAATATTTTTGATTGAATAGATAGTATCAGTGATGGATTTGCTGGAGTTGTTCTTATAGATATCCATAAGATCAAAGTCCCAAGTCATCACTGCCGTTTGAAGATCAGACCAGAAAGTCGAGTTGTCGTGCCTGGCGTGCTCTCCGGCATAGACCGAAGTAGAAAGAGAGAGTAGAAGGATATAGGAAAAAATTAATTTCATTTTTACGCTCCGATATTTTGAGATAAGCGATAATAGGGCCTTTTGTAGAATTGGGTGGAATTTTGAAATATTTATTGAAAATGGCCCTCGCTTTTTGTTTCAAATTCCATGAAATTACAAGATCTTTTGATGAAAGGAGATAAGGGCGAGGAAAGCTAAACTCTTATTATAATAAGGGGGGAGTGCTCTTGAACTTTGAGATGAAAATGTTCATAATAGGGGGAAAAGGCACCAAATAGTGAACAAAATTGCTCTTCTAATACCAGCATTCTTTCTTATGTCCTGCGGGACCATGATCACAGGCGTGACTAGCCCTGTTTCAATCTCTACTCCATATACAGATCAAGGCTCAGTTAAAATTGACGGGATCGATATGGGGCGTGGTTCATTTATTGCCAACCTTCATCGCGACCGAGACCACCAAATTGAATATATAAGTACTGATGGAGTTCAAACAAGAACAGTTACACGGCATTTCAATTGGCTGACCCTTTTTAATGTATTGAATTTTGGGGTTGGTTTTATTGTTGATTATACTAATGGTTCATTTTGGGAGCTAGATCAAGGCCAATTGTCTTTTAATAATCAAGCCAATTAAACTGCGATAAATCAATTTTGCGGGTAAACTCGACACCAATTCGATGTAGGGTCATAGAGAACTGCTTCTTTTTAATTCGCGCTTCTTTTATATAGGCAATGCGAGCTTTTAACGGAGGCGAAAGTGTTTTTCCGCATATTCTGGAAATTTCAATACTGTCATTTTTCTTAAAGTTCGCACTCAATCCAGATTTATCATAAATACCGGCCCCACCATCTGAAATATCAAGTAACCTGCATTTGTAATTTCCCATAGTTGATTCATCTAATTTAAAAAATTCTAAATAAAATCCTCCCTCTCTTAAGGTTTGCCTGGTCTCAATGCGAGACTCTGAAATTTTAACCTCGGAAGGAATGTTGAATATGGTCTTGCCATTTTTTTCGGTAAAAAAAGCTATTTGGAATACTATTTTTCTGCCTTCAGAGAAGAAGAAGAGAGGCCTTTTGCTAGAGAACTTTATCTCCATAGGAATTATGGGGATCAGCTCAAGAGATTCTTCTTTGCGGCTTATTTTTAAAAGGAGGAACTCACATATAATCCGACTTTTACCTTCTTGCTTCTGCCAAAGGGTGACGATATCTTTACGATTTTTGACTTCACTTAATGCAGAAATAATTTCATGTGAATTTGTACTGGTTCTCATTTCTTCCATGATTTCACTCTTTTTTTACATTAATTATAAGAAATTAGAAGGGTGGGATCAAGAGTTTCTATCTATTTTTGTGTTATTTGCTCTCCGCTAATGTAGTGAATGCCTTTGAGTGATAGCAAAGAGTCAAAATACATCTTTTGGGCGACGTCTTTTGCGTTCACGGTTTGATAATCCTTGAAAGGACCAATGAGTAACTTATCGAAAAGGGGGAGTACTTTTTGTGAAATGGATTCAAAAGGCCTTGGCTCACTTCTATTTCCTATTAAAAGTGATGGTCTATAGATATATAGTGAGCTTAGTCCTAATTGAGCTATGTCTTGCTCCAGTAGTCCTTTGATTTTTTGATAGAAGAAGGGAGAGCTTTTGTTAGCCCCCACACTAGAGATAATATGGAAAGAGGCTGCGTTTTGTGATTTGGCCAGGTCTGCAAAGGCCATGGGGTAGTGATAGTCAACAATTTTGAAATTTTCCTTAGTACCTGCAATTTTTATGGTGGTGCCTATTGTACAAAAAAAATGAGAGTTAGGAGGTAACTCTTCAATAGTTTTTGGAAAATCTTTAAAGTCTATGATTTTCTCAGAAAGCTTAGGGTGATCGCAGTGTAGTTTAGATCTTCCAATGGAGAGCACACTTTGGTACTCTGAAGATTCCAGAAGACAATCTATTAGGTGTCCGCCTATAAGTCCTGATGCTCCTAAAACAATGGCCTGTTTTTCCATTGTATAATAATGGCTCAGTTTATGTAGGGTTGCAACTATCGGCGCTGACTACATTGACTGCTGACTCCATAATTTTTTGAGTTTCTTTTGTAGTGTATCCACCATCTCTATTTTTATCTTTGTGGTTTGTCCTGATTATTCGACTAAAAAGTGAGATATCCTTACTGAAAATAAAAGTGACTAATACTTTTGTCCAAGATTTATGGGAGTAGAGGCCATCATAAAAGCTTGGGGCCATCTTTTTTAGCTTTGGTAAGTTGCTCCATGGGATCATCATAAAATCATGGTGCTCATTATGGTAGCCAACATTTAGTGAAAGGTAATTAAGAGGGCCATAGTATGAATAGGTCTCTTGGCCTGGTTCAAAAATATAGTGCTCTTGTATCCATCTACCACCAAGTGGAGAAAGACCTACTGAAAAGAAAAGTGAGAGAAGCAAATAGGTAAATGTCATGGCCCCAAAAGTGGTGAAAATCCATACATTGATGGCCATAATGACTGACAAGTTGAGAATACTCCAAAACTCTAAAAAATTAACTCTTTTAACTCTAAGGGGTCTAATCACTCCCTCAACAATAGGAAAGAAAAGTAGCCACAGTGCTTTTTTGATGGGGTTTGTTCCCACAAAATTGGCTTCGCTCTTACTTGCTAAGTCGGCATCGTAGTCCATCTCTCCTTGGTATTTATGATGTAGGAGGTGGTAGTTTCGAAACCCAATTGCTGGGGGCATAACCATTGGGAAATTTGTGACAATACCCATTAACTTATTCTTTGTGGCGCCCTTAAAAACTAGATTATGAGAGAGATCGTGAATGATTACAAAAAGGGCGTGATCAATAACGGCTCCAATAGTCCAAGCCGATAACAACACCATAGGCCATGATGAACTCTTAAGTGCAATAGCAATGGCAAAGTGAAGAGATATTATAGATATCGCAACAACTGCCGTCCAAGGGTTTCTCCCCATGAGAGATCTTACTTCGGGGTGAGCTTTTAATATTTCTCTTGATCTTTTAATGTGTGGCTCGGGATAATCTACAAATGTAAAATCTCTTTCATTCATTAAAATCTCTCCTAAATGATATTTGAAAGCTAGAATATGATAGTTTCTAATTTTTAGGTGTAGTTGATTTTTTTACTGTTTCAGCAGGTGAGAAAATGGAGTAATTTGTACAAAATAAATTACCCAGCTAATCTAAATTTAACGAAAAATTTACTAATTTATTGCACAAAATTCAAAACCAGCTACATTGTGGCAAATAGAGGTTTTTAATATGGATTTTATTCGAAAGATTTTCCCCATTATCATTTTGATTGAACTTGCTGCCGTGCTAATTCTTCAACACCTGTTAGCAGATAATTACAATGCTCTAGGGGTCGCCAAGTACATGGTTAACACATCGATTTTTGCTGTATCACTTTTGATACCTAAACTTAGCAAAGACCACAAGCTTCTAGGCCGTATTTTTCTCTTTATATGGCTTGCTGATTTTTTCTTTGTTCTGCTAGGTACTTTCCCTGGCTTTTCTCCTGAGCATCCC
The DNA here is from genome assembly GCA_018649885.1 of Bacteriovoracaceae bacterium. Lineage (GTDB taxonomy): Bacteria > Bdellovibrionota > Bacteriovoracia > Bacteriovoracales > Bacteriovoracaceae > JABIHA01. Next base: position 22,719 of record JABIHA010000085.1, read on the forward strand.
ATTTCCAGGTTTGGGGGGATGTTATTTTTTGGACTGGCTTATATTGGGCTTATGGTATTTTGTGCCAAGGGATTTAAATTTGATAAAAAGCAGCTCTTAGTTTCTTCTTTTGTTCTAGTGACTATTTTGATTTCAGGCGCTATTTGTTATGAAAATATTCTGCCTCAGAAAAAACCAATGTTTTGGATCTTTTTTAGCTTCATGTTCTTTATGGGAAGCAGCTCAATTGGAACAGCTTTTAGGGATTACTATATCAAAGAGGTTAGGGTCCTTCTCAGTCTTGCTGGGCTTTTATTTCTTTTGTCAGAGATGGGGTTTGGCGCAGGAATGTTTTATCCAGGGTTAAGCCGAAATGATCCTTGGCTTGGAAATGAAATCTGGATTACCTACATTCCAGGTTGGACACTTTGTTTATTGGCGCTCAGTAGAGAAGAAATGACAATTGGGCGATCTATTCGCTAAACTTTGCTCTGCAGCTAATGGTTTTTGGGAGTGACATGACTGGTCTTGTCAATATGCGTCTTTAACACCTAAACTGCACTCCAACCTGATGAATTTCTTGGAGTAGATAATGTCTGTTTTTGAGACGGGTATCGACACCGGTTCAGAGTCTTATAAAGAAAATGTAAAATATCACCTTGGACTTTTAAACCATGTTCACGAACTGCACGAGACAGTAAAGCTTGGCGGTGGTGAAAAGTATGTTGATCGACACAAAAAACGAAATAAATTTTTAGCGCGAGAGCGAATTGAAAGAATTATTGATGAGGGTAGTGCCTTCTTAGAGTTCTCAACACTTGCCGGTGAGGATGTCTATGACTCTCATACTCCCTCAGCTGGTGTTGTTACGGGAGTTGGAACCGTTTGCGGTGTTGAGTGTTTATTTGTGGCCAATGACGCCACAGTAAAGGGTGGTTGTTACTTACCTTTAACTGTCAAAAAACATTTAAGGGCCCAGGAGATCGCTAGAGAGAATCACTTACCTTGTATTTACTTAGTTGATTCTGGTGGAGCCTTCCTTCCTCTTCAGTCAGAAGTTTTTCCTGATAAAGAACACTTCGGAAGAATCTTTTATAACCAGGCCCAAATGAGTGCCATGGGCATCCCACAGGTCTCTGTCGTTTTTGGTCACTGTACTGCTGGGGGAGCTTACGTTCCTGCCATGTCGGATGAGTCAGTCATTGTTAAAGGCAATGGGACTATCTTTTTGGGAGGGCCACCTCTTGTTAAAGCGGCAACGGGTGAAGTTGTTACTGCTGAAGACCTTGGAGGAGCTAGAGTCCACACTGAAGAAAGTGGAGTTGCGGATCATTTTGCGGAAGACGAAGAGCACGCCTTTGAAATAACGAGAGAGATTGTAAAAAATTTGGTCTATACATCAATTGGTGAACAGAGGGGACAGAAGGCTAGACAAATTGCACTGCCTCCTATTCATAACTCAGAAGAACTTTTGGGAATCATTCCAAAAGATCCTAAAGTTCCTTATGATATTCGAGAAGTCATATCTAGAGTTGTAGATGAAAGTGAGTTTTTTGAGTTCAAGGCCAATTTTGGCACTACCGTTGTTTGTGCATTTGCTAAAATTTATGGATTTCAAGTTGGTATAATTGCCAACAATGGAATTCTTTTTAGTGAATCTGCTGTTAAGGCCACTCATTTTATTGAGCTATGTTGCCAAAGAAAGATCCCCTTAATCTTTTTACAAAACGTAAATGGATTTATGGTGGGAAAAAAATATGAGTCTGAGGGGATTGCTAAACACGGCGCTAAAATGGTGATGGCAGTCTCAAATGCCAATGTACCAAAGTTTACTGTAATAGTAGGCGGCTCATTTGGTGCAGGAAATTACGGCATGTGTGGTAGGGCCTACTCGCCAAGGCTTTTATGGATGTGGCCAAATGCAAAGGTGTCCGTAATGGGCGGAGAGCAGGCTGCAGGTGTTTTATTCACTGTAAAACAAGATGTTCTTGAGGCCCGCGGCACACCTATGAATGAAGAAGAGCAAAAAGAATTTAAAGCACCTATTATTGAGAAATATGAAAAAGAGGGAGGAGCTGTTTATTCAACTGCTCGAATCTGGGACGATGGCATCATTGATCCTAGACAAACTCGTGAAGTATTGGGGCTTAGCTTATCAGCAGCACTCAATGCGCCAATCGATGACGCTAAATTTGGTGTCTTTAGGATGTAATGGTGAATACTAAGTTTGTTAAAGTGACGTTTGATGAGAAAGGGGTGGTAGAGTTAGTTCTCAATCGGCCTGAAATTCACAACGCATTTAACGATCAAATGATTAGTGAGATCATCCAAGTAGTATCTGCTCTTGAAAAAGACGACAAGTGTAGACTTGTGGTTCTATCGGGTATGGGAAAGTCATTTTGTGCTGGAGCCGACTTAAGTTGGATGAAGCAGATGAAAGACTACAGCAAAGAAAAAAATGTAAAAGATAGTTTGGAATTATCTAAAATGTTTAAAACCCTACATCTTTTCTCCAAACCTATTATCGGTAAAATTAATGGGCATGCACTCGGAGGAGGGGTTGGACTTGTTAGTATTTGTGACTACGCAATTGTTGTCGAATCCGCCAAAATTGGTCTTACAGAGGTAAGATTAGGTCTGGCTCCGGCGGTCATATCTCCTTATGTCATTTCCAAAATAGGTGTTTCAAATGCCAGGGCCTATTTCTTATCGGGAACTAAATTTGGTGGGAGAAAAGCAGTGGGGTTAGGTTTGGCCCATGAGTGTTGTGAGTCAGCTGAGCTTGATGAAAGAGTTGAAAGTCTTGTGATGAGCTTTTTAAAAGCAGCTCCAGTTGCTCAAAGAGCAGCAAAAAATCTTATTGCTGAGGTCTCTATAATGGAGTTACCTGATAAATTAGAAGCCGTGTGTGCTTCTGAAGAATATACTGCCAATTTGATATCTGAGCTTAGGGTATCTGATGAAGGGCAAGAGGGAATGAATGCAATACTTTCGAAGAGAAAAGCTAATTGGGATCAAAAGAGGTAAATGTTGAGAAAAATTTCCAAATTACTTATTTGCAATAGAGGAGAGATCGCCTTAAGAATCGCCGGCTCTGCAAAAGAGATGGGAATCAAAACCGTTGGGATTTACTCAAGCGCGGATATAGGCCTTCCCCATACATACTCGATGGATGAAATGATCTATTTGGGAGAAGGAAGCTTACAAGAGACTTATTTAAATGCTGATCTAATAGTTCATAAGGCCTTCGAGCTAGGCGTTGACGCCATTCATCCGGGATATGGGTTTTTATCTGAAAATTCAGCCTTTGCAAGTTTAGTTCGTGAGAAAAATATGATCTTCCTCGGGCCATCACCAAAAGTGATAGACATCATGGGTGATAAAAAAGCTTCAAAAGAAACATTATTCGCAATCGCTACACCACTTATTCCTGGATACTTTGGCGATAAGCAGGATTCGAAAACTCTACTTGAAGAGGCAAAAAAAATTGGGTTTCCCGTGCTGATAAAGGCCACTGCAGGCGGCGGCGGGAAAGGGATGAGAGTTGTAGAGAGCGAAAACGAATTTGTTTCTTCTCTTGAGTCTGCCATGAGGGAGGCAAAAAAATCTTTCGGTATAGATACTGTTATGCTTGAAAAATATATTTTAAGCCCAAGACATATTGAAGTGCAGGTGTTGTCAGATCAGCATGGAAATCACCGCCATCTTTTCGAAAGAGAGTGCTCTATTCAAAGGCGTCATCAAAAAATTGTAGAAGAAACTCCTTCTACTGCACTTGATCCTGAGCTTAGAAAAAAAATTTGTGACACTGCTGTGGCCATCGCAAGTCATGTCAAATATGAAGGTGCTGGAACAGTCGAGTTTATACTAGATACATCAGGTGCTTTTTATTTTTTAGAAATGAATACAAGACTTCAAGTTGAACATCCTATCACTGAAATGCTCACAGGTGTTGATCTAGTAAAATGGCAAATAAAAATAGGAGAGGGCAAGATTATCAGTTTCTCTCAAGATGATCTTGTTCCTAGAGGTCATGCCATTGAAGTTAGGATTTATGCAGAAGATCCTGACAATGAGTTTTTACCAACAAATGGTGTAATTGAGAGAGTTGGGACTACTCATTTAAATGGTGTGAGGCTTGATACGGGGTATGCTGATGGCAGTAGTGTTGGTGTTGAATTTGATCCTATGCTAGCAAAACTAATTGCACATTCTGATACAAGAAGATCTGCAATTACAAAACTCTTGCTTGCACTGGATGAAATTACTTTCAGTGGACTTAAAACTAATAGAGATCATTTAAAAAGAATTTTAAATTCTCTCAAATTTAAAGAAGGTGAAACATATACTGATTTTATTGATAAAAATGGCGATAGCTTGGGAGTTCCTGAGGTATCAAATGATTCCTTCGCTCTTGGAATCGCAGCACTGCAACTTAGTGGGAAAAACCTTGTAAGTGAAACAGGGGCAAGTCACATATGTCGTGACTCTCTTGTGTTAGAGGAATCTCTTAATATGTTTAGGAATGTATAAAGACCATGGAAAAGAAATTTATAATTAATGATACAAAAGTTGTGGCCTGTGATTATGGGCACAAAGGAAATATGATTTCTTTTTCAATTGAAGGCAAGCAGTTCACATTCTATGAAGTGGATAAAAGCAGTGAGTTCATTGTTTTAAAAGATGAAAGTGGAAAACATTTTAAGGTTGGCATTAGTGCTGGCAGAGAAAAAGATGAGAGTCATATCTGTGCACCTGGTATTGAAGATTTATTTATATCAAGTGATTCCAAATCATCTAGAAAGAAGTCTTCGGTAGGCGGAGGCAGCTTACAAAGCCCAATGCCAGGAAAAATTGTAAAAGTGATGGTTTCTGAAGGTGATGAAGTTAAAAAATCACAACCACTACTGATTCTTGAGGCGATGAAAATGGAGCATTCCATAAAATCACCTAGGGATGGAAAAGTGGTGAAAATTTTCTTCTCTGAAGGTGACCAAGTCCAGGGGAAGGTTGAGCTATTAAGTCTAAGTGGAGATGATACGGATGCTTAGAAATTTACCCCAAAAAGTCACAATTGTTGAAGTGGGAGCTAGAGATGGCCTTCAAAATGAAACAACAGTACTCGGCATTGAGGATAAGTGTGAATATATAAAGCTTCTGGCCGATTCAGGAGTTGAGCAGCTTGAAGTAACCAGCTTTGTAAAAGAGTCTGCCATTCCGCAAATGGGGGATGCTAGTGAACTTTATGAAAAAGTAAGGCCAATACTAGAAGGCAAGTGTAAACGGCTATGGTGCCTTACCCCAAACCAGCAGGGGTTAAACAATGCTCTTAAAGTTGGTGTGCGTGATATTGCGCTCTTTTCTTCTACTAGCAACTCATTTAATAAAAAAAATATAAATTGTGACATTAAAGAATCTTTTAAAAGATTTGAGGCCCTTGGTGATCAGATCAAAGAAAATTCTTTGAATGTACGAGGTTATGTTTCAACAGTGTTTGGTTGTCCTTATGAGGGAGATGTCTCTTTTGACCAAGTAAAACTGGTAGTTGAAAAATTCTCGGAGTTTGGAGTTGATGAAATTTCATTGGGAGATACTATTGGTGTGGCGACTCCTGGACAGGTTGATAAGTTACTATCTCAGTTAAAAAATGTAGTAGATTTTAAAAATCTTGCTCTTCATTTTCATGACACCAGGGGAATGGCCGTAGCAAATATTCTTGTGGCCCTAGAGCATGGGATTAGAGTTTTTGACTCTTCCTCAGCTGGTCTTGGTGGTTGCCCCTATGCTAAAGGAGCATCCGGCAATGTGGCCACAGAGGATCTGCTTTATTTATTTAATGGCCTTGGCATTGAAACTTCTATTAACCTTGATAAATTAATAGAGGCCTCTGATTTTATCCTCTCAAAATTGAACAAAGTATCTCCTTCAAAATTCTTCAACGTTTATGTTCGTAACTAAAAATTGGCGCTAGTGCTTCATTTTTTAGCTTTAAAATTCAACAAGATTTGACATTAAAAATTGAAAAATTACACCTAATAGGCTGGGGACGCCGCAGTAATTAGAGAACAGTTTAAAAAGTTAGGATTTGTTAGAACTCTCTAAGTAGTTGCTACTTGCAGGGTTTCGACTATTGCAGCGAAATTCCGATCATAACAATCCATAACAATCTTTGACATAGAAGGTAGCAATTAGAAAAATAGATTAAAGGTATTTTTGATGCGGGCCAATTTTTATATTTTGCTACTTTTGCTTGTGACTTTATGCTCTTGCTCAACAATTAGATATAAGAGTAAGGGTGATATCCCAGTAAAAGTAAGCCGGGCCACTGACCACACAAAGATGTTTAAGGCGGATGGAAAAGCCCCTTTTTATTTGTGGGGAACATTGCCAGGTGAACAAGTGGTGCATCTAGATAAGCTAGCGATTGAGCAGGGCTTTTCAGAAATTTCAAAGTTAGTGATTACAGAATATACAAGTTTTTTTGACCTCTTTATGTCGGTTGTGAGCCTCGGGTTCTACATGCCTAGATCTTACGAGATACAAGGTTTAGGTAAGACAATATGAGATGGAAACTTAGAAAACTAGTGTTACAATTTTTAAATATAATTGTGATTAGTGTTCTGTTTTCATCCTGTGGGACGTACGTCGTGGTTCATTCGTGGGGACTGCGAGACTACAATGTCACCATGGGAAGTTTTGATGGAAAAAGTTTTGAATACTCTAGGCGTGCATATAATTTTATGGGGCCTTTAAATAAAGACTTTGTCTCGATTGAAAAAGTTTTTGACGAGGAAGAAGTCCATAAAAAATATGTTGGAGGGTTCGAAGTTATTACCAGTCATCAATTGGCAGACGTGTTGCTTTCGCTGATACCATTTTTTTCAACAAGGACAGTTGAAATTGTGGGTAGGATCAGGACACGGAAAAAAGATTGGTATTAACTTAGTCGATATCTAATGGTCAAGGAAGACAGAATGGATCCAAGGATGGGAGATAGCTTCTCACATTAGGTGATTTGCGGAGGGCCAAGGATGGCCTTTCTTTTTTTCTGGATGACAATATTCACAGGCATCAATAAATTCTATTTATTCAATAAAACTTATTTCAAATCTCACAGTCTTCTTTTTTAATTCAAACAGTTACACAGCAAAATTTCTTACCTAAGCAAAAAGGTCAATTTTTGACCGTAAATAGCCGATAATTATTGGAGAGAGAACTTAACTTTAACAATGATTTCAGATGATTAGAAAGTGGCTGTCCTACATTCTATGCATAAGCTTACTGGTTGCAAACCTAGGCTTGTCTCATGCTAAAACAGCTACCTCAATTAAATATAGGCCTTATGCACATAATCTAAAATATAAAAAGCTCCAAAGAAAGAGAGCAAAGCAGGCCAAAAAGAAGTTACTTGAGAAAAAGAAGAAGGCTAAAGCAAAAAAAGAAAAAGAATCTCAAAAGAAAAAGAAAGAGCTGAGAAAAAAGCAAAAATTGGCAAAGAAAAAGGCAAAGGCGCTAAAAAAGAAAAAGCGTTTGGCCAAGAAATTGAAGAAAAAAGCTAAAAAGAAGGCCAAAAAGAAGAAAAAGAAATCTAAGAAGAAAAAGAAATCTAAGAAAAAATCTAAGAAGAGCTCGAGAAAGCTTTCCAAGAAGAGTTCGAAAAAGAGTTCTAAGAAGAGCTCGAGAAAGAGTTCTAAGAAGAGCTCGAAAAAGCTTTCCAAGAAGAGTTCGAAAAAGAGTTCTAAGAAGAGCTCGAAAAAGAGTTCTAAGAAGAGCTCGAAAAAGCTTTCCAAGAAGAGATCGAAAAAGCTTTCCAAGAAGAGCTCGAGAAAAAGTTCTAAGAAGAGCTCGAAAAAGAGTTCTAAGAAGAGTTTGAGAAAGAGTTCCAAGAAGAGTTCGAGAAAGAGTTCCAAGAAGAGCTCAAAAAAGAATTCAAAGAGGAGTTCAAAGAGGAGCTCTAAAAGAGGATCAAAAAAATCTAGCATAAAAGGTACTAGATTAAATAGAAAAAGCTCGAGTAGGTCTAAGAAGAATCAAGCTGTGCCTACTAAATCTAGTGCTAGCAAGAAAGTAGGAAAAAGAGTCCTAGGAAAAAATATCAAAGCAGTAAATTTACAAAATCTAAAAGGGAGAATTGTTCCTAGAAGACTGAAAGGATCGCGTGGAAGTTCAACTTCAACAACACTTACGAGGCCCACAGCTACTAGTTCTACAACTTTAACGAGACCAGGCTCTAGAACTTTGACTAAGCCTAGTGCAACAATCTCCACAACTCTAACGAGACCAGGCTCTAGAACTTTGACTAAGCCTAGTACAACAATCTCCACAACTCTTACGAGACCAGGTTCTAGAACTTTAACTAAGCCTAGTGCAACAATCTCTACCACTTTAACGAGACCAAGCTCTAGTACAACTTTAACGAAGCCTAGTGCTGCAATCTCTACCACTTTAACGAGACCAAGCTCTAGTACAACTCTAACTAAACCTAGTACTGCAATCTCTACTACTTTGACGAGACCAAGCTCTAGTACAACTCTAACTAAACCTAGTACTGCAATCTCTACTACTTTGACGAGACCAAGCTCTAGTACAACTCTAACGAAGCCTAGTGCTGCAATCTCTACCACTTTAACGAGACCAAGCTCTAGTACAACTCTAACAAAGCCTAGTGCTGCAATCTCTACCACTTTAACAAAGCCTGGGACTACAACATCTACTATGGTGACAAGTCCTGGAACTGCCACATCTACAACTTTGACTATTCCAGGGACTACAACATCCACAGCGATGACAAGGCCTGGCGCTACCACTACAACTTCTACAACTCTAACTGGAGCTGCAAGCTCAACGACATTGATAAAACCTGAGACCACAACTTCAACTACAGTGACAAGACCGGGAGGGACAACCTCTACATCATTGACTAGCTCTGGCACGGCAACTATTACATCAGCGGAATTAACTGAGACTACAACCTCAACGACCTCACTGAGACCAGGAAGTGCACAAGTAGGGCCGGGAAAAGGTGGCAATGGATCTCAAATAGGTGGAGGTGGTGTTTTAACTGAAGTTGGAGACGGTGTAATTGGTGGAGGAGGTGTTCCTACAGCACCAGGCAAAGGGGAGCTTGGCACAAAAGTGGGGGACGGTGTTATTAGTGATGGTGCTCCCACACTTGAAGTGGGTGACGGAAGCTCTGAATCAGTTTTAGATGCTGAAGCGGGTTCCAGTGCAGATACAACCTCAGAGGGAGATGATTCTAGCTCATCTACTGAAGAAGGTGAAAGTACGGATTCTAGTAGTAGTGATGATAGCGATGATTCAAGCTCTTCAAGTGAAGAGGGTGAAAGCACAGATTCTAGTAGTAGTGATGATAGCGATGATTCAAGCTCTTCAAGTGAAGAGGGGGAAAGCACAGATTCAAGTAGTAGTGATGATAGCGATGATTCAAGCTCTTCAAGTGAAGAGGGTGAAAGCACAGATTCAAGTAGTAGTGATGATAGTGACGACTCGAGTTCTTCATCTAGTAGTGATGACGATGATTCAAGTTCTTCATCTAGTAGTGATGACGATGATTCAAGTTCTTCATCGAGTAGTGATGATGATGATTCAAGTTCTTCATCTAGTAGTGATGACGATGATTCAAGTTCTTCATCGAGTAGTGATGATGATGATTCAAGTTCTTCATCGAGTAGTGATGATGATGATTCAAGTTCTTCATCTAGTAGTGATGACGATGATTCAAGTTCTTCCTCTAGTAGTGATGACGATGATTCAAGTTCCTCATCGAGCAGTGATGACGATGATGACGATGATGACTCAAGCTCTTCTTCGAGCAGTGATGATGAAGAAGAGGAAGAAGAAGAGGAAGCAGCTACTGTTGAAATTCCAGATAACCTAGATGATTTTGAATGGGAGAGTTCTGATCCAGGAACTGGAGATACTTTTGGCGTGTCCGCTGGCGAGGAAAATGAGGGGAAAATAAGACCAAATTGTAGTAGTTCATCATGGAAGCTTGTGGCCAATCAGGGGCATGACCTTTGTTTATATTCGCCTTCTACTAATTTGAAATGTAATGGATATGGGGATTACTTCCAAAGTAACTTTAGCTTAAAGGGAGTTTCCGGAGATAAAGATAAGTGTGTTTATAAGACTGACTTTTCCGTTGAGCACCAAAATTTTAAAACCTGTAAGGATATATACACGGTGAGCTCTACGGTAAAAACTAAGTTTTATGTGGTCACAGATGAAGACTCCTCAGGAAGAGATGTTTTAAAGTGCCACTATTATAGAAAAGCAAAAAAATCATGTCCCAGAGGTTATAAGTTTACTAAGGACTATTCTGGCGATGAAGATTATTGTGTTTTCCAAGAGTAAAATCCAAAATTCCTTTTATAATTAAAATGATGCAAAGAACATTTATACAACTCTATGGGTCATTTTAATGACGCGATTGTCATTTCACTCTTTTCACTAAGGAACACCCTAATCGTATAAATAAACTAAAAACAATGCACCGTGCTTTCTAAAAAAAATACACTGTATGTTCCCAACAACTTTTTTCGCGCCTATACCTCCTCAATTCTAAAATTCATTTTGTGTATAAGAAAAAAGGTTAACAAGAATGAAATTCGCTCAATATTTTTTGCCATTAACTTTAATGCTTTGCGTTAATTCACTTTATGCAGGTGATCCTACTCCCCCTCAATATTTTGAAACAGCAGCAGAGGCCTTTGAGTCACTTGTAGAGTCAGGTCAAAATTTAAAGGCCAGACCACTAGCTGTGAAAAACTCATCCTCGGGATTGGTAAGTTACGGAGGCGAGAAGGAGGGATCTTCATCTCTAATGACAAGAATTATGGGACCTACTCCAGATGTTTTGCTTTCCTATGTGAATGGACTGCCAAAGCTGGAGCGTAAGAAATTTCTCAAAAGATTTTTATCTGAGTTTGTATCAGGAAAGATTAGGCAGGCTGGCGTTGTAGATGTAGAGGGAAGAAATGTTGAGATTGATTTAACTGAAATTCGAGGTGATTTCAAAAAAATGAAATTAGCTCAATTGACGGAGCGCTTTGAATATTTCCTTATTTTATCTGAGGGACGTCCCTTTTCATTTATATCAAGTGCTGCAAAAAGAAAAATTTTTCTTGGAAAATATGCAGGCCAAACTACTGCTACTGCGTTTAAGAGCATTAGGTATAGTGGCTCAAAGTGGGTTGCCAATTTTGGTGAATCACAAAAATACGTTGATGCTGTACACGGTACTGGAGTTGGTGGTTGGGAGTTTACATTTAAGCCAATGAACTCCTTTGCAGAGTTTGAAGTCTTTATCGCATGGTTTAAATCAAAGCTTGCGACAAAATATAGGTTATTTGAAGCTCCTGGGCATCAAAGAGTAGTGATGCCTGTTGCTCACTCAAAAAATAGTGAAATAACAAGAAAGCTTAGAAAGAGATGGCTTTCTTATATGGCAGAAACTCTCAGAATGGTTCAGGCTTATATTGTTGTAAGAGGAATAAAGGGCTCAACTGGTATTGAGTACGCAAATTATAAGAGTGTCCATTCTGATTCGACTCTAGAGAGTGTGGCCACAAATGAATCGGGAACAGGAAGAGGTGTTCTAAGGGTCGATAGCTTTGGCAGGTGGTATACAGATTCTTTTGGCATAGAGCTTAGATCTGGGACAAAAGATGCTGAAGTTCAACGATTTGTTGAGCAAGTGCTTTCTGCTAGAGGTGCAACTGCTGACTTTTCAGGACTCAGCACTATAAGTGACTATAGTTTTATTGAGGATGTACCTAGGACAATAGAAGAATTTGGAAAAAAGTTTGGGGTTAATAGAGAAGTGGCCAAAGCATTTTTAGACAACGTTAAAAATGCTCGTGGAGGCCCCAAAGGAAAGGGTATTTCTAGCATGAGATATCTATTACCACTTTGGAGTTGGGAAAATGCTCCTTTTGGAACCAGCAAGGCCTCTACTTTTCAAAGTGCTAGGGCCGAATTTATCCGGTCTGTGGCCAGGACAAGCTCACCAAGTGTTCAAGATATTAGATCTCATATGAAGGGATTTATCCGCAGGACAAATGTTGAAGTCGACTTAGTGGGGTACATGACTCCTGCAAAGGGGCTTGGTTCAAAAGTTAACTCTCTAGCGAGAGTGGTATATCCATTAGATAAACCAAGATCAAAAAATCCAAATCTTGTAGATTTGGGGATCGAATTTTCAGGAAGATTTCCTGGAATGCTGAGCTCTTCTCTGACAGGAGCTATGGCCACTGGTCAAAGAGAGTGGGTCTACACTAATTATGATTTACTTCCATCTGAAAGGGATCGAGTGATTGGTGCCGTCGCTGAGTCTCTTGGACGAAATCTTGACGGTGGTGGTGACAATTTTAGAGTGACTAAACTTACAGCAGGGGAAGGCCATGGGCATGGATTATCTATTGCCTATGAAGTAATCGATAACAGACAAAGAAAGTGGAGAGTTGAATGGGATGGAGTTGGCAGAAGTTATACTCCTGAAGGAGAGGTCATTAGTTCTTCAGTACGAGGCGGGCACATTGAGCTTGTTACACCCAAATTTAAACCTCAGTATCAAGATATTGCTGCTGTTTATCAGTCTTTTAGTGAACACGGTGTGATTCCTTCTCATAAAGCAGGTGGCGGTCACATAAATATTGACCTTGCTCCTTTTAAAGGCAATCCAAGAGCACTTGCTAGGTTTCTTTCTCTCTTTCACCAGCACAGAGGAATTATGGCATTGATGTTTCAAAACCCTGGAAGAATTTCAGCTGCTCAGCCTATTGAAATTTCAGACAAGCTTGCAAGAGAGTTGGCCAATTTCTCAGGAACGGAAACACAGTTAAAGCAGCTTCTATACAATGAAGGATATTTTAATAAGCGTGTTGGAAGAAAAACAAGAAATGTTCAAGTTGATCTTTCTCCATTTTTTCAAGATGTCATTCCAGCTAAATTAATTTCTGGTGATTATGATATGAAAAACCCAAAGGTTCCATGGCGGCGTCAATTTAGAGTTGAGCCACACATTAGAAAAATGGAAATGAGGATGTTCGATGCTGCTGTAAATCCTATTGAGGCTGCATCTCAAATTAGACTCGTGAGAGCTTTACTACACGAGGCCCTTAGTGGAACCTCACAACTTACTGGCAGCGTTCAAAGTGTTGATTACGAACAATTTGCTCGCGATACAACAGGTGAGAAATCCATGCGAAAACTAAAGGCCATGTGTAGACAACTTGGACTTCCCGTTGAGCAGTACAAGGGATTTGTTTACCAGGGAATCAGGCAATCGAGTATGGCGGTCAATTCCAAGCACTATGTTAGATATTCAAGAAAAATGAGTCAAAGACACTGGGTGGAGGTTGAAGGTTGGGGACGTGCCCTCAAAGGGAAAAGGCCAAGCTCTCGCGCTCTCAGTTCTGAGAGCAGAACTTGGTCGGGAGAAGCCTGTGCTGAGGCCGTAACACTGATGCGCTCAAGAGTTGAGTCTGCAACTCTAGCTCTTCCTGAAAGAGAAAAATTTGATAGGGAGAGGGATAGCTCGAAAGGTTATAGTCGAAAATTAGGTCTAGCAATATCATGTAAAGAAGTATTTGCGTTTTAATAGAGGAATACCATGAGAAAGTTAATTTTAATAATTGCATTAATTAGTTTTGCACAAAGCTTATTTTGGGAAGCACACGCCAGAGGGCGCTCAAGAGTCCGAATTAAGAATATGATTCATTCTATTAGAAGATACAATGAATCAAAAACTGAGTTTAGAAAGTTATCCTTAACCGAAAGAAAAGAGGCGGGAGAGTTTCTAAGTGTACTTCTTGTAGAACTTAATTCTCTTCACAAGGATAAGCTGACAAAGTTTGATCTCAAAAGATGGATTAGAAACTCACAAGGTCTTGATGCTAAAACAAAGTCGGTAGAGGAGCTTTTATTTCTTATAAATGAAAGTGCTTTAACTGATCCTACTGTCGAGTTAGGTTTTTCTCTCAATTCGAGAGCTCAAGTTGAACTTAAGAAATCTATTTTGGCCTCAATTAAATTACAACGTGAGGGAAGAGAGGGAATCAGTCTCTCTGCACACGATTTACTGACAATTTTTAAAGAGTGGGGAAACACCCCAAATTTTGAAAAATTATCGGATGTCCTTGATGAAGCGGCTTACCGTTTAGAGTTGAATCCTGAATTAAGCCCTCAAAAAGCATTTGAAGATGTTCTAGAGGCAAGAAACCTTTTAGATAAGTTTAAAAGAAAATGCTAAGAAAGTTATCGACACTACTTTGCTATTTGATTTCAATCAGTGCCTATGCGCAGGCACCATATGAAATTCTTGATATTAAACATTCTCCGGATAATGAATATATTGATGAAAGTGGTCAAAAAAGACCAACTGTTGATGTGAAAATATTGACTGGAGACGGTGAGGTTGAACTCAATGTTGCTGATGGGACTACCAAAGAAGTAAAACGTAGAGTTAAAGAGCAAATTGAGAGTACTCATTTTATTTCTCAAGAGGGGAAATATACTAAAGAAGTAAATATTGTTGAACCTCATCTACACAAGGGGGCCATGGGCCTTACAAGTGAGATGGCGAAGTTCTACCTTGCTATTGGGGCCTTAGATGTAATGAAGGCCTTTCGTAGTGGTGATCCGACTTATATTCAAGCTTTTATGGATAGCCTAAAAAACCCTACGACTTATCTTGGGTTTACACTATTTTCAATTACCAGCAAATTGACAACAGAGTATTCTTTGATTTTATCTCAGAAGGCAATTCCTATTTCCATTGCAAGACATATGGGCCTAGCTGCAGGGATGATGGTTGATTCTATTTTTCAGGAGATTGTTTATCACCCAGAGACTAAAAACCTACTTGCCTCTTGGGATATAAAAGATCCGGCAAAGAGAAAGGAGAGCCGAAATAAGGCGATTAAAGCAATTTGGGGAGATACACTTGGAAATCCTGAGTGGAGAGGTGATAAAATTCCCGAGGTGATGGCCTTGATTGGTACTGCAATTGTCGTTCCGGCCGGAATTGGGGCAACCAAAAAAGTGATGGATGCCTCAGCTAGAAAAATTTTCTTTAAAATGGGGACCAACTCTAAATTGGTGGCCAGAGGATACTTTAAATACCGAAGATTTTCTAAACAGTGGACTATGGCGAGACAAGGTTTTAGAGTTTTGTGGAAAGGTTCAAGAATTACTAGAATAAATCCAGTTATTTTTATTGGCACTCAGATTATTGAAACTATGATTTTTATCCATGGGGCTGAATGGGTTACTGAACCACTGACACGTTTTGTGAAAAATAGAAGAGGTGCGGATAAAATATATTCTAGTAGAGAAAAACTTAAAAAAGCACTTGATTTTGATCAGGGGTTCGAAGTGGTTGAACCCCTGGTTGAAGAGTTATCAACAGAATATCAAAATTTCCGGGAAACGTTATTTTTAAAACCGATGCAAACTTTTAGCAGGCATATTGGTTTTATTCAAAAAGTGGATTCTGAGTATACTAAATTTGCCTATTTCTATAGCTACCTTATTGATGGAACAACTGATCAAGAGTTCTGGGATCAAAATGTGGGGGAGTGGCACCCTAAAGGCGATATTAAGGAAATATTAGAAAAAGAAAAATTTATCGAAAAATTATTTTGTGGTAAACATGTTGATAGTGCCTTGAAAATGAGTCTTATGTTTCATGGTGTTCCGATTCCATTTTATCGCGCCAAAATTAAAGACTATGGTGATGTCCAAAATTGGACAGAGACCCTTTCAATTTCAATTTCTCCATTTAGGGTTCATCGGTTAAAAGGAGCATGCACTAGCGATATTGAGACAATCAGGCTTAGATGGATAAATAACAACTACTATAGAAAAGTTATGTGTCCTGTTAAAAAACAAATTAATGGTGAGTACAAACTAGAAGAGTATCAAACAACCTATGCTGCGTGCCAGATACAGCAACAAAGATATAGACACTATGTTTTAGAAAATAGTCGTGTCGCGAGAGGCGACTTACGCTACAACTGGAGTCCTGAACAGTTTAAAATATTTCTTGAAAGTACTGCAGAGACAGTTCTTGGTATCTTGATGAAGCAGTCGAGTTACGCCAAAGAAGAGCATGTCAGAAGGTATTATGAGAGTGTTCAGCTTGAGATCTTAGGAGCACTTTCTGGACAGAAGGCAGTTGTAGCAACAAGTGGAGAGGTTAGTTATAGGGGGAGACAAAAATACGTGAATGTAATGCGAAATGATCCCAACTGGAATTATGAAAATATGATTGACAGAAAATATGCCACTATCCCCCAAGTTGTTGTGGCCTCTTACCCTAGGTCCATTATTAAGATGGTTGATATTGAACTAGATTTCTGGCTGGATTTAGCTGATAAGTACCCAAAGTACGAAGAGCTATTTATTTATTTTTATGAAGGCACAGAAGAGGCCTTAGCTTATGCAAATGGCCTTAAAGGTTTTAATGAACTTGATATCAAAAAAAGAAAATATACGGCAACTTTCGCAGAAATGTTTGGAGAGACTAATTGGACTGAAGCCGCTAAGTTTTTTCAAGGCTTTGTAATACAGTGAAATTAGACGTCAATTTTTGAGATGAGATCATCGAAGAAATTCTTTTTATAAGTTTTAACCTCTTCTTCAGAAAGGTCAGAGAAGCTATTTTTGTCGATATTTTGGTATAGATCATTCGAAATGGTTGCTAAGAATCTGCTGGGAAACCTTTTGAGGTCTCTTCCATAAATTTTTCGCTCGCAGGCGTAGGTCATAACCATTCTAAGCTTTGCCCTAGTCAGACCCACGTAAGCAAGGCGTCTTTCTTCTTCTATATCATCACCTTGGGTAATGGATTTCTTGTGAGGGAGCAGTTCTTCTTCCATGCCTACTAAGAAGACGTGATCATACTCAAGGCCTTTAGAGGAGTGAAGGGTCATTAAAGTGACTTCATTTTTTCTAATATTGTCATCACTTGCAGAGCTCTCATCTTTATCTGGAGTATCTTGTAAGATCATTTTTTCGACAAAGTTTCGGAGCTTGGCACTTTCGCCAAAGAATTTTGTAAAACGTTCTGCTGACTCTACTAGTCTGGCCAAATCTTCTTTTCTTCTATTGGCCTGTTTTTTTTGTTTGTAAAACCCATCAATATAAGTGTGGAAGTTTAGTCTTTCTATTAAATCTTTGATTCCATGCTCGAGAGGAGCGCTAGCAATTTTTTGCTTGAACTCTTCAATTAAATCGACAAAGGCGCTTATACATTTTTCTTTTTTCGGATCTAGTCCTGGACAATCTTTAAAAGCATTGTAGAGATGGATATTTTTCTCTTTTGCCAGATCAAGATATTTTTCTAGTGTCTTAGCGCCTATTCCTCTCGATGGAACATTGAGGATTCTTCTTAGAGCTATTTCATCTTTAGGATTATGCATTATCGAGAGGTATGCCAGAACATCTTTAATCTCTTTTCTCTCGTAGAATTTCTGCCCCCCTACAAGAACATAGGGAACCATAGATATTCGAAGTTGGTCTTCAAGGGCGGGAAACTGAGTTGTAGATCTCACTAAAACGGCCATATTTGATAAATGTCCGCCCGATGATTGAAATTTAGTGATCTCTTCAACAATAGTCTGCGCTTCATGATCAGTGTCTGCACACTTCCAAAGGACTGGAGAGATGCCTTCTGTATTTGAAGTTCGAAGAGATTTTTCTTTTCTTCTTTTATTCTCCTTAATGACATTATTTGCCAAATTTAAAATAGGCTCAGTTGAGCGGTAATTTTCTTCTAACTTAATGACAGTGCAACCCGAAAAGTGTTTTTCGAAATTTAAGATATTGGTGATATCTGCGCCTCTAAAACTATAAATTGATTGATCATCATCTCCCACAACGCATAGGTTATTATGTGTACTTGTGAGTCCTAAAATCATGGAAAATTGTAATTGATTTGTATCCTGGTATTCATCGACCATTATATATTGGTATCTTCTGGAATATTTTTCAGCGATTTCTGGATAGAGCTTAAAGAGTTTTACTGTTAATAAAATAATATCATCGAAGTCGATGACGTTATAAAATTTCATTTTGTCTGTATAAAATTGGTAGCAGTGTTCAGTAGCTAAGTCGTAATCTAGGTCTGTGTTGAAGTTATCTGTCCTTGAAAACTCTTCTGATGAAATTCCCGCACTTTTTAGCTTTCCGATTTGGGCCAAGATAGATTTGCGGTCAAATGACTTCTCACCTTGGTAGCTGTTGAGGGCCTCTCTGATCAGTGACATTTGATCGGCCGTATCAAAAATGGTGAAGTTTTTGCTGTAGCCTAGTTTTTCGATTTCTGCTCTGAGTATTTTAAGCGCTAGCGAGTGAAAGGTTGATAGTGTGATTCCCTTTGATTTTTTCTTTCCTAGAAGGCCCGTGACTCTTTCCTTCATTTCTCTTGCGGCTTTATTGGTGAAGGTGACTGCCAGGATGGTTTTGGGGTCAAGGCCATAGTTTTCAACCATATTGGCCATTCTGTAGGTGATGCTCCTGGTTTTTCCCGAGCCGGCGCCCGCCAGTATGAGAACTGGTCCCTCAATTGTGTCTGCAGCCTTTCGCTGCTCGTTATTTAGGCCTGAAATGGAAAACATGGACTGACTTTAGGGATCATAAAAGACCATGTCAAAGCTCATCACACAACACGATGAATTTCTCCTTGGTAGGGGTTTAAATTGTTGATATATTGGGAAGAAAATTTTTATTTACATGTTCATTTCATCAGGAGAGCAAGACCATGGCCAAACGCAAAAAAGCTAGTGTCAAAAAAAAGGTGGCAAAAAAGAAAGCGACCAAGAAGGCAGTTGCGCCTAAGGCCACAAAAAAGAAAGCTGGCAAGAAAAAAGCAGCTATAAAGAAGGCCACAAAAAAGAAAGTTGGCAAGAAGAAGGCAGTTAAAAAGAAAGCTACAAAAAAGAAAGCTGGCAAGAAGAAGGCAGTTAAAAAGAAAGCTACAAAAAAGAAAGCTGGCAAGAAGAAGGCAGTTAAAAAGAAAGCTACAAAAAAGAAGACCGGAAAAAGTAAGGTAGCTAAAAAGAAAAGTTCCAAACCAAGCAAAAAGGTAGCAAGTGGAAAAGATGGGGATAAGAACCTTTTTAATTCCATGCTGGAGCTAATAAAGATCACATCAACAGTGCTTCCGGATGACTCGCAAAGAGTAATTCTTGCGGCCCTTGAAAAAGAAGAGAAAGATACCACTGCTGAATATGCAATGGAAATTATAAAGGCCAATATTGAACTTGCAAAAAAGAAGGCCCAACCTATTTGCCAGGATACAGGTACTGTCCTTGTCTATGTCAATCATCCTGTAGGCTTTAAGCAGGCAGACTTTGAAAAAGTTTTTAAAAAGGCAGTTGTTGAGGCCACGAAGAAAGGCTATTTGAGGCAAAACTCTGTGGACTCCTTAAAAGGGACCAATGACACTCTTAATATTGGGCCGGGCCACCCTGATATCCATTTTCATGAGCATAAAAAAGACTTTGTAGAAGTGAGGTTGATGCTCAAAGGTGGGGGATGTGAAAATGTGGGGATTCAATATGCTCTGCCTTTTACTTCCCTTGGTGCGGGAAGAGATCTAGGCGGAGTAAGAAAAGTTATTTTGGATGGTGTGAATAAGGCCCAGGGAAAAGGCTGTGGTCCTGGAGTTTTAGGAATTTGCATCGGTGGAGATAGAGGTTCAGGGTATGCAAAGTCAAAAGAGCAGCTGCTTAGATCACTGGATGACTCCAACAGTAATCTTGAATTAGATTCACTCGAAAATGATATTGTAGAGTCTGCTAATAAACTTGGTATTGGTCCCATGGGGTTTGGGGGAAAAACAACACTTCTTGGTTGTAAGATAGGTGTATTAAATCGACTGCCAGCTAGTTTTTTTGTGTCAATTTCCTATATGTGTTGGGCCTTTAGAAGACAGGGTCTTACGCTTGATAAGAATGGTAACGTAAAAAAATGGTTGTATTGAAGGATAGTATTATGAAACGAATTGAATTTCCATTTACTGAAGAAGCTATAAGAGAATTGCATTGTGGTGACACAGTTCTTATCTCTGGAAAACTTGTGACAGGAAGAGACGCCGTTCACAAAAGATTACATGAAGGTGGAGTTCCACCTATATCGCTTGAAAATCACATCATTTATCACTGTGGTCCTGTAATGCTTCAAGACCCGAAGACCAAAAAATACCGTTGTGTGGCCGCTGGACCCACCACTTCTATTAGAGAAGAGCCCTACCAATGGCAAGTCTTTAGAGATCACAAAGTGCGCGGAGTTATTGGGAAGGGTGGAATGGCCGAGAAGACTTTAAATGCCTGTAAAGAATACGGTGCCTGTTACTTTCACGCCATAGGGGGAGCTGCTCAGGTGCTCGCCGAGAGGATAACTTCTGTAGACAATGTTCATTGGTTGGAGCTAGGATCGCCAGAGGCCATTTGGGAGCTTACCGTCGAAGACTTTCCTGTAGTTGTTACAATGGATTCACACGGAGTCAGTTTGCACGACAAAGTGAAAGAAAATAGCGACCAAATTTTAAAAGGATTATTGTAAGGTGACCAAAAAATATCTTATTACCTCAGCCCTGCCCTACGCTAATGGACCACTTCATTTTGGTCATATGGCCGGGGCCATACTTCCTGCTGATGTTTATAATCGGCACAGAAAAATGCAAGGGCATGAAACTCTTTATATTTGTGGCTCAGATGAACACGGTGTGGCCATCATGCTCTCGGCACAAAAAGCAGGGATGAGCTATCAAGAGTGGGTGGATAAGTGGCACAAGTATCAAAAAGATCTCTTTGCCAGTTACGGGGTAGAGTTTAATTTCTATGGTCAAACCTCAAGTGAATATCACAAAGAAGAGGTCATTCCCTGGTTTAATGATCTTTATGAGAAAGGGGCCATTGAGCCTCGTGCCTCAAAACAACACAAGTGTCAGGACTGTTCAAACTATCTGCCAGATAGATTTGTCGAAGGGACCTGTTACGTGTGTAAATATGAACATGCTAGGGGAGATGAGTGCCCAGATTGTGGAACTTGGATCGAAGCCGTTAAGTTAATTGATCCTGTGTGCAAAATTTGTGATTCTAAGAATTTATCTATTGAAGAAGTAACCCAGTACTACTTGAAACTAAGTAAGTACCATACTGAATATAGAAAGTGGTTTGAAACTAAAAAAGGCTCGTGGCGCAAAACAGTTGTGCCTTTTGTAGATGCGCTGTCGAAAGAAGAGCTAGTCGATAGGGCGATTACGAGAGATTTAGATTGGGGCATTGATGTTCCATTGGCCGAGGCGAAAGGAAAAAAGCTCTATGTTTGGTTTGATGCTCCTATTGGATATGTCAGCAATACCAAAGAGTATTTTAAACAAATTAATTCAACTGAACATTACCTAGATGATTGGTGGAAGTCAGATGATGTGGTGATTTCTCATTTTCTCGGAAAAGATAATATTATTTTTCATGCCATCACTTTTCCTACTATGTGCATGGTCACTGGTTTTGCAAATCTTGTTGATGACCTTCCCGCCAATCAATTTTTAAACTTACAAGGTAGACAATTCTCCAAGTCACAAGGTTGGTATGTGGATGCAGAAGAGGCGCTTACAGAATTTGGAGTAGATGCTCTTAGATACTATTTGATCGGACTCATTCCAGAAAATCAAGATACCAATTTTATTTGGAAGCAATTTGCGACTAAAGTAAATAATGAGCTGGCCAACAATGTTGGCAATATGGTCAATCGCTGTTTGAAGTTTGGTGAAAAAAAATGGCCTTCCGGCATTGAAGCTGACAGGTTCTCTCCTTTTTTTGCGAGCGATATAAAAAGGGAAATTGAATCAGAAATTAAAGAGCTTAATGCTCTTCTAGATAAAATCCAAATCAAAAAAGCTCTCGAAAAATTGATGCATATTGGATCGATGATCAATATTTATTTTACTGAAAAAGCTCCTTGGGCCCAATTTAAAGCAAATCCAGACCAGGCACTAGAAACCATCGCAAGCTCTACTCTTTTAGTAACAACCCTTGCAGTGCTTTTTAAGCCCTTTCTGCCCAATATGAGCTCAAGAATACTTGGCTTCTTTGAAGCAGAGCTCGATGCTGAAACCGAAAGGAAAGTTTATCTCGGAGATTTAGATGCACTCAGGGTCTTTATCAAAGGTGGGTTCAAGCTAGGGAAGCCTCCTGAGGTTTTAGTTCCTAAAATTGATATGGATGTGATTGCTGAAAAAGAAAGCGCCCTTGAAGCTCTATCTAGTAATAATCAGTAGTCGTTTTGGGTGTGATCTTATTTTCAATAACTTTTCTATGATGTAGATGTCCTTGGGATCTGACTTGCTCTCTTTGAAAAACATCATCAATAAATTTTTCTTTAATGATTTGGCGAGGCCTTTTATAAACAGTGAGATTAATATCCATCTCCTTAATTCCTGGCCTATAAAATGAATGGATATTACCAGTGTCAAGAGTATCATCACCGAATCGGTCAATCTGAAACCTTCTATCTCTTTGTTTTAAAAAATACCTCTCATCTTTGCCTTTTTTTATTTTGCTTGAAAACCTGGGACGTTTTTTGTACTCAGGTCCGTGGGTGTAGGGGAAGGTATCTTCGGGAAAGAGCTGTGGAAACAAAAATAGACCCTTGTATCTAATCATGCGGTCTTTGTATAATTTGGATCTTATGCCGTGCTCAAGCTTACTAACAGCTCCACCAATGCCTTTGCTTAGAAAAAGATCCGATTGGTACAAGGCCCCACGGTCAATGAAATAACTTTTGTCTTTAGAATTATTTTCTATGGGAGTCAGAGAGATTCTACCTCCAATTACACCTAGGTTTGTTTTCAAATAGGCCCCATACTTAAAAACATCAATAGCAATTTGGCCTCGAAAAACATTAATCAAACTATCTGGGGTTTTAAACCAAGAGATAACTCTCTTTGTTTGGTGAATTCTGTACATTCCGTAGGGGAGAAAGAATTCTTTTTTTCCATCAACTCTAAGGTGGGAGTATTCACTCATATTAATAACTGCGTCCTCTTCAGTGACAAGTTTGACGTAGCTACCTTTTAAGGTCTTGATAATATCGGACTTCCCTAGCCTGATCCCCTGGTCTAAATGGTAGATAAATCCATCTCGAATAAGCCAGGCCTTGCCCTCTAAGACGGCGACCGTCGCCATCACTTCACCAGCTTTTGATGTGCTGTGTTGTAAAAAAAGGAGAAATGTTACTAATATCAGGCTTCGCATTCCTCTATTATAGGGCATAAATCCATGTGGGGACTTCCGGCAAATCATGTACAAAACTATTGTACTCAGGTTAATCTAGTGCCCTAAATAAAGGAGTTCAAAGTGGATCAAACGTTGTGGGCACCGTCAGATGAAAGAATTGCTAGCTCTGAGCTAACACGCTTTCGACAATTTTTATCAAAAAAAGGTCACGGCGAATTTGCTGATTATGAGGAACTTCACAGATTTTCTGTAGAAAAAAATCAATTATTTTGGAGCACACTTTTTGAGTTCTATAGTCTTGTTTACTCAGGTGATGTGGACGCAAGTTCAGGTGGAGAGGATTTTCTAAACTACAATTGGTTTGAGGGCGTCAGCCTCAATTTTTGTGAAAACCTTTTAGATAAGGGAGACACTAGCAAGACGGCCTTTCAATTCGTCCATGAGTCTGGGCAAAAAAAATCTACTACTTATGGTGAATTAAGATCCGTTGTGGGCAGCCTTCGCGCTCACCTAGAAAAAAATGTTGGTGTAGGGGACGTAGTTGCGGCCTATATGCCCAATATTCCGCAAACGGTTAGTACGATGCTTGCCACTACTGCTCTTGGTGGAATATTCACTTCAACTTCTTGTGACTTTGGAATTGAAGGGGTTCTCGATCGTTTTGGGCAGACACGTCCAACTGTTTTAGTAGCGGCGATTAGTTATAGCTACAATGGAAAAATCATTGATCAAACGAGTAAAATTCAAAAAATTATAGAGTCTCTTCCTTCACTCAAAGAAGTTATTGTGGTGGATTTTTTGGGAGATTATAAGAGTATTCCAGCAGGGATGACTTCTTGGAAAACGGCCACATCACAAAGTGCAGAGCTTACTTTTAAAAGAGTTCCTTTTTCACATCCTGCTTATATTATGTATTCTTCAGGAACCACAGGAAAGCCGAAGTGTATTGTCCACAGTGTGGGGGGAACACTGCTTCAACACGTAAAGGAGTTGGGCCTTCACAATGATTTAACAAGTGAGAAGTGCATATTTTATTTCACAACTTGTGGGTGGATGATGTGGAATTGGTTGGTAAGCTCTCTTTATTTTGGAGCTAAAATAGTTCTCTATGAAGGTTCTCCTGCTTGCCCTGACATTACTGTCCTTTTTCAAATGGCCCACGATGAGAAGGTTAATATTTTTGGCACTAGCCCCAAATTTTTAAAGGCCTTTGAACAAAGTGGACATAAAATACCAGCTGCTCTTGATAGTCTTGAAACAATTTTGTCTACAGGGGCACCACTACTTCCAGAACAATATGACTTTGTTTATGAAAATATAAAATCTGATGTAGCACTTAATTCAATTTCAGGTGGAACTGATATTTTAGGATGCTTTTTGTTAGGCTGCCCTATAAAAAAGGTTAAAAGAGGACAGCTCAGCTGCAAGGGCCTTGGAATGGATGTGGCCTGTGTCTCTGGTGATGGAAAAGAGGTTATAGGCACTGAAGGCGAGCTCATTTGTAAAAAAAGTTTTCCCTCCCAACCAGTTGGGTTTTGGAAAGACGAGGAGCAAGTAAAATTTAAGGCCGCTTATTTTGAAAAGTATCCTGGAATTTGGCATCACGGAGATTTTATCCAATTAACAGAGGATGGATACGCCACTGTTTTGGGAAGATCAGATGCTACCTTGAATCCGGGGGGAGTGAGAATTGGTACTTCTGAAATCTACCGTCAAACTGAAACACTGGCCTATATTGAAGATGGTCTTTGTGTGGGGAAAGAGGTTGAAGGTGAGGTACAGGTACTGCTCTTTCTCAAAATGAGAGAAAAAGAAGACCTTAGCGAGCTAAGGGTGAGTGAGATAAAAGGTCTTATAAAGAAGAATACTACTCCTAGGCATGTTCCAGCGGCCATTTTTTCAGTACCAGATATTCCTTATACGAGATCTGGTAAGAAAATGGAGATGGCGGTAATGAGAATATTAAATTCCAAGCCACTGACTAATATAGAGGCAGTCGCTAATCCAACTTCTCTTGAATGGTTTCAAAAATTTAATTGGCCATCGTAGTTGCTTTTAATGAAAGCGGATGTTTTTCTGATTTTTGGTAATTCCAGGTAGTGGTAACTTTGCCGTCCTGAGGGTCGACTATGGCATCATAATGATAGGTTCGTCCATCGGGAAGCTGGGTTTTTACAGTAACTACCTCTCTAAGTAGTCCCTTTTTCCCTCTCATTTGAATTTGAGACTCGATATGCTGGTAGCTAACAATTGTTTTTTCTGGCATTAAATGATTAAGTTTTTTTTCTAAGAGTGTTTTCCAGTTTTTGTTGTAGCTATTGATGAGTACTAATTTGGTTTTAGGGTCGGTGTAATTCCCTGCACCATTTCCAATAATAACTCTTTCTCCTCTTTTTAATTTTTTTACAGGAGCTCTCTTCACGGACGCTGGATTTCGTGTTTTAGGTAGAGCGATACTTGACTCGACAGGAGTATTCGATTTTTTGGTAGCACTTGGTTTACTTTTTACCTTTGTGCTTACCTTGGGCTTCTTAATATCTTTACCACTTTGAAAAGCTTGATAGAGGTACAGACTCATGGCAAGAGTGCTAAATAAAAATGATAATTTGAGGCCTTTAAGTTTCAAATCTACCTCTTAGTCTATTACCGTAAATTGAAAATTTATAATTTTGTAAGGATCTGCTCCAGAGTATTGGTAATCGAGATAATCATCATTGTCGGCCTGATTTGGATCATGCCAGCAGTCATCACAGTTAGTGAATCTTGCTCTTAGACGGCAGTTAAATGTGGTTCCCGGAGGTGTCCAAGGTGAGAGCTCAAATAAAATAACATGATTTCCTTTAAGACTCACTCCTGCATCTTCTTCTTCTTCCAATGTTTCGCCAAAAGTCTTTGAGGCACTAATAACTGGGTAAACGCTAAAGTTAGCACCATCAATTGCCCTTAGGTAGCAATCACTCGTTGAGCTTGATCCTCCTAGGCATTCACTTGTATCAAGTCCTTGAGAGCTTCTAAACTTATTTTGATCTACCCATTTGGTGTCACTTGTTTCTCTAGATAGAGCAAAGCAAACTGGGGCCAGAACTTCAGTGACCTCATTTACTTGAGCTCCATTTTCTTTTGTCACATATCCACATTCACCATCAACAGCTGGGATAGCGGCATCAACTGTGGCCGCATTTTCACTGGTAAGTGGAAAACTGTCTCCTAGCGTGTTACACATTTTGAACTCGCCACTTTCATACCTAGCGTGGTCCCAATCATTGGCCAGTATTGTAACTCCGGCCATATCTGAATTAGATTTGTTTTTTAGATTAATCGCCATGCCAAAGACTTCGCCAGGGGAAGGTTTTGAGTTTCCATTATTGTAAGATAGATCTCCTGGTATCAAAGAGGAGATATTAGTTATCCTCCCGGAGGCCTTTAAAGTGGTAACAAAATCATAAACACTTTGCTGCTCATCTACAATATAGGCCTGAGTAGTGCCATCAGTGGGAAGTTCAATCAGCTCTTTTGCAATCAGTTTTGTATAAATTCTGTTAACAGCTGATACTGCATTGATAGTTCCATCATTTCCATAGGAGACAGAACCCGCGAAGTCGTATCCGTTACCATCTTCATTAAATGTCTTAAATAGTAGAAGACCGTACATATCAAGTCTTTGCTCAATGAGATCTTGGGTCATGCAACTTCCGAATCTTGCTAAAACATTTTTTCCAAAGGTTTGAAAGAATCGTCTAAAGCCTCCAGGTCTAATTACAGTCGCCCATAGTTTGGCAGAAGCTGAATCTGTATTGAGATTGACATGGTTTGAATAAGTTGAATATGGATAAATGCCTGTTACATCAGAATCTTTAGTTGTTAAATCGCCAATCTCACTAAGGCTTTCAGTAATCATATAGACAACATCTTTTTGCGCTCCGGAGAGATCTTTATTACAATAACTTTGAAGGTCTCCGGTTAACGCTACAAAGTAGTGAGAGGCGATCATTCCAGTTAAATGTAAATCCTCAATGGGATTTTCATTGTAGTAGGGATCATATCTCACATAGGTTGGATAACTCAGTCTTTTGTCGGGATCAGAGTTAATACCAGATACATGTCTTGAATCACTTTCAATTAACGGACGCGAGAGGTTGAAAAATCTTCCCAGGGCCCATTCACCAACATGGGTTCTGTCGTTCATTATATAGCTAAAATAGTCCGCGATTCCTTCATTGATGGCACCTGGCTCATCATACATTCTGATGCCGAAATCAACTCTTTCAGTGATACTTGAATCCACGACGTTTCTCATATTAGACATTATTTGAACATAACCATGACCAAATTCGTGATAAACAACTGAAGGGTCAGTCGCAAATTTTAATCCAGGCGTTTCAACACTCGTTCCAAACGTAACGGTGAAGGTACTTGGGGTAAAAAAAGCGTTGTCACCACTATAGCCCTCAGAATAGGCAATCAATTGTTTTTGATCATACCAAAATCCGTATCCTGAATATAGTGTTGTAGGAATGGAGCTGGCATATGAGCTTGCAGTAAGTCCTGACTGTGAAGCTCCGTAAGAGTAAGAAAGGGCCGCAAGAAAATTGTCCACTCCCTTATTCATATGACCCATAGTATGGGTTTGAAGCCACTTAGAATTTTCTGTATCTGGGCTGTAGGCCCATCTCCCATTGAGTGGGTAAAGTGGAGTAGATGTATTTGTTTGCAAAACCTTGTAGCAATTTTGAATAGTATAAGAACTTCCAGTACAGCTAGAACTTAAGGTTCCAGTATTTGAAATAAAGTCTTGATCTGATATCAGAAATTGTGCAAGACTTACCCCTGCAGGTAGCGTCCAGTCATAACCTGATAATACAATAGGGTTATCTGTTAAAACTCTACCATAACCTGAATTTAGAGACGATTCACTATTTGTTTGATGGGAATTATCATTTTTTCTCTTGCTGGCGCCATCGTTTGAAAAGGGAAGGCACGAGCAAAGAACAACACCTAGTGCAAGTAGCTTTAGTGAATGTAATCCCGCATTAACGTACCACACGTTTTATAACCTATTTCCTATCAATTGGAGTCATCTGTTGACTCTGTTAATGAACCTGATCTAAGCCCAGAAAAGTCTAAATCATCCACAAGTGACTCTGTTAGTATTCCCGTATTTGTTCTTCCACACTCAGTGGGAAGTCCTATTTCACCCATAGAAAAGCTTGAGGCCAAGCTTCCTCTTTTTACTTCATTTAGTATTTGGTTATGTCTTGAATAAGCTTTTACGATGTCATCAGCCAAATGAGTATTTGAAACTCCAGCCGGAGTTCGCAAATTATTAAATGCATCTCCAACTGGGTCTAATTCTTGTTCAACTCCAGCACTTTCACCTCCATTTGGATTAAAGACAACTTTTGATGAAGCACCTTGGGCTTCATCTTCAAAATCATTACAAATCAATTTAACTTGGCTTGCTTTATCGTTTCCACTACCAACTTTTTTATTCATCTCATGAATAGTTATTGCGTAGGCAAGCACATCTGTATCGCCAAGGTTGTCCTTATCTAATAAATCATCCTCTAGATCATTATTTCCGCCACTTAAATATGTAGAAAGCTCATCTTTGTCTACTTTTCCATCGAGATGTCCTGCAAGAATATCGAGAGCATCTTTTGTCATTGAATCGTAGTGTCCCATTTTACAAAATGATACAAAATCATCGCCATTTATATCTTCAGGACTTTCAATTCTTAGGTTGACGTCAGTTTCGTCGGCTTCACCGTAAGCACCTTGACAGTAGGCCCCAAATTTTGAAATCCATGCAGATGTTGCAGGATTTCCACAGCCCATTCCGGTATTGCCTTCTAGATTGGTGATGGCCGCAAGATCTGTGGACAGAGATTCTGCAACTTCTTCGCAACCTGGAGAGAATCCTGCTATTGCTTTTTGGCACATTCCGTATTGTATTTGCTGACAATTTGAGTCTTGTGCCACTCGCATTTTTTCGTCGCCTTCAAATTTTGATAATAATCCATTACACTGTTCGGCGATTTCATCCCACTGAGAGATATTGCCTTCGTAAACTGAATTGAGCTCAGTCATTTCATCAGTGACTTTAGTTTCAATGAGAGCAATTTGAGCATCGAATCCTTTTTCGATTTCGACCCAATTACTTGCGATGGTATCTTTGTTGAGCCAGTCAAATTTTGCCGGGTCACCACCGCCAGCGATTTTGAGATCGCCCAAATCTTTATCTTTGTCGACTTCCGGCTGCTTAATAATAAGTCCTACAGGTAGCTCTTCAGATAGCTCTTCAGAGAAAGCGGTATCATTTCTTAGCTTTGTTGATTTAATACTGAATCTTAGCTGAGTGTTAATCATGCCATAGGTGGCCTTTAGTCTTTCAAGTTCTCTATCCCTATCGATAAAGAGTTGGTCAAAGGCCTCATTGTAGATTTTGGCCATATTTACTTTGCTTTCTTCGCGCTCTTCAATATAGCCTGTAACCTTATTTGAACAGGCCTTAATATTTGAAGCACACTGATCAGAGTGCTTAAAGCAAAAGTTTGCTGAGCTTGGTTGAATATTGGCATCCGCGCAACTTGTGGAGTTGTAATTTTTGCTGCTATTAACAGTTCCTGTACAGTTTAGAACATCACTTAAAAGATCATCTCTAAATTGAGTGCCAATAGAAGTATAACTACTTCTTAGGGTATCAAGTCTTTTAGTCGCATTTGCAATATAATCTTTAGGAGACATTTCGCCGCCGGCCTTAGTGGAATATTGTCTTCTACATGTCGAGTTCTTTATTCCAGTAAGATATTTTGATACTTTTGTTCCGCCTGGTTTGTCCATGAGTCGAATTTTGATACCACGCTTTTGATGGTCTTTTTCAATTCCCTTAATTTGTTCGATTTTTTCATCTAGGTTGAGATCACTAGAGAGAATATTTTCCAGAAGGTTTTTAAACTCACCCTTTCCTGATGCATACTGGGTACCTGCGCCTGGCTGTTCGATGTTATTATATAATGTGTCGTAGCCATATTTTCCGTTTGATGCAGATGAAACAGTCTTTCTTAAGCAGCTTTCATACCACTGACTTTCATAGTAATCCGCATCTTTTATGGCAACTTCAGCATCACTAATAAAATCTTTTCCGAATTCAAGCTGAGTTCTTGTTCGTACTTTTGCATTTCCAAGATAAGAATTAATTGTTTGAAGCTCTGTTTGCATATCACTGGCAGTCTCATTGAAATTAGTCATATGGGTTTGAATGCTGCCGAATGTATTTTCCGTAGAAAATATAGGTTTCTCGGTCATTGCCTGGGCAAGCCCTGCAGGACCATTTTTGTCATAATATCTAGAAAGCTCTCCCACTTGTTCTCTAAAAATTTGCTCATTGGCAGCTCTTCCATCAATTAACTCTTGCGCCATGGCCTTTTTTGGTGAAATTTCACTTTCCATATTGGTAAGACCGCCACCTTTTAGGGCGTCTTTTATTTGATCTGTTGTATAAGCACTTTTACAATTAGCATCTTGCAAATCTCTCGCTAATTTTCTGGTCTGTGAAGCTGTCAGCCCCTCGCCAGTAATTTCTGCTTGAACATCTTTCATTTGGTCATACATCTTAGATGCTTCACGCTTAAACATTTCATCCATCTTGGAAATATAATCAACTTGATCCTTAAGCATTTTTTTGAATCTTTTAACATCACTTACAGCTTTTTGGGCCAGATTTTCCATGCATTTTAAGCCTGAAGCTGTAGCTTGAGTGGATTTACCCTCACCTTCATTCATTAAGAAATTCTTATAGTATTCAGCATTGCTACTGGCCTTTTGCATTTGGGCCTCAAGTAGCATGGCCTCAGAAGCGTTTGTTGGAGGAAGTTCTGCCGGACACCAATTAGGTGACTCTAAGTGGGTGACAGGCATTCTACAAAGACCAAATACAGGATCAACTGCAGGGGCGCCCGACTTTGAATTAAGATTTTCTGAAAGATACTGGGCATCGTACTGCATGAGTTGTTGCTGTACCATCTGTGCCTGCATCGCTTGTTGGCGGGCCTGCATTGCCTGGTCGAAGATCTGTCCGCCAGCTCCAATTACTTGGGCAAAACCATCTACATTAATGTCTGTAGTTTGGACATCATCGTCATCATCATCGCCGGCCCAAACATTGAGGGGTCCGAGCATCATTGTGGCCACAAGGAGTGAATTTAAAATGTCTTTAAAAAGTAGTTTTAGCATTTTCATAGTCCGCTCTAAATACTTGTTTCTCAAGTAACCATCGACAAAACGCACCTAATACTTGAGCTTTTTAAACTGTCTTTGAACTATTTTAATTTAATTTAGGCATTTGCGGCGCTGAAATCCTAAAATCGCCTAAAACAGTTGGCAATTACCTATGCTCAAAAGTAAGATTAAACATAAGCATCTATAATATTTAGAGTTTAGAAGGCCCAATAAATATTATTGAGTACAAGGGCCTTGTGCCCACAAAACATGACACAACAAAGCGGTGGATTTTTTGAGCGAAGGACATGATCTTTATTTAGAGGTTATTGGACCCAAAAAAAGCTCCCTTTTGGGAAAGTTCTATCCTCTTAAGGATAAGGCACTTATTGGCTTTAGTAGTGGATCTGTTAAAATCCCAGGTGATGAAATTGAAAATCCTCATTGTACAATTAAAATCGATGAGGGGATCGTCTCAATTGTTGGCCATGCCAAATCTTCTATAACTAAAGTCGCAGGAAAAAAAATTCCCTCAGGCAGAATGATTTTGCTGGAAATTGGAGACAAAATCCAATTGGGCCAGGTCAATTTTAAGCTTGTCCTAAAAGATCAAAGCCTTGAAGAAAAGATGTCTCAAAAGCTTGATGCTGCAAAACTTTCAGTACTCTCTGCAGGGGAGGCGGCCACTCAGGCCACTGCCCATATGTCACAAATAAAAGAAGCAAGCTTAGATGATCTAGAAGAACTAGATCAGGCAGCAAAAGGGAAGAAGTCTTTTTTCTCCAAAATCTTTAAAACTAAACAAGAGCGTGCCCAAATAAAACAAGCAAAGCTTGAGGCAAAAAAAGCTATAGAAGAAGAGAAGAAAAAAAAGTTAGAAGAGGCCAAAGCTAAGAAAGACCAGAAAAAGAATAAAAAGAGTGAACCAAAGGCCAGTAAACGCTCATCAAAAATAGATGTTCAAGGTGGAGTTTCCAGTACTGCTTGGTTTCCTGAAAGACTAATTTCTAATCTATGTGACCTTCTCATTGCTATTAATATATTTCAATACCTGATGCAGTTTCCATGGTTTGTGAGAGAGTTTGCAAAGATTGAAACCATCTCTTTACTAGAGATGGCAAAAAATATCTCCCAGCTTAAAGAGCTTCCAAATCTTGATCCTGCTCTTGTGATGGGGGCGATGTCGGTAATCACCCTTTATTTTGCTCACCGCTTTGCCATGACTTTGATATTTGGAGTCAGTTTAGGCCAATTTGTTTTTGGAATTAGAGGCACAGGAGGTTTCCTATGGAACCGAATCGGTGGTGGACTAAGGGTGATAATAGAATCTCTTACTTCACAATTTTTGATTTTTGATTTGCCCGTTCTCTTTAGGATTAGAACCCTTAAAGAAATTCTGACAAGTACACAACTAGCACTGCAATCAAAGCTGATGATGATTTTTGGATTAGTATTCATCACATTCATGTTTGTGGGGATGGCCATCATTCCATTTGGGATTGATCCTAGTTTTAATGAAGCTATTGAGGCCAAGGTTTACCGTGTTCCCAAAACCAAAATTAAAGGTGAGCTAGCAAGGATCAGCTCAAATAGGTACAAGCTAACAACTGCTGTTCCTAGAAAGAAAGACTTTATCGTTTTCCCTATTTTTTCTATTACTAAGAAAAAAAGTAAGAGCAAAATTGAGCCTCGAATCTCTATTTATGATTTTAAAAGAAAGGTAAGAGGTGAGTTTTCAACGAAAAAAAGTTTTTCCTTATATGGTTTTATTAAGGCCGTGACCAGAGGGAATTTTGTCTATCCCCTTAGATATCCTAAAACAATGGGCTACCTTGTTAATGGTGATTTTGGAAAGGACAACCTTAAGTCAATTCCAGTGCCAGTGGGTGCTGAAATAGCAGATATGGTACGGGGGTCACTAAAATTTTCTTTGGGCCATTTGCAAGATAGTATTTTTTCTCTAGAACCATTTATGTTTTCTGGCTACTTGAATGGAAAAAAATATCTCTTAGAAGAATTTCCATCTTCTGCGGGAGTTTCTGCAGATTTTATAACTCTAGGGGATACTCAGTTTTTGAGAATTTATAAGAGCAATCCTGTATTTAAAGGAAAGTCGAAGCTCACAAGTTACTTCTATTACCCATTATCAGCTCTAACGAGCAGAGTCTTTGAAATGAAATTTCCTGAAACAAAGCCTGGGAAGAAAGCTGAATCTGTGTTTTTACATCATTTCTTTAATAAGGCCCATTTCGATTTTTCCAAAAAACTTAAAGAACCAGATAGTCTAAGTCCACTCACAATTGTTGATAAATTTGCAATAACCAAATTAAATCCCGCTGAAAGAAAATCTATTGATGATTACACCTATCAGTATTTTTACAATATATGTACACAAGTTCTCAGTAAATCAAAAGAAGCCGAGGATGAGGATGACGAGAGTTTTCCTGGACTCAGAAAAGATCTTGAAAAATCACTTATGTCTCTTGTAAACGTAAATGAGCTGATGGGAAAAAAATTGGGAAGTGGTAGGGAAGAGTTCGTAAACTCTGTGAAACAGCTCCAATTGGCATTTTCTGAATCCAATTATGAGTACTTTGGTATTGAATGATGGGATCTGGTGAGGCACTCATTTACGGCATTATTCAAGGCCTGACAGAATTTTTACCTGTAAGCAGCTCGGCCCATCTTGCACTTCTTCCCCATTTTTTAAATATAAAAGATCCGGGCGTTACCTTTGATTTAATTATGCACCTAGGAACAGCGCTATCGGTGGTAGTTTATTTTAGAAAAAAATTATATGCTTCACTCAAGGTGTTTATTCCAGCTTGCAAAATTTGGCAGAAAAATTCGGACTCTCATGTGCAGCTGGTGAGATATTTGATTTTCTCGACTGTTTTTTCATTTTCTATCATAATGCTGATAAGGCCCTTCTCCGAAAAGTGGGGAAGAAGTCCGAGTCTTATTGCAATAAATTTGGCAGTGTTTGGGCTTTTTTTATTTATTTCTGATAAATACTCGAAAACTCGCGGTGAGATATTAATGACTAATGAGGGAGAGTTAAAAACTTCACTACTAATTGGTCTTTCTCAAGCGTTTGCTATTTTTCCTGGAGTAAGTCGCTCAGGAGCCACAATTACAGTGGCAAGGTATTTGGGTCTTTCTAAGAAAGAGGCGAGTGAGTACTCTTTTTTACTTTCACTACCTGTCATATTGGGAGGAATAGTATTCAAGGGGCGAGAGTTTCTTAGTAATTCTGAAACTGGTCAAGAACAATATATTATCTCTATCATTATTGGAGTGGTGGTAAGTTTTGTTGTTGGCATGCTTGCCATTCATTTTTTCATCAAAATTATTACTAAATTTGGTCTTCTAAGCTTTTTTCTCTACCGCGCAGGTCTGGCCATTTTAGTAATGGTATTTCTCCAGTATTCAAAATAAAAAAAGGTGCACTACAAGTGCACCTAAATTTTTAGATTATTTTTTTAAAATTATTATTCAGTGGCAGCTTCTTCTATATCTGAATCTGAGACCACTGCAGATTCGTCTATAGCTGCTTCGCTCTCACTACTACCTTCTTTAACAAGTTCATCACATTTTTTCTTTACCCATTTTTGTGAAGCCTTAGCAAGCTTTTTGCCATGCTTATTACATTTTTTAATTTTGCTATCATCACCTGAGAAAGTTGACTCACAAAGATCTTTCCCTGCATCTTTTACATCTTTATATTTTTTACCATCTTTTAAAATAGGCTCGATAACTGCAATTAGACCTGCTTCATCTACACCACTGCTAACCATCTTCTTGTGAATTTTTCCATTTTTCTTTGTAAGCTTTCTACATTTCTTAGCTCTTTTTAAGAATTTCTTCACAGAACCTTTAAGTTTTAGTTTGGCATCAGCATTTTGAACTCCTGCAAGAGTAAATGCTAAAAATAATACACTTAAAATCTTCATTTTTTCCACCCCTGATATAGTTGTTTTAAAGACCGTAAAGTCACGGTTGAATTAGTTTTAATTTACAATGAAATGGAAATAAGACAAATATGATTTGTGTTTTAAAAATAGATTGTGTTTAATACCAATTTAGTATTTTAACAAAATCATAAGCTTAAGTTCTCAAGAAAAATGAATCTATTTACCAAAATTAACAAATTATAAAAATACTTTCTTAATAATGACTGCCCATTTTTTTTTGCATAACGGATTTTATTCAGTGAATTGACTTTGTTAATCGGAAGCTGAGCCACCATCTGATATAGTGGTCGCATCTACATCTGGTGGGATACAATATACATTTGTAGGCCATCTTAGGCCGTAGTCGAAGTACTCATTGTTAGGACTATCTGAGGCGCCGTCACTAAAAATAAAGCGCTGTCTTTGCCCTTCAGCATCATCTCCGCCAGTTCTGTTTGGAATAGGAAGATATCCAGCAGCAACTCCCATATAGACATTTTCAGAACAACACATTCTCTTTGCAAGGGCGACTTGCTCAGCAATCATTGGGTCTTTAATATAGCCTGTAGGATCGTCAAAATTTTCATCTGGTAGATAATTGGCCTCACTTGAGACGTATCTATTTAAATAGAGGCTGACGTTTGAATAGTCTGGAAGACAACATCTCTTATCAACTGTATCCCCATCATCATAGGCCATGCCTGTACAACACTGAGAATCTTCAATATCGTGTGGATATTCAACTCCTGTTGGAAGACAGCAAGAAAGAGTATCTTCAGAGAATACTTTCTTGATATCATCATCAAAGTTTGTTGTATCATTTGTACTGAAATATGTCCTCGAAGAACCTGAGTTTGAATGGATTAATTCAGCTACAGCAGTGTAATCATCATCAGCTGCTCCACCACCACCACTTTGGTAGCCAGGGTATTTAATTGTTCCTGGAATTGGTTTAACATTGTCCCCACCACTATTTGGATTAAAAGCTAGGCTGAAGGGCTCGAAAGTACAACCCACATCTTGGTAGTCATCATCTAGGCTTCCAGATGTATTATAAGGTGTAAGTACATAGGCTTGAGGAATTCCTGTTAAATTGAGACTGGCAAAATAATCTGAGTAGGCCTTGACTTCTGAATTAGTCATATTTCTTAAACTACAAAGAGTATCATCTTGATTTTCAGGGTCGTCGCAATTTGTAAAAGTAGCGCCGTCTGCATAACGATAATTGATACACTCTAGATTGGTTTTATCAAATTGTTGCATTTTGGAAGGATCCCAGGTGTGACCACCTCCATTATCGTCTTCATTGAAATTACGAACCCAATTTTTCGAACAACAACTATTAACACCGATATGATCAAGTGATTTAAATTGGGGTAAATGAAGCTCATCTCCAGTAGTGGGAGATCCATAGCTATGGTTTGAATCATTACTTGGAGATCTAAGCCAAGGGTATTCAGTGGGCTGATTAATTCCAAGGTAGTATAGGATATTCATTCTAGAGTATCTCATACTATTATTTATCCCTATATCAACGCCTGCTGCTTTATTTGGATAAAAAGTTGTGGGAGTTCCCTGTGCAGTGGCCACAGTGAGCTTCTTGTCTATATCTCTACAACAAACATTTTTTGAAAGATCGTAATCAGTCTCTGAATCTACTGTGTAGCTTCCAGCATTATTGCATATCATATCTTCTTGCCAAAACTTTGTTTCATATTTATTCATATCGGGGAAGCTCTCATCAACTCCCGCAATTCTGTCACTAATAAAGTCTGATGGGCCACAATCAAAATTTGTAAAACATGCAGCTCCCGGAGCTTTCAGACATCTATTTTGCTGATGAACTTGTGTTTCCACAGGGTCATCCGGAGTGGCAAAGGGAGTGGCAAGTGGCATACTTGCCTCACTTTGATAGATTTCCAAGTGGGTCGTTGAAAGGTTTTGAGTGACACTTCGCTCTTTCAATTCATTACTTGTTCTCATAATGGTTGTAGGAGCATTCATGTGAAAATAGTCTTGTGGATGACCATCAACGTCTTCATTATTTAAGACAGAACATGAAGCAAACATAAAATCTTCTGTAGATGAGGGAGTAGGAGCGGGGACCATTCCAATTCCAAGCACTCTATCTGCTAAATCGAAAGTTTCCGATGGCGTGGTTGAGTGAAGATCCTCTAGGGTTTCTACTCCCGACGCCCTTGTAGCACGACCAGGAATACATATGGAATCTACTGAGTTTGAACTCAATGTAGATTTAGCTGTTGTTCCTGGGGACTCTGTACCATTTATATAAAGTGGTCTTCCCACAATTCTTGCGGAGAGTCCAAAGGTATCTTCGTCTCCTATGGTGACGCTGCTACTTGAGTTTTGGACGGCCTGAGATTTTCCAAACCTTGAAATGGCATTGTTAAATTTAGAAGTTGTAAGGCCCTCACAGTGGTTTGCCATTGAACATGACAGAAGACCGGTTTCTGAGCTTTGGTTAAATGTAGCAGTTGGTGTTACTGCTGCGTAAGCTTGAACACACGGTGATCCTCTTCCTCTATATACACATCTTTTATTCTGACCATTGGTGCCATCAACAAGTGTTGTAATTTGTTTATAGTTTTCGTTCCCTGTGCCTTGAGGAATTTCAACGCCTGAAGAATCAAAAACAGGCCACGAGGTATAGATATTACCTACTTCTTCACATGCATAGTCCCAGCCTAATTTACCAATACAGTCCCGGTCATTGTCACAAAAGTGCTGCTTTCTACATTCAGCTCCATCACTTAGATCATCGTGCTCTACGTATGATCCTGAACCATAGACAGATGTGACCTCACTGACTTCCACTTGAAAATTAGCATTGGAGGTCAAATCTCCAAAGTATGAGTTCACGGCCAGGTAGAGTTTATTTCCATCTGCCTTAATTCTTCTTTGATTTCCGACTGAAAACCATGTGATTCCATCAAAAGATCCAATAAGAGATCCGTAATCAAAGCCATACCAATCTCTTTGGTATCCATTTGCAAAGAGGAAATGCTGAGCGGCCTTCCTATTTTGTCTATTTGTCACGGCATCATCACTTTCAGTGTGGGTCCATGGAATCATTGTTGCCGGAACAAAGCAGGCCCTACCAAATAAAAGATCATCAGCTCTGTATTGTCCGCCTATAAAAGTACTACTTTCAGTTCTGCTTGTTCTTGTGACGTCTGGAGCATAACCTCCCCCTTTATATAGAAAATTGTCGGGGAAAATTTTTGCAAGAGAGGTGTAGTAGTCAGTGCCACAATCCTGGCAACTGCTATAAGAGCCTAGGTCTACAAAAATATCATAAGATCTTCCTTTGACCAAATCCACTTTTGCCGGTGGGACTGGAGCATCAGAATTATTGACATCAAAAGTTCCATAGATTTCATTGAAGCCAATAGTAGAAGTTGTATTGTTCGGTTTTAACATATCATCACTTGTATAAGAAAAAGGTGTTCCTTCTGGAGAGAGATCATTTCCATCTGGTTCATCTTTGGCAACACCACCCACATCATAGTATCTCATAGGGGCGGCTTTAGAGCTTACATACACAGTTTGTTGTAGTGGTAGCTCACTTGTAACTGGAGTTGGATAATCACAAGCGTAATCTACAATGACATCATTGCTTGCATCATCGTCGCCATCATCTTCTAATACTACGGGTTTTAAAAGACATTCACTCTGACCACTACAATCACACATTGTATCAATCACAGCGAGCGCAGTTGCTTTTTGAATAATAATATTTGGATAGGTTGTCTTATTGACATAGTATTCGATTTTTATTTTCTGAGTAGGTTGAACATTATAGGTGCTATTGAAAAGGACTGAATTATTTGAGCCATTGGTTGTTAGTGAATACTGAACTCCACTATAATTTCTTGCCCCGTCTACATATACATTTATTGATCTGGTGACATCGGCATATGCTGGTAAATCGAAGTACTGGCTTGAGGACTCATGATCAGACACTATACCATCATCTTGTCCTTGAACATAATACTTCCAACATTTTGCTAGATAACTATTTATATCCTCACAGCTTCCATCAATTTTAAATTTTACTTTTAGGACGCCGTCTCTTGCTGTTGAGTTAGGCGTGAATGTAACAGTGGCCACTGATTTAGCAGTTAAATTATCATTGACGCCACCAAATGCAACGGCCGTGGGAAGAGGAACAGTATCTTCATTGTAAATAACGGCGCCACCAAACTCAATTTCGTAAACAGACAGTGTCGAAAGTGGCTTAGCGCCAGATCCGCTGTAAACTGTTGTAAAGTTGAGGTCATCATCAGTTGTATAAAAGTCATTACTACCTGATGCAATTGTGGCAGCAGCAGTTGGATAATAGACAGTGCAAATGGCCATTTCGTCGTCGCCTGGAGATGTACAGTCATAGAGTTCTTTTTTATACCTATAGTCAGCCTCAGCTGTGGCCTCAACATCTGCCGTTGCGTCTGGCACAGCAGTGCTCAGAGGATCAGAACCACATACATGGAAAAAATCTGGATAGTTTACAAAATCATTTGGATTGGGAGTCACCGCTGCGATGGCATCAAGGAAGTCATCGTACTGACTATCAGCTGCTGTGTAGGTCGTAATTAATTGACCATCATTTACGCACTGGCCATTAACACAACAATTGTAACCAAGAGACGAGCAATCACCGCTATCATCACAAAAGGGAGCACCATTTCCAGTGGTATCAGTTCCTGTATTGAGATTACTATCAAGCCTAAGGCCTAGATGAGTCATTGTTATATCACTGACTTGGTTTCCGCCGGTATCCATAAGAATAAATGCAGTAGAATCAAATTGTCCGCCACAGCCTGAACATACATTAGAAATCACATAAGCTTTTGAGGCTCCTGGGTAAAGTGATGAGAGTGTATTTGAAACATCTGATGTTTGACAGTGACCAGTATTTTGAGATTCATCTTCAGATTGAATATAGAAGTAGTACTCTCTTTCTCCAGTTGAATAATTATGAAAACTTTGTGAGACAGCGGAAAGAACTCCAAGTTGTTTACTTGAAGATGTTGGGAAATAGCCTGCTACACAAAGAATAATATCAGGGTCTCTGGCTCTCAAATAGTGGTGGATTTGATTTCCTCTTAGATACATACTGTCTTTGAAATCTAGTGCGATAGTAAGCGTAGAAGTGGTAGTCGTTGATCCATATTGTAAAAAATTGAGCTCGTCACTAAAAGGATCATTGCTATCATCAGGTGTACTAGTGGCGACGGCCGAGCTCTCTTCCTCTTTAACCGTTTTTCTACCTTTAGTGGGACTTGATGGAAGACATCCAGAAAAAAAGCATACAACGAAAAAAAGCTCCAAGACTTTTTTTACTATTTGAATCTGCATTTTATTAAACTCTCGCATATATCTATTTTTCCCACTAATTCTTTCGGTTTTTTGCTCTCTAAATCTTATTACTTGACATTCTCTCATGGGTATTAGGGAACGAATTGAACAAGATTGCCAGAGGCCTTTGAAATCAAAGACTTGAAAAATTAAATGAGACTGCGAATTATGGATTTTCAGCCAAGGAATTTAGGCATAATTATGAGTAAATAAAATTGGTTTAAATTTGTTCAAGGACGTCTAGTAAGGCGAATAGGGCAGCGGTGGCAAATCTATGCTTGAGCTGAATTCTGTTTCCTGGAAACTGATAGGTCTTCTGGGTACTTTGGTCTTTTGTGTTAACGCAAATAAAAATAGTACCCACTGGTTTTTCTTCGCTTCCACCAGTGGGACCTGCAATCCCGGTTGTTGAGATTCCAATATCGGCGCCAAGATTTTGCCTTACCCCTGTGGCCATTTCTTCAGCCACACATTCACTAACTGCGCCATGTTTTTTAAGGCTCTGTGGTTTAACTCCCAAAACCCCTTCTTTGGTAGTATTTGCATAGCTAGTGACACTACCTAGGTAGACAGATGAAGCTCCTGGAACATTGGTAATATGGTGGCTAATTAAACCACCTGTACATGACTCGCTAACTGCTAGAGTTAATTTTTTTTGTGTAAGTAATTTAACAATATATTGCTGGATAGAGAGATCTCCGATTTGCCAAATATACTCCGAGATTTCATGACCTTTAATAAAGGCCAGAAAACCCTCTTCTTTTTTTTGTAGATCCTTTTCACTTGCTGCTTCGAGATTAACAGAAATGGTGACGCCCAAAATATGGGGGAGAGAAGATAATCTTCCAAAACTTGAAATTTGCTCCCAAAGATCTGGGTATTTTCTAAGAAAAATCGTCTCCTCTGGAAGAGCTTTTGTTTGAATAGAAATAGTTTTTTTAAAGCATCCCTTGTGGGCCACAAGACCTTTTTCAAGCCAAGGCCATACGTCTTCTTCTATCATGCCTTGAAATTCACTGGGCACTCCCGGCATACAAATGATTAAATTCTTGCCTTTTTGGTACATAATACCAGGCGCAATTCCGGCTTGATTGTAGAAGAACTCAACTCCTTTAGGCATTTGGGCGTAGGGATGATTTTCATCAATAGATTTGTTGTAGCGCTTGTAGGCCTTGTCAGCATAATCAAAGGAAGTTTGAGAAAACTCCATGGGTAAATTGAAAGCAGATTCAAGTGCAAATTTTGTCAAATCATCATTGGTGGCCCCAAGTCCACCGGTGACAAAAGTGACATCATTTTCTTCAATAGATTTTTGAAACTGGGAGGCGATATCAGAAATATTGTCCCCAATCATGCACCCGCTTCCGAGGCTAAATCCCTTGGAGAATAAAAATTTAGCGAGCCAAAAGGTATTTGCGTCTTTTGTTTTACCTTGAAGAAGCTCATCTCCGAGCACAACTAGTTGAAATTTCATGCTAACTACCTTATCTTTTATGATTATTTACTAGACTAAATCAACCTGGGTGAATTAGACAATGGGAGTGCAAAAGAAAATTCAATTTACTCTCGAATTTGATCGAGACCTACACTCCTACTTGAAAGAAGAATACCCTTGGGTTTCTGACTACCGAGTTGTTTCAAAATCTCTCGATGCCCGTGGCGCCAATAAGGGAAGAAGACCCTCATTTATTTATCATTTGGAAGTGGTCGGGGAAAATGATGAATTTGAGCAGTCAATTGAGAAGCTGGTTGATTTAAAAGATTGCAACCATAGGCCTATTATTATTGGGGCTGGGCCTGCAGGATTATATGCGGCCTTAAGGTTAACTGAATATGGACTCAAACCAATTATTTTCGAACGGGGAGACTCTGCTCAAAAAAGAATGCAAAAGATTGCAAAGTTTTGGAGATATGGGCAGCTAGATTTAGATACAAATGTATGTTTTGGTGAAGGTGGTGCAGGGCTTTTTAGTGATGGCAAGTTAATCACAAGAGTAAAGTCTAATCATATTTCCTATGTGATGAAAAAAATTGTGGACTTTGGTGCACCTAAAGAAACGGCTTATACTTCAAATCCTCACCTAGGTTCAAATAAAATTAGAAACATTATTTTCAAAATGTCGGAGTATTTAAAAAATTGTGGTGTCGATATTTTCTATAATACGAAAGTCGACAACCTCCTTTTTTCTGGTGACCAAGTGATTGGGATTGCCACTAAAGAAAGAGGGGAGTTTAAATCAGACTTTGTCATTTTAGCGACGGGACATTCGGCTCATGAAGTATATCAGCACTTAAGTGAGAACGGCGTTGCGATGAAAGGGAAAGACTTTGCTATTGGCGTGAGAATTGAACACAAAAGAGAGTACCTCGACAAAATTCAGCTGGGTGATTTTTGTGGTGATCCCCTTATTGGTAGTTCTCGCTACCGCCTTGCGGACCACAATAAAGAAACTGGAAGAGGATGCTATAGCTTTTGTATGTGTCCAGGTGGATATGTTCTATCTTCAGGAACTGAAAAAGATGGCATCGTGGTCAATGGCATGAGCAATTACAAGCGAAGCTCTGCATGGTCAAACTCAGCACTAGTCGTTTCAGTTAAGGCCGGAATTGATTTTTCAAGTGATGATGTTCTTAGTGGTATTAAGTTTCAAAGAGATATTGAAAAAAGGGCCTTTGAATTGTCCAGAAAATCAGCATCAGGTAGAGAGCTACCTTACCAAAGAGTGGGAGATTTCCTCGAAGGAAAAATAGGAAAATTAGCTGATCCAATAAGTTCGAGTCCATCAAAAATTGTAAAATCTAATCTTGATGAAATTCTTCCAAACTTTGTGACAGAGCATTTACGTTCATCACTTGAAAGTTTTGATAGAAAAATAAAAGGTTTTATGAATATGGATGCACTTTTAATAGCACCGGAAACAAGAACCTCTTCTCCTGTTACCATATCAAGAGATAAAATTAGCTATCAAAGCCTTTCTCACGCTGGACTCTATCCTTGCGGAGAAGGTGCTGGGTTTGCTGGTGGGATTACTTCTTCTGCAGTGGATGGGGTCAATGTAGCTGATGCAATTGCTGATAGAGTTAAAGGTGCTTCAATTTAAAAAATAAAATTAATTCCAGCTGAGAGAGTTGTTTTATTACTGGATAGATTTCTTGTTTCCCCAGTTTTAACTCGATTTTGGTGAAACTGAAACTTTAGGGAAAACCCTCTGACTAAATTTTGTAGTGAGACGTGACTGACAAGACCCCAGTTGAGAGTTGATCTATTCTCTATTTGACGACTT
Source organism: Bacteriovoracaceae bacterium (assembly GCA_018649885.1). Lineage (GTDB taxonomy): Bacteria > Bdellovibrionota > Bacteriovoracia > Bacteriovoracales > Bacteriovoracaceae > JABIHA01. Next base: position 66,798 of record JABIHA010000085.1, read on the forward strand.
GAGTTTCTTCTCAGGTAATCGAATGTAGGAACAAAACGAATCCAGTCTGTCAGGTGAATTGTATTACTAATTGAGTAGCTATAAAGAGATCCATCAGAAAATACCCCTCCACCATTATATGTCCCAAAACCAATATGAAAGGCAGGTGAAAAGTACTCGTTATCCCCAAAGAGGTGTGCCAGGAGTTGATACTGCATCTTTGATTCGTTGACATTAAATTGTTGGGTGTACTGTTTTTGCACATAGGGAATAAAGAAACCAAGCTTTCCCCAACCATAAATATGTTGAAGGCCTCCGTGGAGGGCAAGCTCTCTTTGGTTTTTTTTATAAAAACCTGCTTCATATACTGAGCCTGAAATTAGTTTGTATCCCCCACCTATTCTAAAAGATGTCCACTCAGTGAACTTCACATTGGAGTTGACCGCAGCTTCTATGGTTCTGCGATCAAACTCAGTGAGCAAGTTCTCTGAATATTTTAATTCATCATAATTCAAGGCAAACCTGAGAGCGATATCATCTGTTTGGTCTGTCATGTACATGACACCAAAGCCGTACTTTGCAGCATTTGAATCTGTAATTTTATATCTTTTTTGAAGAGTAGAATCTGTTCTGAAGTTGTCAGTTTCTACTCTATTTAGAGAATGAACATTATCAATTGATTGGATGTCGTAGAATACATCAAAGCCAAGATAGCTCTTTTCAATTGATTTTAAATAATTTGTTGCTAGAAACCTCAAAGAGTCATTTGATTTTTCATCATATTTTAATTCTCTGTAATAGTATTGAGCAATCTCAGGGTGACCCCTTGAAGCAAAAGAATCTCCTAGCATTAGTTTTAAATTCTTCTCTCTCTGAGTTCCTTTTGTGCCATCCAGTTGGGCCAAATCTAGCGCATTTTGAAAGCGATCAGTCGTTTTTACCTTCTCGCCTTTAACTTGAGCAATCAATCCTTCATAATAATGAACAGTGGAGAGTTCATAAGAAAAATCGCGGCAAATCTCAAAGTATTTGTGGCTGAGCTCGATTAAATTGTTTTTAAATTCTTTCGTCGGCAGGTTTTCTTTTTGATAGTACTCAAAATAGGTGATGCCTATATTGAGAAGGTGTCGTAGATTTCTTCTTGTTGGGAGGTCATCATTTTCTACTGAATTTAAGACCTTGAGTCCAACAGCTTCAATATCACTTTCTTTTAATAACTCTCTACCAAGTGGGAAATCTCTTTTAACTAAAAAGTAATAAATTCTTAAGGCCTTGAGGTAATGTTCTCTTTTTCTGTGAACTTTTGCCAGTAGGTCTAATGATTCTGTATCACTTGGGTTCACTTCAAGAATTGTATTTAATTGATCAAGGGATTTTTGGTACTGTTCGGACTCATAATACATTTTCGCCTTGGTGAAATACATATCAAGGTGAGACTCATCTTTTACAATTTTTTTGATTAGAGGGCGTTCCTCGTCCCAGCGGTATTCATCAACTCGTATAACCTGTTCATCGGCAAATGTGAGGTATGGCAGAAGTAGAAGAAATATGAGCAGGGAGATCCTCCTTGATCTGTTGCTATTTTTTAAACTTACTTGTTGATGAATTTATCTATCTTACCCAAAAAATCAACTGGCAAAGGGAAGAACGTGGTAGTCGAAGTCCCGGTACTGGCAATCTCTTTCATGGTGTCAAGATACCTTAGTATTATAGCATCTTTTTCAGTACTAAGACTTTTGGCTGCTTCTGCCAGAAGAACGGCGGCATCTTTTTCCCCTGCCGCTGAGATAATTTTCGCTCGCCTTTCCCTTTCCGCTTCGGCCTGTTTTGCCATGGCCCTTTGCATTTCAATTGGAAGGTCAATTGCCTTGAGTTCAACATTGGTTACTTTTACTCCCCAAGGCTCAGTTTGCTCGTCTAGAATTTTTTGAAGCTGAACATTGATCTCATCTCTTTTAGATAGAATTCCATCGAGTTCGAATTGGCCAATGACAGATCTCAATGTGGTTTGAGCAATTTGCTCGGTTGCCACTAGATAGTTTTCAACGCCTATAATGGCAAGCTCTGGGTTGGAAACTTTAAAGTAGAGAACGCCGTTAACTTTTAAAGTGACATTGTCTCTGGTGATAATATCTTGTGAAGGAATATCCATTGTTAAAGTTCTCAGGTCGAGTCTCACGGCTTTTTCAAGAAAAGGGATAAGTAGTATTAATCCCGGACCTCTTACATCTACAAAACGACCAAGTCGGAATACGACAACTCTTTCGTACTCTTTTATGATTTTAACGGCGCTAAATAAAATGGCAGCCCCAATGATGACAAAAGGGAGAAAAGTGGTAAACATGTCTAGCTCCTAGATTGATTTAATTAAGATAGGCATACTATAAGAATTCCCACCAATTTGAAGTACAAGCCGCGGCATTATACCTGGATTTCTTTCCATTTTGCCCCCTTCCAGAAGGAAGTGAATATGATGGATTGCAATATTCGATAGGTGCCCTGAATCAGCCATACGCCTAAAAGGCCATAACCCAAAACTGGTCCAACTAGGTAGGCCAAAGGTAGATAGAATATCCACTGAAAGAAAATGGATACATACATAACCCTTTTAGTGTCTCCAACCCCTAAAAGAGCATTCATTAAAATGAGTCCCACTGAATCAAGTGGAAGAAGAAGGCCTGTAAGTCTCATGGGAAGTGTGGCCACTTCCAGTGTTTTTGGATCGTGAATGAAAACTGAGAGCAGCAGTTTGGGAAAGAAAATCATGGGAATGGCCAGCACGGTAATTCCTAGAACTCCAACTTTGCAAACATCCATCCCCCACCTAAGGGCATCGTCGGGGTCTTTTCTCCCCAGCGCTTGACCTGAAAGTGTGGCAGCTGCAAGGCCAAGGGCCAGGCCTGGCAAAATTGCTACAAGCATAATATTTATAAGAACATTGGCCGCAGCAACTTCGAGGGTCCCAATTTTACCGACTACCCAATACATGGCCACCCAACCAGCAGAGAAAAATAATTGTTGCATACAATTGGGGATGGCAAGCTTTAGAAGTGCTTTGAAATGTTTTGTCTTGGGGACCGATTTTAAAAATCCCATATGTGAGCTTTTTCTTTTTGCTTGATAAAAATAAATGAAAGTACCAATGATTGTAGAAATGGCAGTTGCTGTGGCAGCTCCCTCAACACCCATTTGAGGGAATCCAAATTTTCCAAAAATAAGGAGATAATTTAAAATAATATTAGATGCGTGCATTACAATTAAAGTGTTCATATACACTTTAGACATATCTACAGCATTCCAAAAGCCTCTAAAGGCAAAATTACATCCCACAAATACCGTGGAGAGAAGCCGAATTTGTAAGTAGGGCACACCCTTTTCTATCACTCGTGGGTCTGAATTAAGATAGGGGAAAAGGTAGGGGGTAGTAAAGATATAGATAGTAGTTAGGATAATCGCTGTGATAACAACTAAAATGAGTGCTGAATTGAGGGGATGAGCGGCTTCGGATATTTTTCCCTCACCTTTTCTTCTTGCGGCCATCGCTTGAACCGCAGGAGAAATTCCTAAAATAAGACTTTGTCCCATCCAGTTGCAAAAGCCACCAATTCCAACAGCAGCCAGTGCAAAGTTACCAAGTCTTCCCACCATCGCCGTGTCTACAAGGTTGAGAACATTTTGAGAAACCATTCCCCCAATAATAGGGAGTGCCAGTGTGGTAATTCTATTAAACCTAACTTTATCCATTGGCAAAGTATGGCAAAAAAAAAGCACTGTTTCCAGTGCCCTTTTAATATTAAAATGTATTAAATAACTATGTATAGACTGGCCCGCTAGGCTAGCTCTCTCTATTTTTATTCAACTTCAATAAAACATTTAATTTTACTTAATGACTTGCCATAAGAAAAACTAAGATCTTTATCTTTCTTGCCGTCAGCACCGATAACTTTGTACTTAAATTCAAAGCTTTCCTTATTCTTATCCCACTCTTTGGTTACTTGATTAGTATCAGCATCAATTACTGAATCGTATTCACCTTCTAGAGAAGTAGTGAATGTTGTCTGAGCCACGGTTGTTGGGTTTTTGCAATGTAGTTGAAAATTTGCTAGATCAATAGGTCCACTTTTTGTTTCATCATTTGTAAAGCAGTCTAGGGTTCCCTTTCTGCTAGGGGTAGTGGTAGATCCTACATACTGAAGGTTTTTGACAGTATCAATATCATCACTTGCTTTTTCATCTTTTTGCCATCCAAAAAGATTTAGCTTGCCTTTACTTGTAGCAGGTTTTTCTAATTTAAATCTGATAGTTTCTTTTGTCTCTTCATTTTCATCTTTGTCTTTACCATCCTCGATTTCTTTTACACTATAAACTCTACTACATTCAAGAGATACAACTCTTGATGCGTCTGCAATACTTATTGTTAGGATTAGCACCGGTAGTATGGCAAAAATTGTTTTCATGAATTCTCCTTCACTGTTTCTCTTAGTGATTTTGTATAACGTGATTTAGAGGGAACTTACCCCTTAGTAACGCTTCGCGCAAATGAAAGGCTGCAATTATGTAATCCTTTCAAGGGCGTGTTCCAAAAGTTAGCTTTTGGAACACCTACTCCTTGTGCGCTTGTCAAGGCCACTTAGAATGAGGGATTGTTTGGCTTTCAAACAGACCGTTTCAATAGGGGAATCAGTATGGCTAAAAGCAAATCATATTCAATACTTATGGCCGAAGATGACCCTCTTTTTGCCCTTGCAATTAAGGCGCATTTGGAAAAATTTGGCACTGTTGAGCACGCTTCTACTAAGGAAGAGGCCTTTAGATTACTTTCTATTAAAAAATACGATCTAGTGTTTGCCGACCTTTATTACGGCGATAGTCCCGACGGTCTTAGCATTATCCAGATGGCCCAGAGGCTGGGAAATTACTCGGTGGTTCTTAGTGGAACCGATGATGATGAGCTAACAGAAAAGGCATACCTTAACGGTTGCCGTGATTACATCCCAAAACTTCATTTTAAAGATAATATCGATCGAGTCTTTGAGAAGTACATCAATCAAAACAAGGCAGCTAGCTCTAATGTCCTTATAAAGAATAGTTATATTACTCAAGATGATGAGACTCTTGAAGAGCTTGAATCTCTAAAATTTCTTGGACGGGCCAGTAAATCAATTTTTATCTCAGGGCCTACTGGTACGGGCAAGGGTGTTATTGCCAAGTTGATCCACGAGTTATGTGGTGGAGTTGATGACAATTTTATAAGTGTGAATTGTTCGGCCTTTAATTCTCAGCTTTTGGAATCAGAGTTATTTGGACACGAGAAGGGAGCCTTTACTGGAGCTAGCTCAAAAAAACTTGGAAAGCTTGAGCTTGCTGATGGGGGCACACTTTTTTTAGATGAGGTGGCCACTATGCCTAAAGAGCTTCAAGTTAAGCTTTTGAAGGCGGTTGAAGAGAGGTCTTTTTATCGGGTTGGAGGAGAGAAAAAAGTTGTCTCTGGATTTCGTGTAATTAGTGCCTCTTGGGAAAATATATTTGATCTACTCCGGTCTGGAGAGTTTCGATCGGATCTATACTTTAGATTGAGCGGATACAATATTGCCCTGAAGGCGCTGCGAGATCGCTGTGGTGATATTCCTCTTCTAATGTCTCATTTTATGGATTGTGAAGGGCGAAAAATTGTAGTGAGAAAAGAGGCAATGGAGCTTTTGAAGAATTATCCATGGCCTGGGAATATTAGAGAGCTTAAAAAGCTATCTCAAGTACTGATTCATGGAAAAGGTGGGATTATTTCAGCGAGTGATCTTCCTCAATATATACAGCAGGGGAAAAATCCATTTGAAGTAGAAGAAGAAAAAATTCTTGGAAAAGTACAATTTGAATATATTAAAAAACATGGTTTAAAGAAATATGTAAGAGAGCTAGAGAAAATTGTTGTTGATAAAGTTTTCCAAGAGAATGAAAAAAAAGTGAGACCAACACTTAAAAACTTAAAAATTTCTAGTACTACCTTTTATCGAATAGTTAATTCTCTTGAAATCTGAAGCGTCAACAGCCCCTAGCTCGCTACACAATGGAGTGTGAAGAAATTTGTGATTTTTTCTCTTTGCTCTGCAGTTGCTATAAACAGCAGCACCCCACCTGGATTTAAGACTGTACTTGGCGATGGGTTGTAAGTAAATTTTCCGTCTCCATCTGAATAGGCAATGATATTGACTCCAGTCCTACTGAAGACGTGGGCCTCTTTTATGGACTTTCCGACATAATGGCCAATTGCTGGTAGGACAACCTCTTCGACTCGAATTGATTTATCTATTCCTCTTAGCATTTTATCCAGAAAAGAGACTACGTTAGGTCTCAAAATTTCAGAGGCAATTCGCATGCCTCCAATAAAGTTGGGACTAACCACATATTTTGCTCCAGCATTTTTCAATTTTCCAACCATTGATAAATCTATAGCTCTAGCTACAACAGTAATTTTGGGATTTAATAATTTCGAAGAAACAGTTAAGAAAAGATTATCTTTGTCACTGGATAAAGTAGCAATTAATCCCTTAGCATTCTTAATATTTGCTTGCTCAAGTACCTCATCACTTGTGACATCGCCTATAATGACGGGGACACTCGGAAACTCTGCTAAGATTTGATCTCTGATAGCAGTGCTTGTATCAACTACTACAAATGGAAAATTTGTTTGATACATTTCTCTGACTACGTGGAATCCGGTCATACCAGCTCCACAAATTATAAAGTGATCTTTCATCTTTTTCACCTTCCTCCTCATGGAGTTTATTATAAATGCATCTCGAAGGGTACCTTCGATAAAATAAGCAGTGATTAATGAAACAGAGTAGAGAACTATCCCCATTCCCATTAACATCACAAACATTGTATAAAATATTGCTACCGTATTATTTTCGACACCCAGGACATCACCATAACCAACAGTTGAAAGCGTTATGCCTGTCATGAATATTAATTTTTCTATGGGAACATCTGGGTAGAGTATCTTATATCCTAAGGTACCAAGACCTAGGGCCAAAAAAATGAGAATCAATGGGAGTTTGAGCTTGCCCCAAACCTTTTTCAAGTCGAACATCAGACAGTTCCTTCTAGGTTCTCTATCGAGAAAATAGACCAAAGTCTTTAAAAGCCGACTGGCTTTATCGGTTAAAAGAAAATTAACTTCTTGTTCTTAAATTTGAGATGTTTGTTAAAAACCGAACATTTTAATCAAAAACTAAGGCAAATTGCTCTGTCTGGGTGCTCGATTTATTGCAAATGAAGGGATTTCTTGTGAAGATTATTTTATTAAATTTTAGTCCTAGGCAATAGCCCCTAAGCTTGCTCAACTGTGAGCATCAACTTTTGCATGTCCTCACCAACGATTTTGACAGTGTCTCCTGCGGATAATCCATCAGGCCCCTGTGCTTTCCAAATTGAACCTTTTACTTTTACTTGCAATATTGTGTGGCCGCCATGGTCTTCTTTATCCATCACTTCGGCTTCATCACCTATAAGAGAATAGGTATCTTTTTTATTCTTATTTTTTTTGAAGTCTCGCACTAAGAGGTAACCAACAGAAACGAGGAATAATAAGATTGCACTGACGGCAGAAATAATTAAAGAAATACTTATTTCTGCTTGCCCCTCACTGGATCTAAATAAAAATAGAGATCCTGAGACTAAAGCGGCAACTCCCGCCAAAGAGAGCAGGCCATAGCTTGTAATATAGGCCTCTAAAATAAATAGCACAAAGGAGAGAACCATTAGTCCAAGGGCCCCAAAGTTTAAGGGCAGTACTTGAAATCCAATGCCTGCAAAAATAATAAGAACCGCACCAATACCACCGGCCACAAATCCACCAGGTGCTTGAAGTTCAAAATATAATAGTGCTATACCTGCCAGAAATAATAGGTAAGCAAGGTTTGGATTTGCAAGGATATCGAGTAGCTTTTGACCCATATCCATTTCAAGTTCAGTAACCTGGTAGGCTCCAGTAATCACTAAATTCAAATTTTTACCTTTAACCGATATTTTTTGATTTTTAATTTTCTCTAAAAGCTCGGTGAAATTATTGCAGATCCCATTGACGATATTTTTTTCAAGGGCCTCTTTTGCTTTATAAGACTTTGCTGTTTTTACCATTTCTCCAAAGGCCTGTGCATTTCTCCCCCTGGCTTCAGATAGACTCTCCGTAAGGGCAACAAGATCATTAATGGCCTTGGCCCTAAGATCTCCACTCGTTTTTTTAGCTGGAATGGTCAGTTCTTTTTTTCCACCTTTTTTACCTTTTACTTCCTTGGGTGCCTTTCCGGGTATATCACCACTCATTTGGATTGGAGTGGCAGCTCCTATATTAGTTCCATCACTCATAAAAAGGAGGTGTGCTCCACTTGAGATAAGAGCGCCCGCACTTGTAGCAGAAGCTCCTTCTGGAGTAATCCAAATTACAACAGGTACACTGGAATTTCCTATTTCAGTGAGAATATCTTTTGTGGTATGAACAAGACCTCCTGGTGTATTCATTTTTATGACGATCAGATGATAGTTTTCGGCATCTGCCTTTTTAAATCCTTCTTTTATATAATTTAAAGTTGCTGGATTAATTGATGAATCTATTTTTAGTGTTAGAATTGAAGAAATATTATGGGTTTTGAGTCCCGCATCATCTGCAAAAAGTGATGTTTGATAGAAGCTAATAGCTGTGATGAAAGTGACGAGAGCAATTAATCTTTTCATTGAAACCTCTACTTATTTAGGACGTTTAAATTAAGATAGTCATTAAGGTGTTATGTGTCAAAATTTTTAGTTAAAGCTCGAATTCTCAACCCTATTTCAGATAGAAAATGCTGTGTCTATGATGATGGTGCCATGGTATTCAGTGAAAAAAAAGGTGAGATTTACTATTGTGGGAAATTTAAAGAGTTACCTAAAAAGTACCATTCACTCACTTGTATAGATTATAGTGATCGTGTAATCGTACCAGCACTATATGACCTTCACTTTCACTGGGTTCAAGATGATGTGAGGTTAATGCCCAAGGCTTCACTTCTGAGCTGGCTGTCGCAATATACATGGCCTCATGAGGCCAAATTTAAGAACAAAAAATTCTCCCGGATGAAGGCCCAGAAATTTTTTAAAAGGCTTGCTGGCGTTGGAACAATAGGGGGAGCTGTTTTTAGCTCACTTCATGAGCACAGCCTTGAGCACGCAATAGAATTTGCATGTGGTGACTATGTTGTGGGAAATGTTTTAATGACTATGAATTCTCCAAAAGAGCTAACGCAAACCCAGAAAAATGCCAAAACCCTTATTGATAAATTTAGTAAAAAATATCAAAGCAGTTACGCTCTGACACCCAGGTTTGCACCTACTACCCATCCTGAAATAATGGCCTACGGTGCAAAGGTGGCAAAAAAAAACAAGTGCTTTATTCAATCTCACCTATGCGAAACTCAAAATGAAATTGAATATGTACTGGGTCTCTATAGAAAAATTCCTGGCTTTGAAAAAGTGAAAAGTTATGTGGAGGTTTATGAAAAGTGCCAAATACTTGGGAAAAAAACTTTAATGGGCCACGGTATTTATCTATCAAAAGATGAAAGAAAAATTCTTTCCAAAACTAAAACTAAGATCATTCACTGTCCTACGTCAAATGCACCTGTTAAAGAGAGGGGACTTGGTTCGGGACTTTTTAATTTTAAAAGTTGTGAAAGAGATGGGATCGATTGGGCCCTCGGTTCTGACATAGGAGGAGGACCATTCTTGTCAATGTTTGACGTCATGAGAAGTTTTGTGATGCAAAATGAGAAGGCGGAAATATCTGGAGCTACTTATACCAAAGCTCTTTACCGGACAACTTTAAAAAGTGCAGAAATATTGGAGATTTCGAGGACATCAGGAAATTTTGCTGCCAAAAAATTTGCCAATTTCTTAGTACTGAAGGCCCCAAAGTCTATTGGGGGTACTGGTCATAGCGCTGAAAAAATACTCAGTGCCATAATTAAAAAATGTGCCAAGAAAAGATCAGCTTATGACAGCTTAGTAGAGCACACTTACTACCGCGGAAATAAACTATAAATCAAGCTCTAGAATAACTGGACAGTGATCTGAGCCCATTACCTCAGTTTGGTGATAAGTCTTTTGGACTTTATCTAAGAGCCCTTTGCTTATAAAAAAGTAATCAATACGCCATCCAATATTTCTGGCCCTACAGTCACTTCTATATGTCCACCAAGTATAGTGTCCATTTTGATCGGGGTTGTGGTGTCTGAAAACATCGACGAATTGATAGTCTTCTAAGTCATCAATATATTCTCTTTCAATGGGAGTAAAACCAGTGTTTTTAACATTGGCCTTGGGATTGGCAAGGTCAATTTCTTTGTGGGCCGCATTTACATCTCCACAAATAATTACCTCTTTACCAGAGGCCCTCAAATCACTCGCTAAATTTAAGAGGTGATAGGAGTAATCGAGTTTATAGTCGAGTCTAAGAAACTCTCTTCCTGCATTGGGAAAGTAGCTTCCTATGAAGACAAGGTTATCAAACTCTATTGAGATCGTTCTGCCCTCAATATCGTACTCACAAACGGACATTCCCTTGGTTATATTGTATCTGAAGGCAAAATCGTCTTTGATTAATAAGGCGACACCTGAGTAACCTTTTCTTTCGGCAGGGAAGTAAAATGGTTTGTAACCCTTAGGTGCGGTGAGATCTGCTGGAAGTTGGTCTTCCATGGCCTTAATTTCTTGTAAACACACGATATCAGGGAGTTCACGGTTCAACCAATCAACAAAGCCCTTTTTGTGAGCGGCTCTGAGACCGGCAACGTTCCAAGATGCAAGCTTCATAAAAATTTTCCCCATGATGAAAAAAATAAAATTTAGGCTAAGATTATTTACACAGCTGGCGATGAGGCTAGTACTTAATTTGTTGAAAAACAATAGAAATTAAAAATGAGAACTAAATAACTCAGATACCCCCCAGAAGGACCATCGTACAAAGGAGTGAGCGTGCCAACTAGAAGCTTCCAACACATCGCCAAACTAATTAGAACAAGGCGAATTAATCATCACAAAGGCTATTCCCAAGTCGAGCTATCGCAGCTATTGGGATATAAGAACGGACAATTTATTAGTAACGTTGAGAGGGCCCTGTGTAACATCCCACTTAAAATGTTGCCAAAAGTATCTCAGATATTAGATATCACTAAAGAAGAGCTTAAAGAGGCAATTTTAAGGGATCACGCATCAACTATTGACAGTTATCTAAATGAACCTGTTGGACCGGTCACATCACTCGAAGAACATAAAGAAAAAATTAATAAAGAAAAAGAAGATACAAGTACTCCAACTCCATTGAGTGCGTAAGTACAAAAAAGCCACCTAATTTAGGTGGTTTTTTTGTATCAAAACCAAAGTCATATTGTTTTGGACAGGTATTGGGCTCAGATTTTTAATATTTTTCTTTATATTTCTTGTAGTCATCAATTGTTCCCACGCTTTCTTCCGTATCTTCTTTGTATTGCGATACGGCTTCAATTTGTGTCGTGAGATAATGGGGTTCAACAATTTTCGCTGGTGGCTCTTCACCAACTTCTGGTTTTAATTCATGGTTACTACTGTAGGTAAAATCTTTTTTGAGCTGATCGGTTCGACCAGTAAGCCACTGGGTTTCTTGTTCGGACAGTGAGCTTTCGAATTCTCTCATGAGTCTTAGTGTTGAATAAAAGTTTTTCTCAAGCTTAATTCTTTTTTGCTTATCAGCTCTGTCGAAAAATGAGTAATATTTCTGTCTTGCTTCAAGGTGCGCCATCAATAGATTAATATATTTTCTGTACACTGCATCTTGAGGTGTTTCTGGACGCCTTCTTCTTTTGTTGTAAGGACGGCCTTTTTTCGCCGGACCACGCCCCTTAGCATGAGCTTTCTTCCCAGAGGCCTGAGCTGATTTGGAATTGGGGTTTTTGGACCTATTGCCTTGGTTTTTCCCTCGATTTGCTGAGGGGCCTTTTCGGTTTCGATTGTTGGGCTTTCTGTTGCCGCGTCCCGAACTATTCCCTGACCCTGCAGAGCTGTTTGTGGTCATTATTTATTCTCCTAATTGTCACTTCTGGTTTTAAGATTTTGAGTTGTTTCTGTCCACAATTATCAATACATTCTACCCAATCTGTGAGAAAATCGCCCAACATTTTGTAATTTTTTTTTTGGAGGTATATATATGACAAGGAAAAAAGCTGTAGTCACTATCACAGGTGCAGCAGGCCAAATAGGATACGCATTATTATTTAGAATTGCCTCGGGTCAAATGTTTGGACCGGATACAGATGTGGAGCTTCAACTCTTAGAGTTAGAACAGGCCCTTGGCGCCTTAAACGGTGTCGCAATGGAGCTAGATGACTGTGCATTTCCACTTCTCAAAAAAATTACTTGTACATCAGATTTAAAAACAGCTTTTGACGGAACTAACTGGTCATTGTTAGTCGGTGCAGTTCCCAGAAAAGACGGAATGGAAAGAGCTGATCTTTTAGGCATCAATGGAAAGATTTTTGGACCTCAAGGAAAGGCCATGAATGACTTTGCCGCAAGAGATGTGAGAACACTTGTTGTTGGAAATCCATGTAACACCAATTCATTAATTGCTATGAATAGTGCTCCCGATATTCCAAATTCACATTTTTTTGCCATGACCACCCTAGATGCGAATAGGGCCATTACTCAATTGGCCAAAAAATCAGGAAGCCATGTAACTGATGTTCGTGGGATGACAATTTGGGGTAACCACTCAGCTACTCAGTATCCAGATTTTTACAATGCAACTATTAATGGCAAGCCTGCAGCCGACGTTATTGCTGATGATGCTTGGCTTAAAGGTGAGTTTATAACAACTGTTCAAAAACGTGGTGCTGCCATTATCAAGGCAAGAGGTGCATCATCTGCAGCAAGTGCTGCTAACGCCGTTGTTGACTCTGTATACAACCTTACTCACGATACTCCTGTTGGACAAACTTACTCAATGTGTAAGTGTTCAAATGGTGAATATGGAGTGGACGAAGGTTTAATCTTCTCTTATCCATGTCGAACTGAAAATGGTGAGTTAAAGGTAGTTGAAGGAATTGAGCACAATGAGTTCGGTCAGGAAAAGATGAAAGTGACTTTAGATGAATTAAGATCAGAAAGAGACACCGTTAAATCAGCTGGCTTGATCTAAGGACTTACCTCGCATGAACTTAAAGATAGTATTACTTTTTGTAACAATATTAGTAGCACAAGTGGGGTGGGCTAAAACCTGCCCCTATAGTGTCGATTTCAAGGGCGCTGAAGTTCACTGGACAGCATTTAAAACCACGGAAAAAGCACCTGTAAGTGGCGTTTTTAAGAAGTTTGAAATATTTGCAAAGGATAAAAATCTTAAAGCAAATTCTATCAAAGAAATTCTTAAAAACCATTCCATTGATGTGGATACCAGATCTGTATTTTCTAAGAATAAGGCCAGAGACATCAAAATTGCCAAATTCTTTTTTGGGAATATGACTTCGCCAACAGTTAAAGCAAAAATTAAAAATCCTAAAGGGACAACTTTTGGAGTTGCAGTCCTTGAGCTTTATTTCAATGATGTCAGAGGAAATATCCCTGTTGATTATGAATTAAAAGATGGGTATCTCACTTTTAATGGCTCTTTTGATATGCTGGATTTTGCTTTGGAAAAATCACATGCGGAAATTAGTAAGGCCTGTTCTGTGAAGCACAAGAAGAAGACTTGGACAGATGCAGAGTTTAAATTCAGAATTCCAGTAAAAAAATCTTGCTAGAAATTCAAACTGGGATCAGTATAGATCTGTTTAAGTCCTCATCATGGTGGGTGTTGTGAGAAAAATATTTGATAGCTTCTATAGTGTTGTTCCTAAGAAATTAAGAGACCCCGTTGAAAAGGGGATCACTCACAATTTGTTATTTTTGAAAACAAAGGCCATGGGAGCTGTCGAAAAATCGGTAAATGCAGGTATTCATTTCTCCTATTTAGAATGGCCCTCTTCTCATAAACCTACAATTATCGTTCTTCACGGTTTTGCTCACGATAAAGAGTCTTTTCTCGACTCAGGAAGAATTCTTTCAAAAGACTACCACGTGATTGTTCCCGATCTCCCAGGCTTTGGTAAGAGTGACTGCCCGGATCTTCAGTATAGCTTTAAGAAATATGCTGATTGGATTCATCAATTTGTTCAGGCACTGGGGCTTGGTAAATTTCATCTACTTGGTAATTCTCTGGGAGGTGCTATTGCACTTCAATACTCACATGAGCATGCTGAAAATATCATTTCTCTTGGACTTATCTCCCCTGCTGGAGTTGTCCCTGATGACACAATAACTGACGAAAATATCTATGATGAGCAAATTAGAGGAGAAAACTTATTCATGATTAATAGCATGGATGAGTGGATCGATTTTGTTGGCAGAGTTTTTCATGTCAGGCCCTATATACCGTTTTTTATTAGGCATCATTTCTTTAAAAAACATCTTTCCAATTCACACTGGTATGACAAATTAATGAAAGACTTAATTATGAGCCAAACCGGACAGTGGCCTACTGAGGTGGCCGCTGAAATTGGTCTAAATGCACAGCTTCCGGATCTAGAGATGCCCATTGCTATTTTTTGGGGGAAGTTTGATAGGCTGATTCCTGTTCAAATAGCACAAACAGTATTTGATTTAACGAATAATTCTCAACTTGAAATTTTTGATCACCTGGGGCATTGTCCTCAAGTTGAAGATCCAAAGGTATTCTCTGGGACCTACAAGAGGTTCTTAAAGAATTTGTAAGAAGGGGTGAGTGTGTCTACAAAGATGCCCATGCCTGAGCGAATAAAGCTATCAGGTTTTAATAATTTAACAAAAGTATTAAGTTTTAATCTCTATGATTTTTGCATTACTTTGAGTGAAGAGCAAAAAGAAGAATATATTCAATATATTGATGAGACTTACAGTGCCAAGAGAATAGAAGAAATTTCCTTCAAAATTTGTGAAATTATAGAGGCCAATGTCATTAGTGTTTCTGGGCAAGATTACGATCCAGTTGGTGCCTCAACAATGACATTAATGAGTGATATTAAGGGCGGAAAATGGGACGGCAAAAGGCCTAGCTCAGTCTCAATGCACTTAGATAAATCTCATATTACAGCGCACACATACCCAGATGCTGCTGATGAGCAGGGGATTTGCTCTTTCAGAGTAGATATAGATATTGCTACTTGTGGTGAGATTATTCCACTTCAGGCCATTAACTATCTATTTGAGGCCTTTGAGTGTGATGTGGTACTCATTGATTATGTTGTAAGAGGTTACACCAGATTAGAAAATGGAAGAAAGATTTATAACGATCACTACTTCAACTCAATTCAAGATTTTATCGATCCTAAAATTTTAGAAAAATACAAATACCGCTCGGATATTAATATTGACCCTGCCAATATTTGGCAAACGAAGCTTATGATTAGCGAAAGCTATGAGGCCACTAGATATTTAATGAATCCAGAAGATACCAATCATCCCGATGTTGAAAAAAAAATGTCACTTCTTCACAGTGAAATGAAAGAAATCTATCAACTAAAATAGCTTCAATATAGTTATACTGATTTCAGTTTGGATTTCAAGTGAGCGGATGACGAGGAAGGCGTGTAGCACACTCCGACGAGGAACACGCCACTTGAAATTCAAATTGGGATCAGTATAGTATTATTTGCGAAAGGTGAGGCCTAGCATATAAATATTGGCCATTTTACTAAAGTAGCTATCGTACATTTTGAATTTACTATAATGAAAAGATCCAATTATGTGTTTAGAAAAAATCTTATCACTAAATCCTACTTTTAATAATGATGTAGACTTGTCATAAGTATTCTCAGTAGGTCTTGAATCTTTTTGTCTTTCCCAAAGAGCTGAAATAACCATTGAACCCATAGAGATACCTGCAAGTAGGCCATAGCGATCTGTTTCAGGGTGGTGATTAACCCAAAGGGAGCCTTGGGCCTTCTTTTTCATTCTAGGGGAGTGATGCCAGTAGAGCTCTGATCTAAGTCTCACCCCTTTTTTACCCGAGGTAAGTAGAGAAATACCAAGATCTCTTTCAAACCAAAAATTATCAACTCTTTTGGTGTGCTCATTTTTTACCATGGCAAGTCTTGCTCCGAGAAAAAACATCTCACCCATTTTATAGGAGATGCTTCCACCAAGTTTATTTGTAGTGCTATCGAAGGAGCCGTCATCAAGGTTTTGCCACGAGTTTACTTTTGCCTCTTGGGATCCAACGCTTTCTTTTTTAAAGTCTGCTCCCACTGCTAATATTTTTCCAATTCTCAGTGCACTGAGAATGGCCAAATTCGTTGTTTCGGTATCAAATTTCCCAAAATTTTCATCTTGAGAAAGGCTTTGGTAATTTAATTGAAAAGACATATGCCCCAAATGAAAATTGCCTATGGCATGGGGCCCCTTTTCTTCATAATCTACTTGGTCTAGAAGACCAGGTTTTTTATCACCATTGGTTTTTGTGTAACCAAAGCTCAAGGAGGTTAATCTTCTCCAAGAAATTGCAGCAGCAGATTGGGCAGTTGTTTGAGGATCCATTTGTGCTGTGGCGACCTGAGCATGAGCTATTTGGGGACTCCATAAAATCCAAAGAAGTACTGCTATCATAGTGATAACCTCCTTTTTTTCAAAAGAAGGAGCATCCCTAGAAAGGCCAATGTCATGATTACCCCTAGGGAAGAAATGGGGTATGTTACAAGTAAAATTATCGGCGTTAGTAAGACAAGTGATATCGATTTAAGAATTGGATAGTTTTTTATCATTTTAGCTAGTGGTGGAGAAAATTGGTAATAAAAAGAGACAAACCTTTTTCCCCATTTAAAAGGAATTAAAACATTGTCTCGAAACGCCCTTAAGTTTGAAACTAAGGGGTGATAAACGGTGCCATAGGTAGCGGTTGCAATAAAGCAGTCGGTTCCAATAAGCGAGTCCACATCGGGATCACTATTATCTAAATCAACCCCAGAGCATGTATCGGCCCTAAACTTGGCCACCTTGCTGGCCGTATTATTGAGGGATCTGGCATTGTTTGAAGTGTTTGCGACACCGCCGGCAAAACCTCCATAGGTAATATCAGGGTTTGAAAATATGCCGACTCTGGGACAGTTATTGGCGGTACAAAGGGTGTCATAGGCCATAATTGTTCTAAAGACTGTATCTTCGAAGTGACCATGGCTATAGGCATAGGGCGTATTTGTAGGGTCAACTCCAGGGTCATGACGGCTACCAAAATTGTGGCCAATTTCATGAGCAAATGAGTAATTAGATACAGCGCAACTAGCGGCCACGACACTAAAGCCATAAGTCTCGGCTGCTGAATCGTCATGATTAGTGATAACATTTGCAATACCGCAAGCATCAAGAGTATTGACCCATAAGCTGAGCAGGTCTCCACAATGCAGATTGCGAAGCTCGTGAACACTCTCGAGCTGACCATCTTCTTTTACTGTGAGTCTACTTATATCTGTAGCTGCAGCCCCACTCTCAGTGTAGGCTATCAACTCGGCATGGGCCAATCTCACTCTATGATTGACCAGACTTTTTTCATAGGCAGCGTTTGTGTTGTCAATAGCACCCTGAACTTCAGCATCAATATTGCCAATAGCATCTTTTGCGGCTTGAGTGTAAACAATGACAATATCAACTATTGATTCATCATTGCCTGAGTAGCCGACCTTAACATTGACATTGTTAACTGATAAACCTTGAGAGCTATCGGCCCTGTGAGCTGACTTTTTTACTTCTACTGGCATTGCTCCTTTTGGGAGAGCTGCTGTATTAAGTTCTCTTAGCGAGTAGATATCTTCACCCAAGTAGAGCAGATGATAAATACCTGCACTACTATTTATGTGCCCAGAAAGATCGGAATCAACAACGCTAAAGGTTGCAGAGCCAAAGTCTGGTTTTTTGACATTTCCTATCCAACTAAAATTATCCCCATTTCTTGGAATAAATTTAAACCTGTTTAGGTATATGAATTTTCCATGAAATAACTCTATTTCTAATTGCTGACTACTTTTAAGAATTTCGATATTAACAGTAACTAGCTCAAACTTTTTAATTGTTAAGTTACTTGATTCTGCATCAATTCTTTTTTGAACGGTGGACGAGACATCAATTTGAAAGGGGTCAGCTATAACGAACAATTTGCTCGAAGCAAATGCATTAACAAGTGTGACTTGTAAGATTAAAGAAAATAGAAGCTTGTTTAGAGGCATAAACCAAAACTCAATATTGTTCGAGAGAAGACTCCACTTTGATAAGTAGAGTAGTTTGTTAATTATGAGTGATAATAGCGGGCCTGTAAAAGCCAATCGTAGGTTAAATAAATTTTATTAACTTGATCAAAATTATCCAAAACTTAGAGGTCGCTTATTATCTGGGGTAGGCATTTTTTTCCCCAGGTGAGCTGGGGGCATGTTACTTGCTTCAGGGTATTTTAATTAAAAATCCCTCAATGGGACCAACAAATAGGGTCACTGTGACAATGTGGTGTCGCACAATAAATTAGAACACTCGGGTAATTTTTTGAAACCTATCAAATTGAGATGCAGCAAGTCGTGGCATCGCCATTGCTTTACTCATTTGCGTCAATTGTTTTATTAGAACTAAGAGGGAGAGTTTATGTCAACGGGGTTTCGATTAAGCCGGGCAGTGTTATGCAGCTTGCTAACGGCGTTTTTATTTTTTGGCAATTTTAATGATTACTCATTATTTGCACAGGATGAAGATTTAACGACAAAAGAGTTTAAATTTGAGGCAGGAGATTTAGAAAAAATTCTAGAACTCTACGAAGTGGAAAAGAGAGTCGATTACGTAGATGAAGAAGTAGATGATACGTGTGAAGAGTCTATTCCTCACAATGAAGAAATATGTGGGGATGTTGATTGGACTGAAACCGTTTGTGAGGCGATTCCAGGATCAGATAGAGTAGTTTGTGAAGACTATACTGATGTGATTTGTAGGGATGTGACTAGGCAGGAGTGTTCAGAGGTTCCAACGTGGGTTTGTAAAGAGGGAAGAGCTCCTAGGCATTGTGGAACAGATAGAAGATGCAAGGATATTGGTAAAAAAGTTTGTAAAAATGTCATGAAAAATATTTGTCGTGATGTTAAGAAAAATGTCTGTAGAAATGAGACACGAAACCAATGTAAGACTGTTACGAAGAAAAAATGTCGTGATGTCAAAAAGACAAAAAGAGTTTGTAAGTTTGTTGGAAAAGGTGAGGAGATTTGTAAAAATGTCCCAGGAAAAAAAGTTTGTAAGGATGTAACAAAGAACGAATGTAGGGATGTTACCAAAAACGTCTGTAAGCCAGTCAAAAAAATGAAGAAGGTTTGTACTAATGAAGCTGGAGAGAGAGTCTGCAAAGATGTTCCGGGTGAAGAGGTCTGTAAAGTTGTAACCAAGACCAAAAGAGTATGTACCCCAAAAACCAGAAAAGTATGTAAAAATGTCGGTGGTGGACGAGAGTGTAAAAATGTCCAAAAAACGAAGAGAGTATGTAAGACGGTTCCTGGAAAAAAGGAATG
Organism: Bacteriovoracaceae bacterium; assembly: GCA_018649885.1. Lineage (GTDB taxonomy): Bacteria > Bdellovibrionota > Bacteriovoracia > Bacteriovoracales > Bacteriovoracaceae > JABIHA01. The sequence goes on from JABIHA010000085.1 coordinate 86,384, forward strand.
TCGTGACGTAGCTGGTAAGAAAGTATGTAAGCCAGTTAGAAAATCACGTAGTGTCTGTAATGATGTCCCCGGTAGAGAAATATGTAAAACAGTCTCAGGAAAAAGAGAGTGTAGGCAAGTTAGGAAAACCAGAAGAGTTTGTAATGATGTTCCTGGAAGAGAAGTTTGTAAAAACGTCCCAGGAAAAAGAACATGCAGGCCGGAGAGAACAACAGAAAGAGTTTGTAATAATGTTCCAGGAAGAGAAGTCTGTAAAAACGTTCCAGGAAAAAGAACGTGTAGACCTGAAAGAACTACTGAAAGGGTTTGTAGTAACGTTCCTGGAAGAGAAGTTTGTAGAAACGTTCCAGGAAAGAGAACTTGTAAACCTGTAAGATCTACAGAAAGAGTTTGTAGCAATGTTCCTGGAAGAGAAGTTTGCAATAACGTTCCTGGCAAAAAGTCTTGTAAAAATGTCAGAAAGACAAAGAGAGTTTGTAAAAAGGTTGCAGGCCCTGAGAGTTGTAAAAACGTCCCGGGAAGGCAAGTTTGTAAAAATGTTAAAGGACCTCAGTCGTGTCGTAATGTCCCAGGCAAAAAACAATGTCGTTCTGTAAATAAGCAGGTGTGCTCTAATAAGCCTCAAAGAGTCTGTAAAAAGGGTCCGAGAGGGAAACAAATTTGTAAACAGGTAAATAAGAAAGTTTGTAAAAATGTGGCCAAACAAGTTTGTACTCCAGGAAGAAGCAAAAAAGTTTGTACTCCCGGAGCAACTAAAAGAGTTTGTAATGCTGGACCAAGCAAAAGGGTCTGTACTCCAGGTCGTTCAAAGCAAGTTTGTAATAATGAATCTTATAATGAACAAGTGTGTAGCACAGGATCAAGCAGAAGAGTTTGTAAAGCAGGACCTTCAAAAAGAGAATGTAAGAACGTAACAAAGACTACTGAGAAATGTAGTACTGGTTCAAGCAGAAGAGTTTGTGAAGCAGGACCTTCAAAAAGAGAATGTAAAAACGTCACTAAAACTACTGAAAAATGTAGTACTGGTTCAAGTAGAAGAGTTTGTGAGGCAGGACCTTCAAAAAGAGAATGTAAGAATGTAACAAAGACTACAGAGAAATGTAGTACTGGTTCGAGTCGAAGAGTCTGTCGGCCAGGGCCAAGTAAAAATGTTTGTAAGAATGAGACTTACAATGAGCAAGAGTGCACCGAAGGCTCCAGCAAAAGAGTATGTAAACCAGGGCCGAGTAAAAATGTATGTAAAAATGAGAATTACACAGATCAGGAATGTACTACAGGACCTAGTAAGAGAGAGTGTACTGATGGTCGTTCAAAAGAAGTTTGTCGGGATAAGATTGTTACTGAGCGAGTTTGTGAAAACAAAGAGGCCAGAAGAGTTTGCGAAGACGTGGCCGATGGTGAGAATTGTCAAAACAAACCAGTGAAAGAAAAAGTCTGCAGACCAGGTCCGAGTCGCAAGAAATGTCGTCCAGGTCCAGGCAAGAAAGTCTGTGTGAATAAAGAAGTAACTGAAAGAGAATGTAGGGATGTCACAAAGAAAAAATGTGAACAAGTTACAAAAAATGTATGTCGTCCAGGACCAACCAGAAGGGTCTGTAAGCCAGGTCCAGGAAAAGAGGTTTGCAAGGATGTACCTGTGGTAAAAAATATTTGTAAAGACGTTACAAAGGAAGTTTGCCGACCAGTACAAGAAAGAGTTTGCGGTGATATTGTGAAGAGTGTCTGTAGAGATGTTCCCAGAAGAAAATGCAAGCGTATTAAAAAACAAGTTTGTAGAGATATCCCAAGAAGATGTCCTGAACCAGAGCCAGAGTGTCGTCTTGTTAATAAGAGAGATTGTGGGCCAGTGATCAGACAAATTTGTAAAGATGTCATTAAAAAGGACTGCTGGAGTACTGGTGAGGAAGTTAAATGTAGGGACGTACAGAAAACTGAATACATCTGTAATAATGAGACATGGTATGAGAGCAGGTACTACGCTTGTAAAAAGACAGTAAAGGTTCCAAAAGAAGTTATTGTTAAAGAAACTTATGCAACTATTAACTTTTTATTTGATCTAGTTGATGAAAAAACTGCATCTCCCATGAAGTTTGTTTCGAAACTGTTTAAAGATCAGGTGAAAACTCATGGTAGCTACTTAGACAAAGACAAGCTTTTAATTTTTGCTAAGCGTGATGAAGTAAGAGAAACAGAAGGTGTGTCAACTTACATTGAAACAAATTATCAAGTGAGTCTTGCTGATCCAGACGGCGTTGTTGAAACCTTTGGTAGAAAACTTGAAAATTTAAAAGTTGAAGATGAAGTGGTTACATTTACAAGTGCTGAGATCCAGTACCCTGAGTCTTTCGTAGTAAATGTAAAGATTCACCTAAAAGATCAGCCTCAAAAGATGGTTTTCAAAAAGTCAGTTGAAGCTCATGAGATGAAACTGAAAAATAGAAAACACCAAGAAATGGTAGAAGTTACAGACCCAGAGGGTGTCAAAAAGAAGGTTGAAAAAGAAGTGATTTTAACTGACCTAACGATTGACCTGACTACCTTCAAGGAGTTTGATCTTAAAAAAGGCCGTTATGTTCTAAGTGTTGAAATCGCACTTAATACAAAGGAAGTGGTTTTAAATGAAGCCGATTTTGGGAAGTTAACTGTATCTGCAGAGACTGCGTACAATTATAAGATCAGCAAAGTTAAGCCGGAATTGGTAACTGAAGTCTTTAAAAGACAGCTTGAAGATCTTGACGTTGATAATGGAATGGTTACTTTTACCAGCGGTGAGATTAAAGATCCCAAATACTTTTTGGTAAACGTAAAAATTCATCCAAAAGGTCAACCTCGTAGGCTCCTTTTTTCTGAATCAGTTGAGGTTAGTAAACTCAGATTAAGAAATAGAAAATCTGAAGAAAAGTCCTATGTTATTGACTCAAGAGGAAGAAGAAAGAAGGTTAAAAAACTTGTTACTCTTACTGATTTTGCCTTGAATTTGAGATCTTTTAAAAACATCAAACTCAAAAAGGGTAAATACATTTTGGTTGTAGAGCTTGTAGTGAATCCAAGTGAAGTTGATATTGACGGATCTGGTAAACTAAAAGTCTCAGCAAGTACTAAGTATAAAGTAAAATAGTACCATGGCCGGAATTCGCGGGAAAGTATTTCGGCCATTTTTTGTTGAACAATTGTGAGCTGAATTTTTCAGCTCACAATTTAATTTGGGGATTTGTTGGGGGAAATTGGGGGGGGAGTGTTAATTGACGGAGAGTTCAGTCCTTTTAAGGTGAATGATCTTTTTTCCACCTCCATCAATAACTTTAAATCTTCTTTTTGTTTTCGATTTGTGAATTAATAGCTCCAAATTACTGGCAATTTCAGTAATTGTGCGGGCCATCTCAATGATTTCTTTGTTGGTATATTTTTTCTGATCTTTCATTCTGGGTCCCTTTTTGGATGAGAAATTCAAAGCAGCATTTTTAAACCACACCGGGGCATTGCAAGTCAAAGCTAAAAGTACCAAAGTGGGGCGGAAGTAGTCTTGCCCCGCACTTAACGCCGTGCAATTTCATTAATTACTCATCCAACTATCTATAACTATTTAATTTTACGCAATGTGGAACAACTGTTCCATGTTGGGGCTTTTTAGTTGTCATCGTGGTTGCAACTTTGTAGTATTTCGACCAGGACGGTGAGGCGATGATCCAAGACAATATTGGAAAGGACATTCAAAAAGATGAGAAGAATCCATCTGATTTGAGAATCTACCTGCAGCAAGAACTGCTTCGCAGGTGTCGTATAAATCCAAATTACAGCTTGCGCGCATTTGCCCGTTCGGCCGGAATAAATCACTCAACTCTTTCACAAATTATTCGCGGCAAAAGACCTCTCACAGAAAAAAGTATTTTGAAGCTTTGTAAGGGTCTGAACTTTGGGCCTGAAGAAACCTCTGGTTACATTGAAGGTTTTCGGGAAACCACAGGAAAAGATGTTAATCAAAAAAATTATCACCAACTCACCATTGATGCCTTTCAAGTTATTTCTGATTGGTATCACTGGGCAATACTTGAGCTTATAAAAGTTCAGGAGTTTCAAGCTTCAAGCAAGTGGATTTCAAAAGTTCTAGGCATTTCTATTAATGAAGTGAATGTTGCAATTGAAAGACTCAAAAGACTTGAGATTTTAGAAGTTGATGAAAATGGTAAATGGAATGATCACTCCGATGGTTTTACAACAATCATTGATAAAGAATTTACAAATATAGCACTCAAAAAATATCAAAAACAGCTTTTAGAAAAAGCCGCTAATGCCATGGATGACACTGATAGAGATCAAAGAGATCAATCTAGTATGACCATGGCAGTGAATGTAGAAAAAATGCCTGAGGCCAAAAAGATAATTAAAAAGTTCAGAAGAGATCTTTGCGATTTATTGGAAGATGGTAACAGACAAGAGGTTTATCAACTTGTGGTCTCACTCTTTCCTCTTGGCAATGTGAAGAAGGGAAGAAGTACTGAAGAGTCTGAAATCGGACCACGAGAAGCAAATGAAACACAATTTTAGTCTTTAAAGGAGCAGAAATAATGAAAGGATGGTCAAATAAAGGTGTTTTAGTCCTTTTAGTATTAATGGGATTATACACAAACGGTGCTGAGGCAGGGCGGGAAGCTTATGGCTACGAGCCAAAGCTGATGAAGCTTGCTGAGTTAAATGATATTCCCAACTTTTTAAAAACTGAAGTATTAAACCTCGTAAAACTTATTGATGTGGAATCCTTTGAAGATATAGAAGTAAGAGACGCTTACATTGATATGATCAAAAAAGGTTTAATAGAAGATATTACAAAATCACCCTACGTTCTCAGTGAGAAGTGCCTAGACTACAAAAAAGTTGAAAAGGCAGCTACCGCAAGAGATGGCGATATCGGTGGAGAAATCTGTTTTAGCCCACAATTTATGGTCAAAGCAGATGGTGACGATAATCTTAGCAATAACATCTCTGATGCCGAGCTCGTGGGTCTTGCTTTTCATGAGCACGCTCACCACTTTGGCTTAATCGATGAAGACCACACCTTAGCAAAAGAATTTTCAGAAATTTACAAGGCCTCAAATTTGGCAGGTGTGAGAAAATCGAGTTACAACTATGGTGAATATGGTGAGAGAAACCCTGTGGTCCTTTCGCAAAATCAAATAGTTCAACAAGAGCTAGAATATTTTAGACCTTCAGACAGTCAGTTGAAATCTTTTGAAAAATTGAGATCTTTTTGCAAGAAAAAAAATGGCAAAGGAGATAAGGCCCTCTTCGATACTCTTTGTACTGATGAAACCCATCCTATGGGACTCTTTGAGTTAATGACTTCAAGCTTTAGCTACAAGGTTTATTTCAAAGATTCAGATGGAGAATTGAGGCTACTGGCGAGTGACTCCAACGCAAAAATTGATGACTGCAAAGTCGATAGACGCGGTCCCTTCAAAAAGAGAAAACTAAAGTGCAGTGGCTACCAAAAGCCGGACTTCACCTCGAGAGAAGATAGAACAATTGAAGTAAAAAAATGGCTCTACTCAAATTACTATTTGGATAAAGACCTTCATCAACTCTTTGATGGACTAGGCGAGTTTGCTTTTAGTACTAAAGAAATCGTTCCTATGCCATTAAGCCCAATCCTTCCCCGACTTAGAGACTGGAAAGACTAGACTTTAAGAGGCACGACAGCATTGTTTTTTTCTACCATATCTGACAAGTCGTATTGAATCATATATCGTTTTATCAGAGGCATTTGAAACTAAAAAATATTAGGGATCAATGGTGAAAATAGAACAGCTCTTAATTGAAAATTTTTTCAAATCTATGGATCAGTATTCAGCTGAGTTTATGGAAGGATACAAGTTTCCTTTAGCATTAAAAAAGAAAATCACAAATTTTTTAAAGTCTTCTTTTAATGATGAGAATTCATATTGTTCATTTAGCGTAAAAAATGGGCAGGTTGAAAAATTTATTTTGGCCAGGAGTGCTGCAGATATTGGCGGAAACCTGATTGCTATTAGTCATTTTCATTTTAAAGATGTCCCTTCGAAGCAAGAGTTGAACAAGGTCATTCAATCTATAATGGATTTTTTCCCAAGTTTAAACAGCATAGTAATTGGAGTTTCTCCATCAGATAAAAAAGTTACGAGGATACTTAAGGGAAATAAGTTCTTCATTGCTGCAAATGAATTTATTGGAAAAACATCTGATGGGATTAGGTATCTTGAAAAGACCGAAAAGACTAGCGATGTATTAATTAGGGAGATGAAGTTTAAAAGAGATATAGATTCAGTCTTAAAAATTGAGAGAAGAGCTCATAAAGAAGATGGCTCGAGTAGAATTCAATCATATAGCAAAAAATTACAAATTGAGATGAAATCTCACTATCAAAAAATGGCTAAACTCGGGACTGCCTTTGTTGCCACAAAAAATGAAAAGGTCATTGGAGCAGTAGGCTCTTACCCCAATGGAAAATTATCTTTAATAGCGACAATTGTTGTTGATCCAAAGTCTCAAGGACAAGGGGTTTCAAAAAAATTGTATTTGAGGGCCTTAAAAGATCTAGAAGGCCGTAGAAGTACTTTTTATAAAGGGCAAACTACCACAAGTAATGTGCTGGCCATGGGGAAAAAAATGAAGCGGAAAATTGGCACAATCTATTTTAGAAAAGATTATTGAATACAGTAGTACGATCATTCGTACGTCTGCACTTTTGGGACTAACGCAATAAACAAACGAAGTCACATATGCAGTTCACGGGCCGTTGGAGGGTTGAGCTTCTGAATTAGTAAGGTGGAGGCCCTTTTATCACGGCGTAGTTTAGAGTTATTTTGATGAGTATTGTGATGTGGGTATTTTGTAGTTGATATGTATTTCTGAGGATTTCTTTTATAATGGGAAGGTTTAGGGAGGTATTTCATTTTTGGGATTGCTGACTTTGGTGATAGGTTTTATTAGGATAAAGTCCTTGGGAGATAGTTTTCCATTCTGTTTTGGATAGGAGAAATGGAAATGAGATTCTTTTTTAGGGGTGCTATACTCCTTAGAACTGCCTAGGTGGTACTTCATTAACATCATTCAACATCCATAATCAAATTTAAAATATAGCGGTCTTTACAGTGCTTTATGGGGGCAGTATTTGGGTAGTAAAACCGTGGTAAGCTGCTGGAGAGCTTGGAGGTTAAAGGTGATTATTGAGAAAATGAGTGATGATAAATTATTAAAAAGTGTTTTACTAGAAGTTAAAAAAGAAAGGGATCAGCTCCATATTGTGCTTCTTCACTTGAAAGAAATTTATAGAAGAAGATTGTTTACTGAGTACAACTGCCGAACACTTAATGAGTACTGTGTAAAAGAGCTGGGTTATACTCGTGGAGAAGCCTATTACCGGGTCACCGCGATGAAGTTAATGGCAAACTCGGATCAAATTGAAAAGGCCATCAAAAAAGGAGACCTCTCTCTAACTGCTGCGGTTGTGGCCAGTGATTATCTCACAAAGCAGCCTGACAAATCGGTGAAAAAAAAAGAGGAAGTTATTTCAAAAATTGTGGGAGTTCCCATATCAAAAGCAAAAGAGATTTTGTCTACACCACCATCAAAGCCTGAGCACCCTCCAAAAAATGAGCTCACCCCTAAATTAAAGGTCTCTAAGAAAGTCTTGAAACTTTTGAAAGAGCTACAAGATCTCACAGGAGAGGATCAGGTCAAATTACTTGAAGTGGCTCTTGAAAATAAATTAAAACAAGTGGAAAAATGTGAATTAAAAGCAATTCAAGGACCTTCTCCAATACAAAGTGCAAGGTCGAGGTATATTCCCCAAGCAATAAAAAGAAAAATTCGAAGCAGGGCGAACTACACCTGCGAGCATGTTAGCACGCACAGAGGAAGGTGCACTGAATCCAGAAATCTGGAGTTTGATCACCACGTCACGGCTTATTCAAAGGGAGGGGGAAATACATTAGAGAATTTAAGACTTGTATGCAAAAACCATAATACCAGACAATTTGTTTTAGACTTTGGTTCGAAATCTTTAGAAAAAATCACTCAGAAAATTTAGCGGAAGGATATGAAAAGTGTATTTTGGTACTCCACACTTTTGGGACGTATCTTCATACTTAGCGAGAGGATTAATTGACTCAATCCTATACCAAAAAGGGCCATGTAATGAATCATAAAAAAAGCCTGCATGTCAGCAGGCTCCATATCAAATTATAATTTCAGCATATTTACTTTATTTCAATACACAGCTCATGACCTACTAAAGATTTGGCAAATGCTTCTGAACTATCTTTATTTGACTCTGGACAAGCAACAGCCCCCTCATTTAATTTACGTGTGAAATAAAATATTCCGAATGAGGAAATTGGAGAATGCTCGTCTTTTTTAAACCAAACACCATACTCACATCCAGGCTTGCCTAAATTAATCGCCATTTGGCCAGATAAACCATTTGGTATATCTGTAATTGTTTCTTTCATTCTCGTTTCTTGAATATAGATAGTTTTGCTTTCAAGTTCAGCTAATAGTTCATCTGTCACCGTCATGCAGTGCTCTCCTGCTTGAGACAGTGCTGAAATTGTTAGAAGCCCAATACAAATTAGTTTTTTCATTTTTACCCCCAGGTTTTTGATTTTCAAAAATTTAAAAAGCGATACTTTTATACATCGTAACGGGGGATTGGATTGGATTGGAGGGGAAGAAAATTGATTCATTTGAAGTAATTACAAAATTGTCGAAATTTTTTCCGGCCTTACGTATCCGGCTTACAGGTTGAGCACTTGAGTGATGGCCTTACCACATTGAACATTCATAAGTTGTTATAAACTAGAGCAGAAAAAAACGATGTAAGAGCTATCAATAAAAAATATTTAGACTGTCTTTAAAGTGTTCTTAAATAGAGATATTCTCAGCAGCACTAAAGTCTCTTCTTGTATATTTTGGGTATTTTTTTAGAAGCTATATTTTTCCAGCTATAACAAGTAATGGCAAATACCACCCTTGAGGGGGCGCTTTATTGATCACCGGCTGTAGTATTTTTCAGATAAGTATACTCAGTAAGACACTTCTCATAGAAGTCTGTCAGCTTTACTCCCGTACGCGGTCTGAGTGTACCTTTTTGGACTTGGCGATCGAGTGACTTTTTTACTGATTGGGCCATGGCCACAGGGGAGTACTGGAGTGTTGAAAGGATATCTTGAGATTTATTGCCTGCAATAACTTCTTCTATATAAAAATCTTTTGGGTCATCGTCATCACAAAAAACATGCACCTCATTTAATCTGCCAAATAGGTTGTGCATATCACCCATTATATCTTGATAGGCACCTGTCAGGAATATTCCCAAGTGGTAGGGCTCATTCTTTTTTAACTCGTGAAGTTGAATTGTCGGTTTGGGACCATTAGGGCCAATAAAGCTATCAATTTTTCCATCACTGTCACAGGTTATATCGGCGAGTGTGCATGCCCTGGTAGGTCTCTCATTAAGCCTTGTAAGTGGAACTATGGGCATTAGCTGCCCTATGGCCCAGCTATCGGGAAGGGACTGAAAAACAGAGAAGTTGCATAAGTATTGAGGGGCAAGCTTTTGTTTTAGGGAGCTTATTTCCTCGGGAACAACTTGTAGTTCACAGTCAAGGTTTGCTAGAAGCATGACTCGGTGGCAAATATGCGAGTAGAGAAGCTCAACCTTGGCCATTTCTTCAAGCGATAGATATCCCAGCTTAAATGAATTGTGGGCCTCTTCTTTTTTCATGACACTGTCATTGTAGACATCTTGAAAATTGTCTTCACTGAGACTTTCTTTAAGCTCCTTCATATTCTGAAGAAGTATGTTGCCTGCTTCACCAACTTCTACGTGTCCTTCCTTCTTTTGAGAAATCTCACCGAAGACATCGACAATAATGCAGGAGTGTTGGGCCACCACCGCTCGTCCAGTCTCGGAGACAATATTAGGACAAGGCACTTTTTGAATTTCGCAGATTTGTTTGAGTACGTAGACTACATCGGCAGCGTAATCAGAAAGGCCGTAATTTCTTGAGGAGTCTCTTCTGGTTTTTGTCCCTTCATAATCAACTGCGACTCCTCCACCCACATCAAAGTATTCAATATCTGCACCCATTTTTTGAAGTCCAGCATAAATATGGGCCCCTTCTGTAATGGCGCCTTTAATGGATTTAATATCTGGGATTTGTGATCCTATGTGGAAATGAAATAATTTAAGTGAATCCAGCATGTCTTCTTTTTTTAAAGTCTCGAATGCTTCCATGATCTCAGGGATACTGAGGCCAAACTTGGCCCTTTCCCCGCAAGATTTCTTCCACCTTCCCGAGCCACACGAAGTAAGCTTTGCTCTAATGCCAATGATGGGTTTGACGCCCTCTTCTTTGGACAGCTTTATGAGCTGAGTTAGCTCTGAGGGCCTTTCGATTACTGTGATGATATTTCGGCCCATTTGAGTACCCAGTAGGGCAAGCCTCAAGTAATCATCATCTTTATATCCATTGAGAATGGTGAGGGAGCTTGTATTTTGCTCAATGGCCAGTGTTGCAAGGAGCTCTGCTTTTGAGCCAGCTTCTAGGCCATGACTGTAAGCTCCACCCGCATCCATTATTTCTTCAACCACTTCTCTGAGTTGATTGACCTTGATGGGGTAAACGCCAAAGTAATTACCTGAATAACCGGCTTCTTCAATGACTTCTTTGAAAACTTTATTAATGTGATGGATACGTGATCGTAATATGTCGTGAAAGCGGATTACGGTGGGCAGAGAGACGCCAAGAGAGCGCATCTCATCTACAACCCTACTTATTTCTATGCGTGGCCCAGGTTGGCTTCTCGAGGGTGTGACGGACAAGTTACCATTTTCCGAAACGAAGAAATAATCTTCACCCCATCCGTGAATATTATACAAAGCTTTTGAATCTTCGGTGGTCCAGTCCATTACTCATTCCACGGGGCAAATGCATTTTGAAAAAACATCGCCGCAGATTATAGTCTGGATAAAAGAAAGGGGCAAGTACTCAATCGATCTCTAACTTATTGAAAATTAAAAGGCCTTCTTGCGAAGGCCATTTCTGGTTTTTGCCAATATTACCAGAGAAGAGAGAGAGAGAAGTCCAGTTAGACTGGACTAAATTTAAATATTTTTCCTGTCAGAACGACTTTCAAATTCGTTCCATTTTGTAGTTTTCAAGCTAGTTGTTGTGGATTTTTTTGCTTTCTTTTTTGTCTTGGTGAACTTTTGATTCGTCGTTGAACACGCCGAAAGTGAAAGAGTTAAAACTATTATGCTTCCTACATTTAAGAGTACCTTCATCCAAAAACCTCCCTGTTTATGGGTTAACTCGCACACTTATCTATAAAGCAAGCGGCGTGCCAGCTTTTGCGTGCCTAAAATGGGCCAAAACCACCGTTTTGGTTCCACTTTGACCATAACAGAGAAAATTAATAGGGGGCGAAACAGGACCAACCTGCGTTATTTTGGCCTTAGGGACTAGCCTACGTCTAGTGCTTTTAAGATTTCTCTTTGGGTCTCTATATCTAAGGCCTGAATACTTTTCACATTTTTTCTTTTAAGACCGTGGTTTTGAATCAGCTGATCAGAAAGGCGAATTTTTTTAGACAAGCTCTTGGCAATTACCAGAAGCCATCCTGGGCATTGTTTTCTTAAAATATCTTGAGGTATCTTTATTAATGTAGTGTTTTCTAGTGCAATAACATCAGCACTTCTTGGGATATTGTCAAAAAAGCTAAGCTCTCCAAGATAGTCTCCATTTGTTAAGTGCTCCAGGGGCGTGACTTCTGTTCCCTTTCTGACACAAACGAGAAGCTTTCCTTTGACTATTATATAGAGCTCATTACTTTTCTCACCCTCTTTGCAAACCACTTCATTTTTTTGAACAATTTTTAAATACTCTTTTAATTCAGAATCTTCCATGTTCATGCCTTTTATAATTGCAAGAGGTTTTTTAGTCTCAGACCTAACGCTCTTGCGGCCTTCTCAGTATAAAAATCTTGAGGGGTGACTTTGTCTTGGAATAGAGTATTTTTGCCAAAGTCACTATTAATAAACTCTTCGTAATCAAAAAGAGGAACGCTAAATTTCCTGGAGATTTTTCTAATAATTGAGTTGGTGACTAAATTTGATCTCCAAAGGCGGCAATCAAATGCTGTTGAGGCCAAAAGAGCTTCTATGGCCTCTTCTGTTCGTCCAAGCTTTGAAAGGGTGATTCCTTTCAAGTAATGGCTTAAAGCATTTCCTTCAAACTTCTCCACTGCTTTTTTTGACTCAGTAAAAGCTTCTTTGTAACTTTCATGCTTTAAAAGTAAAAAGATTTTCTTATGAAGCTGAGCAGATTCCTGGTTTTTTGAATTTGAGCAAACCCTTTTTGGAAGAACTCTGAGGTTTATCGGAGAAGTCATAAGTATCAGGTGACTTTTTTTCACTCTGGACAATCTAACGAGGCTTTCGAGTTGAATTTCAAAAAATTTGTATTTTAATTCCATTAATTTTTGGTGTTCAAAGTCAAAATATGGTTGCTTGTCTTTTTTTACAGTTTCATCAAGTTTGATTTGTGTAAAGGGCCTATAAATAAGCCTTGCTGTAAAAGGGAAGAGATCAATGACGGTTTGCAATTTCACATTAGCGAAACGCTTTAAATTATTTAAAATTTTATCGTACTCTTCGATCTCAAAAATTTTCTCATGACCTTCTGACTCACCTCCTAAAAAAATGGTGATTTTGGGCCAGCTTACTAATTCATTCAGTCTTGTCATCAATCTATGAATATTTTCGTCTGAGTGGACAAGTGGATAAATTTTCATGGGGTTTGTGAGATCAAGACTGATCCCTTTTTGAAGGGTCTTCTTATATCTTAAAAATGAGATGGCATCCTTTCCGCCAATAAACAAAAGATTTGCTTCTTCAATGGCCGTTCCATCAATCGGTGAGAAAAGGCCCATATGTCTTTTGGCCTGCTCCCCGAAATAATAAGGAAGTGGGGTACTGCCTAAGTGCTGATTTTTCTTATAGAGACTCCGGGCCTTCAATCCAAAGAAGGTGGCCACCAATAAGGGTGTGACGACAATAATAAAGATGATCGCTTTTTTAACTCTTCTCATTTCCAGTACTTACTTTTGATCTTTGTTTTGATTGTATCCCAAGAATTTGATAAAAGGCAGCTGAGAATAAGAATTGATAGGTGCGATGCGTTATGAGCCTTGAGCTTTTGGCCCCTGCTGGGGACTTAGAAAAATTGAAAGTAGGGGTCATGTATGGGGCCGACGCCGTATATTTAGGTGGCGAAAACTTTGGCCTTCGCGCTCGCGCCGGTAACTTTACCCTTGAAGAAATTAAAGAGGGAGTAGAGTTTGCCCATCTTAGAAATGCAAAGGTCTATGTTGTTCTCAATAGCTTTTTATTTGATAATGAAATTCAAAAGCTTCCGGAATTTGTCACTTATCTTGAACAGATGGGTGTAGATGCGGTGATTGTTTCTGACATGGGTGTTTTCCAAACGGTAAAGAGCTCGTGCAATATTGATATTCACGTTTCCACTCAAGCAAGTTGCCTTAATGAATCTACAGTTTCGCTTTGGAAGTCACTTGGTGCCAAGAGAGTCATCCTTGGAAGAGAAGTTTCTATTACCGAAGCAAAGAAAATAAGACAAAATTGTGGGATTGAAGTTGAAATGTTTTCTCACGGCTCTCTTTGCATGGCCTATTCCGGACATTGTGTGATTTCAAATTATACAGGAGGGAGAGACTCAAACCGTGGAGGCTGTGCTCACAGTTGTCGCTTTGAATATTCCCTCGATTTTAAAAACAATCAAAAGCAGTCAAAGAAGAGCTTTTTTATGAGCTCCAAAGACTTGAATGGCATTGAACTTGTTGATCAGTTTGAAGATGCTTCTATCGATTCCTTAAAAATTGAAGGAAGAATGAAAACTGCCTTGTATTTGGCAACCGTCGTAAAATCTTATCGCGCGGCCATTGATTCTTTAAAGACAGCTGAGGGGCCGGCACCCTCTCCACAAGAGTTGGACCATGAACTGAGAAGCTTCTCACATCGAGATTATACTGCTGGCGGGCTTTCTGGCGAATTTGGAAGCGAGTCAGTATATGACAGAGAACACGGCCTTTGTGGTGATTATATGATTATCGGCAGTATTAAAAATGCCAGTGCCCAAAGTGGTTTAGTCCTTGAAGTGAGAAATGGTTTAAAGCTTGGTGATAAAATCGAAATAATGACCTTTAAGGGTAAAAATATTGAAATTGAATTAGACCAGATGTTTGATTTTGCGGATGTGCCCATAGAAAGCATTAATCCCAATCAACTTTTAAAAATTCCTTATATTGAAGAAGTTAATACACACAATATTGTGAGAAAAATGGGGCGCTTGTCATGAGGTATAATTGCCCAATTTCTTCACTCCAAAATGAAACAGAACTCTCGGGAGATTTTTTTGATGAGTTTTTGCTTGAGAGCTCAGACTTATCAAGAGTAGGCTCACTCTGCGTAGAAGAAATGTGTGGTGTGGCCAGAGGGTTGAATCAGTTAGGGAAGAGGGTCGTTTTAGTTTGGGATCTATTAATGACCCAATCAGTTTTTGAAAAGAAACAACTAATTTTTGAAGCAATTGATCTCACACTATTTGATGCAGTTAGGGTAAGTGACCCAGGTGCCTATCATTATCTAAATACAAAATTTCCAAATACTGCAGTTCAATTGGTTTTAGACAATGGAAATCATAACTTAGCCGGTATTTTAGGATGGGAAAAGTTGAGTGGTAACCTAGAAAGGCTTGTTTTATCGAGCCAACTTCCATTTAATATCATTACACAATACTGCATAAATTTGAGTACAGATGTGGAAATTCAAATTTTCGGAAAAATCCCATTATTTTATTCTCCCAGAAAGTTGCTTAATTCTCATTTAGAGCAGGCATCTGGTAGTGCACTTCTTGAAGCCGTAGGAACTAGTGAGGAGAGTCCTCACAAAGGATTTACAATCCTTGAAAATGAGCATGGCACATTTATGTATCATCCCAAAGAGCTCTCTTTGATGGACAGGATTGAAAAACTAAATGTCTCTAAAATAAAATGGGGAAGATTTGATTTGAGACATCCTCACCAAGTCAGTAGCGTGGGAGTATTAGAAGAGTTAGTTTCTAATTTTAGTGCCTCGGCTTACAGGGAGTTTAGAGAATCTTACTCACATCAGTTAATAAGAGGCTTTTTTGAGGTCAACAAAACGGACGCCCAATTTAAAAACCTTGTGAACCGAAAAGTGCAACGAAAAGATGAAAATTACCTGGGAGAGATTGCAGAGGTTAAAAAAGAGCGCTACCTCGGTATTGATATAAAAAAATGTGAAGGCACTTTGAGATTGGGTCAAAAAGTATTGATTAAAACACCTGATGGAAAAGAGCTTTTGACTAGTTTCAAAAAATGTTTTGATGTTGATGGCGTGGAAATTCAGACAATTACGAAGCCTGGACTTTATAGATTTAATTTTATCCCTAAAACTTCTAAGAAATCTCAAATTTATCTCTACTCTGGCGAATAGAGTTTTTCAGAACACCTGGCCACAATTCCTGGTTCAACTGGATCATCTATTGAGTTATGAACTTCTTTTACAGGAACATCAGCGCATCCAATAAGCTTTCTATAATTTGGTTCAGTGGTTATTGTCCTGAGTCTCTGGCTCGCAAGTAGGTGGGGATCATATTGTCTCAAATAAGAAATTGGTCCCGATATTTCTTTTTGATACCCTTCACATTCCCAAGTTATGGTCTGACCAATTGCAGGAAAAGTTTCTAATCGTTTACCAATATCGATATACTTGGTACCCCTATTTTCTAAAAATGAAATTCCGAGGTCACCGTCACTAAATTCTGGCGTGCCATTCAAATAAGGTGAAGCATTTGGTGAGAGATCAATTAATCGTGATAGCTCACTTCCGCTTTCACCAGAATTGCCCAGAGAGTTTGAAAATGCCCTATCACCCAATAGGTCGGAGAATGTTTCTCCTACTTGCCCATTTTGACATCCAATTCCTTCATGGATCTCCGGATTAAAAGGAGGGGTATAGAAACTTCCATAGGGATTTTTTTGAGCTTTAACAATAAACTTTGAGATAATTTTGGCCATTTCCATGCGACCGTCTTTCTCATATTCCTTTTTAACTCTTTTGAGGCAGCTTATATCTGAAATCTTGGCACCTGTTGTATCCTTTCTCTGAAGGCAATGAACTTCTTTTGAAAAAGGGTAGTTCTCCGAAAGTTCTCTTTGAATACTGGTACTGGGGTCTATTTGATGAGAGAGCTCATGAAGCAAAATTCTATATATATTAGAGGGAGCAAAATCAATTAATGTAATGGCACCTTCAAGTATGGTAGTGTTGTGGTCTCCTGCTAAATCATGATAGCCAAGATTTATTGCTGTTAGTCCATCAGAAGCCTTTTCAAAATAGGGGACATTGACTTGGTACTCACTGTCTTCTCTTCTAGCTCCGGTGCCAATATTATAGCGAAGTTCTTTTCCCGCAAATATGTCACCACTTCTTCCAAAGTTCACCTGCTGTCTTGCGATTATTTCTATCATCTTCTGTAGGTTTTTTATTTGGAGTGCAACCTCTTGTTTTTCTTTTTTGCTTGAAGATTGTGAAAGGCCATCTTGTAAGACCGCCTTTTGCTTTTCTAGTTCTGCTATAAGGCTTTGTTTGGCATATTCATGGATCTTGCTGGCCTTTTCAACACGCTTTGGAGTGAAGAGTTTCTTTTTTAAAAGAGTATTGAAATATGCCACACAACTCACAAATTTTTTTTTGGAGCTCATTCGATCAATTTCATGACAATCTTTCACTCCAAACTTTTCTCGATTGTAGGCAATATATTGAGGATCTTTTCTGATCTCCATTTTTGCTATTATATACGCAGCTCTTGCAGCTTGTTGACTGTCTAGATGAGGGTTGTAGGTTGGGTCACATAAATAAGGAATTGGATCTTGGCAGAATTTTTGGTGATCAACTGCTGTTTTCGGCAGATTAGACTTCCCAGACATTGCCTCACATGTTGGACACTGAGCAATTGGTTCTACTCCGTGGGTTAAAGCAGCTTCGGGAACCTCTACAGATTCCACTCTCAGCTCACCAGCTTGAGAGTGCTGGATCAGCAAGTTGTGACCTAATATAATAAGGATAGTGATGACAAAAATTTCTTTCATTTTAAGATGTTATCTCCCTGAATGTTATCGGCTGGACCACAGGCGGGTGTGAGCGGGGTCAATCGATTTTGTTGATAATTTCTACATGGATTGGGAAAATACTTGTAAGCTATCGAAAATCGGCGTATTAACGCAGTAGGTAGAGAGAGAAACACTGGAGGGCCTTTGGGCCTTTTGGTATCAAATTGGGAGAGAGTTACTGTGAAATCCATCTATTTATTTGGGCCCATTTTAATGAGCCTTTTTGCTACTACCGTTTTTTCCACAGAGTTAGATAGTCTCACCAATAGGGATCCTCAGTTGATTGACTCCTATAGTGTACTAAATCTTGAGCTTAACAACAGGATGGCCCTCGCTGTTAAAGAGGCCAACGAGTCTAAGAAAAAATCTTGCAGATTTAAAACTCTAAGGAAAAAATTAAAAAAATCATTAAAGGCCGGCATTAAAGATTTCTATTTGTTCTCACCCATTGAGCATTTCGCCAACAAAAGTGAGTTGGTTGATAGACAAGTGACAAAGAAGAAAGAGTCAATATATCGGCACATCAATTTTTTTCAATCAGTTCCTATTAATGTCTACCCACTAGGGGGGACGATCAAGGTTTCCGATCATTTTATTGCAGGTGATAAGTTTAGCCATTTTTTCAATGTTGGTTTCACTTACTATAAAAGACATTACAAAAAAAAGAGAAAGCTTGAAAGAATCGTTAACTTTGGTCACTTCACAGAGGTCACTATTTATGGAAAAGGCTCTTCGGGTGTTTACTCGTACTCAGACCAGGTTGCCAACTTTAATGGCATGAGGTTTTGGGGAAGAGTTGAGGGAGTTGGAATCGATCCAATTACAGGTAATCCAAATGTTGAATTGAAGTACTTTGATTGTGTGGACAATAAGTGGGAACAAATAAGAAAATTTGATTGGTTAGATTACGTGGATTCTGCTTGGGATGAAGGTGTAAATTGCAATGCCTATCGGACTAAAAAATTTGAAAAAGATGTCATTCTTGCAATGGAAGAGCTCTCTAGTGAGAGAGGACGAGAAATTACTTGTCCAAATACCAGTACAGATCAGGAATATGAGAGGGAGAGATTAAAGCTTGTAGATAAATATGGTGATTTTGCTTACAGACTTCTCAATCTACCGGGACTTGATTACTGACAGTTTACTGAAATAGAATATCTTTTTTCATTTTTCATATCTTGCACGAAAAAATGAACAACATCATTTCTTTGACTACAATCTAGTAGTAGGCTTATTTGAATTTTCGTTTTGACCATTTTATCTTGGCAGGTAATGTGTTTCTTGCCTTTCATTAAAGCAAAATCACCGATCATACACTCAAGTCCAAAGATATCAATGGGGATCCTAAAAGTGCGATGGGGTGGAATGTAGTTTGATTTCTTCTTAGTAGTGAGGTTGTATACTTCAACTCGAATTCCGGCCATAACAGAGCTCGAAATTAGAAAGAGTATCACCCAGATTAATTTTTTATTTTTTAGTTTTTGGCCCATCTTGTTCTTCATCACTGCAAAGGGTTTTCATGCCATAAAGACATGCTAGTTTTTGGTATTTGTCTACTTGGTCAATTTCACCAGATTTTTTATAAATGAGTGATAGGTTTGCGCATGCCTGGCCAAGTTTTAATGTACAGGCCTTTTCAAAATAGCTCTGAGTCAGTTTAGGTTTTCTTTTTCTGTGATAGACAGCTGCAAGTGAGTTACAGCTTAGTGCATGACCTTTTTTACAAGCTGCTTTAAATGGAGCTATTGCCAAACTGGTATTTCTTTTTCTTAGGTAGTAGGTCCCCAAATTGTAGCAAGATTTGAGATTTGCTCCTTTGCATCCCATTTTCCAGGTTTTTATGGCCTTTGATTTTTTTCCAGACCTCATGTAGTGAAGACCTAGCTCTGAGCAGTGGTCCATCACACCTTTTTCGCAATCAAAAATGAGTTTGAGTTCTTGGTTTTGCCCGGTGAGTTTTTTTATAGTTTTAGTTTTTTTTATATCTGATTTGAGTTGTTTATTCTTACTTTTTAGATCATCAATAGTTTGATCCATATCTGGATCTTCTGTCCCTGAAGCAAATGAGCTCAGTGAAATACAAAAAGTAATAAGTGCCAAAATATTCAAAACTCTGCCCTTTTCAATCTATTTTAATTGATCTTGGCAAAAGAGTGAATAATCTACTTTTATGCCACAATTTGAAAAAGTTGTAGTGAATACCTTGGTATATCCGTCGGGATCTTGGGGTTGGGGGCCTTCGGTTTTAGGAAAAACGACTCCAAAAACTTTCGGATGATGGAAACTTGCAATGCGTTTGATTAACTGAGCGTAATACTTTGCTGTCCCCACACGGTTTTTAAGTCTCTTTCCATAGGGAGGATTGACTAGCAAAATGTCAGTGGATGACTTGATCTCTGGCAATTGATCAGAAAATAAATCAGCGTACTGTGTACTGACATTTGAATTTTCTGGAGTGATAGAGTTGATTACCTTCGTTTTCTCAATCATTTCTTTGTCAATATCATTACCGGTGATATTTTTGAAAATAGGAATGCCTTTGATTTCAAATTTTTTTTCTATGAATTCCACTCCTTTTATCAGTGGCATAGATTCAAAACTAAAATCTCGATTCCAGTTACTAGTGTGAAAATAAGCTGCCTCAAGAAGAAAAGTTCCACTTCCGCACATTGGATCTAGAAAACTAAGACCATCTAAATTCTGCATATACTTTCTTGCACTCCATAAAAGTGAGTAGGCAAAGCTCTCTCTAATGGGGGCCCCCGAAGTAAAGCTTTTCATCCCCCTCCTATCAAGTCTTTCGCCAGATGTATCAATTGAAAGAGTTAGGCTGTCATCACAAACGCGTACATGAATTTGTGGAGCTTGGTAATTCTCACTATACTCAGGAGGTAATTTGGGTGGAGTTTTCTTTTTGTAGTATTTTGAAATGGCTTCTACAATTGTGTTTTCCATTTTCTTTGTATTTATCAGCCTCGACTTGAGAGTGGTGATGAACATTTGGGGGAATTCACCTGCTCTAATATATTGATTCCAATCAACTGAAGAAAATTTCTTATAGAGCTTGGGAAAATCACGACATTTATAGGAATCTATTCTTAAAAGAATTCTAGTGGGAATTTTTAAAAAATAATTGAGGGCGAAGCCATGCTCATATGAGGCCAATATCTCAATTCCCCCATGTGTGGTAGACTGAACCCTAGGAGCTTCACCAAAAATAGTTTGATATTTTTCTTCAAGCTCGCTAGTGGCCAGAGTTTCAAGTCCAGGTGGAATTACTATAAAAAAACTTTTCATATAGACTACCTATACCGAAGTGATTTAGGCTTTCCAGTGAGTGGATGACGAAGAAGGCGTGTAACACACTCCGATGAGGAATACGCCACTGGAAAGCCTGAAGCACTTCGGTATATCAGGGTCTTTTATTATTGGCAAAGCAGGACGTGTTTATTTTGCATCAATTAAAAAAATTTCAATCAAATGGAGATGATGGGCATCTTGTCAGGGTCTCCTTAGAGCAAGCCTGCGATAAATTTTTAGTTGAGTTTATTGTAGAAAAAAAGGGCCTTGATCCTTGGCATATATTGAAATCAACAAGTTGCGATCACTACGGCAATTGGGGTCTATGGGAAGGTGATGTGGTTGAGGTATTCATTCAAGGAAGAGAAGACGCAGAAGCTTTGCTTGCTCCTTATCTTGAGCTCAATGTTTCGCCCAATGGACATCGATTTGCGCTAGTCGTTCAAAAACCCAGACAAACTTTCTATACGCCGATCCAGCTTGATTTTAAATCGGTTGTCTGTCATACAACACATGATGGTGGTGAATTGTGGAAAACCAGTATTAATTTTGATTTACCTGAGCAAATCAAAGGAAAGCTATTTATTAATTTTAACTGCTGCCTTAAATGTAGTGGTGAAACTGAGTACTATGGACTTAATTTGGCCAACACGGGGAAGGCCGATTTCCATAGGCCCGAGGTTTTTCTTCCCTTATGCGACATAGTCCTCTAGTATCTGGGCTCATGAAATCTGGACTTTTATATTTAGTTTCGACTCCTATCGATGATCATTCTAATTTGACGGCAGAGACTGTCGAATTTGTAAAAAGTGAGTGGGAGCGTGGGAGCATTATTGCCGTCGAGGAGGCCAAGGCCTGCCGTAGAAGATGGCTTCGTTTCGGTCTGCCAAAAGAGGCCATTGCTGATTTTGTCATTTACAACGAGCATAATCAGAAAAATGATGCATCTCAGCTAGTGAAAGAGCTAAAGAGTGGAAAAAATATTCTATTATTTAGTGACTGTGGTCTTCCCGCTTTTTGCGATCCGGGACAATATCTTGTGCAGGAATGCCACCGCCAAGGGATTCGAGTTAGTGCAACGGCATGTCATAATTCTCCTCTTCTTGCTTTTGCACTAAGCGGGTTTGAAGCAAAAGAGTGGGTGTTTCGAGGATTTTTGCCAAGAAACAAGGAAGAGTACACAAAAAAACTAGGCCAGCTTGTCTCAGAGTCCAGGGTTCAGCTCATTATGGACACACCCTACAGGCTAACAAAGACACTTTCTTCTCTTTCAAACGCGATGCCTAACCGTCAGGCCTTACTAGCTCTTGATTTAGGGATGGAGACTGAGCGAGTCAAAAGAGGACAACTTGCAAAGCTTTGTAAAGAATTCAGTGATATCAAGGCAGAATTCATATTAGTATTAGGCCCAAAACTGCTCTAATATTGACCCCAGTATATTTGAACATAAATTTCTACCATGGTAAGTAGTTAGAATTGGCAATTGATAACTAGGGGTTTTGTGGTGACTGACGATCAAAACAGCTCAAAAAGAAAAGACGATCACTTAGAGTTGGCGCTTAGTGCCCAGCTTTGTTCAAGTGAAAACGATAATAGATTTTATTACGAGCCAATGCTTAGCGCTCACCCCAATCCAGATTTAAATGAACTTGAATGCGAATTTTTAGATAAAAAAATTGGTGCGCCTATCTGGATTTCCTCTATGACTGGTGGAAGTGTTGAGGGGAGAAGGATTAATGAAAACCTTGCTAGGGTTGCTAAGAAGCACTCCCTTCCCATGGCCCTAGGTTCATGCAGAAGTCTTTTAGATTCTGATGAAAGGTTTGAAGATTTTAATATGCGACCTATTCTTGGAGATCTTCCTCTCTGGGCCAATCTAGGAATAGCTCAAGTAGAAAAGCTGATTGAAGCAGAACAAGAAAATAAAATACTAGAGCTTGTAGAAAAACTATCAGCCGATGGTTTGATTATACATGTAAACCCTCTACAGGAATGGATACAGCCCGAGGGGGACCATATAAAGTATGCACCCGTCGAAACTATAAAAAAATGCCTCGAATTATTGAACCTACCTCTTATCGTAAAAGAAGTGGGTCAAGGAATGGGCCCTTCTTCTTTGAGGGCCTTAATGGAGTTGCCACTAAGTGCAATTGAGTTTGGTGCTTTTGGTGGAACAAATTTTTCCTTGATGGAAGGGATGAGAGGAGATGAAACTGAGCAGTTACGCTCCAGCACTCTTGCAACTCTAGGTCACACTGCCGAAGAAATGGTGTGTATGGTCAACACTCTTTTAGAGCTACCTGGAACATGCGTTAAGTGTCGGGAATTTATCATCTCAGGGGGAGTTAAGGGATTTTTGGATGGCCAGTATTTAATAAAAAAGATAGGTTCAAAAGCAGTTTTTGGACAAGCAGGTACCCTACTTAAATACGCGAGAGTTTCATTCGAGGCCCTTGATGAATACATAGAAGGACAAATCGAAGGTCTAAAACTGGCAAATAGTTTTACCCATTTGAAAAAGTGAATATGGATAAAGATAAACTCATTGAAGGTTTTTCCAAGTTGGAAAAAAAGCAAAAGATCGACTGGATCAACAGTGAATTTATGGCCCGGCCCAATCTTAGTGAAATGGTTGAATCCTTTTGGCATCCAGACTTAAAAAAGCAAAAGGTCTTTGACGAGTTTAGTGAAAATACCATCACAAATTTTTATTTCCCTTTTGGTGTGGCACCAAATTTTCTAATTAATAATCGTGTCTATTGTATTCCGATGGTGATTGAAGAATCATCAGTGGTAGCAGCTGCTTCCAAGGCCGCAAAGTTTTGGCTAAGTAGAGGTGGATTTCATACTGAAGTTCGATCTGTCGAAAAAGTTGGGACAATTTATTTTCGCTATCCTGGTGCGGCTTCCGCGCTCAAGAATTTTTTCGAAAATTATAGTGAGACACTTACCCTGGAGGCAAGTGAGCTATCTGCCAATATGGAAGAAAGGGGCGGCGGGATTATCGATATTAATCTAATCGATATGAATGAGTCGGAAGCAAACCTATATAAAATCGAAGTAACTTTTAATACCTGTAATGCCATGGGCGCAAATTTTATAAACTCGATTTTAGAGTGTTTTACTGAGAAATTTAAACAAGATGTAAATACTGGAAGAGTTCTCCAAGAGGGAAATTACCCAGTTGAAATAATAATGTCCATTCTTTCAAATTATACTCCAAATTGTTCAGTTAGAGCTTGGGTAGAGTGTGATGTTGATGAACTGGGAGAGTTTCCGGGAGGAATGTCCGCCGAGGTTTTTGCAGAAAAATTCTTAATGGCGACAAAGATTGCCCAGATCGATCCCTATAGAGCGACTACCCATAACAAGGGTATTATGAACGGAATTGACTCAGTTGTCATGGCTACAGGAAATGATTTTCGGGCAGTGGAAGCTTGTGCTCATACATACGCTAGTAGAAAAGGAACTTATAGTTCTCTATCTCGGGCAGAAGTCGCAAACGGCCTTTTTAAATTTGAGTTGGAAATACCTATGTCGCTTGGAACTGTTGGTGGCTTAACCTCACTTCATCCAATGGCAAAATACTCACTAGAATTACTAGGCTCACCTAGCTCAGATGAGTTAATGCAAATAGTTGCCACTGTTGGTCTTGCTCAGAATTTTTCTGCTATTAGATCTCTGATAACGACTGGAATTCAAAAAGGGCATATGAAAATGCACTTACTAAATATTTTGAAATCCCTTGGAGCTAGTGAGGACGAAACTCTAAGGGCCGTGGATTACTTTAAGGAGCACAAAGTGTCCTTCAAAGGTGTGAGAAGTTTTTTAAGTGAAAGAAGATCCTACCAATAGAAAAGCCCTGGGGAATTATTTGTCTACGCATATAGAAAGAGATCAATATTTTTATGGAAAAGGTAAAATCCTTCTTAGTGGTGAGTATTTTATTTTAGATGGAGCGTGCTCTATTGCTCTGCCCACTGCTTTAGGTCAATCGCTTAGTGTAAAGTATAGGCGATCATTTGATCCCAAATTATATTGGAAGGCCCTAGATAGTAAGGGCAACACCTGGTTTGAGGCCACCTTTGAATTTTGGCATTTTAGTTGTCTTGATCATAAAGATAATGCTTATGCTAAGAAACTCGAACATATTCTCAATATGGTGAGAAGCCAGAATAAGCATTTCTTAAGAGACGGGGTCGATGTATTTGTCGAAACTAAACTTGAGTTTCCAATGGATTGGGGTTTAGGCTCCAGCTCTTCTTTGATTTATAATATTGCACAGTGGGCCTATATTTCTCCTTTTGAGCTTTTATCTCAAACTTTTGGAGGTTCGGGTTATGATATTGCTTGTGCCCAGGCCGTAGGACCCATCATCTTCAAGAAAGTGGGAACTACTCCTACTTGGTCTCAAGTAGAGTTCAATCCTGTTTTTAAAGAAAATCTATACTTTGTTCATTTAGAAAAAAAGCAAAGCACCAGTGAAGCAATCGAGTTTTACAGAAGGGCCAGCGTTAAAAAAAATGAGCTGGCCATAAAACTAACAGATATTACCAAAAATCTTTTAAAGACTAATAACCTTGAAGAGTTTGAATTTCTAATAGCTGGACATGAAAAAATTGTTGCGAATGCACTTGAAATGACCAGGGTTAAACAAAAGTATTTTGATGATTTCTGGGGAGAGGTCAAGTCCCTTGGTGCATGGGGAGGAGACCTAGTCTTGGCCACCAGTACTAGAGGGCATGATCAAACTTGTGAGTATTTCAAGAGCAAGGGGTTTCCAGAAGTGATTGCTTTTAATAAATTGGTTGAATTGCCTGAGCGCGCTGTTTCAGAGGTCGTTAAAAGTGAAAGAGTTCTTCAATAACAAATACACGCAGGGTGAGTTTGAGCTAGGCTCAAATTCAATTTGCTATAGCTGCCCTTCAAATATTGCCCTCATCAAGTATTGGGGGAAAAAAGAAACTCAACTGCCCCGTAATCCATCTTTAGGTTTTTCTCTTGAAGACGCTAGAACTACTACTAAACTAAAGTATTCAAAACGCGGAAGGCCCTGGGATGATTCTCCTGATCTCAAATTTTATTTTGAAGGAAGTCAAAATCAAAGCTTTGCTATGAAAGTTAGTGGCTTCATTACCAAGGCCTCTGAGTATTTGCCTTTTTTAAGATGGCTTGATTTTGAATTTGATTCCTCCAACTCTTTTCCCCACTCCTCGGGGATGGCCTCATCGGCTTCGGCCATGAGTGCAATTGCGCTGATCTTCGTAGACATTGAAAATCAATTATTTAATCTTGACCAAAACCAGGACGTGATCCGAAAAAAGGCTTCAGCTCTTGCGAGGATTGGATCAGGTAGTGCTTGCAGAAGTCTCCTTCCGCACTTTAGTGTTTGGGGAGAGACCCCTGAGTATGAGGGCAGTAGTGATCTATTTGCCATAGACATAGACAAGCAGGTCCATCAAGACTTCATGGATATTTGTGACAGTGTGGTCATCGTTTCGAGTCAAGTTAAGAGTGTTTCAAGTAGTCACGGACACAAATTGATGGACCAGCATCCTTTTGCTGAAAATAGGTATCTTCAAGCTAGGGAAAATCTCTCTAAGCTAAAGGGCCATTTGAAAAAAGGCGACTGGGTAGGGTTCGGTGAGCTCATTGAATTAGAGGCCCTCACCCTCCATGGACTTATGATGTCTTCATCACCGTCATACACTTTGCTAAGGCCTCTCAGCTTGGAGATAATTGAAGAGTTGAAGAACTTTAGGACGAAAACGAATTGTGATATTTATTTTACCCTTGATGCTGGGCCTAATATTCACCTAATTTATCCTCATAAGGAAAAAGAAAATCTATTGGTCTTTTTGAGATCATTAAACCTTAGCTGTGATGTCCATCATGACCACCTTGGAAGTGGCCCTAAAAAATTGGTGGTGACGAATGGGTGATAATTTTTCTTCGAAAATATTACTATTTGGAGAGTACTCAATTATTCATAATTCTGATGCTCTTGCAATTCCTTATGAGCTGTTCGAAGGGAAACTAAATTTTTCGACAGAAGGAGATCATCCTTTTAAGGTAAAGGAATCCAATAAAGAGCTGAAAAATTTTCTACTCTACCTATACGATATTAAAGAACAGATTGATTCTTATATTGATTTGACTTCTTTTGAGTTTGATATTGAACAAGGCCTTTATTTTAAGAGCTCTATTCCTCAAGGGCATGGCATTGGTAGTTCTGGGGCATTATGTGCTGCCATTTATGATTGTTATGGAAAAGGACAGTACCGGATTGATAAGATCTTCTCTAATCAAGACATCCATCAACTTAAAACTATATTTGGACTTCTTGAGAGTTATTTTCATGAAAAGAGCTCTGGTATTGATCCACTCATTAGTTATTTAAGCAGACCTCTACTTATTATCGGTGGAAAAGATTTTGAATCTCCTTCTCCTGATCTTAAATCAAAGGGGAAGGGAGTCATTTTTCTTTGTGATACGGGAAGATCGAGAAGGACAGGACCACTCGTAAATTTATTTTTAGAAAAATGTCAGAATGAAAAATTTCTAGCTGATTTTAATGACCAGTATGTACCTCTTAATAATATTTGTATTCAAAATTTTCTTAAAAGAGAGAGCTCTGAGCTCATCACCAACTTTAAAAAACTCTCTGAGTATCAATACAAGTGTTTTTTACCTATGATTCCTAAACTGATTCGTAAAGTTTGGAGGCAAGGGATTGAATCTGATGATTACTACCTTAAGTTATGTGGTGGAGGTGGAGGTGGATTTCTTCTCGGAATGACAACTGATTTTGAGAAGTGTAAAAAGTATTTTACAAATTTCCCTATCAGGGAAGTTTGCCAATTTTAACATTCAAGTAATACTTTGAGAGTGCCTTTTTCAGCAGCTCTTTTCAGTCCGGTGGTACCTTCAGTGAGAGAAAAGCTTTGATCAATTAAGGGAGTAGGATTTAACTTACCTGAACTTAGCATTTCTACTGCTTTTTCAAATGGACCGCATCTAGACCCTATAAGGCTTAGCTCATTAATAACAACCATTGCAGGATTAAATAAAAATGAATTGGCGTAAGTAGATTTTAATACGATTGTACCTTTCGGCTTGGTTATGGAAATAGCCTTTTCTAACCCCTTGGGGCAACCAGTTGCTTCAATCACAAGATCGAAGTGTCTATCTCCAGTTGTATCGACATAGTTAATTTCTAGAGGGCCAAGCCTTGAGCTTCTGTCGGGGTGATGTCCTAAAAGGGTTGTGTCTTTTCCATTTGCTGCTAGCGACATAGCGATCAAAAGACCAAGCTTTCCATCACCCAGGACACAAACCTGATGGTTTTCTTCAATCTCAACTTGCTGTTGAATTTCAAGTGCGGCTGCAAGAGGTTCTACAAACACGGCTTGTCGGTCGCTGACATGACTAGGAACTTCAACCAGATTGACTGTAGGGACGCAGATATATTCTGAAAAGCACCCTGGGCGGTTCACTATCCCCATGACGGATCGAGTAGGGCAGTGATGAAAATCTCCTCTTAGGCATACAGCACACTCCCTACAAGAGAAATTTATGTCACAGACTACTCTTTTGTCTATCCACTGGGAGTCGCTTGATTCAACCACAACACCCACAAACTCATGGCCTAAAATTCCCGAAAATTCCATATAGCCATTCATGATCTCTAGATCAGTATTGCAGATACCTGCGGTTGTAACTCGAATTAAACTTTCACTTGCCGTAGGAATAGGACGGTCGACTTCAATATATCGGGGTGTTCCCTTTGAAAAAACTAGTGCTTTCATGATTCAAATTATGCCGTATTTTTGGGTGGTAGTGCAAGTATTAGGTTGCTTGATTAAATATAGTCAAACATATACTCAGAAGGGGCGCCATATTTGACTACAAATAATTCGTAGGGAAGATTGACTAGAACCTCTAGATCATCTGCGCCCTCAGGTTCAAATTCTGTTTTTTGTAGCGCTCCAATATAGGGGAGGTCCGCTCGAAAAAGGATAACGTGGAGACCGGAACCAAATAGGTTGTTGGCCATCCTGATATTGAAGTCAGTGGAGGTAATTAAAAAATCATCTGCGCTTTTTATTCCAGAGCTAGCAGATTTTGATCTCAGAAGTCTTACAAGTGGTCCATATTCCCCTGTTTTAACATTGTTTTTAAGCAGTCTATTGACTCCAATAGTTCTGGCATTTGATGAAATGGCAATATAAGCTCCTAGCATAACGCTTGTGAGAGCAACTCGCTTAATTTTTTCTGCGCCGGTCTCGTTATTTGTTGCTGACTTATAGTCGTAATATTCAAGTGCAGCAGCAGGTATCCCTCCTGCGATGGCACCAATGAGAAAAAGAGGAAGAAGGCTTTTTCCAAATTGCCCAAGAAAACTTACTTTACCTCCAAGCACTACACCATTTTTAACTGCAAGAGCTTGCATTGCTTCCATAGATAAAGTTTCCCCTGCTTTCATAAGTCCTTTAGCTGTCAAGGCTTCTGTCAGTTGGAGTTTTTTTGCATTTGTTACTACTTGTGTGGGATTCATTCTAGCAGTGCTTATGCCCGCTGCCTCAAGAACACCTCTAAGTTGTTTAAAGCGGGACAGTGTCGTAAATAGATGAAGAGATCCCACAATGACAATGGCACCGATCAAATTTGTACCCACAAAGTTCCAATCCTTGAGCATTTCATCAAAATTATCGCGAACCATATAATCCACACTGAGCATTACACCCATATCAATGGCAATATCAGTGCCTGCTAAAACGTAGAAGCTGGGCTCAATTGCAAGTGCTTTGTGGTGTAGCCCTAGAAAATACTTTAAGGCCCTCGACATACCTGGTATGCCTTTGGCACCTCCAACCGAGGCAAGCATACGAGAATATAATGTAGGCCTTGAAAGGCCCTTAGCGAACATTGCTGCCCTCATCTGTAACTCTTTTGTGAGTACTGCTTTCTGGGCAACTGTGGCACCAACAGATCTGAGTTTTAAAAATGTTTGTCCAGCTCTGAAGGAAAGAAATTTTCCAAGACTTCCAAGAGCGCGAAGTGATAATTTTGATGTTTGCATCAGGGCTATAATGGCCCTTGATTTTGCTATTGGAATTATCACTTTTGTCCCAACAACTTTGAGTCCTCTTGTGAGAAGCATCAGTTTATTGGCCGGGATAAATGTCAAAATCCCCATTATGATCATATCTCTAAGGGCATCAGATTCAATTTCTACAGATTCTTCTGAGTATTCATGTTGTGATCCATCAACTGTGCCAAAGAATAAATTTGAAGCTAGCTTTGCTACTCTTCTTTTGTCTACATAACTGAGGACACTACCAGCAAACGCAACCGATCCTCCTACAAAAAAAGCTGCAGTGGCCACATTAATACTGGTCCCTGCGATTGTCACTAATATTGGGGCTGCTCCTGCCAAGGCCAGTCCGCCAGTTAATAAAACCGCTCCAACTGCGACTATACTCCCACCAATCATTAGACCTTGCACAAGCTTGGCACGACTTCTCTGTTTTTGACTTAACTTTGAGGCCAAAAGGTAGGCACCATTGTCAATAGCAGCTGCATGCTCAGCAAATAATTCTTTTGCAGCAGCAACGTAACCAGGAAAAATGGCAAGTTCATGAAATGGCATATCTGAGCTAAAGTATGAATCACCAAAACCATCGTAGTTTTCGGTTGTACTATAATATTCAAGACTTTCACCATTGGCCCTTAGGGCAGTGTAAAGAATTTTTTCAAGGGTTCCAGCAAATGTATCGTAGGCATTCATAAAATAGCTGTTTTTCACTGAATCCATCGAGGTCATTAAGTTAGAGTCAAAGGCCATTGGCATTTCCATGGGAAGCGACTCAGAGTAGGATTGATTACTACTATACTCAAGTGGATGAATAATCTCTGTAGAGTATGAAGGCCAGCTATTATCTGGCACACTTTGAACTTCCTTAGTAGATGGAAATTCGTAGTTTTTCACAAAGTATGAGTAAATATGTTGATATAATGGAATAGACTCAAAATCATTGGATAAAATTCTATATCTATTTAATATATACTCCCTTGTTGCCAGGAGTTCTTCTATTTGTGGTCCAATTTTATATCTGGTGATGTATTTTTTCTTGAGCTTGGCTATATGGTGTTTTAGATTGTTTCGGGGGGTGCAATATCCCTCTTTTTGACTGCAATAAAGATCCTGGGCACGGTCACTTTCGGCCATAGAAATGAATTTGGGATGAAGCCACATTTCATCATTTAAAAATCTTATTCTTTGATCTAGTTTTGTTAACTCAAAACTATAGAGAATGAGACCATCAAAAACCTTTCTTTTGAGAGCATAGCTTGATCCATAATCTCTACTATCAAGATCTTCAATAATTGAACCCAGTGGTTCGTATTGATTAACCCTTCCATAACTGTAGAGAATTTTTACGTCTGTGGGGACTGAAAAATCTTGATAGTTAGAAACCCTACCACCGTAACGAGTATTTAGTCTTGTTAGACCACTTTCTCCACCAATTAACTGTTTAAGAGATAGTCTCGATTTCAACAAATCTAAAATGGCAGCAGTTCTAATTGTGTAAGCAGCTATCATTTTGTCTTTTTTAGGGCCTGACTGTGATCTGATTGAGTATGATTTCTCGCCCCTTATGCCATCAAACATACCATTATTAGGTAGTCCATCTTGAAGAATTAGGCGGACTCCTGAGCCTTCGACATAGCCTTTGCCCTCATCAATATCATAGTCGTGATATTTTAATTGAGATTTAATATGGGTGAGAATTTCACTTAAGTTGGGTGGGGAGTCGTCTTGAGGGCAATAATCTTGTGCCCAAACGATCTGCAAATTTGAAAAGCAGCTAACTATTAGAAATTGAATAAGAGTAATGAGTGCAGACTTTCTAATTATAAACGCTCCTGACTTCATGTAGATAGTTTTGTTTCTTAATTTTACTAAAAGAAACAAAATTAGTCTGGATCATTTACCAATCTACTATTTCTTTCAGGGTGTAAGTGGCATTTTATGAGCAGATTTGTAGAGAATTTGAGAAATGATGTAATTTTTACATCATTTCTCTGGAGCGAGATAAACTATCAAATTAATTATTTTCCCCACCTTGGCCTTGACGAATGCAGTGAATGGCCTCTTGAGCACTGTGAAAATTGGCCTTAACATTTTCCATTTTAGTTAAAACAAACTCTTTCCAGTCATGGGATATAAGGCTTGCAAGGGAGATTTTCTTCTCAATTTCGATGCCTTTATCCAACTGTGCCATCACACCTTCTAACATGGCCCTCTTTGCTTGCATTCTTGCCATGGGAGCTTGCATATTGATGCCATTCAAAATATTTTGGGTTGTACTTTTCTTTGTATTGTCGGAGTAAACTTGGTGAACAAAACCACAAGACATGAGCTGGCTATACTCAACTGGGCTTCCAGAAAGTATCCAATTTCTGTAAATTCCGTGAGGAACAAAGTAGGGAAGAAATCCAATCCCACCTGATGATGGAGTGAATCCCTGTTTGAGGTGATTAAAACAGACCTTTCCATCGGTGGCCATAATCTTTATGTCAGCACCTATTACTAATTCACTGGCAACTCCAGAGACGCCATTTTTTAAATCAACGACCACTGTTTGTGGTAAAAAAAGCATACCGTAGGTAAGAGCTTGTACTCTAAGTAGTAGTTCAGCTAGTTCATTATTATCGAGGCATGATATCTCTTCAGGGTCCCAGCCTAACGAAAAATGGGGTGTGTTTGAAGTGAGAAGTATTGAGGAAATTTCAATTTTACTAGTGGCCCAACTAAGTATTGATTCCAATTCAAAAATTGTTTTACTGCATAGTTTTTGATTGGGTTTTGAAAGTTCGATGAGTAGTGATCTTGTCTCTTTTTGTAGATCAACATTTAAGGTTTTATATTGAAACCTAGACATTTATTACCGTCCTTGGTGAGTTGCTAGAGAACTTAATCCGTATTCTCTTTTCAACAGTTCTTTATCTATTCAATAATTACCCAATTTAAGTGTCAAGCACGCTTTGAATATATTCTCCTCACTAATTTAACCAACCTTGTTGGTTAAATTTTTCAGAGACACAAAACCATTGTTTTAGAGATAATTTGGGGTGATACTAAGGAAAATCAAGCCATGGTTTTTATAGCTGATAAAAGAGGTTTTTTCTTTGAATATAGATATCTTAAAAGGCCGAAGAATATTGGTCGTTGATGATGAAGAACATATTAGATCTATCTTAAAAGATGAAATGGAAGAGCTGGGGATGGAGGTTATGGAAGCATCCAATGGTGACGAGGCCTTCGATATTATAAAATCAAGTGAAATAGATATTATTATCTCAGACGTGCGAATGCCTGTGGCATCTGGGATGAAATTACTTGAACATCTAAGTACACTTGAAAAGAAACCCCGTACTATAATGATAAGTGGGTTTTCAGATTTAACTATTGATAAAGCAAAAGAGATGGGAGCACACGGGATAATGGCCAAGCCATTTCACTTTGATGCTATCCTTGAGCAAATGGCACTTGTATTATCTAGCAAGGCTTCTTAAAGAGGATTTTCTTCTAGAAATTTTTCGGCCTTAATGGCAGCAGCACATCCAGAACCAGCAGCTGTAATGGCCTGTCTGTAATAGGGATCTTGAACATCTCCACAAGCGAATACGCCTGGGACATTTGTATCGGGATGACCACTTGTTTTAATAAAGCCGTGCTCATCGAGCTCAATTTGCCCTGCAAGGAACTCAGTATTTGGATGATGTCCAATACCGTAGAATAATCCGTCCGCAGATTTCTCGACTCTTTCATTTGTCTGAGTGTTTTCCACGACTATACCAGTTAGTCCAGATTGGTCGTATTTTAATTCCACAACAGATTGATTCCAAAGAAACTCTATTTTTTCATTTTCGCGGGCCCTTTTTTGCATGGGCTGACTCGCTCTAAGGGTATCTCTTCTGTGGACGATATAAACTTTTTTGGCAAACTTGGTAAGAAATGTTGCCTCTTCCATGGCCGTATCACCGCCACCAAC
This sequence comes from Bacteriovoracaceae bacterium, assembly GCA_018649885.1. Lineage (GTDB taxonomy): Bacteria > Bdellovibrionota > Bacteriovoracia > Bacteriovoracales > Bacteriovoracaceae > JABIHA01. The sequence continues at coordinate 119,995 of JABIHA010000085.1, forward strand.
AACATAAACCTCTTTGTCTCTGTAAAAGAAACCATCACATGTGGCACAGGCAGAAAGGCCTCTTCCCATTAACTCAGCTTCATGTTCAAGGCCCAGAAACTTTGCTGATGCCCCTGTAGAGACAATCAAAGTCTTGGTCATAATCTCATCACCGTTTTCACATGTAAGCTTAAAGGGGCGGCTACTTAGGTCTGCATGGGTCACTTTTGTACTGAGAAACTCAGTTCCAAACCGGAGGGCCTGCTTTCTCATATTTTCCATAAGATCAGGTCCCATTATGCCTTCGGGGAATCCAGGGAAATTATCTACATCAGTTGTGAGTGTTAGCTGTCCTCCTGGGAGTCCACCTTCAATCACTAAGGGGGCCAAGTCAGCCCTTGAATTATACAGAGCAGCAGTAAAACCGGCAGGTCCTGTTCCAACTATAACGACTTCCCTTGTACTCATATGCCTATGCCTCGCTTTCTTCCTGCTCTTCTTCTTCTTCTTCCTCTTCGAAGTATTCTACTTCCTCAGCTTGCTTTTTTTCGAGCTCAGGTCTGTCATCTTCTTCAGGATGAAGTTCATAGTAGGCACCTACTGAAACCAAGTCATCAGGATTTTGTGCTTTTCCATGTATTTTGAATTTACGCCCGGTAATGGTGCAATTGTAAAAGTTAAATTCAACACCGCGCTTCTTTCTCTTGGCCAAGGTAGATCTCCAGAAAATGGTTTAAGAGGATTTTATAATTGAGGGGGGGGCTTTGTGCAAGTAATCTATCTAAATATGTTTAGATTTTTGGATAGGTGTCGTAAAATAGAAGAGCTACGGAAGCGCAACGTAGTTTTGTTGCGTTGGGTTATAACAAGGAAGTCACTACCCATGGCGAGATGCATTTTCTTATTTTTTTCCCTGATATTTTCGGGCCACGCCCAGATGGTTCCCATGAAGGTCAAATTGCTCAGGGTCAGCAAAAGCAAGAGAACTGTTATTGTTGATCGAGGCCATCTAGATGGTCTTGAAAAAGATGATTTCTCCATTTTTCTTATTCGGCCTGATGATCTTAAGGATGAGCATTACTATGTGGCCAAAGGAAGACTGTCTTCTCTTTCTCACAATTATTCTATGTGGGATTTAGTGGAGGTGGCCGATCCTCTTGCCTTAGAAAAAGGTGGTCGCCTGGTTATGAAAAACCAAAGAACAACTTTTAAAGGCAGAGTTCCAAAAAAGATGGATCGAAAAAAAGTGATTTTGAATTCAAACGGCTCCAGGGCAGAAGTCAAATCAAAGGTTGATGGGCTCTATCAGAAGGGTCCTAATTTAAACCCTAAATTGACTGAAGGTTTTAAGGGCGGCGATACCTACACAAAGCTAGAAGATACCGCAACTTGGGAAGAAGATGATGATCTGGAACTTAATGCGCTAGACTTAGTGCTTAAGAGCAAGTCAGAGTCACCTACAAGAAAAGATATGTCTGAAGATGATTTACAAAAAGTCGTCCAGACAGAAGAGTTTTATAGAATCAATGGGGGAGAGCTTAAAGAGTTGCAAGACCCCTCTATGTCATTATCGGGAAAATACAGTGACAGTATGAGAGTGGACGATATGGTTGATTTCCAAGATAAGGCTGCCTATCCCTCAACTTATGATCAAGTGAAATCACATCTTGTGAATAATGAAAGGTTTCTTAAAGATGATGCTCTACTGAGAATCGAAGATGAAGGGCCGGGTTGGTCAGATTATTTTACTGAAGCAGAGCTGGCTTCATTTGTTCATAAAAATGGACTTCGGGAAGAATTAGAAAAGCAGCAAGAAGCAGTCAATAGTACTGATAAAATTAATGATATTTCTTTTACCATGTCCTTACCTGTTGTCGATTCATCAGATTCAGAAAATGCTCAAAATAAAAATAGCAAAAATTTTGATATCGGAATTGGTCACGAAATTTATCTTGGTAGTCGTTTTCCATCCTTTCATCATTTTGGATTTAAATACGGACTTGTTAAATCTTACTCGAGCGTTGGTCTTGAAGGTGCTAATGGCTCATTTTCAGAATTGTATATATTGGGAACAATTTTTTGGTATCCCTTTCAGTCTCCCCAAAGAGTTAAAACACCTATGTTTTATCTGGGTCTTGGTACCAAAAGAGGGACCGGAACAATGACTTTAAATGACTCTGGAAAAATTTCGAAATATTCGACTTCCTCACTTGCTAGACTTTTTACAGGACTTAAATTTAGATTTTCTCAAACATTGGGAATGAGGGCACAGATTGGATTATCGAGAGATACTTTAAGACAAAGTGATTTGTCTGATTCACTGGTTTTTCCAACTGATGTAAGTGTTACTGAAATTAAGTTTGGAGTTAGCTTAAGCACGTATTTGTAATGATCAAGGAGATGATTGTGCGGTTTTATTTAGGTTTTTTTCTTGTTTGTGCTATACTTGTATCGCTGCCTGCGCGCTCGCTTGAGATTGATGAAAAACTAACTTTTAGAATACTAAAACTTTCTCATTCCACTGATACTGTACTTACAAATAGAGGAATCGAAGATGGTGTCGCAGTGGGCGATCATGCAAAGTGGTTTATCACTGTTGGAGTCGTTGCGAGGGCCGTTGTTATAAAGGCGTCTCCTACAAGGTCAGTGTGGTCTGTTTATAAAAAAATAGATAAGTCTTATATCAAAGAAGATATGGTTTTAAATTTAAAGATCACTCCTCCTGTTAAATTGACAACTGATCCCAGTAAAGTATTTGCAAAGACAGTCAACGCAGGCAGAGTGCACGACTATAATAAAATCCCTCTCGCTGAGAATGCCAATGATTTGGATAAGCCAATTGAATTGCCAGATATGACGGACGAAGATAGAAGGGAGCTTGAAGCAATTTATGCTAAATCAACGGCCCAAATTTCTATGGACGATCGTTTGTGGGAAATATGGTCACAGCTACATATTGGGAACCTTGCAGTTCAAAACTCAGCCGATGTTTCATCAATTAATGATACTGAAGGCGCCCATACATATTTTGATTTATCGCTAGGAATAGAGAAATACTTTGAAGATTTTGATACATGGTACGGACCTCTTTCATTTTACCCGATGCTACATTTCACCAAGCATAATTCAATAAGTATTGATGGAATGTCTGTATCATCAACCGTTTTTGAATGGGGAATGGGTTTTAGGTACCACTTTTTCAATCCGCCAAATTTAACTGGTGGAGTCTCCCTTTTTCTAGGGATGAATCTAGGTCTTGGTATTGCCAGAGAAACAAGAGAGGATCAGCAGGACGCTGCTAGTGATATTAATGAGCCTACTATAAAAGGTAAAACTTGGTACTTTGCTTTTGAGTCGGGGATTAAATATTATTGGATGTCAGGCCTTGGCATTAGAGCATCACTGGATTGGTATCGAAGAAGAGAAGAGTACGATCCTGAAGATCTAACTGCAACCACAACAGTAATTAGAAGAAGAGTTGTGAGAGGTCCTAGGATTGCTATAGGGATCAGCTATCGTTTTTAGGTAGTTATATTTACTAAAGAATTTGGCGTAGGAAGTTCTTTGTTCGCTCTTGTTTAGGGGAAGTGAATATCTCATTAGGGGAGCCTTGTTCAACGATTTTACCATCGCTCATAAAAACAACTCTTGTCCCCACTTCTTTTGCAAAGCCCATTTCATGTGTAACACAAACCATGGTCATGCCTTCACTTGCTAGTAATTTCATAATATCAAGAACCTCTCCAACCATTTCTGGATCAAGTGCAGAGGTCGGCTCATCAAATAACATTATTTGGGGATCCATAGCAAGAGCGCGGGCTATGGCCACTCTTTGTTTTTGTCCACCAGAGAGCTGTTCTGGGTATTTATCTCTTTGATCTAAAATCCCTACTTTTAAAAGCAATTCTTCCGCTTTCTTGGTGGCCTCAACTTTTGATTTTTTTAATACCTTCATTTGGGCCAAGATAATATTTTGAAGGATTGAAAGGTGAGAGAATAAATTAAAAGACTGAAAGACCATTCCTACATTTTGTCTTAGATGATCAATATTTGTTTTTGGAGAGTAGAGATCTGATCCAAGTACGACAACCGTTCCAGAATCTATAATTTCAAGTCCATTAATACATCGAAGCAGTGTACTTTTTCCAGAACCACTTGGTCCTATGATCACTAAAACCTCAGATGGTACCACATTAATACTTACCGTACTTAGGGCATGAGTTTTTCCAAAAATTTTTGATACGCCTTCAACACTGATAATATTTTCGCTCACCGCTCCCCCCTTCTCATTTTGTTTTCGAAAGATTTAATTAAATGGGAGAGTCCATAGGTAAGAAGAAAATATAATAGGGCTATAGTAAGCCAAACTTCAAAAACCATGAAGCTGCTGGAAACTATCTCTCTGGCCGTTTTGGTTAAATCAGTTAGGGCCATTACCGAAACGAGAGAGGAGTCCTTAATAAGTGAGATAAATACTCCTGCAAGAGAGGGAAGAGTATTTTTTAATACTTGAGGCAAAATGATAAAAACCATGGCCTGAAAATAACTCATACCTAGGCTTCTTGCTGCTTCCATTTGTCCGTAGTGAATATTTTGAATTCCAGAGCGGATTATCTCTCCAGCATAGGCTCCAGAAAAGAGGCCAAGGGCTATGACACCGCATAAGAAACGATCATTTAATCCTACAACTGAACCAAACATAAAGTAGATTATAAAAAGTTGTACTAAAAGTGGAGTCCCTCTGATGACTTCAATATAAAATATGGATGGCCAACGAAAGAAGGGGTTTTTTGAGGTTTTCGATAGACCAGATGCCAAACCAAGAATTAGTCCCAATATACCACTGGCAAATGATAATTTTAAGGTGACAAGAAGTCCTGTTATCAGTGGTCCAAAACCCTTTGTCATTTTTTGGCCGAGTTCATCACCTTCAAACACAAGGTCATTTTCAGCTACAGTTTGCTGATTAGCCGGGATAGAGAAATTATAAGTATTTCCATCTTCACCAGTAAGAGTGATATTGCTATTTTCAATTTTTAAGATTTCTCCCCCCACGGGAGCATTAATGGAGACTGTATCTTCATACCAGAAATATTGTGGGATCCGCTCCCAAGTCCAGTTATAGTCAAAACGATTGGTGAGAATAATCACAAGGGAAAAGAAGGCAATAAAACTTGCTATTGAAAGTATTGCCCAGCCAGTATTTGAATGTACTTTTTTTAGAGTCGACATGGTTTACTTAATCTGAGAAAGCCACTTATCACCTTTAAACCATTTCTGGTAAAGCTTATCGTAGCGGCCATCATTTTTAACTTGAGAAATAAAATTATTGAGAAAATTTAAAAAATTGGGGTCACTCTTTCTAAGTGCCATGCCTATAGGTTCATGGGTGAAGGGGGTCGATAAGTGAATGACTTTACCCTTTCCTTTGGCATTTACAAAAATTGAGTTGTAGGGGTGATCATAAACAAAAGCATCAGCTTTTCCTGACATAATTTCAAGTGCTGCCTCTTGTTCTGTTTGATAGGCCCGGTATTTTGCATTTGGTAATAATTTCTTCACTGCTTGCTCACCTGTGGTGCCAAGTTTTGAAATAACATTGTATTTTGATGAGTTAAGTTGTCGGTAGTTTTTGATTTTTCCCTTTAATTTCTTATTTAACAAAATTGTTTGTCCCACAATAATATAAGGAGTTGCAAAATTGACTTTTAAATTCCTTTTTTGAGTGACAGTCATTCCACTCATTATTAGATCAAACTTTTTTGTCAAAAGAGCCGGTATAATGCCGTCCCATTCAGTGTTGATAAATTTGACTTTGACTCCCATTTCTTTTGCTAAAATTTTGGCCAAATCTACATCAAACCCAATCAAGCCGCCTTTCTTATTTTTCATTTCAAAGGGAATATAGCCCGCTTCCATACCAATTCTTATCTCTTTTCTGCTTACTATTTCTGATAGGAGGTCTTCAGCCGAGAAAGCGGAATAAGAAAGTGCATTTAGGATCAGACATAAAAATAAGAATTTCATAGGTTTTCTCTCAGTTTGTAAGTATGAATAATTTTAGCATGGGCCGGAGCTTTAATAAGGGCTTCGTGCGGCAAAGAAATAACTAGGTTATTTGTTAGCTGGCCATTTGGTTTTTTTGATCGATTAAGCGCATGACTGATTCAAATAATTCTTTAGACGAAAAGGGTTTTGTAATAAAACCTTTAAGATTTGGAGTTTTTTCTGAGTTTATCTGCTTTTTGGAAAAGCCTGAAACAAGTAGAAATGGGAGCTCTGGATTAATACTCAGCACTTTCTCCATAAGCTGGGTCCCTGTTAGTTCTGGCATTGTTTGATCTGTAATTATAAGGTCAAACTTCTTAGGAAAACGAGTAATAATATTTAAGGCCTGAGAAGAGGAAGTCATGGAAAGAACTTTAAATCCCTTCTCTTCAAGCATATCTCTACCAATTTCTGATATATCAAATTCATCATCAACCCATAAAATGCTACCTTCACCGCTTGCCTCGAAATCAAGCTCGTCTTCATCAGGGGTAATGACTGTTTCATTAAAGGTGGGCAAAACGATATCAAAAGTTGTACCTTTCCCCTCAGTAGAGAGCACATTAATCACACCTCCATGGTCAGAAATAATGCCATGTGTGACACTGAGGCCAAGGCCCGTACCTTCACCTACTTTTTTTGTTGTGAAAAAGGGATCAAAAATTTTACTAATCACCTGATCACTCATTCCTACACCAGAGTCAGTGATCTTGATTGAGGAATAGAGACCATCGGGTGATTTAGATAGCTCTCCATTATGAATATCAGGAGGTGCAAAACCTTCAATCTTTACAGTTAATCTTCCACCTGAGTCTTTCATAGCATGGAATGCGTTAGTACATAAATTCATAAAAACTTGATGAAGTTGTGTTTTATCAGCGTAGACTATCGCCTGCTCTGTAGGAATTTGTTCTACCACTGTAATAGTAGTAGGTAGAGTCGAGCGTATAAGTGATAGAACCTCTTCAAGAATCTCATTTACAGAAATATACTGTTTGTCTGATAAATTTTTCCGACTGAAACTGAGGATTTTTTGAACCAAATCTTTTGCTCTCATGGATGAATTTCTAATTCTCTTTGCCGATTGAAATTCTTTTGATGAAGGCTCAAGGCTTCTCATTAGTCTTTCAGAGCTCATGAGAATTGGTGTTAAAATATTGTTAAAATCATGGGCAATTCCACCGGAGAGAGTCCCGATCGTTTCCATCTTTTGCGATTGCCGTAATTGATCTTCAAGTTTATCCTTCTCTGTTTCAATTCGTTGTTTTTCGGCCACATTAACTGCCATGATCATAAAGCATGGCTTTTCACCAAAATTAGTATACTGAAAACTAGCTTCAACAGGATATATGGTCCCATCTTTATTTTTTAGATCAAGTAATAAAGTGACTCGATCAAATTTATATTCCTTTAGTGGCTTGAGTCTACTACCAAATTCTTTTTCATTATATTCATTAACTAGGTCAGCAAAGTTCATTTTGAATAATTCACTAATTGTATAGTTGAGTGACTTTCTAGCCTCCCTATTAAATTGAATGATATCAAAATTTGAAGCATCGATGATATAAATTTCTTGAAAGCATTCATCCATCACTCTAGCAAAGTTTATAGAAAGATTTTCGGCACGTTTTTTATCCGAAATATCTTGGACAATTCCTCTGATGACAGAGGATTGTTTTTTTTCATTTTCATCTAATATACATTCGCTTCTAAAATATCGGTTCTTGCCGTCAGGTGATTGTATTTTAAATTCTATAGCGAAAGGGGTTCCAAACTCTATGAGATCATTAAATTTCTCTTTAAACTGAAAAGAGTCATCGGGATGTACCAGTTCAAAAAAATTTTCTATAGTCGGTTCAAATTCATCTTGATTTTGTTCAAAGATTTTATAGAGATCTTCTGACCAGTTGAGGGTTTTATCGTCTAAGTGATATTCCCATGAACCAATTTTAGCTAGCTTTAAGGCCCTATCAAGAGAGGTCTGTCTACTTTCAAAAACTTGTATAAATTCTTCAAATACATTCTTAGTCAGCAGTTTTGGGCTTATACCTTTTTTCTTCGCATATTTTTCAACGGTATCAATGTATTCAACAACGGTGGCCTTTTTTAACTTGCCTAGAATATCTAAAAGCTCACCATTGTGCTTTTTAGATAGCTCGAATTTCTTTGTGAGAAATTCTCCAAATTGCTTGATAAAATGATTACTCATTAATTAGTACTCCACTAAGGTTTTCGGAGTATTTCTAGCTAAATTGATGGTTTTAAGTAGTTAAGAACTCTTAAGTTTGTGACATATACAAAAAAAGCATGGAGTTTCCTCCATGCATTGTATCTATCTAGGGACAGGTTTTTCTACCCGACAGTCTTGGTCGGGTACTTCTGGCGGATCTGAAAAGTTAACGAGAATAGAAGCGATTGCTCCTCTGTCGGCAGCAATTTTCTTTTTATTCACAAAGAGGTTGAACTCAATATGATAGCCAATGGCCTGAATAGGTGTTGGAACTTTTTGTTTAAGTATAAGGTAGAAAAATACTGTTCTGGCCAGAAATGCAGTTGCAGGGGAAAGGCCTCCAAACTCCATAATCGCCTCTTTAAAGTGATCAGAGGCAAGCTCTAACTCTTCAAAGGAGAGAACATCATCTTGGTCGTGGTCAAGGGCCAAAAATGTTTCTTCTAGTGAAATGAGGCCGCCTGTGACGAGAATGACATCTCTTTTTGAAATTGTGATTTCATTTTCACCATCTTCGTAGTCATATGGGCATTGGCGCGCAAACTTTGAAAGATTTCTGACATAATCAAAAGATCCATCTTCATCTAGTGTTAAGTAATACTTATAAAGCTTAGGGAATTGCCCTCGAAATTCGTTGAAAATTCGAAAGAAATTATTGTAAAAATACATGGTAGGAACTCCATTAAGATCTCCTCCCAAATAACAACCGCTCTCATTAAGGCAATCACTTTCAAGGGTGTCGTACACTTGGTCAGCAATTTTATAACTTGAAAGTTGCATTGTTACATATTCAATGGCCTCTTTGAGATCGATATACCCATTTGCATTGGCATTATATCTAAAATAATCCATCATCAGATAGTTTGTTTTTGCCATACCACTAACTGGATTTTTCCACAACTTCATTTCAGTTACAAAGTCATCATAAGCAAGAACAACTCCTAAGAATTCTTCTTCCGTAATTCTATCTTCTCTTTCAAGCTGAGAGTAGGCCTTAAAGAATAGCTTTAGTGCATATTCATAAACAACAATCTCTCCTAAACCTTTGAAGTTTCTCTTGTTTGAATAGCTATAGTAGGGGACAGGCTCATCTCCACGATAAAACTTATAGGTTTTTACAAGTCTTGAGAATTCTTTGTTTAAGAAAGTCTCATGCGTGCTAACCTCACTTAGATTGTCTTCTATTGGGTTGGGGGATAAAAGAGTATCCTCATTTAAGAGCCACATTTTCTGGAAGTAGTGTAATCTCTCCAATATATCTTCTGCATATCCAATCACTTTTATTATATTATTGTAGCTAAAATAGTCCCCGTAAACTCCAGGACCTATGATTTGTGAATGCTTTACTTCTCTTACTGAATCTGAAAAAGGTTCGAGATCTAAGAGTAGGTCACTATATCTAGTTGAAGCTTTTATAATCTCTTCGTAGTGAAAGTACTTTTCGTTATTTCCCTCTTCGTGAAAAAACATCGCCTTCAGAGTTTCAATATTTTCGATTAACATCTCCATATAGGCATCATCTTGACCAAAATTAACTTTGAATCCTACAAAAATATCGTAGGAAAGTTTTGCAAGCGTTGGCAGCTTCCCAAGAAAAGTTTTTACTTCAGCAAAAGTTAAAATATCTTCATTTCCACCAAGGAGAAGGACTTTTAAAAATCTAAGAGAAGAAATATCATCCATTGATTTTGCATTTTTTTCAGTTCTTCCCAGTTCAAATATTTCATCTATCTCTAGATCTGGTCTATTAGCTGAATGAGCATTAATTGTGTTTAATACTTCTGTTGCTAGATGCTCAATATTTGCCATTAATTCTGATTGGTTCGAGAAAAATTCTGACTCAATGATTGGGTCCTCAATATCTATAAGTTTAAAGGCACTGTATATGGGAAGAATGCTCCTATTCATACTTCGTAAGAAGTTGAATAGGTTTGGTATATTTTCGACACCAATTTTTCCTCGAGGTTCATTGAAGATATGATGATTGGCCTCAAAAAGAGTTGTTACTCCGTGCTCTAGATCAATTTCAGAAGTCATGAAGGCCGAAAGAAAACTACCCAGTTCTTTTTCATCAATGTAATCAATATCCTCTCTTTGATCTACTTGGGCGTAAAGCGTGAGCTTAGCTTCCAGGCACTGCAGGTCTGATTCTACATTTTCTTCAAAAAAACGATTGATTTTGTCAGTGTCAATATCACACTCTGCCGACATAGTGCCGGCAGTTAAACTTGTATTGTCTGGAGGTGCATCGTTAAACTTGCATCCGAAATGCAGTGTCATCAGAATTGCTAATTGAACCCAGATCCATGCGCGTCCCATACCACATCCTTGTTGTGGGCAAACCTAAAGCGCGGGGTGTGTGTGTGTTCTGTATTTTTAGAATACGTGCCCAAGCTTTACATAGACGGCATCATTGCCTCTAAAAGGTGCCCAATAGGTTCCATCATTTGGTGCCGATATTGCTCTTATTCCGAGCTCGGATTTAAAACCTCTCGCAAGGTCATATTCAACACCAGTAGACAGAACTGTGTCTTCTTTCTCTACGTCATGAGTCATATCGAACTTCCACCTTGCATCCTTTAGAATTTCCAGTGAAAATTTAGTTTTAATGGCCCTTGACCATTTAGGTTTGTTACCTAATGTATCATCGCCTGCAGGTGCACCTGAAAATAGGTGGAGATAATAAACACCCCAGGAAAACACTTTCTTTTTTCTGGTGAATCCCGTCATGAAATAGTCTTCTTTTTGTCTTCGTGTCTCAATAGTCAAGTATCTTCTGACTAAGGCAGAACTTTGAGGTGTCGACTCAGGTCGAACGGTCAAAATCATAGTATCCACTTGAAAAGATTTATTTCTGTAAGACATTTGTCCTCCAAAAATATTTTCATTGTATAGCTCAGGATAAATTTGAGCATCAATAACACCTGCTGAAGCATTTGTAGAAACTGTCGCAGAAACTCTAAAAGTATTTTCAGGCTTGTGCATATAAAAGCCTTTCGCTATCCAATGCTTCGAATCAAGCCCACCTGAAATACCATAAGAAGGCTTAAAAACAATGTCCGCAAGCTTTGGCTTGTTGAGTGTGTAATTAATTGGAGCGACAGTTCCACCTTGCCCTAGATTTGCATATGCAGGGGGGAGTTCGGCCCATTCACTTTTAGAGGTAAGCTTTCCATCCTCTTCTTCAATCATTGGGTTGAGTTCTGGAACGTATAAATATGAGCCAAAGCCTTCAATTGCCCAATTTTTACCAAGTTTAAATTTAGCGTTAAGTCCTATTACTCCTTCATTCCCGTGGTCAACGAGATCAAAGTTCTTTCTATTATTGATAATTCCTGTTCCCCAAATATCATCTAGCGGGGCCCAGTCAATGGCGTATCTTCCAAAACGAGCTCTACCACCATCTTGCAATTTGTAGTTTAAACTAGCTTCTTCAATAGAAATCATAGTTGCGCCCTTATCATTCATTCGAGCACTTGCTTTAAATTTCTGATGGTTTTTCTTCTTTTTCAGGTTATCCCAACTGACATCAGCATCAATCACGTGGTTGACTACAACAGGTGATAACTTTTTGTTATTTAACTGCTGATTCGTGTAGTAAAGACTACCGCTGAAATTGGAGGCTCCTGCAGCTGTTACTGTTAGAGCACAAAGGCTTGCTAGTTTTGTTAATTTTGAAATTCTTTTCATTATAATTTCCCTTCAATTAAAAGAGTTTTAAACCTTTCTCACCTGTCCATTGAATCCCTACTATTGCGGATAGTATTTCATGATCGAATCTTGACTTGAAAGTGCCAAGGCCCACAACATAGTTTAGAGATTCATCTTGTATTCTTGTAAAGAGTAATTTCATTTGGGATCTGTCGCCTGATTTTTGATATTTGTTGTGTATAAATAGCGTTCCCATCGCCATCGTATCACTAAGCTTATATCCTAAGGCAAGGTTTCCTCCAAAGAGGTTATCGCGTCCAGTCTGAGCAATTATTGTGGCTCTTTCATCAGCAAATGGTTTGCCTTTTTGGTCGAATTGAGTTCTTTGGAGCCTAAAATTCGACATAGCAAAAAAGTTCTTTACTGTGATTGCAAATTTACTTCCAATATAAGTCCTATTGATTCTTCCATCACAGTATTCAGCCTCACAGTTAAAAGGCCCCATATCAATATTTCTATATGTAATATCTTTCCCAACGTAGAAGCCGAAAAATGAGACAGGCATGAGGTCAACTTCGACACGACCTCCATTGACTAGACCACTACTTTGAACTGTGGCCGATGGTCTTATATATCCATACCAAGGATTGAGTCTTCCATGGGGGAGTCGATTTGTTTTCCAAAGAGTAAATCCTCTTCCAATATTACCCGCTGTGAAAAAGCCAACAGGAAATGATCTTGTCATTACTTGAGCATTGTAATCCATCTCACTTTTTGCAAAAGTGTAAGAGCTCAAAAAACTTGTGATAATTAAAATCGCGGCCGTTAGTTTATTCATCTTTTACACTCCCTTAAATACGGCCATTCTGAAGAAAAATTCTACAGACCAGACATAGAGAGAGTTAGGGATAAAGCTATTTACCAATGACATGATGATGCCATCCGCCCCAACGGCTTTTCTTATAGGAACACTTTTACTTCCGACGTATTTTGTAATTAGTGAAGCAACCTTATCGGGATCACCTGCCACTCTTGAGCTATTTTGCAGCAGCTCATTTAATTTATCAGTTCTTGCCTGATAAGCGGGGTGAGTTTTTAAACTGTTGCCTTGTTTAAGCGCAACCTCTACAAATTTGGTTTTAAATGAACCTGGTTCAATTAAACAAGTATCTATGCCAAATGGTTTAAGCTCATAGTGTAAGGCCTCAGAAAATCCTTCTAGTGCATATTTACTTGCGCAGTAGGCAGAGTAGAAGGGAAGAGTTTTAATTCCAAGTACACTACTAATATTTATAATTCGACCTGAAGACTTTCTTAGGTAGGGGAGACATTCTTTTGTCAAAAGAGCTGGACCATTAAAATTAACATCCATTTGATACTCAATATCTTCGGGGCCCATGGCCTCTAGAGGACCAATTAATCCATATCCAGCATTGTTAATGAGAACATCAAGCTTGCCTTTAAAATGTGTTTCTAAGATTTCATGAATACGACTAAAAGTATCTGCTTTATCCATATGTAGATCGCAGCCTTTTAGTCTTCCCGATTTTAGGGCGTCGAGGATATCTCTATCTTCTGAGTTTGCTTCCGCCATTTGGTAGAGTCTTTCTTCTCCACCACGTATACCTGCTAAGACGAGATTACCCGCCTTTAAAATCTTTTTTAAAGATAGTTTTCCAAAACCACTGGATACTCCAGTAATAAGAATCGTTTTCACTGCTTAACCCCCAGTATAATAGTCAATGCCATTTACCAATACCTTCTATGCAGCCTCGGTTTGGAATTTCACAATGCTTCAAAGTGAGCAAAAGCACGGTGCCACACAATTCCATATATTAAGGCCAAAACTTAGTTATCTCAGCCTTGTTTACTATAATATAACGCGACATGTCGTCAAGCATGCCTGTAAAAAAGTCCACAAAGGACTTCTTATGATTCCAGTTAGATAGCGATAAAAGGCCCATTCTCCGATGAATTAGGTCCGAAAAAGTCCTTACTTTTTCGTGGCTTAGGCTTTCTAGGACTGCCTGCTCACTGAGCTCCCATGGCGTGAATGTTGGGAAAACAGAAGGCTGTCTGAGCGCTTGCAATGTAGTGCCTGGATTGTATGTTCCGCCAAAACCGTGAACTATCTCAGAGCTTATTTCCCTGCCCATGACTCTAAAGGTTGTATATTTGCCACCAAAGATCACATAAAGGTTTTTACCAGGTCTGAAAACTTGATGCTCTCTGGAGGTGTTGTGGGCATTGCCGCCCTCTTTTTTTACTAGGGGTCTAATGCCAGCAAAAGTGGAAAGGATATCTTTTCTTGATACTCCAGCTGCGGGAAAAAATTCTTGTAGGTTTTTTAAAAGATAATCAATTTCTTCCTCAGAGCACTTGAGGTCAAAAAAATCACCCTTAGCTTGAATTTCAGTAGTACCAACTAAAATGGCATCTCTTTGTGGTATGACAAAAATAATTCTTCCATCAAATGTCTGAAGAACTAAAGGGTAGGGGATATCTAGACTATTTTTTCTGATCCACAAATGTGAACCTTTAGTGGGAAGCAGTCTGTTTTTCCAGGAAAAACCTAAATTCATCAGTAGGTCATCACTAAATGGGCCTGTGGCAAACACTACTTTTTTAGCAATGATAGAGTTTTTTTCACCTGTTAATGTATTTGTAAGTTCTGCTTTATAGCTGTCACCAAACGCTTCGACTTTATCAATTTTGGTGTAATTGAAGGCATTGGCATTTGGCTCAAGTAGAGAGTCATAGAGGCACTCGAGTGTTAGTTTTGCATCGTCAACGATCGCATCATAGTAGACACCCGCTCCTTTGAGTCCTTCTTTTTTTATCCCTGGTAATTTCAAAATAGTTTCTTTAGCACGAAGTATTTTATGTGCTGAGTTTTGAAAACCTGATAGAAAATCATATGTTTTTAAAGCAACTTTTGTCATCCAAAGAAATGGGTATTTTGATTCCCAGTAAACAGGAAGATAAAAGGGCAATTCTTGGCATAGGTTTGGAGCGAGCTTTAGCCATAGATTTTTTTCATGTAAGGCCTCTTTAACAAGAGCGAAGTCAAAGGATTCAAGATACCTAATTCCTCCATGTAACATTTTCGAAGAAGCAGAACTTGTTTGAGAAGCAAAATCCTTGGCATCAATTAGAAGACAATCTACCCCATGAAGAGCGAGGTCTCTAAAAATGCCAACGCCAGTACACCCACCTCCAACGATGAGCACATCTGTTTTTAAAGGTATTTGATTCAATTCACCCACACTATATTACCAACTGATGTTAATTTATATTTATTTTGAATGCCTTCATCATTTTCGATCACAAGAGGGGATATCTGGTAGGCCACACCGACAATGGCATTTCCACCCAGCTTAAGAGCTTTCTCCTTCAATTTAAATGCCAAAATTTGGTAATAGGCCCCAAAATCCTTATCACCATCTTCTTTTGCTTCGAGTATCTCAAACTCGCTATGATCAATTACCAGATGCTCAGTGGCCATATCAATATATCTCTCGATTTGGTGGCCTTCCAGCGAGCTTGTTGAGCTAATAATTATTGAATCGATTCCACTTTTATCATCAGAAAAAGTTGCAGAGTCTTTAGTGTTAGTGAACAGCTGTCTTTTTCCAATAAGGCCTTTGTTTTCGTCAGAGTAACTCTGGGGTGTATGCAATTCTTCACCGAGTCCCATATGGAGATCGAGATCATACTTTCTTAATTTGTGGGTTAGAACTATGGCGTTGAATTCACCAAGCTGTGAAAGAAGGAGTGATCCTCTTTTTAAGCTAGATCTAACTTGTTCATCATTTTCATCTCCTACAAGACCATGTTCTTTTAGAAGAGAAATGATATTTTCCAAATCTTCAACATATTTTACATTTCTAATGATAATGGAAAAAGGAGGGTTTCCTGGAGCACTGTAATCACCTATGAGAAGATTATTTGCAAATTCTTTAAGTTCATCAAGGTTTTCTTTTTGAGGCTTTGGTTCAGGGCAAGTTGTGATGATGGGAGTTTTTTCGGCCACTTCACCCCGCTGCTGATCTTCATCAATTGGTGGAATGGCAATGGCATTTTCCTCAATGCTATAATCATCCTCATCCTCTACTCCTACCTCTATCTCTACCTCAGTCTCAAGGGCGAACTCTTCAGTCTGCAATTCTTCTTCTGGTATTTCAGGGAACTCAGACTCTTCATTTTCTAGCTCAAATTCCTCTGTATTAGGAAGAATCGATTCCTGAGTTTCAAATAACCCTGAATCATCTTCCTCACCTTCATCAACAAATGAATTTAACTCATCACTATCGTCTTCAAAGGAGGGGATTTCAGCAACTTGTTCATCTGAATCTTCTGACATGGATTCAAAGAATGTTTCATTATCTCCATCCTCTCCAAAGGATAAAGATTCTGAAATATCTTTTTCTTCCGTGGCATCGCTATCTTGCTCTTCATCACTAAAATGGTTGATGTCAAAATCACCTTCAATAAAAGATTCTGTTTGATCTTCGTTCACAATATCGTCAGAAGTGATATCGATTTGTGAATCATCTATGGGAAATTCAGGGGGAGATTCTTCTTCAGCAGAAGTTTGAAAACTGGAATCTAATTCCTCATCTTCTTTCTTACTCGATTCATGGAGAAACTCCCCAATATCTTCGAGGCGCGTAAGATCTGACTTGTCTTCATCATCTGACATTGTGCACTTTACCCAGTAAGCATTTTAGCAAAATTAGTATGTACTACTATTTTACCTCATGCTTACTTACCATGGCAGTGCTTATACTTTTTGCCCGAACCACATGGACATGGCTCATTTCTGCTAACTTTGGTTTGACCTCTAGTAACAGGTGCTCTCTTTCCAGAGCCCCTCTGGTCAGCATCTTGGGCCCTTTTGTGGGCATCTAGTTGAGCTTTTAACTCAGCCTCTTGCTGTCTTTTTAGTTCTTCAAGCTCCTCTTTATTATAGAGTTGTACACTATAGATTTGCTCAACTATTGATCTTTTTACGGCAAGTCTCATATGCTCGAATATTTCAAAGGCCTCTTTTTTATATTCAGTGAGAGGATCTTTTTGTCCATATGACCGAAGATTTATACCTTCTTTTAAGTGGTCCATATTTTGGAGGTGTTGCTTCCAATTGGAATCAAAGTTTGAAAGTAAGATTTCTCTAAGTACAAGTTTGACATGATCATCTTCAAACTCTTCAAATTTTGCATCGTATTGATTTCTGGCCAGGTCAATCATGGCCTTAGCTAGATTTCCTTCAAATTCATTTGATACAAGTTCTGCTGATAAATCTTTTTCAGCGTGGAAAATATTTTTGAAAAGGGGAGTGATGTCTGCCCAAGGCCATTCATCAATTGGAACTTTTCCCTCTGGCTTTAAGCTGATAGCTAAGTGATGACAAACATCTTCAACGAAATCAAAAAGAAGTTCTTGATTTCCTTGGTCACTAATAATCTCTCTTCTGAGTCTATAGATAACTTTTCTTTGCTCATTCATAACATCGTCGTATTCAAGAAGATGCTTTCTGATATCAAAGTTATGGCCTTCAACTTTCTTTTGGGCCTTTGCGATAGCGTTACTTATCATTTTGTGTTCAATGGGCTCGTCTTCTTCCATGCCGAGTTTTTCCATTATCCCACTGATACGATCACTTCCAAATATTCTCATCAAATCATCTTCAAGTGAGAGGAAAAATTTTGAAAGACCGGGGTCTCCTTGCCTTCCTGATCGACCTCTTAGCTGATTGTCAATTCTTCTGGACTCATGTCTTTCAGTTCCAATTATACACAGACCACCAGCTTCAAGAGTTTCCGGTGTGAGCTTAATATCAGTTCCTCTACCGGCCATATTCGTGGCAATGGTAACCATCCCAGGGTTCCCGGCACCAGCTACAATTTCTGCTTCTCTTTCATGTTGTTTGGCATTTAAAACATTGTGAGCAACACCAGCTTTGGTCAAATGTTTGGACAATATTTCACTGGACTCAATTGTGATTGTACCAATTAAAACGGGCTGCTTTCTTTTATTGAGCTCGGTGATCATTTGAGCAACAGCTTTGTATTTGGCAGTTTTATTTTTATAAACAACATCTGCTTCATCTAATCTTACCATTGGAAGATTTGTAGGAACGACTATTACTTCAAGTTTATAAATTTTTCCAAATTCTTCAGCTTCAGTATCAGCAGTACCTGTCATACCTGAAAGCTTTGAATACATTTTAAAATAGTTTTGGAATGTGATAGAAGCCAGAGTTTGGTTCTCTGAAACAATTTTCACACCTTCTTTTGCTTCTACAGCTTGATGAAGTCCATCAGACCATCTAGAGCCTTCTTTTAGCCTTCCAGTAAACTCATCAACAATTATGACCTCACCATCTTTCACAACATAATCAGCATCTACTTTAAATAGTGTGTGAGCACGAAGGGCCTGGTTAATTGCATGTAGCTTGTCGATATTTTTAAGATCGTAAAGATTTTCTATTCCAAGTTGTTTTTGAACCTCTGTAACACCTTCATCTGTAAGGATTGCAGACCTTGATTTTTCATCAACTGTGTAATGTTTTTCTTTTTCAATTTTAGGAATGATTTTGTTTATGTGACCATAAATACTCGGGTCGCCTTCACTGGGGCCAGAAATGAGCAGTGGAGTTCTGGCTTCATCAATTAAGATAGAGTCAACCTCATCCACAATACAGTAATGAAATTCTCTTTGAACATAGTCGTCCAAATCAAACTTCATATTGTCTCTTAGGTAGTCAAAGGCAAATTCATTATTTGTACCGTAGGTAATATCTTTATTGTAATTTTCTTGTCTTTCTTCATCTTCCATATTACCCAGGATTACTCCTGTTGTAAGACCTAAGAAGTTATAAAGTTTTCCCATCCATTCGGCATCTCTTTCTGCCAGGTAATCGTTAACTGTAACAAGGTGAGCACCTCTTCCATCGAGAGCATTGAGATACATTGCAAGTGTTGCAGTTAGGGTTTTTCCCTCACCTGTTTTCATCTCAGCAATTTTGCCATCGTGCAGGACTATCGCCCCGATTAGTTGAACATCAAAAGGACGAAGACCCAAAACTCGCCAAGAAGCTTCTCTGACTGTGGCAAATGCCTCAGGCAGAATGTCTCCGTGAGTGGATCCGTTTTCTAACATTTTCCTAAACTTTGGGGTTTGTGCTTGTAGTTCCTCATCACTGAGCTTTTTCATATCAGCTTCGAGGCCATTAATTTGAGCTACCAAGGGTCTGAGGACCTTAATATCTCTATCTTGTTTTGTGCCAAATATTGAACGAAGGGCCTTGCCTATCATCGCTTTCTCCAAAAAAAATGGGTTTGAGATTCCTTATATTTTACCGCTACGCAGTTGTGGAGGTAACAGGAGTATTATGCCACATTTAATAGAGTTTAAAAATAGTAAAACACTAAGTCATCACACTCGAACAAATTTCATTTAATCTAGGACGTAGTAGAGAGGATCAACCGCCACTCCGTTAACCCTTACTTCATAGTGGAGGTGGGGAGCAGTTGAGTAGCCAGTATTTCCAACTTGAGCGATGGAATCACCGCGTTGAACAAGTTCTCCATTTTTTACGATCAGTTTTTTTGCGTGGGCGTAGATTGTTTCCAGACCGTAACCATGATCAAGTTGGATATAGTTGCCCAGTCCCATCCGGTGTCCAGAAAAGGTCACAATTCCATCTGCTGCAGCTATTATAGTCGTTCCCAGCCTTGCTCCCACATCGAGCCCTTCATGAAATTTACGCCGCCCAGATATGGGGCTTTTTCTTGGGCCATAATAGCTAGTAATCCAGCCATTCGTGGGAAGTATTGTAGGAGTCGATTTCAAGAAGGATTCTCTATCGAGTAGGTATTGATCGAGGTCATTCATCCTAATTTCAAGGTCAGTTAAAAAACTGTTCATTAAGGAGTACTTAAAGTCGAAGCTGGCAAATTGTTGAGATAGCGCAAAGGATCTTTTGAATAAATCAGACCATTTTTTTGTGTAAGCATAACTACTTTGAATTCCCAGAATACCTGCCATTTTTTGGTCGTAGAGATTTTTCAGCTGGAGGTACTTTGGATCAGTAGTAAAATTGTCAAAATTCTTTTTGAATTCAATTGGTTCGGGGGAAATTGAAGATGTGGATCTTCCACTTTCTTTTGAACCTTGTTTTTTTTCTTTTTTATTGGGCGTTTCTTTTTCTGTGCCTTGCTCTATGGACTTGGAGTAGGGGCTCTCATCTGATAGATCTACGTTTTCAACCCCTGCAATGATTCGAAGTTTTTTCTCTAATGTGTTGATTCTTTGAAGGTCACTGGAAAAGGAGTTCAGCTTCATTTGAAATTGTTGAACTTGCTCTCGCAACTGCCGGTTTTCCGCCGATAGGTGTTTGTTTTGGTAAACTTGCCCGATCACATTCCAATAGTCATAGGCCAAAATGCCTGTGATGAATATGCCAAAAACAAAAATCGTTGTAACAGCTCGGACAATAATTCTAGGAATCCTAAAGGTTTTTACGCTTTTTTCTCGCTCCGGAATAATCATAATTGTGTAATAGCGATCCAAATCTATATCTCCTTGAGAGGATTCAAACGAGTAATTTTTATACAATTAGTCTACTCCGGCCATCTCCATTTTCCAATTGAGTTAGCGTGAATAGAGACACTTTGATCCCGCCCAGATGTAAGGGCCAATAATTTCTTACAATGAGCGTTATTTTGCTGTTTTTTTAAGGCCTTGCCCCCTTTAAGTTAAAAATTCGTGTAGGTTGTCCCCAAGCTTGCGATCCGGGAGGGAGAGAATGAGAGCAAAAAATCTATTGCATGGTTTACTATTTATTTCTTTTTTAATGAGTAGTTTATCACTAGCATCCGTGGTCGATTTAAAGAAAACTGCAGCAGCCGGAAGTGGTTGCAAAAACGGCAATGTTTATCTTGAGAAGACTTCTGACGGGGCCCAAATTTATTTCAATGATCTTTTTATTCAGGTCCAGGACAGCCCAAGGTCACTCATTAGGAAAAACTGTAATTTGGCCATTCCTATTAGCTTGCCAGCTGGAAAGCTATTAGTTGTTGATGATGTTACTTTGATTGGAATTAGCTATCTTGGGCAAAGCGCCAGCTCGAAAATTACCACAGAGACCTTTTTTAGTGGGGGAACGGGACAAAAACTTACGGTGGGTAATGCAAAGCCAGGTCTCAAATTTAATTATCTAACTCAGCCAGATACACTTATTTCAGGCTGTGGGCAGGATACACTACTGAGAACAAGGGCCACGGCACTTCTTAAGCCAAAACTTGGCTATAATTTACTTTATCTTTCTAAGCTAAAACTTAATTATCATTTGGAAGACTGTTAATTTAGAAAAGACGATAGACTTGGTTGCAGAGGCCTTTGTAAAATAGGCCTTTGCAACTTTATTTAGCAACCGTAACAATCACACTGATATTGTCGTTCCCACCATTTTCATTTGCTTGAGTAACTAGCTCTTCTACAGCGGCATCCACGTTTTCTTGCTTAGCAATTGAGGGGTCAGGGAGGTGCTTCGAAATGATGTGTAGTATATCTGGATCACTGACATATCCGTGTAATCCATCAGAGCAGATCATAAAAATATCATTTTTGTGGACTTTGAAGTTAAAAATGTCGCAGTCTACCTCGGGTTCGAAGCCAACTGTCCTTATTAAGACGTTTTTTTGCTTATCTTCAGCAGCTTCCTCTCTTGTATAGATTCCAAGATTTAATTTTTCTTGAACAAGTGAGTGATCTTTAGATAGTTGAAACAGTGAGTCTTGGTTTATCAAGTAGGCCCTAGAGTCGCCAATATTGAAAACGTAGAGGTGGCTTTCATAGTAGTGATAACCGACTAGGGTGGTCCCCATTCCCTTTAATTCTTCTTCATCCTGAGACTTTTGGTAGATTGTTCCATTAGTTTGTTTGAAGGAATTCCTGATACATTTTGTGATTTCCTCACTTTTGAACTCTTCAAATGCCTGGGGAAATACTTTGACTGCCATTTGGGAGGCAATGTCACCGCCGTTGTGACCGCCCATTCCGTCTGCGACTATAAAAAGAAGCTCATCAGGTCCAATATAAATTGAATCTTGGTTGGTCTTTCTTTTTCTGCCAATATCAGTTTTTCCGCTATAGATAATTCCCATAAATACATCTTAAGGGTGCAGCGGTTTTATTTCAAAGGGTTTATTTCAGTGGGGTATATAGTTGAGCTAACTACTCGGGTCAATGCGGAAAGTTCTTCACCCTAAATCTTCTCTTTATGGTGTGTACGTCTAAGAATATAATGATTAGGATGGGTTACCAGTAAAATGCTGGGCCTAAGAGTTCACCATTGAAGGAGAGAAAAAATGGCAAAGATAGATGTCTCTGAGTTTATTGAGAGTAATTATAAAAGAAATGATTTTTCTCATCTTCATTGGACGGGATCATTTCAAGATTATGTAAATATTGTTTCTGAACATCCAAAAGTTGCAAGAAATGCATTTCAAAGAATTCACGATATGATTTTTACTTTCGGGATAGAGAAATACAGCGAGTACAAAAAAGAAATTACACGCTATCACTTTTTTAGTGATCCCTTTGAAAAGGGAAAGGATGCAATCTTTGGTATAGATGTGCATTTAATGAAGCTAGTAAACTTTTTTAAATCCGCAGCTGCTGGATATGGTACAGAAAAAAGAGTTCTTCTTCTTCATGGTCCTGTAGGCTCGGCGAAATCTTCAATTGCAAGATTAATGAAAAAAGGTCTTGAGCATTATTCTAAAACAGATGACGGAGCGCTCTACACTTTTGAGTGGGTTGATGAGGAAGAATCTGAAATCTTAGGCGGGGCCAAATTATTTTCTTCCCCTATGCATGAAGATCCTTTGAAGTTAGTGCCAACAGAAGTACGAGCAGAATTTTTGACAGAGTTAAATAAAGGGCGTGCTGATGGAGAAAGGAAAATCGATATTAAAGGAGAGTTGAATCCTGCTTGTCGATATATTTTTGAACAATATATGCTTAAGTACGATGGTGATTGGAATGTCATGATCAAAAATCATGTGCGTATCAAAAGACTTATACTTTCTGAAAAAGATAGAATTGGTATTGGAACCTTCCAACCTAAAGATGAGAAAAACCAAGACTCAACAGAGTTAACCGGTGATATTAATTACAGAAAAATCGCCAAGTATGGTTCTGACTCCGATCCGAGAGCATTTAACTTTGATGGTGAATTTAATATTGCAAACCGTGGGATTGTAGAATTTATTGAGATGCTCAAATTAGATGTGGCCTTTCTTTACGATCTTTTAGGAGCTTCCCAAGAGCAGAGTATTAAGCCCAAGAAATTTGCCCAAACTCATATTGATGAAGTGATACTAGGCCACACTAATGAGCCTGAATTTAGGAAACTTCAAAATAATGAATTTATGGAAGCCTTGAGGGATAGAACGGTTAAAATCGATGTTCCTTACATCACAAGGCTTGATCAAGAAGTGAAGATTTACCAAAAAGATTTTAATGCAGATAAAATCCCTCATGTTCATATTGCTCCCCATACGCTTGAGATGGGCTCCCTTTGGGCCATTTTAACAAGAATGGAAGAGCCAAAAAAATCTGACCTGACAAAACTTCAAAAACTTAAGCTCTATAATGGCAAAACTCTTCCAGGCTATAGCGAAGACAATGTCAAAGAGCTTAGGAAAGAAGCTGTGAGAGAGGGACTTGAGGGAATATCTCCAAGATATATTCAAGACAAAATCTCAAACGCCCTAGTTAAAAATGCTCACCACGGATGTTTGAACCCATTTATGGTCTTTAATGAATTGGAGTCTGGCTTAAAACATCACGCTCTTATTAACAACACCGAAATGTATGATAAATACAAAGAAATGCTTGTAGTTTCACGGCAAGAGTATGAAGACATCGTCAAAAATGATGTTCAAAAGGCCATCAGTGTTGATGAAAATGCCATTCAAACACTTTGTGCAAATTACATTGATAACGTGAAGGCCTATATTCAAAAAGAAAAAGTAAGAAATAAATACTCAAATCGATTGGAAGAATCTGATGAGAGATTTATGCGCTCAATTGAAGAAAAAATTGATATCCCAGAAAGTCGAAAAGATGATTTTAGACGGGAAATCATGAATTACATTGGAGCTCTTGCCATTGAAGGTAAGCAATTTGATTATAGAAAAAATGAAAGGCTGCACAGAGCACTTGAGCTTAAACTTTTCGAAGATCAAAAAGATACTATTAAACTCACAACTATTATTTCGAATGTCGTCGATAAGGCCACACAAGAGAAGATAGAAGTGGTCAAAACAAGACTGATTAAGAATTTTGCCTATTGTGAAATTTGTGCAACAGATGCTCTCAATTATGTTGCTTCAATTTTTGCAAAGGGTGACAGCGCCAAGTCTTAGGGAGGAGTATGGATCATCCTATAAAAAGGGACCATTCACGATTTCGAAAGATTGTTAAAGGTAAGATTCGAGATAATCTTAGGAAATATGTTTCTGAAGGTGAAATGCAAGCACCTAAAGGCAAAGATGTTTTCAGAATCCCCATGCCACAAATTGAAACACCTAAATTCAAATTCGGTGATAAATCTCAAGGTGGGATGGGGCAAGGCGATGGTCAGGCCGGAGATCCTGTTGATGGACAAGGTCAAGATGGTGAAGGCCCTGGAGAGGGTAAAGAAGCTGGATCTGATGAAGGTTCAAAAGAACTTGAAGTAGAGCTGACGCTTGATGAACTGGCCCAGATTTTAGGTGAAGAACTTGAACTTCCCAATATTGAACCCAAAGGCAAAAAATCAATTCAGTCACAAACAGAGAGATATACCTCAATTGGCACCGTTGGTCCTGATTCACTTAAGCATTTTAAAAGGACTTACAGAGAGGCCTTGAAAAGGCAGGTCGCCATTGGGTCGTATGATCCTGATAATCCTATTATCATTCCTATCCGTTCCGATTATAGGTTTAGGTCCGCTGACGTAAAAACAGAATATGAAAATTCTGCAGTGGTTATCTATATGATGGATGTTTCTGGCTCTATGGGTGATGAACAAAAAGAAATTGTTAGGACCGAGAGTTTTTGGATTAATTTATGGCTTCGAAGCCAGTATAAATCAATTGAAATGCGATATATTATTCACGATGCTACCGCCAAAGAAGTTGATGAAGAAGTATTCTTTAAAACGAGAGAGAGTGGTGGAACATTAATTTCTTCTGCTTATCACTTGTGTAAAGAAATAATAGAGGCAGATTATAACCCTGCTGAATGGAATATTTATCCTTTTCATTTTTCAGATGGAGACAACTGGTCTAGTGATGACACCAAAGTTTGTCTGGAATTATTAGATAATGTTATTCTTCCTTCTAGTAATGTTTTTTGCTATGGCCAAGTTGAAAGTCGATATGGGTCAGGTCAGTTTTTTAAAGACCTACACGGTAAATACGGCAAGGAAGCAGATAGTGTTATTCTAAGTAAAATAAAAAATCGTGATGGCATCTTAGATTCTATCAAAGACTTTTTGGGGAAAGGAAAATGATGCACGATTTGGTAAGCCCTCTGTCTGGAGAGCTTCTAAAATTAAAAGTAGAAATTGAGGCATACGCTAAAGATTATGGCCTTGATTTTTATCCTGTGGTATTTGAAGTGTGTGATTACGATACAATTAATATACTTGCCTCCCTTGGTGGATTCCCCAGTCGGTACCCCCACTGGCGCTTCGGAATGGATTACGATCAGCTCTCCAAGGGCTACGCCTATGGACTTCAAAAAATTTATGAAATGGTTATCAATACCGACCCATGCTATGCCTACTTATTAAAAGGCAATCACATGGTCGATCAGAAAATGGTTATGGCCCATGTCTTTGGGCATGCTGACTTTTTTAAAAACAATGCTTGGTTTTCAAATACTGATAGAAAAATGATGGATGTAATGGCCAATCATGGAACCAAAATCAGACGTTATATGGGTGTCAATGGACAAGATAAAATCGAAGCTTTTATAGATAAAGTTCTATCCTTAGAAAATCTGCTAGATATAAATGTTTTATTTGAAACAAGTGAAGTCAAAAAACAAAGAGAAAATACAGAGAAAAGAGCAAAAGAAGAAGATCTTGTAGATGATGACGGTCGCTCCCAAGCACTTAAGTCCTATATGAGAACTAAGAATAAACACGATAAGTCTAATCAAGCAGAAGCTAAGCCGGGGGATGCGGATCGCTTTGAGATCAAAAAATATCCGGAAAGACCTGTTCGTGATATTTTACAATTTTTAGCAGAAAATGCTCCTCTTGAAGAATGGGAATCAGATATTATTTCAATCTTAAGAGAAGAGGCTTACTATTTTCTCCCTCAAAGACTGACTAAAATTATGAATGAAGGGTGGGCGAGTTACTGGCACTCCACCATTATGACCAAGCATGCCCTCAAGGCCTCAGAGATTATTGACTTCGCTGACCACCATGCTGGTGTGATGGCGATGAGTAAGAAAAATATAAATCCTTATAAAGTAGGAATTGAGCTATTTCGTGATATTGAATATCGCTGGGATACTGGTCGTTTTGGAAAAAATTATATTGATTGTGACAATATGGTTAAAAAATATGAGTGGAATAAAGACCTAGGTCTTGGGAAAGAGAAAATTTTTGAAGTGCGCGCCACTCATAATGATATTACTTTTCTGGATGAATTTTTTACTCAAGATTTTTGTGAAAGGCAGCAACTGTTTACTTATAAGTACAATCCAAGAAGTGGTCGCTTTGAAATTGATACCAGAGACTTCTTGGCCATCAAGCAAAAATTTTTATCATCACTCACAAATTTTGGGCAACCAGTCATTGATGTTGATGACGCAAACTTTAATAATAGAGGTGAACTGCATATGACTCATCGCCATCAAGGTGTAGATTTAGATGCTAATTTTGCAGAGCAAACAATGAAAAATATTTTTGCTATCTGGAAGAGGCCGATAAATTTAACAACAAAGTACGATGATAAAGAGTGTACTTTTTGTTTTAACGGCAAAGAGTTTAAACCTCTTAAATAGACGTTATATAGACATTTAAAACCATCATAACATTTCTTAATTTTGCACAATGCGTTTATTTTATCACGCTTGGGCGGGGCGGCTTGCACCATGCTCTCCGTGTAAAATGCCCCGCATTTTTTTTTCTTGCAATGCATTTGTCTTGTCGTACCAATTAGCCTTCGCCAATATGCAACAATAATTTTCACGTGCAAGAAAAAGTGATTTTCAATTACACGTAACAATACATTAATATATTTAAACTTAGATTTGCGATGACAGTCTATTATTAAGGGAGAGAAGAATTATGAGAAGTTTATTAGTATTAGCTTTATTTTCGCTTTTTGCTACAACGGGTTTTTCTGGCGCTTTAGAAGACGCTAAAGATGCTTGGGCAAAAAGAGGATACGATGCTGCAGGTGTTGCAAATGCACAACTTGCTGCTGACACTTACAAAACACTTGCTGATAGTGCAGCTGGAGTTACAAAAGCTGAGTACCTGTTCTTACAAGGTGAAGCTCTTTATTTTGTTGGTGCTGGTACAGCTGACAATAAAGTAAAAATTCAAAAACACGAAGAAGGTTTTGCTGCTGCTGGAGCGGCTTTTGCTCTTGCTAAATCTGAAGGTGATAATGATCTTTGGGCAAAGGCAAAATACTTTTGGGGTGCTAACAAAGGTAAGTGGGGACTAGCTAGTGGACCTGCTAAAGTTATCAAACATAAAAAATATCTAATTGAAGCTATGAATGAACTTATGGCCGCTGGATATGAGTCAGTATTTGATTACGGCCCACACAGAATTTTAGGAAAACTATACGGAACTCTTCCAGGCCTTCTTGGTGGAGACAAAAAACTTGCGGTTTATCACTTATCTTACGCTCTTGAGAATACAAGAAATGATCTTGACGAGCCAGTTCACGGAATTAACGTAAACTACGTTGGTGAGATTTTTCCAAGTGCTAAATCTTCAAAATACCAAGGTGGACTTGAGTTAGCTGTTGAAAGAGCTACTGCTGCTCTTGAAGTTGCTGAAGATGCCGGTGATGACGCTGAAGTTGAAAGACTTGAAGGTGTTGTTGAAAGATTAGAAACAATGCAAGAAAAATCTTCTAAAGAAGTAGCGAAAGAAGTTCTTACTGAATTTGTAGCAGCTGTTGAAGATGCAACCAGAGATGGTCGTGAACTTAACTCTAGCAGAAAAGCAGAGACTGCTTCTGAAGTACTTACTTCGAAGTCACTTCTTGCTAAGTTATAAGAAAAAAATTAGATGACTAAAATAGGCGCTCCATTTTTGGGGCGCTTTTTTTTTGTAAAAATGTTAAATTCAAACTGAGATCAGTATATTTCAAAAGGAATTGAAAATGGTAGGCAAACATATTGTGCCCTCTCTTGAGCCAGGATGTCCGTGGTATGAGCTATCTAAAATTGCTCCCCCAAATATTAAATGGTGTGAGGCTTCGCAATGTGGTTGGGTGACAGAACCAGCTAATACTTGGTCAAATATATTCTATATTGTTGTCGCAGTTCTGATGTTTATTCACTGGAACAAAGAAAAAGTCAGTGGACCTATGAAGTGGTTTCCTTTTTCGATGGTTTTTGTAGGAGTTACTTCTGGTATTTATCATGCTTCCTATACATTTTTCTTTCAGATATTCGACTTTGCTGGAATGAACTTGTTTCTCAGCTTATTTTTTGGCCTCAATCTTATAAGAATTGGAAAAGTGGGGGTTGAAAAGTTTTATATCTTCTCAACCATTGTCCCCATCTTCTTGACCCTTGTTGTAGGGATTTTTTACATGATAGATTTTCCAATCCAGCTTATCGTTGTGGTGCTTGTCATAAGCCTAATCACCACTGAGGGGGCGATCTTTTTCAGCAAGAAGAGTGCTGAGACCAATTACAAATACTTCTTTTTAGGGATTATTGTCATTGCTGTCGCTGCTACATTTAGTGGACTTGATATTACTAGAACATTTTGTGATCCGGGTAACCATATCATTCAAGGGCATGCTATTTGGCACTTTTTCACTTCTATAGGCCTTTACCTGATCTGGAAATTTTATCTTCAATTTGGAATTAAAAAGGAGGGCTAGAAAACCCTCCTTGTATGATAGAAATGGCAATTTGAAGAAGAACTTTAAAGCTTCAATCTGGAGAAATTACCTCCCAGAATATCTTTGATATTATTTGCATCAAAAATAGTCTCGGGATTTACCCCTTCTTCAAAGTTACCAGTGTTAAAGAATGGATTACTTGCCGCTTCAATTGTAGGCAACATAACTCCATTTGGGATATCTAAACCACTGGTACCAGTCATTCCACTGACAACATAATGTTTGGCATAAAGTATTCCATCTTCTAAGTTTCTGTACTTGGCAAAATGGGCCGCAAAGACTGCTCTTTTTGTGTTGATAAGACCACCCGATTTAACTTTCTCAGCAAGCCAAGACTTTTTATCAACGGTCTCCATTATAATTTTCTTAATCTCTGCAGGGCCTAAGGCCTTATTAACTTCTTTGATTCTCAGTGCTAAGTTTGAAACAAGGGGAGCAGCTTGGCTGGTACCACTCATTTTAACACCATTATAGCCTGGAACTGTGGACGCAATATTAACCCCAGGTGCTGCCACATCCACAAACTTTTTTCCGAAGTTGCTGAAATCAGCTAACTTGGTATCCCCATAGGTTGCTGCGACACTGATAACATTAGCTTGCTGGATATTGGCCGGAGCAACTGGAAAGACATCATTATTTTGGCCATCATTTCCGGCAGCAAAAACAAAGAGAGTATCCGGGGAGCTCTCAACCATTTTCTTGTGTTCATCGAGCATGGTGTACATGAATTTAAAGCTGTACTCTACAAGTTCTTCTTGGCTTGGATATCTACCGAGCATATTAACAAAGCTTGCTTGAACAAGCTTAGAGGCCTGAAAAATGGATAGGCCAAATGATCCATTGGCCACCTCAACTTTTTTTGAATTGAGATACTTTCCCACCTCGATCATCGATTTGCTCTGAGACAAAATATTGGAAACAAGAACAGAAGATATAGTGATATCATCACTTTCATTAAGCGCCATGGTTAGAGAGCTACTTAGTGTTTGTGAAAAAGAACTCTTTAAGAGTTTTATCCCCATAACCTTTGATTTTTTATTATCTTTTAGTGCAATTCCTGCAACGTGGGTTCCATGGGCAAATTGACCATAGTTATTAACGAGTCCCATAAGCCTATAGCTTGCACGGGCCTGAGAAAGAAAAGATGAATCAGATCTTGTTAAAAGACCGTCTACCTCCTTGGCCCTTAAATCCATATATTTATGAACGGTTTCTTCACCAAATTGACCAATTAATTCTCGTCGTAATAGTGAGCTTGAATTTTCTGCAAAATTCCATCCGTTGAGATCGTCTACCAATCCATTTCCATCATCATCTTTTGAGTTACTTGACTCACTACCATTACTCCACAGCTTGCTCACAAGTTGAGTATGTTTAACATCAAGTCCCGAATCGATGACAGCGATTGTAGCACTGCGCGCGCTAACGGTTGAAAAAACGGTTAATAAAATGACTCCCTTCAATTTGTGCATCGACATGATTTCCTCCCTCTCCACTCAATGTGCTCCACCAAGTGTGCACTTTTCCCTCTAGTTAAGTGCCAGGGTATTCTAAGCGCACAGTTGGGGGCGCTCCAAGAGAGGTTTGTAAATGTAAGGTGAAAAAGTGCTGAATGTAAGAAAGTGTCTTAAACCCGCTCTAGTAAGGGGGGATGAGGTGACAGAATGGCACTTTATGAAGGTTAGAAATTTGAGATTTGGTCCACAAGTTCTGGGTAATCAATGAATGTGTTTCGGCTGCCTTGAATAGTAAAGATCATTTC
Organism: Bacteriovoracaceae bacterium; assembly: GCA_018649885.1. GTDB lineage: Bacteria > Bdellovibrionota > Bacteriovoracia > Bacteriovoracales > Bacteriovoracaceae > JABIHA01. Next base: position 150,836 of record JABIHA010000085.1, read on the forward strand.
ATGTCTTCTAATTTCACTATTATCTACTGGATCTTCCAGGTGCCACTTTCTTAAGTAGTGTTCTTCAACTGCATCAATTTTGATGTTGTAGGTAACACTAAAGTAGAAAATTGCTCTCGCCACATTTCCCTTATGTGAATCGGTAGGTTCGAAGTAAATAGAGTAGTGGTCACTTTTTGCTGGAAATGTTGGGTCAATATAGCCAAGTTTATTTTGTGAACAAGTTGTATTTTTTGTTTCTGTGTAAACTTCTGCAAATTTAAAGCTACCTCTTTGAGAGTTTTGGAGGCTATCAGTTGGGTAGAGATGGTGTAAGTCTGTTTTTTGAACCTGGTGGCTTGAAGTAGAAGAAAACCTGCTTTGTGGCCAGGTGTGCTCTACGTTGAGTACTTGGTGGTCTGGCGGTTGTATTGGGCCTGGGCCTTTGCCTCTAGAAAAGTCGGATTTTGTGTAGTTCTTTTCACAATAAACGCCTTTTATATAATAATTATTTTTGGCCCCTTCCAAGTGAATGCTTGAAAGAAGATGCTTCCTGCTTTCTCTATACTGGAAAACCTTGTGCTTGTAGCAACCCTTTGCATGGCATGAGCCGTCAGAAATGGTGTCAAAGTTTCCGGGAACTTTTTGATGATAAGATTTATGAATTTTTTGAATTGCTCTTTTGAGGGAACTCTCTTTAAGAGTTCTTTTGGTGTGGTAGAAATCGCTGCCATAGTAGTGGTCAGAGGCGTCTAGTCCATTGGCAGAAACTGACGCAGATATTAAAAAAAACGAACAAATGAAAACCCTTTTTAAGAGATTCATGGGTACCCCGTTTCAAGTAGTGAATCGAATTTTATATTAGAAAATATAATAGATAGTATTAGTAAATGTCATTAAAAAAGTTGAAGTTTTCTGTGAATGGCGCAGAGCAAAGACTCTTAAATGTTGTAACAGCTCACTTGTCTTCCAAATTTCCCGGTAAGTATGGGGATTTCAGTTTTGCACCGGTCTGTTGCGAGTGGACAACGCTGGTGAAAATGACAACCACTTGGGGGGTTGAGAGGCGAGGGAAGCTCGCCACTTAGTGGGGTCATTTCAATTAAATTTCTGACTCCTACTTCTGGAGTCGATTGTATTAGTGCCTTTGTATAAGGATGTTTGGGTTCAGTAATAACATTGTGAGTATTGCCAAATTCTACAATTTTTCCCAGATACATCACGAGGATTTTGTCTGCAATGTGTTTTACCACTGACAGGTCGTGGGAAATAAAGATGTAGGAAAGGCCCAGGTTGTCTTGTAAGTCCATCAGCAGGTTAAGTATCTGTGCTTGAATGCTTACGTCCAGTGCGGAAACTGGCTCATCGCAAATGAGTATTTTTGGGTGATTAATTAAGGCCCTGGCAATTCCGATTCTCTGTCTTTGGCCGCCACTAAACATATGTGGATATCTATCTACAAGTTCAACTCGAAGTCCTACCTTGGCCATCATTTCAATTGCTCTGTCTCGGCATTGGGTCTTGGTTAATTTTGAGTTTATGAGAAGTGGTTCAGAAATTATTTGCCAAGCTTTTTTTCTAGGGTTGAGAGAGCCCATGGGATCTTGGAAAATCATTTGAATATGAGACTGGAGCTCTTTGGCCGTTAGGACAAATCCATTTTTATTGTCAATTTCAAATTCACCAGCAGTTGCTTTCTCGATATTCATTAAGACTTTTGCAAGAGTACTTTTTCCGCAGCCACTCTCTCCCACAACTGCCAATGTTTCTCCTGGCAAAAGATCGAAAGTTAATCCATCTACTGCTTTGACAATACCTGTCGTTCCAAAAATTCCCTTTATATCGTAGTGCTTTTTGAGATTTTGAACTTTTATAATAGGGACGTTCATGAGGACCTCGGAGATTGATTAAGAGGAAAGTGGCATCTACCCATTCTTTGGTTTTTTTTGAATTGTGTTGGCGCTTGCTCTTTACACTTGTCTTCAAAGTTAGGACACCTTGGGTGGAAGTAACAGCCATTTGGTCTATCTAATAAGTTGGGCACAACGCCGCTTATTGGTGTCAATTTTTCTTTGGTGACAGTATGTGTTCCAGGCAAAGATTCTAAAAGACCTTTTGAGTAAGGGTGAAAAGGTGAATCAATAACCTCTAGAGTTGGACCAGACTCAATCATTTGTCCTGCATACATGACCATTATTCGATCACTGACTTGAGAGACAACCCCCATATCGTGGGTAATAAAAACAAGACCCATATTGTGTTTTTCTTGAAGACTTTTGAGTAGTCTGAGTATTTGGGCCTGAATTGTTACATCAAGTGCTGTTGTTGGCTCATCGGCAATTAAGAGCTTGGGCTTGCAAGCAAGTGCCTGAGCAATCATCACTCTTTGTGCCATTCCTCCTGAGAGTTCATGGGGGTAGCACTTGAGTCTAGATTTTGGTGCGGGAATTCCCACTTGGTCGAGAAGATCACAGGCCTTTTCACTTAGCTCTTTTTTAGTTCCAGTTTGGTGGGCCTGTAGCGTTTCTATTAATTGATATCCAACATTAAAGCATGGATTTAAAGCACTCATTGGATCTTGGAAAATCATGGAAATATCTTTTCCGCGAGATTTCTGCAGTTCACTTTCACTTTGTGTCAGCAGATTTTTTCCTTCAAAGAAAATACCGTCGGCCTTGAGCTCAGCAGTACCTGGAAGAAGTTGCATAATAGAAAGTGAGCTCATAGATTTTCCACAGCCACTTTCTCCAACGATTCCTAAGCATTCACCTCTTTTAAGACTAAAATTTATATTTTCTAAAACCTGTACTCTGCCCTGGGAAGTTTTAAAGAATAGATTGAGATTTTTTACTTCTAATAGTGGTTTTGTCATGATTTTTTCAACCTTGGATCAAGGGCATCACGAAGACCATCTCCCAGAAGATTAAAACCAAGAACAACAAGCAGGATACAAATCCCTGGCAGCGTTACCATCCAAGGTGCACTTTCAATATAGGCGCGAGCATCGGCAAGCATTGTTCCCCATTCAGATAGTGGTGGTTTGGCACCTAGACCTAAAAAGCCAAGGGCAGCAATATCAAGTATCCCGTTACTAAAGCCAATAGTTGCTTGAACGATAAGTGGCGCCATACAGTTTGGTAATATATTGATAAACATCTGCCTTGCTGAACTGGCACCAAAGGTTTTTGAGGCCGTTACATAAGGCCTTTTCATTTCGGCCATGGTTTGGGCCCTGATAAGTCTTATAAAGTGCGGAATGGATACGATACTTACGGCAATTACTGTGTTTAAAAGTCCTGGTCCTAAAATTGATGCAACTACGATGGCCAAAAGAATTGAGGGAAGAGACATCATGATATCGACAAGTCTCATGGTCATTCGGTCTACGGCCCCACCATAGTAGCCGGCGATAAGGCCTAGACTTGTTCCAATGGTGCCTGAGAGTAGTACGACTAAAAAACTATAAACGATGGAGATTCTTCCACCAAAAATTAAGCGGCTTAAAATATCTCTACCCACATCATCTGTTCCCAAAATAAATTCCATACTTCCACCTTGCGCAAAAAAGGGAGGAAGAGTGGCCTTTCCAGGAAAAATTTGGGCCGGGTCGTAGGGGGCAATCACTTCGGCAAATAGTCCTAAGAATAGAAAAAATGTGATGATAACAAGACCTATAAGCCCACCAAGGTGAGATTTAAAGTGATACCAAAACTCTATGAGAGGAGACGGGGGAGCTGAGAGTTTGGAAGTGGCATTACTCACTTTATTGCCCTCTCATTTTTGGATTAATGACTGCGTAGACAAGGTCTACCAGCATATTGATCATAATAATCATAAAAGCAATAATTAGGATTCCACTTTGGATCACAGGGTAATCTCTTGCTGCAACAGCAGACACCATCCATTTTCCAATTCCAGGCCAGCTAAAAATAGTTTCTGTCAGTATTGCCCCTGTCATAATGGAGCCGAACATAAGGCCTATGACTGTCACAACTGGAATGAGAGCATTTCTGAGGCCATGAACATAGATGATTTTTTTAGGAGAAATACCTTTGGCCTTGGCAGTTCTCATATAATCTTCTGATAAAACTTCAAGCATTGCTGAACGGGTCATTCGAGCAATAATCGCCAGCGGAATAGTACCCATGGCAATTGCCGGCAGCATTAAATGTTTTACAGCGTCAATAAATGCTTCGAGTCCTTCACCAGAAAGCCAAGTATCTATTAGCATCAACCCTGTAATGGGATCGATATCATACATAATAGATAATCTACCAGCTACAGGCGTTATTCCCAGAGTTACTGAAAATATTAAAATAAGAATAAGTCCCCACCAAAAAATAGGCATAGAGTACCCCGCTAAGGAGACTCCCATAACCATTAAATCTATAGGTCCATTTTTTTTAATAGCTGCAATAATACCAAGGGGGATACCAAAAATAATGGCAATTAATAGGGCCACAAAGCCTAGTTCAAATGTTGCTGGAAACCTATCAAAGAATTCTTCTTTGACAGTTCTTCTAGAGACAATTGATTTTCCAAGATCACCCATGGAAATATTCTTAATAAAAATTGCGTATTGAATAAAAAGAGGCTTATCGAGGCCTAGATTTTTTTTCATTTGTTCGTAAACAACTGGATCAGCACCTCTTTCCCCTAACATCAACATAACGGGGTCTCCAGGAGCCAGTCTGATTAAAACAAAGCTTAAGATAGAGACACCAATGAGGGTGGGGAAGAGCCCGAAAAATTTTTTGGCCAAAAACTTGATCATGAAATTATGCACATTCCTAAAAAATTAATTCATTGCAACTTACCAAAGTGTTGGCTTTTAGTCATGTTTTGAATTCTGATGTAACTTGCTGGAATTACGAGCATTTTTGTGGCTTTCTATCTAACTTTTTTGAAAAATGAAATTCCGAAATGTCCTGTTTTACTCCAGGGAACCTGAAAGAAGGAATAGACCAAGAAGTTTCGAAGCGTCATTTTTTTGTAATTGGGAACCCACCACGCTCTCAGTGGAATGATCATATGCTTGTGGGTCTTTTTAAGAAGATTTTTAGACTTGTCATTTACATTCATAAAAACATAGTCGTACTTGGAAATATCTTTGTCTTTAATAAACCTATAAGTGTGAACATCTCTGAGATACCAGGTTAATGGCCAAAGGGCGTCACCTTGAAGATAAATTGAAGGTTTTTTGGCACTTATGGGTGAGAAGTATTTTCTTCTGAGATCACGGGCCATTTTATCAAACTGCCAGGTGGTGTGAACTTGTCCAATTATTTGTGATCTTTTTCCCGCTCTTCCAAAGTTTGTCATCACTGAGAGTCTAAGAGTGAAGAGAAATAAAAAAGTAAAAATAAAATTTTGAGTGTGGAATGAGGGAGTTTCAAATTTGTCTTTGATGGAAAAGAAAAAGATTGAAGAGGTTGCAGTGCAGACAATAATTGTGAGCATTGAAAATGTTCTTTCTTCTATTGAGAAAACCGTAGCAAAAAAGAAGATGGATACTGAAAGCATGGTGGCGAGTTCCAATATATTAAACTTCTTTCTCTTAATCAGATCGTATTGACCGAAATACAAGGCCAAATAAATCAGGCCTGGTACCAGTGTATAGAGTGAAAGCCAGGGAACTTTTTCCCCCAAATATGAATAAGTGAAAAAATTGGCCCAGGTAAAATATCCAAAAAATGCCAACCCTCTTTTTTTATCAGATAGGTGAGTTGCGGTGATAACAATAGGATGAATCAAAAAGATGAAAAGAAGAGGGATATCAAAAGGTATTTTAAGTTTGAAAAATTGTAGAATAGGAACTTTTGATAAATCACTTTCATTAAATACAAAGTAAAGGACAGTACAGGGAAAGAGTATTGTGAAAAAAGAAATTATATGGGTCATTCCACGGCTAAAATAAAAATGGATTGTGGATATGAGAAGAGCTCCTATAAAGACAACTTCGTACATAGACAGAATCATAAATTGAAAGGAGAAGGGCCCCTTAATTCGTTCTATATTGTGCTGCTTTATCCAGTAACCAATACTCTTTCTATAAAGACCATCTAGTATCCCCTGCGGGTATTTGAAACCGGCCGAAAAAAAGTAGCAAAAAATAAACGAGCCCAATAATAAACCACCAATCCAAAACCATGGATAATTTTTAATATTTTTGAACCAAGAGCTTAGTAGGGGGACAAGTTCACGGCTTTTATCTGATAAGTGTAAATAAAAGAATTCAAATATAAGATACCCTAGGCAAAGGGCCATAAAAACATAGCTATTTTCTTTGATCGCCAACTGTAGTGCCAAGGAGGTTAGGGCATAAACCCCTCTCCTTTTTGCAGGAGCAATGAGAAGACCATAGAGAAGTAAAAAATGTGCCGAAATCATAAAGTAGTCATGCCTTGAAAAGCGTGACCAATAAACAATTGAAGGAGCAATAGCAATATAGGCAGTAAGAAATAAAAGTGCTTTGGTGGTTAAAAATCGTCTAAATAAGAAGGGGAGAAATAGAAATAAACTCCCCATTAAGGCCATTGGAAACCTGACGGCAAAGTCAGTGTTGCCAAGAAAATCATAAACCCAGGGCATAACATTATATAAAATTGGCCCGTGAAGAAGAGGCTGGTATTTATAAAAACTGGTACTCGGTCTGTCGTATGCATATTGCCCATACATACCGTGAAGGGATTCATCGTGGTGGATAGGTCTCGAAGTATCTAATTGATACCAGCGAAGTGAAAGTCCTATAAGTATGATGATAAATAAAATCGCCTTGGGATTTTTCTCATACCACCTAATAATATTAAAACCCTCTCCACTTTTAATGGGAGTTTGCTCTTCCATAGAACCCCTTGTATTTATACTATTTTACGCTGTGCAAGCTCATGCAAAAAGAGGAAATAATAGGACCCTCGTATTAATGTCTGATTGGATTCCCCGGTTAAGTAACAGATAAATTTGTTTTTTGAATAGTCATATAGAGTACATCTTTGCCGTGCATCACAACTTTTCAATAGGCCTTAAAATATTAGTAACTTATATAAAATATCTAAGGTAGGAATTGATGTCTTCTGAATTATTAATAATGATGCCCGTTTACAATGAAGAAGAGGCGCTCGGAGCTGTTGTTGATGAATGGATCAAGGTTTGCAAAAAACTAGATGCCAAAATGCTTTTAATTAATGATGGATCAAAAGACAAAACCATTGATGTCATAAAGCAAAAAGCAGGTGAGTATGAGGAAATCATGTTTATTGATAGAGAGAATAAAGGGCATGGCCCAACTATAAGGGAAGGTTATCAATATGCTATTGATCAAGGATATAAATGGGTTTTCCAAACAGATAGTGACGGGCAAACAAATATAGAAGAATTTTATCCACTATGGGATAATCGTGAGGCAGGACCATTTCAATTTGGAATGAGAAGAAATAGAGGCGATGGCCGAGGAAGAGATATTATTAGTCTTGTCCTTAGGACTTTGATTTATCTCATTTTTGGAGTTTACCCCAAGGATGCCAATGTCCCATTTAGAATTATGCGTACTGATAAGCTAAAAGAATATCTTGCCCATGTTCCAGTGAGCTTTTTTCTCACAAATTCACTACTGTCAGCACTTATTTTGCAAAAAGGTGAAGATCAGATCCACTGGTTTCCCATAACATTCCTGCCAAGGGCCGGAGGGGTTCCATCTATTACTTGGTCGAGATTTTTTACAATCGGGCTTCAGGCTATCAAAGATTTTAGAGATATAAAACGGAGTTTAAAATAACTGCTCTATGAATAGATTTATCCAAAGCATCACTCAAAAGCGTCAGCTAAATCTCTCTCCTTATATAGAGTGGACCACATTCTCTTATTTATTTTGTCCTTTTATCATCTTTTTTTTCGGATATTTTAAAACCTGGATTTTTCTATGTTGGCTGATTCTCTTAGGGCTTTTGGTCTATAAGAATAAAGACAAACTTTGGGTCAAGCGTAGTGATTACTCTACCCAGTATAGCTACTTAAATTTAGCACTTCTTCTGATGGGAGTTTGCTTATGGGTTTATTACTCAGGGATTGGTTGGTTTAGTTTTACTAATGGGGATTATGTCAAACACAACGCTATACTTTACGATTTAGTGAGTAAGGAGTGGCCTGTATATTATCACAACGGGCCTGAAGGCGGAGGCAAGGGCTTCTACCTTCATTACTATTTTGGCTATTATCTAATTCCAACGGTCGTTGGAAAATGGCTGGGTTTTTTAGCAGGACTTAGGTTCACCTATTTCTGGGCAATTTTGGGAATTCTTTTAGGTTTATATTGGAGCTTTAAATTAATAGGAAAGATCAGGCCCATAGTATTTGTGGTATTTGTCTTTTTTAGTGGTTGGGATATTGTGGGGCATCTACTTATGAACGGTAAGATTCCAAGCCTTGGAACCCATATGGAGTGGTGGTCTGGATCTTGGCAGTTCTCAGGAAATTCGACATTACTATACTGGGTTCCACAGCATGTAATCCCCGCATGGATTTTGACTCCTATAATTATGGATAAAATTCTACAAAGGCGAGGTGAGTCCACTGCTCTTTGTTGGTATTGTTTAACAAGCTTTTGGTCTCCTTTTGTTATGTTTGGGTTACTTCCTTTCATTTTTATTTGGTTTATTCGAACAAATATTAAAAAGTGGTTCTCGATCCAAAATATATTCTTTGCAGGATTCATCTTTACTGTTTTTGGACTTTACTATTTTTCTGGAAGCTTAAATCACCGTAGTGGATTTATTTGGAGTACACAAAATTTTGATCAACATATTACAAAGCTTCTGTGGTTCTATCTGCTTGAGTTTATCAACTTTTGGATTTTTGCTCTTCCACATTTTTGGTATGGAAAAAAAGAGCACAAGATATTAACAGTATCCGTGGCGATCTTGCTGGTAATCATTCCACTGTATGTTTTTGGTATGTACAATGATTGGGCCATGAGAGTCTCAATCCCTTCTCTTTTTGCTCTTCAACTTTTAATCATGATCCAGTTCTTTCAGTACCAGTACAAAGGAAAGAAAATTGCTCTTGGTTTTTTTGCTCTTTTCTGGGCAATTGGATCGATCACTTGTCTGTCAGAAATTACCAGGTCAGTAAAAAACCCCACGGCGCGAATTCCAAAGCGTGGGATCAATCAAATGAGGCAGTATCAAACGAGTGCTCAGTATATGGGAATACCCATTTCCCCATTTTTTAAGTATTTAACGAGAAAACCCTCAAAGGGCTATAAACTAAACCCAAGTGTCTACAAACATCTTAGACTGAAACACACCCCCATATGGTCTGAGTATTTCGACAAATAAGTATTTTAATTTTGCATAAGATAATTATTGTTCAATATTGGATTGGTAAAAATGATTAGACCATTATATCTCCTATACTTTCTTTATATTTCATTTCTAATTACAGGCAAAACTATTGTTCATGGACCCGATGGGATTTTAGAGTGGATTGATATTCCTCTAAGTTACTTGGCCCTCTTTGGCCTTTATTTACATGTATTTAAAATTAGAAGTAAGAAAATTGCTTTTTGGAAGTTTTACTCTCTGACTTTTCCAATTTGGGATATAGGAATTAATACCTATTTTCATTTCCAAAAATATGGCAGTATCTCATTAAATAAATATATTTATGGGCTTACGACTGCATTTCCTCTCTATGTTGGAGTGGTGCTTTATAGCTTTTCCACTCGAAAAGTATCTATGCCATTGAAAGAAGAAAGTTCTTTGAAAAAGAAAACTGCTACCAAACAAAGAGGTATGAAAAAAAATGAATCCATTTTTATCTCAACACTCGTTCTCTGTGGAGTCTGTCTCTTTTTCTATGCACAGTTTTCAAAAAAAGCTAGAGCTAACTTGAATGATCTTACTGTGGGAGTCTTTAAACCTGTTATTTATCTGTATCCTCAGCAAGAAACAAAAATTAGAGCGAAATTGGACTTTGATGGACAATTTCATTTTACATGGCCTCCTTACCATGAAGGTTGGGAGGTTGTCGCAGATCCTAATGGTAAAATTCAAACAATGGATGGAAACGAGTATAGCTATCTTTTTTGGGATGGACTATTCAATCTGCCTGATATGTGGAAAGAAGATGGCACCGTAGTTGAAGGCAATAAGCTAGACGTCTATCTAAGAAAAACTATGATCAACATGGGACTAAAACCTACCGAGTATAATGAGCTCATTGTTTTTTGGACGCCAATACTAAAAAAATCACCTTATGTACAAGTAACTATTCTAACTGATGAATACGAAAAAATGGTTCCTCTCCACATTGAGCCCAAGCCAGACAATATTCTTAGACTCTATATCCTTTTTAGAAAACTGGATGAAAGAATTGAAGTTAAAGCTCAAAAACTACCAACTTTAATACGTGAAGGGTTCACTGTAGTCGAATGGGGGGGATCAATAATTAAGGATGATAGGCCTGGTGGTATCTTTCAGTTGATCCATCAATATTAGAGCTCACTTGAGCTTCTTTGTTAAACAACCGTTACCAGTGTCAAAACCTTTTGGCCCCACCTAAAATAATTTTTATTTATTGCCGTTGAGAAATCAATTCTTTGCTAGTGGTCCCCAATTTGTATTAATAGATGTAGCTCTATGGAGGTAGGTCAATGGTAAAAAGGCTATTTTTCGTTCAATTACTAGTATTGGTATTTAGTGGGTGCAATAGTGGAGGTGACGGCGGTGGTGGTGACACATCCTCTCCCGGAACTCCTCCCATAACGAGTGCTCCTCCACCTTCAACTGGCAATCAGCAGCCGCTATCACCAGAGGAAAAAGTGAATGGTGCCTTAGATGCTTTGACCGCTGATGATATTTTAAATTTAAATACAGATTTAAATTCTATTACCAGTGACTTAGTTCTACCTGATTATTTAAATGAAGATGTGAATTTAACATGGAAAATTGACTCTGCTTTTATTTCTGAGCTTGGAGTGATCACCCGTCCAGACTACACAGAGGGGGATCAAACCGTAGATATTATTGCGACACTTTCAATTGAAGATCAAATAAAAGAAAAAATATTCACTCTTAAAATTAAGGCCCTGCCTATACCGGATGAGGTGGTTTTACAAAGTGAGTACGATAAACTAACTGCAGGGTTGATTGTCTTGCAAAATAGCTCACTATACGAAGTTACCAGTGATCTCAATCTTGTGAGTACTCTCGGAAGTGGAGTACAGGTGAGCTGGACAGAAAGTAGTAATTACATAACTAGTAGTGGGTCTGTCCAGCGTCCAAACTATATTACTGGCAATGAGGAGTTAACTCTAAAGGCCACTTTAAAGTTAAACGAATTATTGCTTGAAAAGGAATTCACTGTAGTGATACTCGCAGATGAACTTGGTGATATTGAAGCCGTTAGGCTCGCCTCTGATTTGATCACTGAAGAAAGTATCTTACTATCAAATAGTTCACTCAAAAATATCACCTCTAAACTAAAGCTTCCGAGTCTTGGAAGCTTTGGCACTACCATCTACTGGAATTCAACAGTACCCTATAATTTAATTGACACAGACAGTGGTGAAATTGCAGAAAACCTAAGGTTTCCTCGGGTGGGAAAATTGACTGCCAATATATATAAAGGATCATCTTGGAGCTATAAGCAATTTATTGTGACTGTTACTTTCACTAACCCTGCTCAGGCCAGAGCTTACGGTGTATTAAAGTCAATTGGTATCGCAGATATTATAGGAGCTAATTTATCTCGCTACAATATTTCCTCATCATTTGAGCTCACTGAAGTTCGTGTCAAATTTCCTGATTGCGATATTTATTTGACTACAAGCTATGGTACATTAAATCGCGATGGCAAACGCCAAGGAAATCTCAGTTACTATGACTATACTGAGTATCCTAAAATTAGAGTTGGTTGTGGAGGGCCTGCGGACTTACAGCAAGGCCTTGGCAGAATTACCTATGCATCCGCTAGTGAAGGACAGATAAAAGATACAGATCTCGATGGACTCTCTGATCGTGAGGAAAGAGAAGTTTATTTTACTAATCCTTCTGTCTCCGATAGTGATGGTGATGGTTTTAGTGATAGTGAAGAAGTTCTCCCTACTGGGAAAAATGGGGTATCTCTAGTGGATTTAGGCGCCAATCCCAATGTACGAGATATTTTTATCGAAATTGATTATATGGCCAGTCCCAAAGGCCTAGAAAATTCTGAAACTGACACAACAAAGTCTTTTAAAGGGCTTCAAATCTTTGAGGAATCACTAAGAAAAGTTCAATTGGCGTTTGCTGCTTACGATCCCGAAATTAATGGAGGAAAAAAAACACCATTTAAAATTCATTTTGATATAGGCGATCTCTTTGACAAATCAAGTGGTCTAAACCCCGAAAAATTTGATCTTGGGGGAGGACAGGAGATTCCTTTTCAGTCAAAACTTCGTATTGCATACCCAGGAAGCTCACTTTCTCACAATGATCTTAAACAACTTTATTTTGATCCTAGCAGACAGGGGATTTTTCACTACTTGATTTGGGGATACGAGTTTGAGGAGCACTATAACCCTAAAACAGGGTATAGAGTCACCTCTGGTATTCACGGATTGGCCGAAATCCCAGGCAATGATTTTGCCATTTGCATTGGTTGGGTCTCTGTAGGTAATAGCGTGTATTCTCACAATATGCAGGCAATGGAAATTATGCACGAACTAGGTCATAACCTAGGTCTCAGTCACGACGGAAGTAGAAAAGAGTATTGGGGGAGAAAGCCAAACTATCCATCCATTATGAGCTATCAATATACTTATTACGATTCAGATATTGAGGGAAACGGTTGGCGCTATTATTCATCTAGTTCGCCTTATAGGAAAAAGCTTGTTGAGATTGGCAAGGGGTCACCGATGAACCTCCATTCTCCTGATTATCTACCGTACTACTCTTATGGTCTGAATATTGGTCTCGATGAAGATAATATGAGTGAGAAAATGGGTTGGAGTGGGATATTCATCGATTATAATAAAAATGGTGTTATTGACGATGCTAAGTTTCAAAAAGACTTCAACTCTGATGGGAATAAATGGTCAGATCACGTGGACTTCAATGACTGGGCCAATCTCAAACTCGATTTTGGTGGTCATCCCTATTACAATGACTGAGCTTTGGTATCCACTCAGGAAGTGAGTGGATCAATTTTGGAATGATGTCTTTGGCCCCCGTGTGATAGTCATCTGTATTTTTTTGATAGGACTGTGGTTTTTCTAAACTAACTGTATCACTAACACCTCTAATAATGAGACATTTCACATTGTTTTTTTGGCAGACTCTTGCAATGGAGCCTGACTCCCAGTCTACAACTTTAGCACCGTACTTGGATTTGAGGTGGGGTATATCGCTCTGATCTAAATCTCTATCCGCAGATAGCATCGTCTCTCTTGTGACTGGAAGTGGGCATGTCTCAAGCCAGCATAAATCAATATCAGTTGAATACTCTCTTATGAACTGATCGGGATCGGACATTTTTTCATACATGTCATAGATAATGGTTTTTTCCACTAAAATGAGATCCCCTCTACTGACTTCTCCGGCAATTCCACCACATGTGCCTAGATTGAAAACTATGCTTGGGCCCCATTTTGAAATTAAATATTGAGCCGAGGCAGCTGCATCCACTTTTCCACAGCCCCCGCGTAGAAAAACAAGGTCACCATGATAAAAATATTCACCATAAGGACACAAGCCAATCTTTTCTGGGGAGAGCGTTGACTTTGCTGCCCTCCATTCAGAATTTGCAGAAATAATAACACCAACTTGAATTTTCTTATTTTCATTCATAGTACAAAAATGAGCACTGAGTGCTCATTACTTGAATTCAACCCAAGTGAAAATATCGTGTCCTAGTGGGTCCATTTTATATCCACTTAAGTTTTTCGACATTGCTTTAAAAACTTTAGAGTGAGCAATTGTCGCCCAAGGCGCTTGGGCCTTGAAGATTTCTTGGGCCTTGAGGTAGAGCTTTGTTCTCACTTTGATATCAGTTTCTCTTTGCGCCTGCTCGATTAGATTGTTGAAGTCATCATTACACCATCTGGCCACATTTGATCCTGCATCAACTGAAGCACAGCCGAGAAGTACGTGTAGAAAGTTATCGGGATCACCATTATCACCAGTCCATCCTAGTTGAATGAGTCCGTGATCTCCTTTCTTGGATTTTGAGAGATAGGTACCCCAATCATAGGTGACAATTTCAGCTTTGATTCCCACTCTTGCAAGGTCAGCTTGCATCATTTCACCAAGCTTTTTTCCGTTGGGGATGTAGGGTCTTGCTACGGGGAGTACCCAAAGCGTAGTTTCAAAACCTTTGGGGTAACCGGCTTCTGCGAGCATGTTCTTAGCAAGTTCTGGGTCGTGTTTATATCCAGCGAGGTTTTTATTGTGGCCCCACATCGTTGGAGGCAGAGGAGCTGTTGCCTTCATTCCTTGGCCCAAGTAAATGGACTCAATATAGCTTTCTCTGTTGAGAGCGTGATTGATGGCCTGTCTTACTTTTACGGTGGCAAGTGGTCCCTTAGTCACATTCATGGCAAGGTAGCCAACATTGAGGCCACTATCTTCTAGTACTTTAATACCATCTAATTTTTTCATGGCCTTTATATCTTGTGGAGCCGGATAGGTGACGAAGTGGCATTCACCGGTTTTTAGTTTTTGGAATCTAACAGAGGCATCTGGAGTAATTGAAAAAACGAGTTTATCAATTTTAGGTGTTTCACCAAAATATTCTTTATTGGCCTTGTATCTTATAAGAGTGTCTTTGGTGTATTTTTCATAAATAAAGGGACCTGTGCCAATTGGCATTTGGTCAATATCTTCCATCTTTCCAGCAGAGGCCAGTTTGTCAGCATATTCTTTGGATAAAATGCTCATAAAGCCCATGGCCATATTGGCCAGAAAAGGAGCATTAGGTCTTGAGAGCACAAGCTTTACTGTATAGTCATCAACTTTTTGAACCGCACTTAATAGTGAGTCCATCTCCATTCCTTTAAAGTAATCATAAGAGCCGCCACTAACCTTGTGGTAAGGGTGAGTTGGATCTTTTTGTCTGAGGATAGAGAAAATCACATCATCGGCATTAAAATCCCTGGTGGGAGTAAAGTACTTTGTGGTGTGAAATTTGATTCCCTTTTTTAAATGAAATACATAGGAGAGTTTGTCTTCTGAGACATCCCACGAGCTTGCGAGCCCTGGAGTAAGAGACGTTTTTCCGTACTCAAATTCTATCAGCCTGTTATAAACAGGTTTTGTCACAGCATTGGAGGTTGTGCCATCAGTTATAATTTGGGGATTAAAGGCAGTGGGGCTTCCCTCAGAACAATAAACTAGAAGTTTACCATCTCCTTTATTTGCTTTTTTAGAACATCCTAAAATTACGAGTAAACAAAGCAGTAAAATACGCATAGAAAAACCTCTTTTATACTAGGTGATAAAAACACATCATATTGGTTTAAACTTAGTTGTTTGACAATCGCGGTGCTGTGGAACGTTCCTGAAGCTGATGTGCGTTACAAGTCTTCTCGCAGTATTATTGGCAGCTGCCTTTTGAAAAAAATTCCACTGGGGCCGGGGGAGTACTGAAGCGCGAATAACTCAACGCCTGCACGCTTTGCTTTCAAGACTTCATGAGAGTATTCGGGGTCAATATCGTAGGCGGGTGTAAAGCTGTCCACATCCTCTCTTTGGATAATATAAATCATGCATGCTCTTCCACCACTTTGCACAATTCCTTGCAATTCATGCAAGTGCTTGAGAGCGCGGGTGGATACAGAGTCTGGAAAGGAGGCGACGTTTTCTCCTTGAACCTTCATGGAAACATTTTTGACTTCGATGTAACACTTTTTTTCACCATAGCGGGCCATGAGGTCTATTCTGCTTTTTCCGATTTTAACTTCTCTTTTTAATTCGTCGTGACCTCGGAGTTCCTCTATTAGACCCTCTTCAACTGCGTTGTAGGCGAGTTTGTTTGGTACTGAAGTGTTGACTCCAATCCAATTTTCGCCATTATGTGTAAGCTCAAGGGTGTAGGCGAGTTTTCTTTTTGGATTATCAGATTTAGACAGCATTACACTCCAACCTGGGGCAATGGCGGTCTTCATAGAGCCCGTGTTTGCGGTGTGTGCAGTTACAAGGCTTCCATCATCTAGCTCTACGTCGGTCAAAAAGCGTTTGTAGCGCTTTATTAGTTTTCCACTTATTAATTCATTTTCAAATTTCATGTTGGTGATCATAGAGACTGGGGAAAAAGATGTAAACGGCTTCATTTGCGGCAAAAAAAAAGATGCCCAGCAAAAACTGGGCATCTTTAGGTGGAAATAAACATAAGGACGATAGAAAATATTCTCTTCTCTCCTTCATCCTAAAAGGTAACGCCTACACTATAAGCAGTATCTGTGCCAAAGTTTTGAGCCTAGTTTTAGCTCTTTAGCTGGGGGCCCTTTGGGAACTAGGATCAGCTAGTTACCACCAGAGGTGTCAAAAAGTCTTTAATTTCAATTGGTTGGAAAGTTTTTTGCCAAAATATTGGAAGTGGAAAAAAGTTTTCCACCAAAAAAAAGGTCCATATTTCTATGGACCCAATTTATTGATTTGAATTTTTCGATTTTGGATTATTTAGTAAATGAAACTTTGTTATCTTGATTCATTGTAAAGTAACAAAAATAAATGATTTCCCAATCATCAGTTTTTGCTTCTCTTTTTTGACCCACACACTTAGAGAAATCTTCAGAGCCACTGATTTCAACCATTTCACTTAGGTCAGATTGCTTCTTACAAGTTGCAACTGATAATTTATCCTCAAAGTTGAGTGCCGTTAGATTTAATTGGCATTTGGAGAGGAGGTCTTTTTCGCTACTTCCCTCTACTGTTATTTCTGCTAGATCTATTGAGAGATCCGGTTTATCCACCTGTTGTTTTTCTTCTACTTGAGAGGCGTGGACCGCTCCCCAAGCAATCATGCTGGTTACCAATAAAAGCATTTTCACAGAGTAACTCCTTTTTAAATTTATTCATAAATTTGCAAGATGAGCTCCAGTTAAATATTAAGGATTTCAAGCAGATGGGCGTGGTGACTGAATAAGACTTTGACAGCTGTCAAAGATCTAGTACTCCTAGTACTCTCTCCGCCCTGAGACAAATTAGCACAGATAAGCTTAGCTCATGTTCTAAGGCCCTGGACAACCAGCGTACACCTAATTAATGTTTAGGCATCCCAAACAGACTAATATAGAGGCAAAGAAATGAGCGAAAATTCCAAGAAAGTAGCCCAAGTATTACTCGAAATTGGGGCGGTCAAACTCAGCGTTAAAAATCCCTTTCAATACGCCTCTGGTAGAGTGGGACCTATTTATTGTGACAATAGACTGATTCTCTCCAACGTCCCTGCTAGGGAGACCATATTAGAAATTATGGCCGATCAGGCCAAAAGCTTTGAAACTGATCATCCCTATGAAGTTGTTGCTGGTGTGGCCACTGCGGGAATACCTCACGGAAGTTTTCTTGCCTACCTTTTAACAAAGCCCATGATCTATATTCGCTCCTCACCTAAAGGCCACGGCTTAAAAAAGTTAATTGAAGGTGAGCTTACTCCAGGAGCCAACGTGTTAGTGGTTGAAGACTTGGTAAACTCAGGAAAGAGCTCGCTTAAGGCCATTAAAACAATTGCAGAGCAGGGGGGAAATCCAGTTGGATTGCAGTGTATTGTGAATTATCAACTCTCAGGTGTTGAAGAGATGTTTGGCAAAGAAAATTGCCCGATTATATCTGCCACAGATTTTGATTCTATTGTAGCTGTAGCTGCTTCTAGTGGAAGAGTCGAAGCAGGCGAAGTCTTGCTACTGAAGGACTGGCATGCAAACCCAGAAAATTGGAATGCCTCTTGAGCCTATCGGTTATCATTCCTACACTTAATGAAATGCATTTCCTTCCAAGACTTATAAGTGATTTAAATTCCCAAGAATGTGAAATACAAGAAATTATAATAGCTGATGGTGGTTCCACTGACGGAACTGATCTGTGGGCAAAAGGCCTTGGCCTTCGCCTAGCTGGGGGGAGTTCTGGGCGTGGGGCTCAAATGAATGCGGGCGCCAAAGTTGCTACAGGTGAGACTCTTTTATTTCTACACTCAGATAGCACCATAACAGACCCTACCTTACTCAAAAGAGCATTAGCTTATTTGCACGATCAGCAAGAGCATTTCGAAGTTGTAGCTGGGCACTTTAGTCTTGAATTTGATTGCCCCAATTCACAAAAAACCATCGCTCATAGATTTGCAGAAAAAAAATCTAGTTTTAATAGGCAAAACTCAGTCAATGGAGATCAGGGACTTCTCATTAGTGCACAAGTTTTTAAAAAACTGGGGGGCTACTCTGAGCAATTTCATTTTTTAGAAGATCAAGCAATGTGCGAGTTGATTAGATCGCGAGGTAAATGGGTCACATTGCCTGGAGTGTTATTAACCTCAAATCGTCGCTTTGAAGTAGAAGGAATTTATAGACGCTTTATTTTGGCCTCTATGCTTATGGGAATTTATTCCGCCGGTATTTTTCGTTTTTTTGAAAAGGCTCCACAGGTTTATGCCAATCAAGATCAAACTCATAAATTGATGCTGACTCCTTTTTTTGAGTTGATCTGGGGTGTATTAAAAAATGATTATAGTTTTTGGGAGAGAGTGAAAATTTGGTTTCGCTTTGGTCGATATGTCCATCACCACGACTGGCAGCTTTTTCATTGGTTAGACACGATACTCGGCACCAGGTTTTGGTTGAAAACTTTTGATAAATACTTAGTTTATATCTCTCGCATCTTTATTTGGGACCTTATAGTTACAGTACTGGCCTATTTTTGGTTTCGATTAGTGCTAACCACTTACTTCAAATTGAACGAGAGGGGGGTCTTCATGGCCAAGAATGTGACCTCAAAACCACAGTAATATTGAAAAAAGATGACCTAGTTAATGGTTTTTTCAAAGTTTTTTGTTATCTGTTCAAGTTGGCGGGTTTATTGCGTTGCTTTTGACAGCCTGCCTCTTTTTTGCGAAAATCTGCCAAATTCACCTATAGATGGTTGCGGAAAGTCAATGTTTTTACTGAAGTCTTCTGTTCCGTCTTAGTGGTACAGTTAGCACTATTGCCAATAACTCTAATTATTTTCTTAGGAGATCAATATGTCAGATGCGGCCAAACTTGATTTGGGGACCCAAACCGTAGAGCTTCCCATAATAGAAGGTAGTGAAGGGGAGAAGGCCATTGATATATCCGCACTTAGGAGTCAAACAGGCTTCATTACAATAGACCCCGGTTATGGAAATACAGGTTCATGCACTTCAGGAATTACTTTCCTTAATGGTGAAGTGGGCATTTTAAAATATCGCGGTGTTCCTATAGAGGTACTAGCAGAAAGATCGAACTTCTTAGAAGTTTCTTATTTGCTAGCACATGGAGGTCTTCCTAAAAAAGCTGAGCTTGAGCACTTTTCAAATGGAATAAAAAAACATTCACATATCCCATCTGAAATTCTCGATATGGTTAAGTGTTTTCCTAAAACTGCACATCCTATGGGAGTCATGTCTGCCATAACTAGTGCTCTTAGTGGATTTAATGATCAGCTACTGACAAGCAATGTAACTGATGAGCAAAAAGAAGAGTCCATGAGCATTCTTTTAGGCCAGCTTCCAGTAATCGCTGCTGCTTTTTATCGCCATAGTCAGTCAAAGGAATTTATTCCACCAAGAGAAGATCTTGATTATGTTTCTAATTTTCTCAATATGCTCTTTGGTGATGATGGATACGTTGTTGACCCAGAAGTTGCTAGAGCGTTAGATATTCTCCTTATTCTTCACGGCGATCACGAGCAAAATTGCTCTGCTTCTACTGTCAGAATGGTTGGCTCTTCCAAGGCCAATATCTTTGCCACTATTTCTGCTGGAATCGACGCACTTTGGGGGCCACTACACGGTGGTGCCAATCAAGCTGTGCTTGAGATGTTAGCTGCCATTCAAGAAGATGGCGGGGACTATAAGAAATTTTTGGCCAAGGCCAAAGACAAAGAAGATCCCTTCAAACTAATGGGATTTGGACACAGAGTTTATAAAAACTTTGACCCTAGGGCAAAAATCATTAAGTCTGCCTGTGACACTATTTTGAATAAGCTGGGAGTAAAAGATCCTATTCTAGATATAGCAAAAGGTCTTGAAGAGCAGGCTTTGGTTGACAAGTATTTTGTCGATAGAAAGCTATATCCTAATGTGGATTTTTACTCTGGAATTATTTATAAAGCATTAGGGATCCCAGTTAATATGTTTACTGTGATGTTTATTCTTGGACGTATTCCAGGTTGGTTTTCTCAATGGAAAGAATTGATTGAAGATCCAAAAATGAGAATTTGCAGACCTAGGCAAATCTACACTGGTAACACGACTTTGAATTATAGTGATATTGGTGAAAGATAAGCTAGAAAGCGATGTCCTCACACCACATTTAATCCATCAATTTGATTCTGAAAGAGAATTGTTAAATATCATTAGCAAGCTATCTCATGCTTTTAATCAAAGAACTGATAGCGTGAATGACTATAGTCATGATCCGGCCCTTGTGTCTGCCTATGCTATGTTTTACCTGCCAACAAATATGCCTAAATTAGAGTTTATTTTAGAAAAACTTCCTGTAGAAGTTTACAACTCAATTTTAGAATCAGAGTTTATTGATTTTGGAAGTGGCCCAGGCACTTTTTCATTGGCCTTTAAAAACTTGGTAGGCACCTCACAGAAATCTGTCATCTCTTTAATCGACAAATCGGAGTCTATGCTATTGCAGGCCCGAAAAATCATTAACTCAATTTATCCTCGGGGTGAATACCCTCAGGGTGAATACCCTCAGGGTGAACTCCCTGAAGGAAATTTTAAGTACTACAATTCTTATAAGCAAATTAGGGAATCAAAAAACTCAACACTTTGCTTGGGGCATGTCTTTAATGAGATGGAAAAAAGAGACTTAATTAAGGTAATAGAGCACTTTGACCCTCAGAATATTATTTTTATTGGTCCTGGCACCAAAGAAGTTTTTCATAAACTATCTGAGTTTAGAAAAAGTTTTCTAAGTGATCATTACGATGTCGCTTTTCCCTGCCCATCTAAATCATTTGATTGTCCAATGGAGGGTGATGAAAAAAATTGGTGTCACCAAATTTTACATACAACCCACTCTCAAGGCACGGAGCGTCTTTCACAACTAGTTAAGCTAGACAGAAGAAAAATGCCCATGACGGCCCAAATGTTCACAAAGACTAATTTTGAGCCTGAAGAAACTTCGAGAATTGTTAGAAAAAAGGCAGTAACAAAATTTTCCTTTGATTTTGAAATCTGCCGGATGTGTGATGGTGTCCCACTCTTGCAAGACTTAGAGGTCCCAAAAAGAGGGATGGGTAAGTTGGATCAAAAGGCCTATCAGAAAATTGACTCAGGAAATGGAGGGGAGCTTACGGTTTTGAAAGTTTTAAGCGACTCTAAGTTAAGAGGCAATTTCAACAATTTAAGATAGATGGCGATCCGTACACTGTAAAAAAATTGTACAGCTTGAAAAATTTTCCATGTTTAGCTATATATCAAGGCGCGAAGTCATTATTTTCAATAAAATAGTCTATATCTATACTATTAAAAGGAGTGTCATTATGGCAAAGAGTGGAAAAAACTTAGGTAAGAATTTTCGCAAGAGATTTGGACTCAATTCAAAAGATGAAGGAGATTTGCGAGCTGAAACTGCTAGCAAGCACAAAGAGCACGATGATGGTGAGAAAAATTCTGAAACAGAAAATATTGATTACCACCAATTACTAAGTGAAAGCTTAAAAAATGGTTTATTTTTTTTAGGAGGATGCTAGTTGTTTAATACCTGCGATTTAATTGGAAAAAAAAGAGACGGGATCAGTTTATCAAAAGAAGAGATAGATTTTCTAATAGAAGGAATAACAGATAAGTCTATTCCCGATTACCAAGTAACCGCTTGGCTGATGGCCGTTTACTTTCGTGGTATGAGTTATGAAGAGACAAACTTCTTAACTAAGGCCATGCTTAACTCAGGTGAAGTCCTTCAATTAAAATCAATTAAAGGCACAACTATCGACAAGCATAGTACTGGTGGAGTTGGTGATAAGGTCTCACTTCCACTCGTTCCCATAGTCGCGAGTTTAGGAGTCCCTATTCCAATGATTTCTGGTAGGGGGCTTGGGCATACTGGTGGAACCCTTGATAAACTTGAATCCATTCCAGGATTTAATGTAAATTTATCTGCAGCTCAATTTGAAAGTATGATTGCAAAAATTGGCTGTAGTATGATTGGACAAACAAAAGAAATCGCACCTGCTGATAAGATTCTCTATAGTCTGAGAGATGTCACAGCAACAACCTCTTCTATTCCTCTTATTACCTCTTCAATAATGAGCAAGAAATTAGCAGAAGGATCTGATGGATTTGTATTTGATGTCAAATTTGGTCATGGTGCTTTTATGAAAGAGCTGAAAAGTGCAACGGAGCTTGCAAACTCGCTGGTTCAAACGGCTGAGCTGTCAAATAACACCTCAATTGCTTACCTCACAAATATGGATCAACCCTTGGGTTTTAAAATTGGCAATTGGTTAGAGATTGAAGAAACAATCGACATACTTAAAGGAAAAGGTCCCCGTGACCTACAAATAATAACTTATTTATTCTCAGCAACCATGGCCTACCTTGGGAAAAAGGTTGATTCTATTGAAGAAGGAGTCATTTGCTCAGTTGAAGCTGTGAAATCAGGAAAGGCGTTTGAAAAATTTCTTGAAATTGTCACAGAACAGGGAGGGGATGCCTTGGTGGTACAAAACCCGGAAACTTATCCAAGGGCCGCTCATCTTCTAGAAATTAGTGCTGATTCAGCTGGATATATGGCATCTATTAACTCACTTGAGTTAGGACTAGCAAATGTTGCCCTCGGTGGTGGCAGATTAAAAACATCTGATTTAATTGACCCCTGTGTGGGCATCGAGATTTTTCATAAAGTCGGTGAGCGCGTTGAAGATGGAGATCTTATTGCTAAGGTCTACTACAATGACGGCGTTGAAATGGGTGAGCTAAAAGGCAGAATAGAAAGAGCATTTTCAATTAGTAGTAGCCCCTGTGATCCACTTGAGCTCATTGATAGTGCTATTTCAAAAAACTGTGATATCGATATTCAAAAGCTAATTTCAACTATTGAAAGAGAAGTATTGTAGAAGCCTGCAAGGTGAGTCGCTTTTAATATTTAATATTTCGTAGTGCTTCAAACACTTTTTTGTACGCACCTTTGTCAAAGCTGACCTCTCTCATCTTATCAATGGATTCATCAAAGTCTAGATTTTCGACCAAGGAGAGGTGAGAAAAATAATAACAAGTGTTGAACAGGGCACAGCTGGCACTTGCACTTTTTGCATCCATTCCTCTTGGAAATCCAGTTCCATCTGGAAGTTCGTGATGTTCCATAATGATTCTCTTTTCCTCTTCAATGATTTGCTCAACAGAAAGTATGCTTTTGATTGCTAGTTCCATATGAGTCCGAATAGTTTTTCTTTGAGATAGAGAAAAATATTTTAGCTCCGTACTATTTAAATTTGTTATTCTACACAGATGATCGTCTTCTAATTGAGAGTCACAAAAAAGGGCCGCGGTGATTACTTTTTGAGGCAGACCATTGCTATCATGACCCAACTTTTTGGACACACATCCGAGAGTATAAGCTGTCAGTAGGGCCTTTTGAGAAATGAGATTTTCACTTTTTTTAATCTTATCAATGATATCGTGTAGCAAAGGGGTTTTTTCTAAGCTCTTTTGGATAGAATGGATCATTGTATCTACATACTTTATTGATTCTTCTGAAATACCAAAATTTTTAGCAAGGGATTGAACTTCACAAAGTGAGCTAAGTTGAGTTTTGACTTCTGAGAAGTTGGGATTTTTTTCAAAATCCAATCTGATTTTTTCAGCTTTTCTATCAACATTTTGATGAAAATCATCTTCCTTAAAATATATTTTTTCTACACCCTTTTTGCGGTAAGAGCTTATGGATTTATCACTAAATATTTCACCAGGATTTGTAAGTTTTGTGAATTTATCAGGGCTTCTTTGAATATAAAGGCTAAACTGATCATCAATATTAAAAACTTTTACTTTTTCAATGTTGATTCCTATATATCCATTTTTGTGATCTATAAAATTTTTGCCAATATCTTCTTTAATTTTTTTTGCAACTTCAATGATTTCGAAAATATCAAATGGTTTGGTAAAAGAATTATTGTGCACATTAATTTCGTTGAATTCTTCGTCAAAACCACAGTACCCAGCATGATCAGTTGAAAGGTGCAAAAATGGAAGGTTGTCGTTTTCTGCATTGTACTCATAAATATGTTTTGAGTTCCCACCTGGCATGTGAAAGTCTGAAGCAATGAGGTAAATTCCAGGAATGGTTTTCAGCAATTTGATTGCTTCACTGGCATTAGATGCTTCAATACACTTTTCATTCATTTCTAATTCGATGGACGCACTTAAGACACTTCGAATATCTTGCTCATCATCTACTAAAAGTATCATTGCTAAAAGCTCCTCAAAATTTTTGTACATGCTAATTTTATGGGAAATTGCCCCACAATAAAACCCAAGAATTGTTAACATCTAGCTTTTCAGATCTTTTTGTTTCAGATATGCATAAATTCGATGAAACGTTCAGAACTTTAGTTCGGTTAATCTGTGGTAGAGGATATTAAAGTGGGTAGCAGCGAACAAAGATTTTCAATGTTTGTAAGTGAGTCTTTTGACCCATACTGCAATCTCGCCTATGAAAATTTTTTGGCCCAAAATTTAAAGACGGGGGAGAGTTGCTTGTTTTTTTGGACAAATGAATCTTCTATTTTTATGGGAAAATTTCAAAATCCATGGGCCGAATGTGGCGTAACTTCTTTTGTAGAAGAGGGAGGCAAACTTCTGAGAAGGCCTACAGGAGGGGGATGCGTCTATCATGACAAGGGGTGTTTGAATTTTTCTTTTCTTCACTCAGAACGTGATTTCAGAAAAGATTTTAACAACAGCATTATACTCGAAGGCCTAAAGTCTTTGGGAATTAACGCGAGTGCAAATCCTCGCGGTGATTTGGTTCACAGTGGAAAAAAGTTTTCAGGTAATGCTTTCAGAAGGGCCAAAAACTATTCTATTCATCATGGCACACTTTTGATTAATACTGATTTAAATAAGCTCAATGCAACTTTGTGTACCCAGCTGGGTCCGATCACTACAAAGGCCTTACCTTCTATTCGTTCCAAAGTTTTGAATCTTAGCGAGCTTGTCCACGGTCTAAAAGTGGAAGATGTAGTCAATTCCATTTGGAAGGCATTAAAAGATTTTAGATTAGTAAATGAATCTTTAGTTTTGGTTAAGCCAGAATTAATTCTAGCTAAAAATCAGTTACTTATGGATTTACATCAGAAGTTTTGCTCGTGGGATTGGATTTATGGCCAGACTCCAAAGTTTAACTATCAAGTTGGTGGTCATAAAGTTTTCGTTGAAAAAGGGTTAGTGAGTCAATTTGAATTGATGGAAAGTCTTGCTGAGGAGTGTCTAATCAAAGGAGATCTGGCCCGTTATTTAGGAATGCCATTTGATTCTTTTATTAATGAGACTTCTGATTTCCGCAGCTCGAGCAACCACCTTGATCCGAAACATCTGCCAGATCAATAAAATTCCAGTCTTTGAATTTTTGATTGGTATAAGCCAAGGCGTCTTCTAGGGCCTTAAAAGTAGACTGATTTAAGTCTAATCCTTCCACCTGGGCCAATGTGCTAAAGTAAAGCCAATTGGGCCCACTCTCAACCATTTCAGCTTCTGCTCCCATAGAGACGAAGGCCTTGAGTTCCCCCAGTTGGTAATAGCAGTAGTTGTAATTTTCTGTACTAAGTTTTTTATCTTCCATGGAGTTGATTTATCATAGCCTTTAGGAGGTGTCTAATTTCATTGTAATTTCAAGTATTTAAATAGATAAAGGTCTAACTTTGTGTTAAGTTTTAAAAACTTTTTTTTGACATTATGTTTGCGCCTTAGTATTAGTTACTGCTTGTTACGGTTAATCTTATACACAAGGTCAAGAAGATGGCATCAAAAGGTCCTAGAGTTATCATTACTTTAGAATGTACAGAGGCGAGAAAGATTGGAAAATCTCCATCTCGTTACACAACAACAAAAAACAAAAAGACTCACCCAGAGAGGCTAGAAACTAAAAAATATAATAAGTTTCTACGTCGTCACACTCTTCATAAAGAGATTAAATAATATATAAGGTGTATTAATGAAAAAGGGCATTCATCCAGATTATAGAGAAGTTGTATTTAAAGATGTGGCTTCAGACTTTGAAGTTATCGTAAGATCAACTGTTCCAACAAATCAAACAATTGAAAAAGATGGTAAAGAGTATCCACTGTATAAAACAGATATCTCTTCTGCCTCTCATCCCTTCTACACTGGAAAACAAAGAGTTCTAGACAGTGAAGGAAGAGTTGAAAAATTCAGAAAGAAATTTGGTACAAGTTACACAAAAAAGAAGAAATAACTCAAGTTTTACAATAGAGTTTGTTTAAAAAGGCTTCCAAATGGAAGCCTTTTTAGTTTACACGTGAGAAATCATGATTCTAAGTTCTTAATTTTAAGTCCCGCCTGGCTAAGTTTTTATTCACATTATCCTTTAAGTTCCCCGATATAACTTATGAGAAATATTAACTTTTATGTAAGTATAGGGGATAAATTTGGCCTTACCTGTTTTGGTGGCCGACCCAGACCGAAAGTGGTTGGGCGATGCTAAGATACATTTAAAAGAATCTGGATATGAGGTCGACGCTGTTGATAATGGGCGAGACGCTCAGCTTGCGCTTTTTCGAAAGAGATATTTCGCCATCATTTTAAATTTTGATTTAAAAAATCACACAGGCATGCAAGTTTTAAAATTCATTAAATTCAATCATCCTGGATTAAAAGTTGTACTTGTTCTCAACTCAGAAGAATATTTGCAAGAATATTTTGATTATGAGGATTTGCAAAAGCTAGGGGCCCAGGAAGTTTTAGTTAGGCCTTTTGAAAATCACAAATTAGTTGACTCACTTGAAGGTCAACAAAACTTTAGCCAACTCATCAAAAATTTAAAGAAGAGAACTGGGCAATCTGAAGAGAGTGAAGAGGATGTCGACGAAGATGAGTTCACAAAAGTTAGGATTAAAGAATTCTTTTCAGCAAAACACGTTATCTTTGATGTCTATATTAAACTAAGAGAGGGGAAGTATTTAAAAATTCTTCATGCAGGTGACTCTTTTAGTAAAGAGAGGATTGATAAATATATTAACGAAAAGTCCATTGAATTTTTATATTTTAAAGAGCATGACCGGAAGAAATATATTCGATTTTGTAATCATCTTGCTAGAAAAATTCTTGGAAATAAAAAAGCCGATACGAAAATGAAAGTGGCAATGGTCAAAAATGTTGCTGAGAAATTTGTCGAGGAAGTATTTGTTGAAGGGATAAAACCATCGATTCTCGATCAGGGAAAAGAAATTTGTGAAACAGTGTTTAAACTCGTAGAGGGGGAAAAAGATCTCTTTAAACTTCTAAAAGAGTTTCAAGAATTTGATCCAAGTGCTTACTCTCATGCATTTTTAGTTTCTCTATTTAGTGCCATGATTATAAGACAATTTGAATGGCAATCTAAATTAACTACTGAAACTGTAAGTTTGGCATGCCTTTTTCATGACATTGGAAAAATGAAACTGCCTCAAGAGATCAATGAAAAAAGACCTGAAGATATGAATGCAGCTGAGCTTGAGCAGTATCAAATGCATCCTGAGTTTGGGATTGAGCTTTTACATGCAAATCGTTCTATTCCTCCAAGTGTAAAACAGATAATTTACCAACATCATGAATGTACAGATGGAACAGGTTTCCCCAAAGGGGTGAAAGATAATAAGATATTCACACTTTCTAAAATTGTTCATGTGGCAGATGAGTTTTCTCATATTATGGTTGTAAATGACTGCGCTCCTCCTGCAGCCTTAAAAATTATGCTGGAAAATGAAGCTAATATTGCAAGGTATAATGGGGTTGTTCTAGAGCATTTTATGAAAGTTTTTGTGGATCCCAAAATTCTTCAAGAGATAGAAGAGAAGAAAAAGAAAATTTGTTAATAAATATATTTTTTAACTTTGTTTTCTCTAAATGATTTTTCGCGAGCAGTGAATAATTCCAAGGTCTGCTTACTTACAACAAATGGAAATTTACGGTGATTACTCTTGACCAAAACGGCTTGGTTCTTTTCCAGCTTCAATTCGGTAATGGCCTTAAGAGGGTAGCTCACGGTGTACTTAAAAGTGTTACCTTGATGATCAGTGAGCTCTAATCTGTATTGAGGTCTATCTAGATAGCTTTTAAGATTAGCGGAAACATCAACGCTCAGCTGGTCTAAAATCATAAGAGCTTTTGAGTTGTAGAGATCAAATAGGAAGCTTTCCACCTTTTCACTCGAAAGGGCCCTTTTTGAAACTCCGGCCCACTTCTCATCGCCAACTTTTGAAAAATTAAGATAAGGATTTTTGTTTTTTCCCATAAAAATTTTAATTTGCTTTGTTTTAATTGGAAGAGAGTTAAATATTTTTGAATCAATGAGTTCAGATAGTGCCAGAGCTGAAGCTTTAGCATTTAAATTCTCAATATGGTAGAGCATATCGCTGTCACCAAGACTTAAGTAGGTGCTGTTGTCTATGGGGTTGACTACACCAAATTGAAAATTGTAGCTTGTTTGGTCTTTGAAAGTGATCTTAATTTCAGACTGAGGTTGGTCGAGTCCAAAGCTTGCAAGGTTTAGTTGGTCATTTTTATAAAGTTTTCTGACCTTAATGCCCATAATTTCTTTGATTAAATTTTTGATAACAATCTCATTGGCCTTCAGCTTTCTGGGTGAGCTAAGACTCCAGAAGTCATTTTTTTCTAGCTCAAAAATGCCGATACGATTTTTTAACTTGAGGCTTTTGATATCTGCAAGATTATTACTTTTAATGGGATTATCAAAGAGTCCAATTTTGCTGATATCGATGTCAGGGGCCTGAAATAATTCGCTTAAAAGTGAAGAGAATAAAATGAGAAGAACAAAAGCTGCTAAGAGCCAAGCAGAGGTTTTATTTTTATTCCCGACCAAGATACTCATATTTTGAAAAACAACTTTAGCTAGATTTTCTTTGGGAAAGCTTTCTTTCCGCTTAAAGATATCCTATATTTTAAAATGGAATCAGGCCAATTACAGATAAAACTGAGGGCCTGGTATTGAAAAATGCCTATATGAGAAGGAGTGCGCTGATGGGAATGTTGAATTTAATTAAAGAGGGTGGGTTTGTTATGTACCCGCTTTTAATCTGCTCCCTTGCAATCTGGGCCGTGGTTTTTGAGAAATACTATTCAATTTTTAAATTTACCAAGGAATACAAATCCCTTTATGGACTTGCCCATCCCCTGATAAAAGAGGGAAAAATCGATGAAGCAAAAGGCCTTTATTCACAGGCAGACGACTTGGTAGGCAGGCCCTATTTAACACTCTTTGATGGGGTGAAAGCTACTAAGGAGCTGCGAGAAGAGCAAGTCACCAGAAGACTTGTGGAGACCCAATTGGGGCTCAAGCGCTTTATGTGGGTGCTGGGGACGATTGGATCATCGGCGCCCTTTGTCGGATTATTTGGTACCGTGGTGGGGATTATTAGGTCCTTTGAGTCAATTGCAGATGCTGGGAAGTCGGGTTTTTCAGTTGTGGCAGCTGGCCTTTCGGAAGCTCTCATTGCCACTGCTGCTGGTATACTTGTGGCGATTGTCGCCGTTGTTTTTTATAATTATTTTCAGACAAGACTTTCGAAAATTAACCTTGAGTATAAAAATACACTTGAGGATTTAGCAGATTATCTCTAATTGGGGAGGCCAACTTGGCAATGGGTTCAAAAAATCCTGATAATAATGATGAAATCTTAGCGGAAATTAATATGACTCCGCTGATTGATATAATGCTAGTGCTGCTGATCATTTTTATGGTGACTTCAAGTGTTTCACTGGAGTCAGGCCTTGATATTGATCTACCAAAAACGGCTTCTAAAACTGAGAATAAGGGGGCAGAAGCTGTTATCGTCTCTCTTGATTCCAGTGGGAACCTGAGTGTTCAAGGACAAAAAGTTGATCCGGGGGCACTGAAAGAGGCGATTCATAAAGAGTTGATGAACAATAAAACCTCGCTTGTGATCTTAGAAGGGGACAGGCAAAGTACCCTAGAGCGAGCTATTGGAATTATGGATATTGCTAAAGAAGCTGGGGCACAAAAGTTCGCAATTGCTACTGAAGGTCATTAGAGTAGCTTAAAGTCCAAGATCAGCTAAATCATCCAAATCGTCATCATCTTCCTGAATTTTTGGTTTCTTAGGCGCATCTTTTGGAATGTCAGGCTCAATTGCCTTAACAAATTTTCTAAGCTGTGTTCTCTCTCCCTGATGGAGGAAAACATATTTGGCGTGAACCCTGTAGTCTGGTCTGGTTGGGCTGATTATTCTCGATTTCATATTATATCGTTTGCAGTTAATGATCTCGGCCGTCACCATGAAGTACATAGGAATGAGAAATTCAATAACAACAGTTTGACCTGAGCAAAATTCCCTCGAAGAAAAAAAGCAAATATCGAGCATATTAACATCAGATAAAAATGAGACGCCCGAGCCTAACTCATCTTGGGCCACAGGTGGTCTTTTTCTTGGTATGAAGCTTCCATCTCCTGCTAACTGCTCAACAAGGGCATCAGCGCTTGCAGCAGCTCCCTCTCCCTCTTTAAGAGCACCGGCCATTTCGGCTTCTAAATCCTCACCACCTTCGCCTTCAGAGTCATCTTCTGCCCCAGCACCATCGCCCTCTAGCGCCTTGGCCATTTCGGCTTCCATATCATCATCAGGTGCTTGTGCCTCTTCTTCATCGACTAAATTTAGCACAGCTCCAGGATTAACTGCTCCGCCTGTACCAGGCTCTGCTACCTTTAGTCGGTATATTTTTTTTAGATCATCAAAATTGAGAATATTGTCCTCACCACTTGCGATGCGATCATTGAGAATAGACTCAAGCTCAGTTCTAAGAGACCAAACTCTTACTCTAATTTTTTTGACTATTACTGGGTGGTTGCTGTTTCCAAAAATCATAGCCTTTATTATGCGCGAGATGTCATGAAGTGTTCAACGCGGCATTTTGTTCTTAGACAATCCCGAGCATTTTACCCTGGAAAAAAAGTCCAAGGGGAAGCAGATGTCACTACCTAGACTTGATGCGTTATAATTTTCATATCCAATTCAAATCTTAAGTCAGTGCCTCCCTTGAGTATCTGGCTTTTTAGCACAGGGGTAACTTGATGAATAAACGTGAGGTTTTTAAAAGTGCTGTAGTGGCGCTCTCAGCAATGCTTTTTATGACAATAGCATTCGCAAAGGGAGGAGCGTTCAAGGCCCAGTACAAATCTAATGAGTTATTAGTAAAATTTAAATCCGATGTAACTCAGAGTGAGGCCCTTACGGTCTTGGAGGATATGGGAGTCGATTTAAAAGAGAGTCTTGGTCTGACTTTTGGAGAGTACTATCTTGTCAGAACCGATGTGATGATATCTTTTGACTCTGCAATGACTGCCATGAGTGGTCATCCCTCTATTGAGTTCGCAGAGCCTAACTTTTTATATTATGCCATTGATGATGAAACCCCTATGGAGAAGATTTTAAGGGAAACTTATTCTGAAAATCTCACCATGGCGACTCCAACAGACCCAAAGTTTGGGCTTCTTTGGGGACTTAATAATAATGGTATTAATGAGCCAGATCGTAAGGGAAAAAGAAGCTCTACTAAGGGAGTGGCTGGAGCCGATATAAGTGCTTTAAAGGCCTGGGGGATAACTCAAGGTTCATCAGATATTACTATTTCCATTATAGATACTGGCGTTCAGTACAACCATCCCGACTTAGAAGACAATATGTGGACTAACACCGCTGAGCTAAATGGTAAAGATGGAGTAGACGATGATGGTAATGGATATGTCGATGATATTCATGGATATGATTTTGCCAATAGTGATGGAGATCCCATGGACGATCATTCTCATGGAACCCACGTTGCTGGAACCATAGGCGCCACTCATGATAATGGGATCGGTGTTGCAGGGGTTATGAGAAAAGTGAAGATGGTAGGGGTTAAGTTTCTCACAGGTAGTGGATCTGGCTCACTGTCTGATGCTGTTAAGGCCATTGATTATTCCATAAAAATTGATGTCGACATTATGTCTAATTCCTGGGGAGGGGGTGGTTACTCCAAGGCTTTAGAAGAGGCAATTGTCAGGGCGAAAGACAGTGGAATTGTTTTCGTGGCAGCTGCTGGTAATAGCAGTACCAACAACGATCAAAGACCTCACTATCCATCCAATTACAATGTTGAAAATATTATTTCTGTAGCCGCTCACAATTCTTCTGATCAGCTGGCATCATTTTCTTGTTATGGTGCCACGACTGTTCATGTGGCGGCTCCAGGTCGCAATATTCTTTCAACTGTTAAAGATAGTGAGTACGCAGTTTACTCCGGAACATCAATGGCGGCTCCACACGTTACAGGTGCCTTAGGACTTCTTCTTAGCAATGAAGGATCAATGAGCCTTGCTAGTGTTAAAGAGCGGGTAATGGCCACTTCTGAATATGTGAGTAGTTACCGGAGAAAGATGATCTCCCACGGAAGGCTCAATGCTTACAATCTTCTAATAGATAGAAGACCTGAGAGAAAAATGCCAAAGGATTCAGACTGGAAAGAGCTGGCCTTGAAATCCTCTTTTGAAAGCTCTCACCCCTATGACAAAAATCAAACTCTAAGTCGAGTTTTTGAAGTGTCAGGGGCCAAGTATATTCGGGTGGTTTTAAAGAAGTATGACACTGAAGAGAGGTACGACAATATTGTGGTGAGAGACCCTGTATCTCGTGCTGATGTAGAGTCGATTTCGGGATCAGGTGATAATTATAAAAGTGATTACGTTGAGGGCTCTAAAATTGAAGTGGAATTTAAGTCTGACTATTCTCTAAATATGTACGGATTTGTTATTGAAAAAATCGAGTATGTTCCAGGGGACAAACATTTAGCAGCTAATTAAGAAGAATTGGAAATTAATATTACTAATTAGGGCCAAGTTTACCTTGGCCCTTTTTTATGCATTTTTATCAGTGTCGTTTTTTTCTTCAATATTTTGCTTTGTACTTTCGCCTTTAATGCCTTTTTGGAAATTTTTAATTCCTTGTGCCAATGAGCTTCCCAATTGGGGAATTCTTTTGGCCCCGAAGAGAACCACAACAACAAGCAAGAGAATAAGGAGTTCGCCCATTCCTAAACCAAACATACAGCTTCCTTTGACTATCTTTTGAAATCAGTATTGGTATTACCACAAAAATGAGAAAAGAGGTAGGTTGCTACTGGATGGTCTCGCCTAATATGAAAACGCGAGACCATGGTTTAAGGGAAAAAAGAATTAATTCAATAAATGAGAGTATTTTCTTAAAAACTTAGAAAGTGATCCCACTTTATCAAGCGTTCTAATTGCTCTAGTAGAGAGTCTTAATTTAATTGTTTGCCCAGTCTCTGGATCAAAAACTCTCTTCGTCTGTAAATTAGGCATTTGCTTCATTTTAGTTCTGTTTTTAGCGTGGGATACTCTGTTTCCGACTAGCCCTTTCTTTCCTGTTAAATCGCACGCTCTCGCCATATCTACTTCCTATCTAAACTATTGTTAAACTTCTAAGTGGCATAATATAAAGATCTTTGCCCTTTTTGACAAGAAAAAGTGGTGTTTTTCCCTAAGGCATGCCCCATTTTAGCTGAGCCATGAGCTCGCCAGGTCACAGACACTTTTTGCATCTAGTCTTTGCGATTGGTAAAGCTGGTTGGCCTGATAGGCAGAACGACCAAATTCTCCGTTTATTCCCAAGGACTTGACGCTGAACTTAACGCCAGCACTCTTAAGTGAGTGGACTAAAAGTGAGCCCATTCCGCCCACAACTTGATGGTCTTCCATAGTGATAAGTTTTCCGCTTCCCGTCGAAAGGGCCTTCCCGATGGTCTCGACATCTGGTCTGTTCACAAATGGATTATTGATAACACAAGTTTTGATGCCCTGTGCTTCCAATATTTTTGCAGCACCCATTGCCTGCCAAACAAGTGGACCGCATGCAACAATGGTCAGGTCATCGCCTTCAGTCAGGACTTGGGCCTTTCCCCATTCATACTCGGCATCTGCTCTCCAATACTCTGGAAAATTTTCTCTGCCTACAAAAAAGACCAGGGATTCTCCGGGATTTCCGGCTTCTCTTTGGTCTTTAATCCAGTTGAGTCCAGCGTGAAGATATTTTTCGGCCTCTGTTGAATTCGAAACAACAATGGCCTGAGTGAAGGGGATACTCGAGACTGCTGAAATATAGGTGGTTGCCTGGTGAGAGGCGCCATCGGCAGCATCTTGAAAACCGGTATGAGAGAAGATGCAAACGATTGGTGATAGAGAGAGTCCTGCCATAGTAAGAGGCAGGTTGCCTTTGGTAACACCAAATTGGGCGAAGGTATCAACAATGGGAATGAACCCATGTTTTGATAGGCCACATGCCATCGAAACCATATTACTTTCTGCAACTCCCACATCTTGGGAGAGCTGAGGAAATTCTTTTTGGAAGGCTGCCATTCCAGTGGAGCCAGCTAGGTCAGAGGAAATTGAATAGACCGGAAGGCCCTCTGAAGCTGCTCTAATGGCAGCTCTTGAAAATCCAGCTTGGGCCTTTTCTCTTTTTGAAGATCCAACTTCTGCAGGTGCTGGGTGTTTGGCCGGAGTTGTCTTTTCAAGCTCTGTGGCCCAGGTTTTTATTTCTTCAGGGGTATTCCCTTCAAAAATTTCATCAACAAAGGCGACTAGCTTGCCGTCGTTTCCTTTTAATGGGTATCCGTGACCACCGGAGCTGCTGTCCATGGTACTTTTAACTCCATAGCCTTTTATAGTTTTTACCCATAAGCATATTGGTTTTTGGGGATTTGCTATGGCCGAATCTACGGCACTTTCCACACTGTTAAAAACTTCTTGCAGATTGTGTCCATTTTCAACTTTTCTAGTATCCCAGCCCATTATTTCAAGGCCCTGAAAGGTTGGGGCCATGTCAAAGGCATCAGTATCGATTCTTCCAGATAATTTGGTATTGTTGTCTGAAATGATCATCACTACTGGGTTGAGTTTACCTTTTGAAGCAAGTCCTGGAATCGCCGCAAAGGCTTCCTTGGTCTCGCCCTCCATTGAAGCGCCGTCTGAGACCACCATCATGGTCACTCTGTTATTTCCAATTAATTTATCGGCAAAGGCCAGGCCTTGAGCTTGGGCAATAGATGAGCCAAGAGGACCATTGGATAGTAAGACTCCTTCTGGGTTTAAGTGTCCTTCCCCGTGGCCTGTGAGTTTACTTTCGATGGATCTAAAACCTTTGAGGTCATTAAAGCTGAGATTATCAAAGCCTAGATTGGCCCTAAGAGCATAGACTCCATTTTCTGCGTGGCCTTCGTCATTCACAAAATTAAAATCATCTGACCAGTTTTGTTTAGAGCGATGAAACATCAAACCATGACAAGCAGACATAATTTCTGCCAGTGCTGCAGGTCCGCCCCAGTGACACGCAGCTCCTCCTATTACAGCATGCATATTCATCAAGGCCAGAAGTCCTCGAGTCATTTTGGGGTCACCCACCAAAATCTCCTCTCCTTTAGAGTTCGTAACGCTTGTTGGGTAAAGGGGTTTAGCTGTTGGGGTTCCTGCAAGGGGGCATTTAACTGAAAGGGGCTTGTGGCTCATGGCTTATCCTCGGGTTTGGTTTAGCTGACTCTAAAACAAAAGATGATTAGTGGTAAAGGGCCAAAATGATCATATTTTTACAGCATAAGTTTGATTTTACACGTCGGGCCCTTTAAAATATCTCAATATATAATGAGCTACTTTTCTTTAAAAAAAGGATTTTCTAAATGAAGAACTCTTTTAAGGTTCTCTTTCGATTTCTCGGCGCACTGATTTTAGGATCCTGGACCTTTGCCAGCTACGCGGTGTCGACAAATGTTTATATAGATTCAAGACTTGATGCCACAAAATACAATTTTGAGCAAAAGAGAACTGGAACTCACGATTACTCTGCTTTTGAAGTAAATAAGGCCAGATTGGGGGTGAAGGGTGAAGTGGTCAAAGGCTACACCTATCATTTGAGATACGCTTTTGAAAATACAGCTGATAATCATCTGGTAGATAATGCTAGCAATGCCCTTGAGAAAGCCTATGTTCAGGGTTGGTTTGACGATCACTGGTCGATGCAATTTGGTAAGGATTACCTTAAGTGGGGAACCAGAGAGCAATATCTAAATGAAACAGATGTTTATACATATTCATGGGCCTCCACTAATGTTTCTCATTATGGGACGGGAGTGAATCTTCACTACAGGAATGCTGGGCAAAAATACTATATTTCAATTAATAATTCTGATGACGCCAATTCCACTCCAGCAAAACAAAAGAATTTTCATTACATGATCTCTTGGTATGGGAATATCATTCCAGAGGTTATCTATCCTCACTTAAGCTATAGCTTTAGACCTATAGCGGGCAGAAAGCATCCAGATCACTATTTTTTCTTTGGATCAAATTTTTTATTGGGTGATTTAAATATTGAACTCGATGGAGGATTTCTCAAAAAGGATAGATTTAAATATATGTCGGGCATGGCAAAAATTCAGTTCAATCGACACGGGGAAGTGAGACCATTTGTTAAGGCCATTTTTGACAAGAAAGTTTTGCACTCTGAGTCTCACAACAAGAGAACTGCAGGGGATGTGGGCTTTGAGTTTTTTCCGTTTGAAGGACAAGATATCCGCTACCACATTGTTTACTCAGGAGGCTACTTTGCCAACGATGCTGTGAAAGACCAAAACAATGAAGATTACTATCAATCGTCAATTCGGCTGGGGTTAAAGGCGGGCTTTGACGTCATTAAAGGTGTGTTCTAAAAACTATTTTGTAGATAAAAATCATAAAGGGCCTTGGAGTAATCCAGGGCCTTTTTTTTGATTAGTGAGATGGTTGTAAATTCAAAAGCATAATCACTGATAATTTTATAGCTTCCATAAGAGAGGGCGTTCTCAGCAGCAAAGTTGGCAATAGTCCAAAACTCACGATCGACAATTTTTGCTTTGACGGAAAGCTCACCAGCTAGTTCTTTGTCATGAATCCTGCTGTGACTGGTGACAAGCTCTATTCCATTTTTTCCGTTAGTCGTTTCCAGAGGTTGTTCAGAGGACCAGTCACCTTCCCATTTGTGGCAGCTGACGACCTTAAAAGTCTCGCCTGGATGGAAGTCTTGGGAGAGGGAGCCAGCAAATCCCAGGTTTAAGATATGATTAATTTTATAGTAAGAATTTTCGAAAAATGCTTCTAGTGCCATCTGTGTTTTTTCCATTCCCTCGCCAGTAATCAAGATGATTGTATCTCCGGATGTATGGTATTTAATCCCGGCCTCTTTGTGCAAAGTGTAGGGGGCTGAGGATAGAAAGGCCGTGGCCTCTTTTTTGTGGGCAAATGTTAGAAGTTCCAATTTTTCTCCATGAGTATCGTTACCGTTTTGGCATAATCGGGATCTTACGGCCAGGGCAGGGGCTTATACCAACTGCAAAAATTTATTACGGGATCTTGGATGCCACTTTCACCAATCTTACATCTTTGTTCAGTCGAAAAATCCTCGATGTGCCTTTGGGCACACCTGCGGTTTTTCTTCCTCACAAAAATGTAATCTCGGCAAAACTGACATCCAATCTCCCGAAATTAATTATTGCAATTGGTATTACAAAGGAGTGAAGACCTTGGTAGGATGATTCAAATTTTGCGAGGTGTCGGATGAGGACTTTTAATTTTTTAGACCATGGGTTTCCCCTGTCTACAATTTGTTTTGGAGGGGCTTCTATAAGCGGTGAGGGCAAGGGTTACGGCTTTGGACCCATCACTGAGGATGAATCAATTAGGCTTTTAAAAAAGGCCTTCGAAGCGGGAATTAATTTTTTCGATACGGCTCCTATTTACGGTTTTGGGAGCTCTGAAATTAGAATGGGCAAGGCCTTTAAAGATATAAGAGAAAAAGTATTTTTAATTTCTAAGTGTGGCATTGATTGGCATTCGAATACGAGAGTCAATATGACTAATGATCCTGCCATCTGTGAGAAGATGTTGGGTCAAAGTCTTGAAAGACTTCAAACAGATTACATCGATCTATACATGATTCATTGGCCAGATCAAAATGTTGATATAAGAGATTCCCTTAAAGTATTAGTAGATGCTAAGAAGGCCGGAAAAATAAAGTATATAGGACTTTGCAATACAAATGTGGACGAATTAGAAAAGGCCCGAGAGGTATGCAAAATTGATATGGTCCAAAGTGAATACAACCTTTTCGCTGATTCAGTAAGGGATCAACTCTTTCCGTATTTAGAACAGCACCATATACCTTTTATGGGTTGGGGAACTTTTCAAAAAGGTATCCTGACAAAACGAGTCGATGCTTCAAGGAAATTTGATTCCACTGATTGCAGATCTAGTGCTCCTTGGTGGAAGGATATGAATAAGGCTCCCATGTATCAAGCAATGGAAGAAATTAATCCATTGTTAGATCAAAAAGGTGTGGACGGAGTTTCTCTTGCACTTTCTTTTTCTCTGGGACATCCAGCAATAAGAGCAGCATTAGTGGGAATGAGAAATGAAAAGCAACTTGAAAGTACTCTTCGTGCTCTTGAAAATTTGGCCCCCCTTGAATTAGTGAATAGATCTCATGAAATTGCGACAAAGCATTTAATGGAGGTAAGATGAGCTCTCCTTTTATAAGTGTGATCATCCCCACCTATAACCGTTCTAGTATTGTTCTGCGGGCCCTTAAGTCTGTACTGGATCAAACATACACTAATTTTGAAGTGTGGATTGTTGATGATGGATCTACTGATGAGAGCTTCCAAGTTATAAACTGGTATATAAATAAAAATCAGCTGGCAGATAAAGTCCATCTGTTAAAAACAACTAACCGTGGGGTATCGGCTGCCAGAAATGAGGCCTTAAAAAAATCTTCCGGTGAATGGATTGCTCTTCTTGATTCTGATGATGAATGGATGCCTGACAAACTTCAATCTCAGATAGATTATGTGGCCCAAAATCCTCAGGTGCCTCTTGTTCACGGCGAAGAGATCTGGATTCGAAATGGCACAAGAGTCAATGCCATGAGAAAACACAAAAAATTTGGTGGGAAAATTTTTGAAAAATGTCTTCCTCTTTGCCTTATTTCTCCCTCTGCTTCAATGATTAGAAGGTCTGTTTTAGCAGACATGAATGGATTTGATGAGAGTTTCACTGTTTGTGAGGATTATGATTTATGGCTTAAAATTACGTCTCAATATGAAGTGGGTTTTATAGAAAAACCCCTTATTAGAAAATTTGGTGGTCACAGTGACCAACTTTCAAGACAGTACAAAGCGATGGATTACTACCGTGTAAAATCAATGGACGGTGTTTATAAAAATGGAAATTTAAAAAATGAGTGGAAGGTAAGTCTAAAAAAACAATTGATCAGAAAATGTGAGATTCTTTTGAAAGGCTACAAAAAGTATCAAAACTTTGAAAATTTTGATGAAATTTCTGGGTTGAAAAAAGAATACCACAACCTACTAGTCACACATGAAGCCTAGTGTCGTCTACTCTCAAAGTCTAAAACATAACCTATCCCAATACGGCATAGAGGTTCCGCTTAAGGATACTCGCGCCGAATTAACACTTGAGCACCTTTTTTCCATTCCACAACTTGGAGCTGTTAAAGAGAAGTGGTTCCATGAATTTATGGGAGAACCCTACAGTGTAGAAAGGCTTAATCAGTGTCATGACCAGGTATATGTGGACATGATTACCAATCATCCCGAGATGGCCTTGATTAAGTCTTTTGAATTGGTTGATGATAAGGGCAACTACAATCGCTATAACCCAAAGGCCGCTACATCTCCCTTGAAAGAGATGGTGAACTCTCATCTACTTCATGTGCAGGCCCTAATAGAATCCTCAAATCGTGCACTTCAGACAGGGTTTAGCTACTTGCTGGGCGGTGGAATGCATCACGCTATGAGTTTTGGAGGCAGAGGTTTTTGTTTTGTTAATGACATTGTAATCACTCTTACTGAGCTACTCAGAGCTGGAAAAATTAATTCAGCATGGGTCATTGATGTGGACTGTCATAAGGGAGATGGCACAGCGGAGCTGACAAAAGACAATGATTTGATTCAGACTTTGAGTATTCATATGAAAGATGGATGGCCCCTAGATGATCAAAATGCAAGTGCACCTCAATTTACCCCCAGTACTGTTGATATTCCCATTGGTGTTGGTGAAGAGGGTCTTTATCTAAGTGAGCTTGAAAGGGGCCTTAACAGGCTAAGAGACAATTCTAGGCTGCCTGGGTTATGTATTGTGGTTGGGGGAGCTGACCCTTATGAAAAAGATATTTTAAAAAGTGCAGAACTTCTCAAATTGAGTGAGGACCAGATGCTGGCCAGAGATATGCTCGTTTTCAATTTTTTGAAGCAGCTAGGAGTCCCACAAAGTTATTGTATTGCAGGGGGATATGGTCACGATGTTTGGAAAATCTATGCAAACTTTTTAGAAAAAGTATTGCTCCAGAGCTACCTTTAAGTCTGGCGTTGTGTGAGAATTTACATTTACATCAGTTAAATTCATTTAATTCTTGTTAAGAATAAATCGTTTTATGCATTGTTTTTATAGGTTTAATGGGCTTTTTGGAGTTAATGACCAACGCATAACTTCTTGACTTGAAAGTTGTGTGCCCATTAACTTTAAATTTAATTCAGTAAATTCGGGAGAGAAGGTTGAAGAGAAGGATTGATATCTGGGTACTAGATGACTGTCAAAATAGTATTCAGGTTTACCGCCAGGCATTGGGCGTCCGCTATAACATTCGATTTTTCTCGGACTTTGAAAATTTCTTTGGGGCCCTTCAATCTGATGTAAGTCGCCCTGAGTTATCAATTATTGAACCTCTTTTGGGTGATGAGCAAATTTTTGACTACACTCTCAATGAATTGAATAAAGATGCACTAGCAAAAATGAATCACATTGTGGTCACCAGTATTGATGATATAGATGTCATGCGCCACTGCTATTTTGCTGGGGCCCGCGACTATGTGGTTAAGCCATTTAGTAAAAATGAATTGGTGATTCGAGTTGAGAGAATCGTCGATCCAAATGCTATCGGTCATTTAGAGGTGAAGCAATTTAACCTGGCAAGCTTGACTCACAGGGAGAGACAGATTCTTGAGTGTTTTCTCAATTCTCCTTCAAGGGGTCCTGTTACAAGAGAAGAGATTCAGCAGAAGGTTTGGAAAGGAATCGCTGTTACTCCCAAAACATTAGATGTTCATATACATAATCTTCGAAAAAAGCTTGTGGATGCCAACTTTCAAATCCTCAGTAGAGGGCAAGGTGAGTGGCAACTAGAGCAAATTTCTTAGGCATTTTCCAGTAAATTTTTTGACTTTGATTTCCCTGCAGGTACAGCTACCACTTGTCTTGAAAAAGCATCTTCAGAAAATTCAGATAAAAGACGTGTGAATGCACTTGTTTGCTCAATGTGAAAGGTGTGCCCACACTCCGAGCGCATCACTTTCTCGCGCCAAAACCAATAGACTTCCAGTTCATTAAAATAGTTTGGATCGATCACTTTTTCTTTGGTCCCAATGCATACGCAAAGAGGTACTTTGAGTTTTTCTATGATTTCTAATTCATTTAAAAAGTTTAGCTCGCCCACTGATTTGGCCATGAACTCACGTGCATTTGGATCGGTACTTAGTATTGAATTGGCAAATTCATCTATTGCCTCAGTATTTTTTTCGCTTTCATAAAAACAAACCTGTGAAAGTTTTTGTGCCATCTCTTTGTCGACTTCTGCACTAAAAAATCCTGCAACTTCAGGTGTTGGTAAAAAGGCCCGTGCCATTTCAGGCGGATTGCCAAGCGGAGGAGTTCCCCAAACCATGACACCCTTTAGGTTTTGGCAATTTGGAGCAGCTTCTATGGCAATATGACCACCAAGGCTGTGACCGGCCAGAATTACATTTTTTAAATCATTTTTTTGAACAAACTCAGTGATTAGAGTTGCATAGTAGGGGAGATGGTAATTATTTGGGTCACAGGCCTTCTCACTCTTTCCATGTCCCATTAGGTCGATGGCAAGTAAATGATATTTTTGTAATATCGCAGAGTCCATTACTTCACGAAAACTTTGAGAAGAACTAGAGTTACCGTGGATAAATACAATGGATTGTGACGCTGGATCTCCGGCTTCACAGTAGCTAATATTTTGTCCTGAAATTACAATTTCTTTTCGATTCATAATACCGTCCATATAAGTTTTCACCATGAATATTAAAAGTTTATAGCATGGTCAAATTTTTAGGTTTTAGAGCAACTAGTGCTGTAGACCCTTTGTAAACCAGTGATCATTTCGCTGGTATTTTGGTGCTGAGTACTTAGCTTCTCTAGTTCCCCTGCGTTTTTATCAGCATTTTTCTTTAAGCTATTGATTTTTGTCATACTAGTAGAATTGCTCGATTCAAGAGCTTTAATCTTCATACCAATGATTTTGCATGACTCTGGAGATCCTGCCCAACTACTTGAAATTAACAGAGACAAAAGGCCAGAAATGATTGCATATTTCACTAATTTGCTCCTTATTTTGGGTGCGAGATATCTTGTCATAGCTTGATCAAATTTTGGTGTGGAGTGTAAGAAGGATAGGGGGTGTTTAGCATTTGGTCACCTTTTGCGTAACTGCCCAATATACTGTTTTTAAAGAGATCGTATAGTTTGGGCAAGAAAAGGAAGTTCTCCGCGGGTCGAAGTTCGGTCATCTAGGTATTTCCAAAAACTCACACCAAGCTTTCTGCAAGTTGAGATTATTGATAAC